>DAHYHI010000127.1:0-2833 GCA_027391075.1 Acidimicrobiaceae bacterium | reverse complement strand
CGCACCAGAAGATAGCGCCCCGCCGGGAAAGCCCCCTAACCCCACTTCGCCCGGTCCCTCGGGAGATGCCGCCGCAGCGAATACAGCGAAGACGCCTCCGAAGGGGAACCCGCACCGGAGCCGTCCCGGTCACGGATCCCGTCGCCTACCCGACGTCCGGACCCGGCCGCGCCTGGCGCTGGGTCGGGGATCGCTGCGAGCATGAAACTCTGAAAGGACAAAGCTCAGAGGAGCACAGGTGGCCCGAGCGGTGGCTAGGAGCAGGGGGCAGATCACGCTGCCCCGAGAGGCCCGGGAGGCCCTGCACGTCGAGGAGGGCGATGACGTGGCGTTTGAGGTGGAGGCAGGCCAGGTGACGATGCGCGCACTGAAGTCGATCCCGGCCGAGCAGTCATGGCCCTGGACCGACGCATGGCAGGCCGGGGAACGGGAGCCCAGCGAGCAGATCGCCGCCGGCGCGGGAACCACCCTCGACAACGGCGACGCTTTGGCGGGGGAGGTCGGCCGTCGCGGTCGTTGGCCCGTGTAGACGACAGTGACGAACTGTTCAGGTGACTCCACCGTCGAAGTCGCGATCTGCGATCGCTGCAAGGGCGTCGAGAGCCTCGTGAAGCCCCGGCGATGTCGTCGTTGAACAAGGCCCGGGATGCGATGATGTCGTCGTGTCGCTTCGCCAGATCGGGACGACGGTGTTCGACCTGCTCTATACCCTCGTGCATCCCGGCAAGTGACCTTGCAAAGCTAGCTGATGCTTCACCGTCGAGGTGTCGGGAGCCCACCTCCGCAAAGGACAACAGCATCGCAAGGCGGCAGCGTAGTCCTGGCTGGGCTGCAGTCGATATCGCCTGGCTACTCACTGAGTCTCGCCGGACCGTCAATACCGAAAACGATACGGCGATCGCCGAACGAGGCAGCCCGTTGGGCGGGTCGTTGCGCGGCTGCCACCGTAGAGGCTCAAGTGGCTCTACGCATCGGTTCAACCGGTCGTCATCTCAACTCGCGGTCGCAACGGCTGGCTAGAGGAGTGTTAAACGACGGAGTCAGCGAGGATCATCGCAAACCTCGATTTCGGTGGGCGCTTGGGAATCTTCGATTTTAATTGCTACATCGACTTACTCATTGACGAGGCTGCTCAATCTGGCCGGAGGTGAGAAGTACGTGGCAACCATGGGACGACCATGTGAAGTTTCCGTGACGGACTGGCAATCCTTCGCTGCTATAGCTCGGGCGGTCGCCGTGGGTTGACGGAATCGTTCAGTTGCATTGAGTTTGGTGTAGATGGGCTGGTTGCGACGAGACCCGCCGTCGGTGACTTCAGGCGTTGACGTCGATCATGGGAATGTGGCGGTGCTGCTGGAGGTACATCCGGACCGACAGGAGGGCGGCTACGCCTTCGCCTACAGCTGCGGCCAACTGCTTGGTGGAGCCGGCACGGACGTCGCCCGCCGCGTAGAGTCCCGGCAGGGAAGTGCGGTAGGCCTCGTCCGTCGTGATGAAACCCCAGCGGTCGACCTCCGCGGCGCCGGCGATGAAAGCCGAGTTGGGGTCGAGTCCGATGAAGACGAACACGGCCGCTGGACTCCACTCGAGGGGTTCGCCGCTTTGGAGGTCCTTGGCGACGACCTTCTCGATGTGTCCGTCACCGACGAAGGCTTCGAGCCCGATCCCGGTGTGGACCTCGAACGCCGGATGGGAGCGGATCTTGTCCTGCAGCAAAGCCGAGGCGGTCAGAGCAGGGGAGCGCTCGACGATCCTCACCCGCTTGGCGAACTTGGAGAGGAAGAGACCCTCTTCGAGGGCGGAGTTCCCACCCCCGACGACGAGGACTTCCTCGGCCCCCTTGTAGAACGGGCCGTCACAGGTGGCGCAGAAATGCACTCCAGCCCCGATCAGATCCTCCTCTCCGGGTATTCCAAGGTGGCGGTAGGTGGACCCGGTCGCCACGAGGACCGCGTGGGCGACTATCTCCTGGCCGTTGGCGAGGGTGACGACGAGGTCGTCCCCGCTGTCGTCGCGGGCGACGCCTTGAACCCTCGCTGCGCTCACCAGTTCGACTTCGTAGCGGCGAGCCTGGGTCACGAAGCGGTCCATGAGCTCGCGTCCTCCGATACCTTCGGGGAACCCCGGATAGTTGTCGATTCGCTCGGTGACAGCCGCGTTACCGCCGAGGCCCCCTGCGTCTACAACGACCGAGCTGATACCTTCTCGGGCGGCGTAGATCGAAGCGGCCAGGCCGGCGGGTCCGCCCCCGATGATCACCAGGTCGTAGGAGTCGCGCTGGGCTTGCACGCTTATGCCGAGCTTGCTGGCCAACTCCTCGTCGGAGGGTTCGAGCAGCAGTGAGCCGTCGGGGAAGACGATCGTCGGGATCGTCTGGCCGCCGCTTTGGAGCTCACGAACCTTGGCCAGTCCCTCCGGGTCCTCGTCTATGTCCACCCAGTCGAACGCCACCTCGTGGGAGACGAGGAAAGCCTTGGCTCGCCTGCAGTCTGGGCACCAGGGCGCTCCGTACACGGTGATGTCGTTCATCGGCCTATCATGGCACAGCCTGATCAGATCTGGTTTGCCATCGACGCAGCCCGGGGAGCGCGCCGAGCACGACCGCGCCGGCCGCTGCCGCGAGGATGGCCGCGTACCCGTAGGCGAGCGAGGCGCTCACAGCGTAGAGAAGGCCCATCGCCAGGTTCGCCGAGAAGGTTCCCGCGCTCCTGGCCGCGGAAAGGGCCCCCATCCCTCGTCCCGTCATTCGTCCAGACCGTAGCAGGGACATCGCAGCGGGTTCGAGAGTCTCAACTACCCCGAGGGCGAGGCCGATCAAAGCGACGCTCACGAA
>DAHYHI010000114.1:0-27783 GCA_027391075.1 Acidimicrobiaceae bacterium | reverse complement strand
GCCCGGATGCTCCGTGACGGTGATCTCGGCGAGGTCGGTCCGGCGGTCCTCGCCGCGGCACGCGCGTTTCTCATCGGAGGGTGAAGCAGGCGGACCTTCCAGCGGAGGTCTTCCGGCTCGGGCGCCGTCCGGATCCTTGGGGGTGGCCGGACTGGGCCTACGTCGGGACCCGTCCACTCCTGGCAGGATAACGCCGACAAGGCGGAGCGCAATGCCCGCCTCGCAGTAGTCCTAGACTGTTTGTTGTGGTTTCTCCCGACGGAATCACCCAACAGTCTAGCTCGGACGAGATCGAACGTGCGATCGCGCTCGTCTTCTCGGCAGCGAAAGTTGGCCAGCTGATCTTTTCAGGGCTGATGGTGCTCGCTGACTGGCGCCGTTACAAAAAGCCGTGGCTTGAGTTGGGCCTTTTCGTCGGCGCGGTTGCTGAGACAGCCTGGCTGCTTGATCGCACTTTGAAGCCCAAGGTGCAAGGCGGAAGGCTATATGCGAGGTTAGATGCCGGCTTTGCGGTGCTGGGACTCCTTGCTTGCCGGACGGGTCTCGCTGATCGAGGTGCCAACTGGATGAAGAACTTGGCTATCGGAGCAGTTATGGGGGCTGCTACATCTGAAAGCTCGAAGGAAGCCGCAGCCCTGGTTGCGGCGGTCTCGTCGGGAGCGATCGTCGTAGGGTTGCGCCCTATGGGTCGCGACGCCCACCTGGGAGGCGCGGCCCTCGCCTTCAACGATGCAATTAGCTGGACGGGAATCCACGTAGCCGCACGGTCGTACGTACTTTCGCACCGTCGATACGCAGTTAGTCTTGATCGCGCCGGGAATGCCCTGGCCGCCCAAGCCAGGAGGGCAGCGGTTGACGCGGAGAGAGTCCGCCAACATCGGGAGCTTCACGATGGTGCGGTCAGGGTGCTTCGGAAGTTGTCGTCAGTCGGCGACGTCGACGAGGCGGTGCTCCTTGCAGGTCGTGAGGCGGGTCGCTTGCGCTCGGCTTTGACGTCGGACCGCATGCGGGTCCCGTGCCTGGCAGCTTCGCTCCGGCTGATGCTTGCCGAGGAGCGCTCTAGTAGTGGCCTGCGGGTCGAGTTGGTCGACGCGGAACTGACGGCTGATGTCAACGCTGCAGCTGCAGAGACTATTACCGAAGTTTTGCGACAGGCGTTCGCACTTGCAGCAGGACAGCGAGGAGCGAACCGGGTCGTGGTTCGCGTCAGAAGCACCGGCGATTTGGTGGTGATAACCCTCCGATTTCACGGGCAGGGCATGGCCCCAATGCGGCGAGCTTGCGCAGCGACGGAGCCTAAAGACATCCGCTCAGTTCTGGGGTCGATGGGAGGCGATGTTGCTGTTCGGTCGACGCCAGGAGATGGGATCCAATGGACCATCACCATACCAGCGGACGACCAGTCAGCTACCACCCACCCTGTCCCAGTCGGTACCGCAGCGATGGAGACAGACCCGAGCCGAAGGGCCTTCCCGGGCGGACCGACGGACATCGGCGGCGACACTTTGGGGTACCGCCAGGCTGAGCGCGCCGTTCTTATAGCATTCTTGAGTTGGCGATTTGCGGGTCTCGCCACCGGGCTAGCTACTCTTGTCGCCGGACGAGGACGCTATCGGAGCGCGGTCGGCGCTGCGACCCAGTTCGTCGTCGCAGTGGGAGAATCTGCGTGGCTGGCGCATCGGATCACGCGGAGGCGTCGATGGAACGATCCTAGCGCCGCCCGGGCCGACGCAGCCATGTCCTCCGCGATCGTCTTGGTCGGAAAGGGGCTTCTCGACCCTGCAGATCACAGCTCTTGGCTCAATTGGTCTCCGTGGAGCCTGGGGGCGAATGCGGTAGTAGGTCAGGCAATGGGCGTCGAATCGCTCGGAGCGGCCGCGAAAGGGGCTTCAGTAATCCTCGTTGCGAACGCGGCTGTCAGCGGCAGGCGCCAGGACGCCATCGCCAGCACAGCGGCAATGGCGGCCTTCTTCATCGCCGGTCGCTCCTTCGCCTCCCAAGTTCGCAGTCGGGCATGCCGGCTCGAGGAGGCGAAGGTCGAGCAGGCCCGCCGCCAGGCGGATCTTGCGGCGGAGGAGGAGCATCTGGATCAGCTGCGCCTGCTCCACGACGGCGCTTTGCAGGTACTGGAGATGATCAGGGCAGGGTGGGTACAAGGACTAGCAGAGATTCGGACATTTGCTGCCGCAGAGGCGAATCGTCTGCAGAGCCAGCTCCGCGGGAACGTGCACCGGCTTCTGCTTGAGTCTGTCTCTGATGTAGTCGACCGGCACTGTCGACCTATCATGGACGTGAAGTTACAGGCAACCGTCGAAGCTGAACCTCCGCCAAGGGTGGTTGCGGCCCTGTGTCATGCTTGCGACGAGGCCTTAGCGAATGTTGCTAAGCACGCATCGGTTTGCCAGGCTTATGTGAGATTGTTAGCTCTGGACGGCTCGGTCGAGCTCGTCGTCGCAGATCGGGGCGTCGGCTTCGATCCCTCGACGGGCAGGAACGGGTTCGGGATAGCGGAGTCGATCGTCGGACGCATGGCAGATATTGGCGGTAGTGCAAGTGTCGACTCTGCTCCCGCCTCGGGCACAGTGGTGACACTGAGGTGGAAGCGGTGACGTGGGAGGTTCCCGACCGCGCATCCCCGAGAGTGATCTCCGTGGTGATAGTCGACGACCATCCGCTGTATAGGACTGGGCTTGCCCATGTACTTGACGGCGTCGAAGGCGTTGACGTCGTAGGTAGCGTAGGTTCCGTCGAGGACTACGAGCGTCTTGGCGCTCGACCGGACGTAGTGCTGTTAGATCTTTACCTACCCGGGACGCGGCGAGGGGAGGGCGTTGCTCGCGTGTGCAGAACCGCTTCGGCTGTTCTAGTGCTGTCGGCAGCCGCCTCGCCGAAGGCTGCGGTGGAGGCGATCGCGGCGGGGGCGAGAGGCTACCTCACCAAGGATGCGGACGCGATTGAAGTGATTTCAGCACTACGAACAGTAGCGTCAGGGTTGACCTATGTTAGTCCGACCCTAGCCGGGTATCTGCTCGCCTCTCATAGTGGTGGCTCTGGAGGGCCAGTTCTGAGCGACCGGGAACGCCAGGTGCTTTCGCTCGTGGCGTCGGGGGAGACTGACAGAGGCGTAGCAGCGGCGCTGGGAGTGTCTACACACACGGTCAGATCGTATCTGGAGCGGATCAGGGACAAGACCGGAGTGCGGCGGCGGGCCGAGCTGGGAGCCTTGGCTTCCAGGCTTGACGCGTCCGGGGGCCCTCATAGTCCCTCCGGCCGGGCCGGAGCTGGCCGACGATCCGGGGCCGAGTCGCATTCCTAGTCAGCCGACTGGCGAACTTGCCGCGACGACGGGGCGGTTTAGCGGCTTTCCCCCCATGCTGCCGTAGAAGTTGGCGTCTCCGAAGCTGAACACTCCTCCGTCTGATGCTGCGAGCCAGTAGCCTTTGCCGTCGGGGGTTGGGGTGATCGCGACGACGGGGCGGTTTAGCGGTCTTCCCGCCATGCTGCCGTAGAAGTTGGCGTCTCCGAAGCTGAACACTCCTCCGTCTGATGCTGCTAGCCAGTAGCCAACAGAGGCGGAGCCACCGGCAGGGGGGGCTGTCACGCTCGCAGGGAGGGGTGTCACGACGAAAGCGGATGACGTGGTCGCACTTGTGTAGGACGCGTCTCCAGCGAAAGAAGCGGTAGCAGCGAGCAGTTGACCGGGCTCGGTGGGAGTCACCTGGCATTCTGCGTTGCCGTTGGTGTCCGTGGTTGCCTGGCAGGACTGGGTCCCTAGCGCAAGGGTCACGGCCGCGTGGGCTATCGGGGAAGGTGGTGACACGCTCACGTCTAGCAGGTTGGCTATGAGGGTTGCCGGTTTCCCAGCCGCGCCGGCCTGCTGGCTTGCGTTCATCGTCAGCGAAGCCACGTGGAGCCCACCAGACCAGGTCACTTGGACTGGAGCGGAAGCGACTTCGACACCGTCCAGTGTCGCAAGAGCTTGGATCGTGTCGGTGCCGGTGCTAACGCCCGTGTAGGTGAATGTGGCCGTGCCGTCGGACCCTGCAAGTACGAGGCTCGGCTGCTGGTTTGCTCCGGTTACGACGAAGTGAACGGGAGTGCCAGTCGTCTCCCCGGCAGCGGCAATGGTTGCGGTCAACGTCGCCTGTGATCCCTGCGTTGCCTGAGCAGAGGGTGGACTCAACGTCAAAGTGGGAGCGAATGAGCCAGAGGAAAATGTGCACCGGCCGGCGTTGGGCGATAGTCGGTCGATAGCGTTGATGACTCCGACGTAAAGGCACCCGTCCGGGCCGACGCCTTCGACCTGCCCAGCGCCGTTCACGAGGGATGACGTCGCACCGTCTGCCAGGTTGAGCGATTCGATGCCGCTTCCGTCATTGACAGCGAGAGTAGCTCGGCCAGGACCCGAACCCGAGTTGAGGACCGCCATGTAGCCTCCGCTGCCTACTCCTTGGCTGACCAGGGTGGACACGCCCGGGTTGGCGCTGCCGGTCCCTGTGATACTCCAGATGTCCCGTCCCAGACTGGGTATGGAGCCAGCTCCGCGTACGTACAGGGTGCCATCTGGTGCGAAGACCCCGTCGTCGGATTGACCTGGCGCAGCGTAGACAACGCAGTTGGTCGCTCCCGCATTCGGTGGTTGGGAGTTAGCCGGCCAACCCCCCGGCGAGCAGTCTGCTGGCCCTTTGGTCGGACCGGGGTCTGTGATCTCCACGATGTCAGGGGTGGTAACGTAATTGTCGATGCTGTTGCCGGCGAACAGGTTGCCACTCATCGGATCGACTGCAAGCCAGCTGTCCCACGGGAGGTCCCATGCGACCGTCCGCTCAATGGCTCCGGTGGTCGGGTCGAGTTGGTAGATCTCGGCGTCCCCTGTGCCGTTAGCGGTGGAGGGGCACGTCGTCGCGTGGCAAGTATAGGTCTGCAAAGCGTATATATCACCGTTCTTGCCGACGACCACGGACGAAAGGTACAGTCCCAACGCTGTGGCTGTGAGTTTGTTAGCGTCGTTAGCGGTTCCTCCGCTGGGTCCAAACTTATACACATTTCCAGTCAGTGAATCTGGTGCCAACAGGCTTCCGGACGAGTCCCATGCTGCGGCGGCGACCCCGCTGCAGCCCACCACGTGTGCGAGACTGCCGTCGTAGAACCCGCTCGCGAAATTCGACAGTTGGTAGCCGGTAGCGGCGCTTACGGACGGAATTGGGCAGTTGTTCGAAACGGAGCCACCGGTGAAGGTGATCGACGGCGAAGTTCCAGTCGCCGCCGGTATCGGCAGATTCCCGTCGGTCACGTCGGTCGCGGATACGGTGATCGTCTCGGCCGTCTCGTCTGTCACGGTAAACGTCGCGGTCCCTGCGTTGCCGGTAACCCCCGGGGTCGGTCCTGTGCCGGTGATCACTGCGTGACCTGACCCCTCCGATACCGACACGGTCTTGGATACCGCAGGCTGACCCTTGCCGTCACGTAGAGTAACGGTGACGGTAGCGGCCGTCGACCCATCAGCGGTCACGTCGTTGGGACTGACGGTCACACTGCCACTGACGGCGGGCGGAGGAACAAAAGTTACTGTCGGCTGATTCGCGAGCACGGCACCGTCGGTGGTGTCTGTGGCAATCAGGGTTAGAGTCTCCGGGACGGTGTCTGTTATCTCGAAGGAGGCCTCTCCCGAAGTGTCGGTGGTGCCGGACATCGCTGTTATGTCCGCCGTCCGTGAATTGCCGGTTCGAAGGGTCACGGCTTTGTCTGGTACCGGGAATCCAGAAGTATCGTAAAGCACGACGTGCACTAAAGCGCCTGCCGTTCCGTCGGCTGGGGTTGAGCCTGTCAACGTGGCAACTTTCGAAAGGCTCGGGTCAACAGAACTGAGTGTTTGGCCGGTGACGTAGCGTCCTATCAGGTCGAAGTTGGGCGAACCCAGTCCGACGTGGGAGAAGTCCCCGTCGGTGCCGAGAATGGAGTTGAAGGTGCCAGGAGAGGCTTTTGCCGCCGAGTAGAATAGAGGATCGAGGTTTCCAGCGTCCGATCCGAGGTCAGCGTTCATCGAGGCGATCAAACCGGCCAGTTCCGGCGCGGCCATGCTTGTCCCTCCGTAGAGGACTCCCGTCGGGCAGCCGCCGGAGCTGGCCTCGCATATCTCGAGCCCCTGATTGGGATCTGCGTCGACCACCAGATCAGGAACGGATCTCCCAGCCGCATTGGTGTACCCGTCCTGAAAGGAGGGGCGGGAGAAGTATTTCGACACGCCGTAACCACCTGACCCGCCGGTCGAGCCGCCCCCTGCCACCGGGTCTCCCCACCAGTACTCCCCGGCGTGAACCAGGCCAGGACCGTACACAGGGGTGGTCCCCCCGACGGCGATGGCATTGGGAGAATCGGCGGGCACACTGACCGTGTCGCCGCTGCCGTCTAGGCAAGCCGACCCGTGATCTCCGGTAGCGTTGACCACGGCTACCCCACTCGCGGCCGCTTCGGCGAGCACTGAGTTGATCGCATCGGCTTCGGCTGAGCTGGTTTGGTCCTCGCACTGCGCCCATGAGTTGGAGATAACCGTGACGCCGTCGCCTAGCATAGCGTTGAACATCGCTTCGAACGACGTCGACGCCGGAGCGTCGAAGACTACGTAGTTGGCGGTCGGGTCGGCGAGAATCGCCGCTTCGATGTCTAAGAGCACTTCGGCTTCGTCCGGGCCAGGCCGGGCTACCCCACCGTCGACCGGCTGCGAGCTCAGCTGGCTCAGGAGGCTCGAAGAGAGACCTTCGACGGAAAGCCAGTCTGCTACGTCGGAAGGTGCGAAAGTGTCATATTCGAGCAGACCTAGCTTCTGGGGTGGGTCGCCGAACCCCCAATTCCCCTTACCATTCGTGCCGAACTTGAAAGGGTTGGGGTTGCCGGTGTTCTTGTAGTAACCGATCCAGTAAGCGAGGCAGGTGCCGACCTGCCAGCCGGCCGCCACCGAACCTGCGACGACCGTGAGCGGAGCCAAGAGGTTGGCCAGGGCAACCGACATCAAACCGAGGACGCCGGCTACTACCGACCAGTCCACGTTGCTGCCAGTCAAGACGCTGGTGAGGTTTTGTAGGTCGCCAATCCGGCTAATCAGACTTGGAATCGCCCCGATGCAGGTCTGGTTGACAAGCTTCGGATCCCTCACGTTCGCCGGTCGCGGAGCTGATGTTGCGACGCTGGCAGTTTTGGGGGTCGCCGCTGGTCGAGCGATGTTGTCGAGGCCTGCGACCGACTGTACGTAGCCAGCTATAGACGCGGGCATGGCCGGGTCCTCGCTGTTGGCGTACACGGCGCGGCCGTCGAGGCTGTAGTCGTCGATCGTGGTCTCAAAGGCTTTCTCGGCTACGGCCCGGGTGCCCTTCACCGTTATAGTCAGCCTGTCGGCGGAGCCTTCGACTACGCTGAAACCCTCCGAGGTCAGCCACGAGCGCACCGAGTCGTACGCGGTCGCACTTGGGCCGAACGCAGCGACCAGCTGAGCCTGGCTCAGATAGTGTTTGTAGAGTATTGAGGAGGGATTCTCGACCCCTGCCAAATAGGAGTCGAAGCCGACCTGGTTGGCCCGCTTCAAGGTTACTGTGACGCTGACCGGCTGCGAGAGCTCCGCTCGACTCTCCTTGAGCGGAGTAACGTGGCTGGAGCCCAACGTCGCTACCGTCGAACCAGCCAGGCGGACCACTGCCGAGCTTGGTGTCGTCTCAGCGACAGCGGCCAGGCTAGCGAAGTTGGATGTTGCCGCCGAGGCGACAAGCCCGACGAGTGCGATAGCGCTCGTCGCGAGCAACGAGAGCCGCCTTGGCCTCTTTCCCTCACCTCTCAATGCTGGGCCTCCCTCGTGCGTACCCCGCAAGGGCTTGTCATGGCCGACACGGCCACATGCCGCAACTCTATGAACGCGATCCCTCAGGGTAGCATCTTGACGCAATCCACCAAGCTGAACAAGTCCCTATTTTGGCCCACCCGTGTGGGCCGAAATAGGGTTTCTCGCTTGATCGTGTGGATTTGGGGTGCTGGGAGCTTGCCGGCGATTAGGTAGGAGAAGGTGATCTTCTTCTCCTTCGAGCGGTAGCCACGAGTCCAGCGTTTGGCTGCCTGCACGAGCGAGTTCGTGCCCTAGAGGAGCCCGGTGCTGAGCCGGTGCTTCTGCCAAGCGAGGATCCGGTCCCAGTGGGCCTCGACGGTGCCGGCGAACTCCTTGATCGGATCGAGCCGTGAGCGCTACGGCTACTGCGGCCGTCCGCGCCAACAAGACTGTCCCCATCCCAACGCGTGTTTGATGTGCCCGGATTTCCGGACGACAGTCCAGTTTCTGCCAGTCCACCGCCAACAGGCCGAACACACAGCCAAGCTCGTCGAGGCCGCCCGGTCAGCCGGCCATCAACGCCTAGGAGCGTGGGTCTGAACCGGGCGCAGCACCAGTTCGGGGGGACGTAGATGCCGATGTCGGCGTGATCACTTTCGATTCGAGGGTGAGGACGGGCCGTGTGCCGGGTCCAAGACGGCCGCACGGGGACTGCGAGCCCCTCATGCCAGCGCCAGCACGGCCATTCCGCCTGCGTTGGCGAGCTTGCGCAGGTTGTGGCAGATGACGTGGCGGGTCCACTCGCCCTGGGCACCGGCCCGGCCGCGCAGGCGGAGCGCGCCGGCGTGCTGTCGGAGTTGCATCTGCCCGAAGGCTGGTTCGACGATCGCCTTTCTGCGGGCGTAGTCGGCCCGCCCCTTCTTCGTCCGCAGGCGGCGAGCCATTCGCTCACGACGGGTGGCGTCTTTTGGGATCGGGCCCGCGGGGACTTTTGGAACTTCTCGCCGTGACGCTCGCGACCAGTGGCGGCGAGCACGTCGGGGCCGAGGTCCTCGACGGCCGCGAGGTTGTCCTCCGAGCAGTAGTCGGCGTCGGCGAGGACGGTCTTGGGCGCGCCGCTGAGACCGGCTTGGGAGTAGAATGCTTCGCGAAAGTAGCCTGAGTCGCCTAACTAAGCCTCGATCCACCGCGTAGGCCCATATCAGTTCGTCCCTGTTGCAGTTTTGGAAAGTTGGTTAGGACTTCTGGCCGCCGCTCGTGTGTCGAGACGTGCTCGACCAGAGGCTCTTGGACCGCTCGGTTGTCAGCGTGTGGGGTGCTCGTCTGCGGCCACGCCGGTCCGCGCAGACGGTGCTCAGGTCGGAGCGAAGGCGACGGCGCGCAGGTTCGTCAGCGCGTGGGAGAACTTGACACGCCAGGGCCATTGCGTCGGCATGCGCAACGTGGGGCGCCCCGAACGGTTGACGAGGCGGGCCGGGACGGCGAAATAGCGGGTGCGCAAGGTGCGCGCCACGACGAGCGTCTCGTTCTCTTCGATCAGGTCGCCCAGCGCAGCGCTCCAGCGGATGAGGTTGTGGGCGAGGACGGCGCAGCACAGCCAGGCCCCATTGGCGCTGAAGTTGCCCGAGGGGCAGTGCTCCATGCCTGCTCCCTCCTTCCAGTCGTCGATGGCGAGCTCGACCGTCGCGTGCTGGCGGTGAAAGGCGTCGATCTCTGTGGCGGGACCGTCGAGGTCGGTCAAGAAGGCGAAGTGACGCCAGTTGGGCCACAAGGTGGCCTGGGGACCGACGAGTCGGGTGCGGCGCACGACGAGGCGGATGCCCTTATACGTGGTCTCGGCGACGGCGGCCTGTCCCCCTTCGGGGTACTCGATCGGCGTCCAGGCGTCTTCGGTGATGGCCGCGATGGCCTGGGCCAGGCCCTTGGTGTTCGTGCGCACGGCCATGGTGTAGGAGACGCCGAGGCGCTCGAGGACGGCGATGGTGTCCTTGGACCAAAAGCCCGAGTCGAAGCGCATGACGATCTGTCCCGTTGCCCCGGCCCGGCGCACCCGGGCGATGAGCTCTTCGCTGAAGCGCTTGATGCCGCGCTGAGTGTTGGCCGAACCCTTGCGCAGCCGGGCGTGGAGGATCTCGCCGGTCTTGGCCCAGGTGGCCAGCAGCGGGTGGTAGCCCAGCACCTTGGTGTAGCCGTAGGCGGCGCCGATCTTCTTCTTGCCGTACACCTCGTCGATGGTGGAGTCGACGTCGATCACCAGGCGCTCGTCTTTGGGTCCGGCCCCGAGCGCCCACGCCGCCGCGAGAGCCTCGCCGACGAGCTTTTCGAACTGGCGGACGTGGCCGAAGGTGAAAGCGCGCAAGAAGGTGCCCAGGGTCGACGGCGCCATCACCCGATGTCCGAGCACCTCTCCGGTCGAGCCGGCCCGCAGCATGTCGGCGTGGTCGATGTGGGTGGCGCCGGCCACCATGGCGTGCACGATGGTCAGGATCTTTCGGCCGGGCTGAAAGCCTCCGACCCGCCCCGAGAGATCGATCGTGGCGTTGGCCAGGCGCTCGAGGCCGAGCCGTGTGGCCAGCGTGGCGACGAGCAACAGCCCGGCGTTGGCCACCAGGTTGGGCTCGTCGAAGGTCACCGCGACGCGGTCGATGCCGCGCGATACTGGCTTCACAGAAAGTGCCTCCTTTGTGGGCGAGAACTACGGCGTCAGTAACCGCAATTCTCCCAGCAATGGGGGCATTTTCCGCGGATACGCGAGCGTCAGTTCATGCCGCTACGCGGTGTATCAAGGCTAAACCCTGACCAAACGATCCAGACCTCCCTCGGTTAGGTAATACGCAGACCGGACCGAAACACCCCCTCCCACCTGCGCATTTACCACCTCACAGGCAATAGCCCGGAAAGTACCGCTAGCGGCCATGCTCCGGTTACCGGAGTAAGAATACGCCGGTAGGAGGAGCATCCACGTAGTTAGCTCCACCTCGCTATGCTGAGCGACTCTCGACTCGACGAGCCAGCGCCCGACCGGTATGTCATTTGAGATCGGCAGGGGATATTCGGCGCTGTGAGCGCAAACCCGGTCGTGGTGGACTACCAGAGATCAAGGCCTCCCGCTGCGACGCTCCTCACACGCTGCTGGCGGTCTGCGCGGCAACGGCGGAGGCGATCCGCTGCCCCGCAGCTTGAGCTAGCGGATGTCGGCCGAGCAGATCCGGTCGACCAGTCAGGAGGCCGCCCGGCTGATTCGACGCTGCCGGCGGCCGGTGCCTGCTCTAGCCTGCGTCGGGTGGGGTGTTGGGGACTACCGGGGGTTCGTCCCAGGGGAAGTGGATCCAGTCGCTGGTGGTGGACCAGGTGTAGTCGGGGACTATGACCGAGCGCGGCTTGTGGTAGAGGACGGCGGTGCGTAGCGCGTTGACGTGGCCTTTGAGCATGTCGACGACCATGGCAAGGGTTTCGCCGGAGTCTGCTACGTCGTCGGCTAAGAGCACGTCGAGTCCCGCCAGGTCTACCAGTGGGGGAGTGGGTGGCAGCAGGACGGGCACGTCGAGGCGGGCGTCGATGCCGGTGTAGAACTTCACGTTGATAGCGGTGCAGTTCTTCATGCCGAGCGAGTAGGCGAGCGCTCCTCCTATGGGAAGGCCTCCTCTGGCTATGGCGACCATCAGGTCGGGCTGGTACCCGCTGTCGGCCACCTGCTGGGCGAGTTGGCGGCTGGCCCGGCCGAAGTCTTCCCAGGTGAGCGTCTCAATCTTGTGTGTCTCGGTGTCGCTCATCCTCGCCTTTTCGTGTCCGGTCTGCTCAGTTCGTATGATGCTCGTAGCCCGGCAAGCGACGCCCGTCGGGTCCCTTCGACGATCCTACTCGCGAGTCTCTTGCTTCGACCTCGACGTCCACGCGCTCTCCTAATTTGCCGCTGGCGAAGCTTCGGGCCAGCTGGGCTTTCCTCGTTTGGCCCCGAAGTGGATTCTGGTGACCGCCCCGTCTGTCCGGGTGGGTTACCGTGCGGTTGCTTCAATCGTTGGTTTCGTCTTCTGTGGCGAACATTTCGGCCCGGGCGGGGCGCACCAGCTTCCACGCGGCGTCCCGCAAACCTTGCGTGTGGCCGTCCAACGCGAGGAAGCACAGTCCCGGCTGCGCCGCCTTTTTGATCTCTTGCGCCGCCAGCCGGCGGTCGGCCCTCACGTGCGGGCCCAGCCTGTAGACGAACGCTTCGGCCCCGGCGACCAGCTGCTCGTGACGGCGGCGCATCCGCTGCGCACGTTCTGCTACGAAAGCCCGTAACTCGTCTGGGGTGTTGTCGTAGCCGGCGAGCGGATCATCACCCGCGACGAGCGCCTCCCACACGGTCTTCGTGGACGTGGCGAAGAGCAGCCGGTGCAACCTTGTGTATGCGGCAAGTTTCACCTTGGCGCGCACGTTGTCGTCGGGCCATAGGAGGACCAGTCCTTCGCGGTTTCCTTGGCGCTCCATCTCGCCGAGTATCTCGGCGAGATGCCCGTCCGAGCAGTCGACACGTTCGGCCATAGGCCCGTCGAAGCCTTGGGGCAGTCCGATGTCCCGTCCGGTGGCGATGTCGATTGCGGCCAAGCCGATCAGCTCCCGGCGTTCCCCGTAGTCGACGACGACACGGTTCTCCGGTAGGACGATCTCGAAAAGCCAGGTGACACCGTCAGGCGGGGTCACACTCCCATGCCGGTTCCTCCAAAGTTCGGTGGCTGCCGCCGCCTGCCACGAGTTCGGGTCGCCCCGGGTGGTGATCGCCCAACCGTCAGAGCGCCGGTAGAGGACACCCAGGGAACCGTCCACCTTCTCGGAGGCGACGATCGGACCGCCAGTGGGCACGGAGGTGTGGTCGAGGTCGAAGAACTTAGCGAAAGGCCGGGCCAGCACCACGCCGGAAGCCTCGTCGACGACCAGGCCTCGACAGTGAACGGTCTCGACGGTCCACAAATTTTTGGAAGCGGCGCGCGCCGTGTAGTTGTACACGACGATCGACGTACCGGCCAGCCGGCGTCGGGTGATCAGCCCGCCGGCAATCTGGACTTCCAGGGCGGCCGGGTCGAGTATCTCCGCGATATCTGTCACGTCTAGTGGGTTCTTCCTCTCAGTCTTATAGCTGAGTTGCGAGCTCGGATTGGCCTTCCAGCCTGCCGGTCGGCCCTCTCTGGGCGACGTGCGTTGCGACTTGGAGCCCAGACTCTGGAAGGCGACACTTACTCTAAAGCACAAGTGAGACTTCGGATATTACGATAACATCATGAAGTAACATGATAGGGCACTTTCCTGGCAAGGTCAGACCCACATCGCCAGACCGGGATATCCCCAGCTTAAGAGGGGAGGGGACTGTGACTATGCAAGGACCATATCCACAAGACGAACTGGTGAAGCTACCGGAGCGTTTCGCAGAGTTCACCACGTCGGCGATCCGGACATTCGCTGTCTGTCACCAGGAACTTTCAGCCCTGCGCCACGAGTTTGGGGTCGTGCAGCAGCATCTCGGTGCCGTGCGCCACGAGCTTGGAGCTCTGAAGGCCAGCGTGACGACGCTGAGCCGGTCTACATCGCCGTGGTCACCTGGGAACGGCTGGCCGAGACCGGCGGCTCGCACGAGGGCCGGGCCGGGAAGACCGACCCGGCCCTCACCTACACCGTTCCGTACCGGCGTAGGTACGCTGGTAGGCATGGCGGCGGCGCACAAACTCGGTCAGGGCTTCCCATTGGGGGGGACGTCGACGCTGGTAACCTGGAGATGTGAGCAAGGTGAGCCGCCAGGACGACAGTGAGGCGGAGCTGGTCCTTACCTTCCAGGAGCTCGCGGAGGCTGTTCGACACGCCCCGCCGCCCACCGAGGACGACGTCACGGTCACCTGGGACGGGCGAGTCATCAACACCAAGGAGAAGCTCCTCGCCTGGCTGAAGGAGATCGACGCCGAGCGCGCAGCGGGTCTGACCTTCGAGCAGCTCGAGGCACGCGCCCGAGAGCACGAGGAACGCTACGGCCCGGCGTGGACCCACCTCGACTGGGACTGGGACCCTGTCCGAGCCCCCCGAGTCTGATCTCGCCCGCATAGTCCAGGTCCTCGACTACGCCGGCGTGCGCATCCGCGTCGCCAGCCTGACGCAATCGTCGCCTCCAAGGAGCTCGCCGGCCGGCCGAAGGACCGAGACGCTCTCCACGAGCTCCACCAACTCCAGGAGCGGATGCGAGGAGCACGACACGGCCATCCGAGCGCCGCAGCGCCGGTGGTGCCCCCTAGCCGTCCGCATCCTCCCGAGCCTCACCGCCGCCGGCCGTCGCCCGGCCCATGACGAGGTAGATTCGGCCGTCGCCTTCGACGACGGTTCGGGTCCCCGAACGGCTGTCGTCGAGGCGGAGTTCCGCCTTCGGGCGTCTCACGTACAGGACTTTGCGCGGAAGTTGGCTATGACAGGGTGGGCGGACGCGATGGCACCCGGTGGAGAGCGCCGGGCGCCGTCGGGCGCGCCTAGCTGAGTGCGGCATCGAGGGACTGCTCGACTCTCACGATCTCGGCCGGGATCGTCCCCAAGTCACCAGGTCATCCGCCCGGGTATATCCACAGTGCCATAATCCAAATTTGCTCAGGTGGTGGACAAGCGACTGGTAGACATCGACGGCGACCTGCTCAAGGAAGCCTCGTCAATCCCGGGAGCGTCAACCACGAGAGAAGCGGTGAACCGCTCACTCCAAGCGGTATTCCTGGCTGATAGACGTCGCCGGCACGCCGACCGTTAGGCATCCGTAGGCGCATCCGCCGGGCGGGGCATCCGCCGGGCGGCGAACCCGCTGGGCGCCGCGTCAGCGACCCTCCGGGCGTCCTTCGAGCCAGGCTAGCGTGGTCTCGAAGTATCGGCGGGCCTGGCGGTCGCCTTCGAAAAGGGCTTCAGTCTTTGTCAGCACGAGGGTGTAAGGCCGGCCGGAGCGTCGGGTCTGATGGTTGACCGGCAGCTCGGAGGCGTCGATACGGCGGTGCACGTGGGCGCGGCCGTCTTCGCGGAGCGGCCATTCGAAGTGGGTTCGGGTGGGGTCGGCTAGGAAGGTAGACAGCTTGGAGCACAACTCGCATTCACACCCAGGTGGCAGTTGGATCGACCAGTCGCCGACTGAGCGCTGCGGCACTGCGAGAAGCTGACCAAGTGTGTTGCGCACGTGGGCTGTCAGCACCCCGAGACCGTTGTCCGTCCACTGCGACCGCGGAGTCGCTCGTAGGACTGCGATAGCGCAGTGCAGCACTCCGCCGGCGTCGGAGCACGCGAGCCTGATCATTTCGTCGCGAAGGTCGTCTGCGCCGGCGAGCGTCGCTGCGCTTATCATGGCGGCGACGGGCTGGCCGAGATCGGAAAGGTTCTTGTCGCGCCGGGTGGGGGAGGACTGTCCCAGCGCGGCCTTTAGGTTCTTGGCAGCCCACTGCTTTGCGTCTGCGAGCACCAACCGGGCCGCAGCTGCGCCAGCGCCGCTGTTGTGTCCCAGGGCGTCGCAGAGCTGGGGTAGCGCAGCCATCCACGCCTCGGTGTTCTGGGCTGTCGAGTCTGAGTAGTAGCCCCGCGTGGGCGACCACTTCGCTACCAGCGCGGCCGTCCAATCCTCGCCGTAGGCGTCCAGGACAGCGCTGAACTCCTTGGCGTGGGTGCGGGTGAGCATCTGGAGGTGGAATGGCCCCAACAGAGTGGCGGCTAAGTCCGGGTCTTCGACCAGCCGGGCAGCGCGCAACGCCTTGGTGAAGAAACCTGCTGTGCGCACCCGGCCTGCCACCCGGTCCCAGAACGGGGCAAGCGTCGCGGCCATGTCCCGGCCGCCTTGGAGGTCGCCTTTGCGGAGCCGGGCGGTGAGCGTGTCGAGCGCCCAGTTCGGTGCAGCCTCGGCCCGCACGCCGAACGCCTGGTGGCGGGGCCACATGGCTATAGCCCCCCGGTGGTACCACCGGTCAAGGGTGTTTCCCCAGTTGCCCATGTAACCCTCGTACTCCGACGCGTACGGCTCTAGGTCCTCCGACGGGGTGGCTGTGCACACCTCGTCGTCGCTGAGCGACAGCCCGAGGTCTTCCTCGCCTGTGCCGGTCGGGTCGATCCAGCTGTGGAGGGTGATCTCCGACTCGATGAGCTCCTGGAGGTCGTAGTCCCCGGCGTCGCCGCTATCGACAGAGCCGTCGTAGTCGTCTTCGTCGTCGTCCCAGTCCTCGTAACTGGAGTGCCTGTACCAGCGGGAAGGCGCTTCCGGCTCGTAGGCGCTCCACGTCTCGTGCACGTCCACCAATGCCAGAACAGCGTCGCAGCCGGCACGCTCGGCGGCGGCTTGGAGCAGCGCAGCAGTGCGGGCGTCGCCGCCTTTCAATCGTGACCAGCTGACAGCACGCTGGGTGTAGTGGTGGTCGAGAAGGTATACCAGGCGTCTCGGGGCTTCCGGCCCGCCGAAGTGCTCTTCGAGGCATCCGGCCAGTTCGCCGATCAGCTCGCAGTCGGCGTCGACCACTGCGCGGCGGGTCTCGCCGGCGGCGAGAAGGTTGTAGGTGAGCACTACCCGGTACCCGGAGGTGACGGGTTTGACTGGTGCTGGCAGTCGCTGTAGAAGGCGACGAACGACAGGGACTTCTTCGACCCTCGGTAAGTTGCCGTGTCCGCGCCTTGGCGTACCTCTAGGGCTCCGCCGCTGAAAGCCGAGGGCAGGCCGACGACGAGAGATCCGACCATGGCGTCGTGCTTCTCGGAGTCTTGGTGTGCCAGGAAGAACTGGCCGGGTGCGTAGACGAGCATGGAATGAAGTTCGGCTCGGAGCCGGGTCTCGGCGGGAAGGCCGAGGCCGGTCTTGAGCCGTTCAAGTACCGGGCCGAGCGTCTCGTTCCAGCGGCGCTTGTCGATCTTTACCCGGCTCTTAGGCACTTCCCACGTGTCGCGGACTGTCCGGTCTAAAAGGGTCTGCTCCTTGCGCCCGTAGCGAGCCGGGCGGCTGATAGCGCACAGCTGGCGGGCTTGCGCCTGGGACACGGGCAGGCGGATCTCTCCAACCCCTCGAACCTCGACGCGCAGGCCACCAGCAGGTGCCGTCCGGCTGGCACTGAAGCTGCCATCTTGGGTCTGCTGGCCGAGCAGTGCGGTCAGCCGCTCGCAAGCGGTACTGCTCATCGACCGCCCTTTGGCGTGCTCCGGCCGCCGCTGGTGTCAGAGGCTGCGAGCGCACCGTGGTGACCCCAGACGAGAGCTTGCTTCCATGCTCCGACCCATCCATGGACACGAGCACCTTCTTTACGACCCGGCATCCTTTTTAAAGAAATCAGGAACGTTGAAAGGCGAGCTGGAACGAGACGGCACCGCAGCGTGGTCAAGGTCTCAGTCTAGTTTTTCGGATCGGCGTCCCGTGGCTTGGGCGTCTCGCTGAGGGACGATCCCCGAATGTCAGAGGCCTCCTCAGGGGACGCTTCCCGGAGGGTGGGCCAGCCCATGCCACTGGTGGCGCAGATGAGCTCGCGCTCCTCGTCGTGTTCTAGCGACATCCGTATCTCCTTGGACCTGCGTAGCAGCACGAACCGTATGCGCAGCCGGTGCTGCCCGGGATCCACCTCGAATACTTTCACCTCGCCCTCTCCGATCCGGCCAACAGGGCGGTCGTCGACAAGAACCGTGTAGTTGAAGTGAAGCCGAAAGAGGCGAACCAGCAAGCCGCCAGGGAGCACAGTCGCGGGCGATAACGACCAGCCTCGTCTCGGCCTCGAGATCCTTATCACCGACACAACGCAGGCTCCCCTTCGTCGACGTCGCAGACATCGGCCGCCGGCCCCTCCCTGCCGCCGTGCAGAATGGGCTCGAAGCTGAAAGATCCCCGCAGCTTGGGGCTCTTGGTGCTATCCATAGCCATTGTTAGGCCTCCCGGCGACATCCTATCCGTGTAGAGCATCATCGACTGGGGGGTTGATCCTCTTTGGGATCACCCGGTCGTTCGCCTGCCACAAGCCGTAGTCTTTCGCGTCCCCAATCCCGCGATCCCATAGTGGTATCACAGTGGTCCTATAAGGGTGTAGCGATGAACCTTCGATTGAGCCCTGAGGTCGAGGACGCCGTTCGAAGCGCGGCGCGACGGTCAGGGTGCTCCCAGCAGGAGGTTATCCGGGAGGCCATCGCTTGCCATCTCGGTATCGTGACCAAGGGGGGTGGTCGCAGCGAGCTTGACGGGCTGGTGGGGATCTCCCTGTTGGGCGGCCACATCGGACTCCGGCTCCTAGGACTCCGGCTCCTAGCGCAGGCGATGCGCCCACGCCGGAAATGCTCAGATCGTCACGACGGTGATCGGTCGGTCGCCTGCGACGACACGAGCGTCCCGTGTGTCGCTTGTAACCACGGTGATGTGCCCGACGCCGCTGGATCGGATGACGGCACCGAGGTGAGGGTCAGCTGCCGACGCCGGGCTGCGTTCTCGGGTCGACGCTGTGAGGTTGGCCTGAGCGGTGTCGAGGGGACGTCGGCTATCTCAGGTGGCTCGCGAACGCCCACGGGTCGGCTGTGCGGTCCCAGCCGGCCTCGACGCGAACCGTGGTCGGGACTTGGATGCCGGCTGGAACAGCGCGGCGCCTTCGTTGGGTGACGACCTGAACGCAGCTGAGCACTTTTCGGGGTGGGCGGCTAGGGGATGGCCGTCTAACTCAGCGGCTGCGTCTCGAAGCGCGACCGGCAGACGCATAGACGTGTTGGTGGTTTGCGCATCTGAACTGTCGGGCAAGCGAGCGATCTGCTCAGAGGCTTCTTGAGTCCCCGTAATCTGTTGTACCACAGGATCGTGGTACAACACTTGAGTTTATTGCACGGCGGCTTAGTCCGAAGCCGGCGACGTTACGCCACCGGGGTTGCTGGCATCGCAGGCCGCTTTGAACGCCTTAGCACCCGCCTGCCAGGTCCGGTCCAGATCCGATCCGCCGAGGAACCGACCGTCGAGCTCGAGGATGAGCGTTCCATGAGCGAAAGACCACAGGGCTTGGGCCAGGTGGGAGTCGCCTGTAGCGAGGAAGAATGGTTCGCCGGCCCACGCTTCGAGCCCGTCGAGGATTTGCCCACGGGGAAACGAACTGGCGGTGACCAGGCGGTACAGCTGGGGGTTGGCTAAGCCCGCGCTGCGATAGGTGTCGAGCAGGGCTCCGATCGGATCGGCGGTCGATTTGGCCAATGCGCCGTGGAGGGCGCCGCCGATCTCGTCGAGGCCGTGTTCGACTAGAGCTACCTCTAGAGCGCTGCGGCTCGGCAGGTGCTTGTAGAGCGACGGGGCTCGCATACCCAGGGCGTCGGCGAGTTTGCGCATGGTCAGGCCGCGGGGTCCTATTTCTTCCAGGAGCGCTCGGGCGGTGTCGATTATCTCGGCTGCACGCGCCGTGTGGTCTCTGGGCGCCGGCCTTGCCGTCGTGGGCTGGGGATAAGCGGCCTTCGAGCCGGCCGCGGCTCTCGGGTCGCCGGCAGGTGGGCCGTCGGCGACTACGCGGTTGGTCGCTACGCCGGATGCCACTAGGCGGTGTGGAGGACGAAGACAGGGTGCTTCGGCCCGGCAGCGGTTAGCTCTTCGTCGCTGGAGGTCGCGTCGACACCCTCGAAGAACACCCCGACTTCGGCTTTCCAACGTCGCAGGTAGGCTCTCAGCACCGGAGGTTTCTGGGCGTCGGTGAGCTCGGAAGCTACCCAGTGCCGGCGGGTGCGGCCTACGAGCAGGTCTAGGTGGCCGTTAGCGGCACGGACATTGCGGACCCACTGGCCGGTGCCTCGTGCTGACACCAGGTACTGCGTGCCGTCCAAGGACAGAAGGTTCACCGGCACCCGGCGTACCTCCCCTGACGTGCGGCCCGGCACTTCGAGAATGCGGCTCCCCCAGACGCTCAACCCGGCCCTTGTTAACGCTACAACGGCGCGGTTTAAGACGTGTTGGGTGAACCAGCCCGGCTTGCGGTATCGGGCGGCGATGGGATCGTTCACGGTCGACTCCTTACAATCACATAGCGGGCACACAGCTAGGGGCCTTTCGGTATCACCTGGGCGGCGTGGCTAACAATGTTAGCCACGTTGGGTGGTGGCAGCAACCCTGAAGTGGCCGGAGCCTGCCTCGGTTCCCCTCGCGAGGCCAGTCGCTACGTGGAGACTGCTCCCGTACTCACTGTGGTCGGTCGGTGGTCGCCACCACTTGCGTGACCGTGCCGGCAGTGATCTCAATCAACTGCTCGAAAGTCGTGGAAAACACGGCGTTAGGTGTTCCCGCTGCCGCCCACAGCTTTGGATAGCGAGACAGGTCTATATCCACCACGGTGCGCAGACGACTCGGATGCCCGACGGGGGAGACTCCTCCTATGGCCTGACCGGTAGCGGCGCGCACCTCAGCGGCGGTCGCCTTGCGTAGCCTTGCCAGACCGGTCTGTGAGGCGACGACGTCGACGTCGACTCGGTGGGCGCCGCTAGTCATGATCAGCACCGGGCCATCATCGGCTATGAACACCAGGCTCGACGCGATGGCGCCCACTTCGCATCCCAGCGCAGCCGCCGCCTCGGCGGCCGTACGCGTCGACGAGTCGACTTCTCGTACTTCGGCGCCCGGAGCGAGCTCGGCGAGGACGGCAGCGACCGCAGCAGCGCTCGGGTGGAGACCCTCATCGGATGGCACCCTGCGAGCTTTGCTTACTGCGCGCGAGTCCGCCAGATCGGGCTCGACCGCTTGTTGTAGTTTCACGGTCGCAGTTTGTTACCAGGTGTGCTCAAGCGGCGCTTTGGTCGTAGGAGTCGACGACTACCCACAGAGACTCCGCCTCAGCTGCCCGGCGTACGCTGTCACGTGGGGGCTCCACCGAGATGATCGCACCACGGGCAAGGACACCGACCGAGTTAAGGAGGCTGACCCAGGCGGCTGTTCGCTTCACGTCGTCTGTCGAAACCCGCCATGTGGCCTCGACTACTATCACGGTCGCATGTCCGGTTCCTCGCTCGGAACCGGCAAGGAAGGCGTCTGCTCGCGAGAAGACGCCATATTTTTCGTCGTCGAGGGCCACTCCGTTAGAGTCCAGCACGTCGTCGACGGACAATGCCTTTAGCCGGCGAGCGTACCGGCCCAGGAACCTTCCAGGGTTGTGACGGACCTGCTCCTCCAAGAGCTTCCCCCTGGTCTTGCCCGAGTCGGTCTTTAGGGTGTTGACGTCGGCTTTTAGGGTGTTGACGTCGGCTTTTAGGGTGTTGACGTCGGCCTCGAGGGTGTTGACGTCGGCTTTTAGGGTGCTGACGTCGGCTTTTAGGGTGCTGACGTCGGCTTTTAGGGTGTTGACGTCGGCTTTGAGGGTGCTGACGTCGGCCTCGACATTGCCGAGGCGCTTGTGCAGCGCAGCGAACTGCGTGTCCGCAGCCTCGGCGAAACTTCGCATGATGTCAATGAGGATGGCTACTTGCTCGGGTAGGTGGAGCAGCTTGTCGGCGAGAATGGCGCGCTCAAGCTCGTCACGTAGAGTCGGGTCTGCTCTGAGGGCATTGATAAGCCGTTGAACTTCCTCCCTGGTAGCTACAGTGGTTGTGGGGCCTCCTGTCATTGCGGTTTCCTCCCTCGGAGTGGGCTGCCCGGTCTGCCTTGTTCGGCTGCGGAAAGACCGCTGCGAGGTAGTAGCGTCTGCTGGCGACGCCGCTTCCAGATTAGCAAGTCGATGAGACAACGCGACACTCACGGTTCGTGACCGCTACACGGCGCGCACACAGTTGTGATGGGGGAGTTGCCCATAGAGCAAGCTCGGGCTGCGATGAGGTTTAGTTGGGCCACCGGCCCGGATTCTTACGTGTATCGAACGTATGTTCTGCTAGAATGAAGTTTGGTATCGAGGCCCACCTGGCGGTCTCCTTCGGTGTCGGCTTTCTCCTGAGGAGTGCAGGCGTGATGGACTTCGAACCCGGTTGTGGCGGCGTGGCCGCTATGAGCGAGCAGGACGATGGGTGGCCAGCTCGCGGCGAGGCGACTTCCGGCGCGCAGGCGGGCATAGCCGGGGAGGCAATGGAGGACAGCGAATGCCCAGGGCCCGCCCTCGGAGGTCGGGCCGGGGTAGGGGTGGCCGGCTTGGGTAGGTGGCTGGCGGACAATCGTGCTTTGATGGACCGGGGTGAAGCGGGGTGGCTGGATCGTCTCGGCGAGTTCGACCGCGGGCAGCTGTGGGCCTTGGACGGTTCCCTCAGTTGCTGCTCGTGGCTCATGTGGGCGACTGGTATGGCCCGCTCGACAGCGTTCGAGCGGATACGGGTAGCCCGAGAGTTGTTCCGCCGTCCCGTCATCGCCGAGGCGTTCGGGGCGGGACGGTTGTCGTACTCGGCGGTGCGGGCCATTACCCGTATGGAAGATCCCACAGCCGAGGTCGATGAGGCCATCGTGGAGTTCGCCTCGGCGGTCGGGGTGAGCATCCTCGACATCGAGAAGCTCGTACGGACCTATGAGCGCTACAGTTCCCAAGACAAACCTGTAGCCGACGAGGCCGAAGCCAAGCGGGGAGTGCGTTTCACCCGAGGGACTGACGGTTATGGACAGGTGACCATCACCTTGTCCGACTTGGACTTAGAAAGCTTTGCTAGGACCCTGCAAGCTTTCATCGATCTGGCATACCGGCCCGCCGAGCCGGCGGGGGAGCAAGGGGTCGAGCCATCAGGGGAGTCTCCACGTGTAGACAATTACGGTGACCCCTGGGAGTTCGAACCCCAAGACTCCCCGGGAGGGTCCGTGGGGGAGTCTCCACGTGTAGACAGTGAAGCACCCATGGAACAAACCGGCAGGCAGGCCCGGATGGCCGACGCTTTCATGGACATGGTCGCCGCCGCTGCGGCCGGATCGGATGGCGGGGGAGCCGCCGGCGACGACCGCTACGTGGTTCATCTCCTCGCTACTGTTGACAGCCCGGTCGTGTCCCTGCTTGACGGCACGCCAGTCGCCATCTCGGAGGCCCGCACCGTAGCGTGCGACGCTGCCACCGTGCGCCACGTGGTGAGCGAAGCGGGCGAACCGCTCAGGCTGGGACGGCGAACCCGGGAGTGGAACACTTCCCAGCGTCGAGCCATAACAGTGCGCGACGGTGGCCGCTGCCGCTTTCCGGGATGTACCCACAGCTTCGTCGACATTCACCACATCCAACCGTGGCAAGCGGACGGCCCGACCGACACTGATAACGGCTGCCTTCTATGTCGCAGACATCACCGAATGATTCACAAGGGTTACGGCATTCAAGGTGACCCTAACCGACAACTCCACTTCTACCGACCTGATGAAACCTACCTAGGGACCACCGGACCATCCGAGCTCAACGTTACCCGAACGCGTCACTTGAAACGAGCTCGGCGCGCTGGCGCCCTTGTTATCACACGATCATAACGAGATGATTGCACTTTCTTAACATTTGGCGCTCAAACTGCTGCACTCGAACCAGCAATCAGCAAGGAGTGACTATTGAGGCCAGTTAGCTGTCAAACTATGGCCGGGCGCGCAGCACTACTGTCGGTCGTCGCAGCCGGGTTACTGACGTCTTGCACGTCGAGCCCGACAGCGTCGAGCTCATCGACTTCGAGCTCATCGACTTCGACCTCATCGATTCCGAGCTCGGCGGCTGGCGGAGTGAACCCAGCGGCGATACCGATAGGCGACGGCCACCTGTCGAACGTCCCCAAGGTCGGCTACGTGGATTCTTGTGTGACCAACTTCCATCGCCCTCAAAATCCGGACGGGCCATGGATCAACGCGTCGGCGGGAACGTGGGACTCGCTGACCAAGCCGCACTCGGCCGGGTCTGTGACTTGGCCCGACGCCACCTACACCGTCACGGTGTCGGCCAACACCAGGACGATCGTGACCGACGACCTTCCCACCGATCATCCGACGGGAGTCTTTCCGGTGACGTCGGCGGATCCGACCTTCCAATACGACCACAACCCGAACCACGTCGCTTCGCATCCGACGACTATCACGTTGCCGCTAAACCCGGTGGCGGCGGCGTCGCCGAGTTGTGTGGGGATGGGTCCGATCGGAGTCTTAGAGGACGGAGTGTTCCTCTTCAACGCCCTTGACGCCGCAGGTCTCGACGGAGGGGCGCACGAGATATTCGACCAGTGGGACGAACATCCCGACGGTCCAGACATGCTCCACCACCACTTCGTTCCACCTTTCATGGTTGACGCCGCAAGCCACGCTGCGGGGTCATCTACTTTGGTGGGCTACGCCGCTGACGGGTACGGCATCTACGTGCAGTACAACTCGGCCGGCCAGCTCGTCACCAACGCGGACCTCGACTCCTGTCACGGGACCACCTCGCCTGTGCTTTGGAACGGCAAAGTCCAAGACGTCTACCACTACGACGCCACCCTCGAATACCCATACACCATTGGGTGTTTCCACGGGACCCCTGACAGCGCCTTCACGGCTACCGGAAGTTCCCACCCGAATCGTTGAGTGGATGGCAGGCTGTCCACGGCCTCCCGAAGGGGGGCGAGAGGCCCCTTCAACTTTGAAGTCGGCGGAACTTACGGCAAGTGCCAGATCATTTGAGGGTTGGCCAGCCTCGTTGGCAACGGCGCCGGACCCGCCAGTGGTCAGCGTAGCGATTCAGGTCGCGGACGAGTCGGCTCGTGGGATGTCTGTGGAGGAGCGGATGCGGCTGAGTGGGCGACTTTTCAGCCCATAGAGCCATTTGAGCAGCCAAAGAGCCAGGCTCCGGGTTCGGCCAGACCGGTGTCTGGTCGATGTTTATGAGGCCGGTGCCGCGGTACTTCCAGGGGCGTTGTTGGAGCCGCTCGACGACAGTGGACACGTCGCTCGTATCGTGCGTCTTGTGGGTCTCGAAGCTGGCGACTAGCTCGTCGATGATCCGGTTCGCCTCGACCGCTTTGGTGTCGAAGAGGTCGGAAGGCGACGAGTGTTCTATCAGGTGGTTCCACTCTTGGAGCAGGCCTTCGCGCTTGTGGCATCCTTCCCTCAACAATGCCGAGGCGGCTTGGCCTTCAGGTACTGCCTCAAGTAGCCGGCACAGGGTGCCTCCGAGGATCGAGTCGTGAACGGTTAGAGCCGCCCCGAGCCGGTAGGCCGCCTCGGCTCGTCGTGCCCCGCTCAGATCGGCGTTCGATAGCTCAGTTACTATCGCCTCGACGGTCTCGTCGTAGCCGGCGAGCAGCTCGGGGATCGATGGCGGGTGACGTGTGTACTGCCTCGGTCGACGGATCGGCGCCGTGACTTCGAGCTTGGAGGAGGACCAGGCATGGTGGGAGTCGTTCCACTCGTGCATGCGGTCGAGATTTCGCCGGATCGACTGTGAGAGCTTCGACCGGGGGTGTCGTGAAGTCCTCGGGTGTGCCCGAACGGGCGCGCGGCGCGCCTCTATGGCCATTCTCGCGGCCACCACCTCCGGCTTCGCGCTGTCTCCAGCATCCTGCAGCAGGTCGCTGACTTCGGTCGCCTCAACGTCGACGTGGCGGTCGAAACTGTGTCGAAGGTCGGTAATGATCTGTTCGATCTCCGCTCCGAATACTGGGTAGACGTTGTGCGGTTGGGTGCCTTGGCTGATGTCTTGGAACCGGGCCAGCAGGGTCGCCCGCTCCTCGCATCCGCGGCGAAGCTGTTGCGCCACGCGGGGACCGTTTGGGAGATTCTCGAGCAGAGGGCACAGCGACGCACCGACTACCGAATCGTGCACCGAGATCGCTCTACGTAAGACAAAGAGCGCCTGAACGCGGCTGGTGCCTTCCGTAGCGTCAGCAACGTCACGCAAAGCATCCCGAACACCGTCGTCGTAGGAGGCCAGCAGATCCCTCAGCGAGCTATCCGTGAGGCCAACTTCGTCGTGCTCTGGCATCTTCGTGCACTCTCCCTTCGGGTTCGAGTCAGCCCGGATGGGCCGACTCGAAACTTGTTCGCCGGGTCTGGAGCAGAAGCTTCTGTTCCTAGGTTACCGCTTCGCGGGGACCCGCTGGCAGAGCGGTCCGGATTTCACAAAGAGGCGTGCGGCTCCATCAGCTCGATCCGATTCCCGAAAGGGTCGTCGACGTAAACCCGCGTGTAGCCGTCGAGGGGTTCGTCGGCGAGCACAGTGACTCCCGCTTGGTGCATGGTGGCGACGAGCGAAGCGACGTCGTCGACGATCAGGGCCGGGTGCGCTTTACGGGCCGGATGGAAGTCGGCTTCCACTCCGAGGTGGACTTTCACTGTGTCGTTCTCGAACCAACACCCGCCCCTCACGGCGAGGTTTGGGGGCTTCTCGGTCTCGGGGATGCCGAAAAGGTCTGCGTAGAAGGCACGTGCCTCGGCCTCCCGGCCGGGCGGCATGGCCAGTTGCACGTGATCGATACGGAGAACTCGCACGGAGCGATACTGCCACTTCTTCGCGTGCCAGGGGGTCGTCCGCCTAGGTGGGGGCAACCGCGCCGAGGCGACCACCCGGCGCGCTCAGCGCCCTGCGCCCGAGAGCCGCTCGAAACGTCCCTGGCTCGCACAGTGAGCGCGGAGTAAACTTGGTCGTGCCAACTGAGCACACTTCGCTCCTGTCGCAGCAGAGAGGTTTTGGCTGAAGTGATCTAGGAGGGACTGGGATGGAAAGGGTGAACATCCCCGATATCGAGGTGATGGTGCTAAACCTGCTTGCCGTGTTCGAAGGTGGTGCGGCTGCTCAGACGCTCATGCAGAGTCTGCAACACAAGGATGTGGGTGGACTCGAGGTGCTCTCAGCGATCAAGAACTGAGCTGACCGTTCGCAGCTCCAAATTGGCGGGATTCAGGAGAATACGAACTGTACGTGCCGTCAGTTGTCAGCTTCTGTCAAACGCTGGCAGGTGAGCTAACAGCCACATTGATCGCCGGCCCAGGCAAGAGGGACGGGTAGAAATGGCCGAGGGGCGCCGCTGGATGGAGCAAATCATCGAGTTACTTGGCGACCAGTACGTGGTCTACGAACACAACAACTATTCGAGACAAGCTCGACTCCTCAATCATCAAGGTCTGGTGGCCTTGTTCGACGGAAACTTGGATCTCGCACGAGAGAACTTTCTAGGCGGTTTCGATCTTTGCAAGCAGCCGGACCTCGCCTATGAAGCGGCCCTGGCGTCGTCGAATGTCGCTCTATTAGAGGCCACCAGTGGTAGTCCTACACGGTGTATCGGATGGGCGTATGAGGCCCTAACCGTTCAGCACGCCCTGGGGGACCTACATGGCCAGGCGACAAGCTTGCTGCATCGGGGGATCGGCAAGTTCTATAACTGCGACATAGACGACTAGGTTAGAGACGCTGCAGTCTCTGCAACCATGTTCGCAGAGCTTAAAGACGATCGAAATTTGTGCCTCTCCCTTTACTGCCCCGCGTGCGCTCTGTCACGAAAGGGTGACGGTGACGCCAACGGGGGACATCGAAACTGTTGGATGTTGCCCTTGGCGCGTGAGGCGGCCGCCGCCGCCGAGGCGATCCGACAGAACATGAAGATACCGTTCCCAGATGACTGGACTTCCCGTCTCGAGCTGGCCATGGGGCGCGATCTAGCTGATCCAGCAATCCTTCCGCCGAGCCGACCTGTTGAGCGACTCTCTGGCTGGGGAGCTGGGGATGTTGTTGGTGGTTGCGGTGTCGCTGGTTTGAGGTCAGCTTGGGGATGTCCTGTTCGCGTGAGGACCTCCTCGTTGCGCTCTTGGTTGAGTTCGAGGGGGTCCTGGGGTTTCCCCGGTTTTGTTGTGGTTTGATTATGCTGCTCCCGCGGGCTCCTCGTATGAATAGTGGTACTGTTGTGGGGTCATGTAGTCAAGTGTGAAATGTAGCCGTTTCCGTTTGTAATGGACTTCGATGTACTTGAATATGTCGGCTTGTAGTTCCTGGCCGGTTTAATCTGAGTTCTATAGACGTGTCTGGGCTGTTGATGTGCCCGGTTGAGCCGGCACTGTGCGCAACGTCCCAGCCACTGGGCCGGTCAGGACGCAGGGAGAGAGGTCAGCTTCTTCTAGCACCGTGAAGAGTTCG
>DAHYHI010000106.1:0-100906 GCA_027391075.1 Acidimicrobiaceae bacterium | reverse complement strand
GCCACCAGATCGGTGCCGACCTGCGCCTGATAAGCGAGGCCGGCACGATCAGCGAACTCGTCGAGTGTCAACCGACCTTCCAACAGATTTGCCCGAAGCGTCTGCACGGCGCGATCACGGTCGTCGTCAGAGACGCGATTCGTAGGGTCAACCACGGATTCGACGCTATCGGCTGTGTTTCGCGTTCTCCACAAGCACAGATCGCTCCATCCCGCGCCGCCCTCGACCTACGAGTCGCCCAAGCGAGGGACGCCCTATTCGGCGTTCTGCGAGCTTTGCGCAGGAGTACTTGACCACCCTTCGCGGCGGCGGCCGAGGCTGCCGCTACTCCCACACCATATTATGGGTGGGAGATACCAGAGGGGTGGGAGCATCCTTGCTTGTCCCACTCGATGGGGTACAGTGGGAGGTATGTCAGACCATGCGGGCTTCGCTACCGGGTACCGTCTGCGCTTCGACGCGAAGCGCCGCCCTACCTTCCCACCCTCTCTCCTCGAGGATGCAGGGATCGACCCCAGTCATGAGGTCGTTGCCCATGTCGAGGGGCCGGGACGTGTTGTCCTGGAGGACCCGATGGTGCTGCTTGCCGCGTTCCAGGCCGAGGTCGCCCGAGAACTCGAGGAGACCGGGTACACCGGTGACCTCGCCGACGAGTTGATCGCCGACCGGGCGGCCGAGGCGCTCTCCGACTGACCGGATGGGGGCCTTACCGCAGGGAGCGCTGCTCGCTGACGCGTCGTATCTTCTCGGCGTCGCTCAGTCCAACGCGCAAGCGTCCCGATTCCTCTCAGCGTTGCCACGAACCAAAGTGACAGCGGTCAACCTCGGAGAAGTCATGTACAAACTGGCCGAGCGCGCCCGGCGGCCACCTCAGCAGGTCGCAGGTATGTTCGGCGCCCAGGGGGTCACGGTCGCGCCATTCGAGCTGACAGCGGCAATGCACTTCGCAGATCTCAAGCGGATCGATGCCCTCAGCCGAGCGGAGCAGGAGAGACGTGGCACGGAGCGTGTGAAGTCGCTGTCACTGGGGGACATGTGCTGCCTGGCCCACGCTCTACAGCACGACCTCCCCGTGCTCACCGGAGACCAACATTGGTCAACCCTCGAGGCCCACGGCCTGACGCTAGAAATCTTCGACTTTCGTGACCCCGCCCTGACGGTGTAGGAATCGGCTCGTCACAGAACGGACGGCGACCACAACGGGACCGGAGCGGAACCAACGCACCGGATTCGGCCCGGACCTCTGATCGGACCGCCAGCGGAACCCCGTAGCAGGCCGCGTAAGACCACGTCTGTTTCGTCGAGCATCTCGGTGCAGGACCGGCCCAGGCGAGAACCACTTCGAGTTTGTTGTCTCCGATGTCCTTGACTGAGCGGGCGAGCGTGGTGATGCCCGAGTGCTTCAGGTGGAAGATGCCGTCCGCCGCCACGTCTTCGTCCTGAAGACTACTTTGGACTTCACGGTAGACACGCTTGGCAAGGTCGCCCCCTGCCCTCCGAGCGTTCGGTTCGAGACGTTCGGCAAGGTCTTTCGGGAAGGATCGGACCGAGACGTACATGACGTGCCTGACCACGGGGTGCTCCGTGGGGTACGGGTCCGGCATCGGCCTCTGGCTACACCTCAACGTGACGCCGCAGTTCGTAGCCCTCACAGTTCGCTGACCGGCTCCGAAGTCGGGTCCCGACTAAGTATCAATCTGATACCATTGTCCTGTGGCAATGACACTGCGGTTATCTGAGGCGGAGCAGGAGGCGCTCCAGAGACGGGCCGTTGCCGAGGGTATATCCATGCAGGAAGCAGCCCGTCGGGCGGTCCGGGAGTACGTCGCCAGAGCCGAGCATCGAGACCGTGTTGCTCGATCCGCCGAGCGGGTGATGACTGCTCACGCTGAGGCGCTGGAGCGCCTTGGCCGCTGAACCCGGGGGCTTCGAATACCTCGACGTCGAGGATCTCGTAGCGTTGGCGGCGCGCCTCCTTGGTGCCCCGCCTCCGATTCGGGATCTGGGTCTGCTCGGGTCGGCTGCGGCGCGTCCTGCTGCCAGCGCCTTCGGTGAGGTTGCCTATCCGGACATCTGGCTAAAAGCAGCGGCCCTCCTGCAGTCTCTGGTGAAGAACCACCCTCTGGTCGACGGTGACAGGCGTCTTGCATGGCTCTCGACCGCGGTTTTCCTTGAGTTGAATGGTATCGACGCCACCCGAGCCTCCAACGACGACGTCTACGACTTCGTGATGTCCGTGGCAGCCGGCGAGCTATCGGTGGAGGAGATCTCGGAAGGTCTGCGGCGGATCTTCGGATAGGCCTCAGGCCGCCCAGTCGAACACGGTCTCGCGTGTCGCAGATAGGCAAGTCCCCCTTCCGACACCAGTTTGAACCCCTACGAGTGCTCGCCTTTGCTCATGCCGCCGAAGAGGTTCGTGGGCATGCCGTCGCTTCAGCAGCAGCTCTGAGGATCTGCTCGGGTCCTCAGGCGACCTTCATATCGACTCGGAGGTGGGCGGCAGCGAGCATGTTTACAAAGCTGTCGATGCTAACCAGGGCCGCTCGAATGTGGATGTTTCTCTGCGTCGGTGAAAGTGTTCTCTGTGGCGTCCCAGCCGGCGTCGTAGCTCTCGCTGCCACCAGTCAGCGTTCCCGATCTCTCCCTGTCGTTGTTTGGCCAGGTCCAGATCCGCTTTCGAGGTCCTCTGCGTCTACTTCTGGAAGGCTTGCAGCACGTACACTGTTTCGCCGATAGTGGGGACATACAACACCTGGAGGGTTCCGTCGTTGTCAGTCGCACTTCGATGGTTTGTCAGAGGTTGAGAACCAGGCGAAGGCCGTCGTCGAGCGACCTGGATTCGAGAGCGGGCAGGTCCGCAACGTGGTCGATCAGTTGATCGCGATCGACTGTGAAGAGGGCTGTCACGTTGACTACTGAAGGCTTGGGCAACAGGTCATCTGGCAGCGTCACGTTCCCCGGCTCACGACTCAGTCGAGTGTTCGATGTGACTGCGGCGACGATCACTGTATGAATTCGAGAGCGGTTGAATCGGTCGGAAGAAACTACGACGGCTGGCCTGCGGTATCCCGGGGACGAACCAACTGGATCGGCGAAGTCTGTCCACCAGATCTCTCCGCGTGCTACCACTCCCAACCCCCCGAGTCAATCATGCTGCGAGCCGCCCCCGATGATTCAGGCGCAGTCCGTTCCTTGGCGTGTTCGTCGGCTAGTTCGTTAAGTCGCTCGGTGACCGGGTCCGGGCCGATGTCTTGGAGGTACTTGGTGAGAGCTCGTGCGTAGAGCTGGGAGCGGTTTACGCCAAGCTGGCGGGCCGCCTGCTCAGCCCGCCGGTAAAGGTCATCCGGTAGGGACACCGCTGTCTTCACGCTCACAGTATAACTGGTATAACTGTCGGTCGGATAGTCCTGAATGGCCGAGGTCGCATACGGTTGCGCGTGTCGCAGGTGCGGACGTCCTCCCCCATATAACGGGTCCTAATTCGGTCGCGCACCCTCGAACGGCATCGTTAATCACGGCAGCGCTGCGTTCCTTCCCGCCCGAGCCTCCCGGCCGGTCAGCCGCCGGTGTAGCAGCCGCTATGAGCGCATAGGGTGCGGTCATGGAACTCGAACGCGCTCTCCAATTCGCCGCGACTCGTCGCAACGCGCTGCTCACCACCCTCATGGCGGACGGCCGGCCCCAACAGTCGGTGGTCTTCTACCTCATCGACGGGGACAGGTTCACTATCTCGGTGACGAATTCTCGCGTCAAGACCCGCAACCTTCGACGTGATCCTCGGGCCTCACTTTTCATCGCCGGCGACGACCCGTTCGTCTGGGCGAGTTTCGGCGGAACGGTCGAGCTGAGCGAAGTTGCGCGCCACCCTCACGACGAGGTGGCAGACCGCCTCGTGGAGTACTACCGCAGAGCAGTCGGAGAACACGAAGACTGGTCGGCTTACCGGACTGCCATGGTCGACGAAGGCCGCCTGATTGCCACCTTCGTGGCCACGTCGGCTACCGGCATGCTTCGCGACTGAAGCCGGGCGATGGCATCGGCGCCTCGCGTCGCCAGCGGCCTGGTATGGCAAAGCGTGGTCGATGACCGGGAAATGGGCGAAGAGGACCGGCCACAGCGGCGCCACGACGTGTCTAGTGCTGTGCCGTGACATCTCTGAAGCGCCGCGAGTCAACGGCGAACCGTCAGTGCGGGCGGTGATGGTCCTGGACACGGGTACCGGCCCGTGGCCTGCCACCAGGTCTCCGGACAAAGTACGCTGAGCTCCCGGACTCGAAAGTCAGAGCATTGACATCTTGGAGCGCCTCGTGGACGGCGGCTCTTTGCCCGCAGTTCGACTGATCGCACCACCTGCCGAGGCGGAAGACGCCTTCGAGCCGATCGTCGGGCATCTGTCGGGCTGACACCAGCCAACCGACCTTCCCGGCGCCGCTGAATGGCTCCTGTCGTACGCCAGGGTGCCCGGCTTCTACCTGGCTGCACCGTGGAGCGATGGCACGAACGGATCGTGCTGGCCCTGCGGACGGCCATCGAAGGCACTGGATGGGACTGGCATGGTGATGGGCAACTGAGGTCTCCGGCGCGGTGCGATGGTCATTGCTGTAACCGCAGCAGGTTCAGAAACGTTGGTGCTTGGAAGCGTGCCTTCATCGGCGTCGGCCTCATCGGACCGTCTTGCCGCTTCTGAATTGCAATCTCGGCTTCTGTGCCCGGTGGCTCGGGTTATTGGCTGGCATCAGCCGATGGGAAGGTGTATGCGTTCGGGGGTGCTAGGTACTTCGGAGACGCGTCGAACTTGCCGCTTAGGAAGCCGATAGTTGGAATAGTGGCGACACCTGACGGCGGCGGGTACTGGCTTGTCGCTGCTGACGGCGGCGTCTTTTCATTCGGTGACGCTAACTTCTACGGGAGCGAAGGACTGAGGGGAACACCGTCCCCGGTGGTAGCAGGCGCAGCACTCCCAGACCTCACGAGCGGTCCGACTGGTGCAAGCGGCCCCGTAGGTCCCATGGGATAGATGGGTCCGACTGGTGCGACTGGGCTGACTGGTGCGACAGGGCCTACCGGTCAGTCACCGGTCCTGATATCAGGTCTCATCAATGGATCCAGTTGCACTCAAAATACGTCATCAGGGACGTACTCCGTGACGCTAGTCAACCTCGGTTCAACGGGACCTTACTATTGTCTAATAACAATTACACCTGCTGTTATCCCCGCCGTTCCCGTCGTCTCTGCGACGGCGTTTGGGTCGATCTCGACCCCCGAATTTGTCCAAACCGTGTACGAAGCTTACGTACCCAGTTCAAATGAAGAACAAGTAGGTCTGGCCGTGTACGGCTACAGCGGAGGCGGAGTCGTCGACGAAACTGGTTCTACTGGTGCCAACGAAATCAATTTTGAGATCTCAGCTCCCTCCGGTTAACGCAACCAGCGGACCAGCTCAAAGGCTGTAGAAGCTCCGGTTTGCTTCGACGGTGTGCCTGATTTCTAGCGGTAGATCGTCTAGGCTCAGAAGATAGGTCGTGAGTTGGGCACCGCGTGCTGGCTCACCGACGTACCAGGCTGCAACAGAGGCTTCGAAGGCTACCTGCCAGCGTGCCGATTCAGAGTGGACGAAGAGCCGGTCGGTGACTCCCTCCGGCGCTTTACCGTCGGGCAACGCACCGGCGAAGTCGAAAGCAAGTTGGCATGCTCGCCAACACGGGATCCATGCTTGCTCTGATCGGTAAAGCTCGGCGAGTCTTACCAGCGGCTCCGCCCTCCACGGCCGTTCAGCCCAGGCTGTCCACAGCATCGCGCATGCCTCAGCGGTCGACCCTAAAGCTATAAGGCAGCAACCGAGGCGAAATCTGGCATAGAAGATCTCCTCGTCCCATCCTCCTAGTGCAAGTCTCTTTCGGTACCAGTCTCGGGCCTCGACGTAGCGGCCGAGATCGTCGAAACTGCGGGCCAGGTAGAACGCCGTGCGCGGATCGTCAGGCGTGTCCTCCCAGTCCAGGCTGAGAAGAGCGATCTCGCGTTCGAACTTGTCTGCGCGGCTACCGCCATCAGCGTGATGGTGGACCCAGGCGGTCGAGTTCTTGACGGTTCGTGCCGGGCGATTATCCAGCGAAAGGTACTCGTGGGCCCGACGCTGCCAACGCCAACCCCGGCCGGAACGGATCAGCCGGGGAAGCCAGTACCGCAGGTTGCCGTAGTGCTGTTCAACCTCGACAGCGTCTATCTCCGATGCGACGCCATCGACGGTGACGTCCCCATGGATCGTCTCATCGGCGTCGATGGTCAAAAGCCAATCGGTGTAGGGCTCGGCGGCCTCGAGCGCCACGTTCCTCGATGGGCCGAACCCCCGCCACTCGTCGAGGATCACCTCCCCAGCGACGTCGCTGAACAGTTCCTCTGCCAGTTGCGGGGTTCCGTCGGTGCTGCCGGTGTCCACTATGGTCCAATGGTCGATGCGGCCAGCTAGCGAAGATGCCAAACGTGGGAGAGTCGCCACCTCGTTGCGGACTATCATCACCAGTCCGACTGTCTCGGCGCGCATCGGTTGTTCCAAGTCTCAGCCTCGCGAAGCCAAGGAAGGGTCGAGACTCACGGCTTTGGCTAAGTCTTGTCTTCCCGCTGAAGTGTGTCCGCTCGCTTTCAGAAGGAGGCCTTCGTTGAAAAGTGCATCAGCGTTCTTCGGTTGGAGCGAAATCACACGCTCATAGAGGCCTGATGCCCCTGTGGGATTGGATGAGGCCTCGCTCGTCGCAAGGTTGTATAGAGCAGGGACGTAGTCAGGTTTCGCCGAGATTGCCTGGCTGTAGTCGCGAATCGCCTCAGTCTCGTCGCCTGTGTGTCCGGCTATGACTCCGAGGTCGTACCAGGCTAGGTAGTCACCGGGTTGCAAAGCGACGACGGACAGGTAGTCAGCGCTCGCTGTGGCGTTGTCACCCCGGGCCTGGGCCGCCAATCCCTCGGAGAGAGTCGAGGCGATCCGGTTGGAAGAAGACGGCGACGAAGTGCACCCGTTTGTGAGGATGCCCAGGCACAAGGTGACTAAAATCAGGGTCGACTTGGGCCAACCTGGCGTACGAAAACTGACCGTCAATGGCATGCTCTGTTAGATCACATTCCTGAACTATCTAGACGCGATGATAGCCAAACCCGCAAGTGCGTTAGCCCTCGGGGGAGATTACCTTAGTCGACTTCGATAGCCGCCAGAAGGGCACGAATCTCCGGTTCGGGGGCGAGGCCTACCGGTGCAAGGTGCTCGGCGCGACCGGATCTGTTGACGCTGGCATCCGACGGGCACTGGTCGAAGGCTGCTGGAGAGTCAGCGTGAGCCCAGTCGACTCTTTGGATGCGCTCTCCTACGGCCTGCCGACGGCTACCTCTCCAGCTTGGCTTCCACGCTCCTCGAATGCTTTTGCGAGGGTGGATAAGACGACGTCATCGTGGTTCACGAAGAGCTCCTTCCGGCGCTCGTCAAGCCGGATTTGAGTCTCACGATGCTGGTGTTTCAGCTGGGAGGGCGCAGCGGCGATCTCGGCTTCGCCAACCGTTGGGGGAGGCGGAGCAACGGGAGGCTCGGCCGCGTCGATCGGGTGACGGTGAAGATCGGAGATCGTCTGCACCTCTGCGGAGACGCGCTTCGCCTCTGACCACTTGGCGGCAGCCAAGGCCCGGTGGAGACATGAGAGCCGGCAGTGGCGACTGGCCTACCCTGACGGTGAGCGGGTCGTTCGAGCGAACCGGAACCAGGTGGCGCGCCGGCGCCTGGTGCCCGTCGCAGAGCGTCGTGACCTGCCGCGCTTGGATGTTCCGACCCCATGGTAGAGGGTGACCGGTCCGGCGCCGGTCGACACGCCGGCCCTGTATCCACCTCCGACGTGAACACGGGCCGCTCTCGGGCCGAGGGAAGTCCGCAGCCCGTGCTTGGTGACTCGAATTCTGACTCCCGGGACCAGCTTGAAGTACATGCCCATGCCTGATGATGCTACAGACCGGATGTGACCGTCAGTCCCGGTGGGGCTGAGGCCAAGCTGACGCAGAGGAGCGTCAGACGGACGTCTTCGTGCTGGTCGTGTCCGCCGCGTTGGCTTCGGTTTCCATCAGATCCGCGACGAGGCCCTCGGAGACAGGCGTGAAGTCCCACACGTCGACGCCGACGTTGATCATCCGGCCGTGCCGGCGCCACTTGTCGTGTACGTGGCCGTGCAAAAGCCAAAGGCCTTCGTCGACAGGTCGGAACTTGTTGAAGCGGTCGGTGTCACCGCTGTCGCCCCGGTAGGGGAGATGGCACAACGTGACGAGCCGCCCGGCGACCCGCAGCTTCTGGGGACCTTGGCGTATCTCGTCGAATCCGGCTGCGAGGTACTCCTTTTCGAATTTCGCTGCCGAAGGACCGTGGCCGTACCAGCATCGGTCATGGTTGCCCGGATAGAGGATCTTCCGGCCGGCTAGCTGGGCCACAAAGCGTAAAGTCTCGTCCCTGCGACCCATCGCCACGTCGCCTAGAACGTGGACGACGTCTAGGGGACCTACGACCGCATTCCACTTCGAGACGAGCATCTCGTTCATCTCTTCGACACCGCTAAAAGGCCGTCGGCAGTAGCTGATGATGTTCTGATGCCCGAAATGGAAGTCCGAACTGAAGAATGTCGTCACGGTTCCAAGCCGAGGGAGGGCTTCGGCGAGCCAGGCCTTGCCACAAGAGCCAGTTTAACTGTCGGGCAAGGGCTTTTGCTCCTAAAGCCCGAAAGCCAGAGGGGACCGCTACCCGTGCTATTGGAAGAAGAGGCCTCCGAAGCGGCGAGTAAACGCTGTGGTCAGGTTTTGGGGGAAAGCTGCGCAGCGCGCCGGATTATCCCGAGCGCCTCGTCGAGCACGATGCCGGGGGTGATCTCCTCGACGTTCCAGGTCCCAGCGGAGCCGCTGTGGCCGCCTCCGCCTCCTTGCCACATGTCGCCTTCGCTAAGGCGCACCGTGTGATGCTCTACGTCCGCGTCCAGCTGCAGGTCCGGGTGGCGGTCGGGACGCGGCGCCCCGGCGATGGCCCCTTTGAGGGACATCCAAAGTGTCAGTCTCGGGGTGGAGACTCGAGCCTGTCCACCCGGGTACTCCTCGACGAGGCCGTCTCCGCCGGCAGCTTTGAGCTGATCGGCTACCGCTTGCATCGCCGGGCGTGCCACGTCGACGCACATCCTCTTGAACGAATCTAAGAAGTTGCTCCTAGCCTGGGAGAGCAACTCCGCTTCGGCTTGGGAAGCTTCGCTCTCCCGGTTGAGCTCGGCAAGGATCGAACTGATCTCCTCAAGGACGTGGCCGTGCTCTTGGGATCCCGACCTGGAAACGGATACGAACGCATCGGCGGCTGCGTCTGCCGGGTTGTCTAAAGATACGTGCGTTGATTCGGACAGAGCTCCCATGGGAACCCCCTATCTGACCCCGACAAGCGAGGACTCTCGGCCCACATGGACCGGTTCCTATTCTACAGCACTCGTGTTCTACAGCACTCTTGGTGTAGCGAAGGTTTCGGATGTGAGCCGTACAGGACTGCGCACAGCGAGTGGCTCGCGGCGACGCAAAACCGCCGAGATCCCATCAGGGCAAGATTAGGACGACAACATGGTAAACTATCAAACGTTGGCTCCTGCCGGGGCCTCTAACGCGTCGAAACGACGCCAAGACTGCGAGCCTAGTAATGGCCGATACATCGCCGGATCACTTGGAAGTCGGCCCTGCCGCCATTCCCGAGCGCCTGTGTGGGAGGTGCCGCTGCCTGTTCAAGGGAGATCCGAACCTGTATTTCCAGACCGATTGGGCGTTGTGCCCCAACTGCGAAACCATCCTGTTGCCGGGGCGCTGAACCTCGACCGTGCCCGGATCGCCTCTCAGGCGGTCCCGTTGTAGCCGACCGAAATGCGAATCCCCGTGGTGGGCGCGGACGCGTTCGACGCTCCCATGAGTCCTGGTTCGGCCGGCAGGCCGGGCCCCTTCGGACTGACAGCGTCGGCCTCGCAAACGCCGTCGAGATGCCACTTGGTTTGCGAGTCGATGTACAGCGCGCCGCAGATACGCTGCGTCTCGTAGGCGACCAGAGCCCGGTGGACGTCCCGGGCTGACGCGCGCAGTCCGGTCACCTCGCCGAGCGCCACGGCTTGCAGTGTCCGCTGCGACCAGGTCACTCCCAGCTTCAAGGCAAGGGCGTCCACGTCAGGAGAACCAGCCCCAGACGGGACCCTCTCCGTGGCGCCCTCGACGAGCGGGCCGTCGGTCGTGAAGGTGATCGACACGCCGGGCAGGTAGGTGAACCGTCCGGCACCGCGGGCCTGCGGACCTGCGAGGGGCTCTTCGGGGGCAGAGGGCTCCGCCGCGGCGCCAACACGACGTTCGCCTGCTTCGCCGGTAGCAAAAGGGCCGGTGGCGTAAGAGAAGGAGATCTCGACGGGTCCGTTGCCCTGATCGGAGGTTGGGCCCGCGGATGGCCCTAGCGGAGCGTGGGAATGAACGAGGCGTTCCCCGTCGAAGCGGAGCCACTCTCCGATCTCGTGGACCGCGTTGAGAACGAGATTCTCCAGGGTGTAACGCCCGGCTACCGCGAGAAGCTCGACGTCACCCGCCCCGTTGTCGGCCATCTCGGCGACCGTCGCGCAGGCCTCGCTGCTCTGCCAATTCCAAGAGTGCTCCTGCGAGCTGACCGTTGGCCACAGGTCCGAGTCCGGGCCTGTCATCGTCACTTCGAGCCACAAGGGTGGGCCCCAGTACTTCAAGCCGACGTCGCCGAGCCGGACGTCGACGCGGTCGAGCAGCGTCGCCCAGCGGGAAGGGTCCCATCCGTCTTCGAGACCGGCAGCGGCTTCCTCGGAGGGGGGCCCTCCGGCCCGCTTCCCTGAAGGGATCGCAACGTCGTTGCGAGTTTGCACGAAAACCCCTGTCTGCTCCGCGAAGCGGGCTTGTCAGCTCGAACTGAGCTACCTCATGGTACCGGCTAGGCGTCGGGTAGCCAGGAAGCTGCGATAGCAGCGACCTCGGCGTCGCGGTTTCTCAAGGAATGGTCCGCTCCGGTAATCCAGACGTGGTCAACCGGACCGGCGATCGACACGGTGGCCGCCTTCAACTCGGACGGGGATCCGAAAGCGTCGCGGTCGCCGCTGATGAAAAGGCAGGGGACGTCGATCTGTCCGAAGTGCTCTGTTCGCAGGCGTTCAGGTCGGCCCGGCGGGTGCAGCGGGTAGCTCACGAGGAGCAGGCCTGCGCAAGGCAGCCCCAAGGCGACGCTGAGAGAGCAAATCCTGCCTCCCATGGACCTTCCGCCGAGGATAAGCCTCTCAGTCCCGACGTTCAGCTCATCGGCTAAGCCGGCCGCTGCGTCGCGGACGGTCTCGATCAGGACCGCCGGCCGGTCCGGCGCTCGTCGGCCTGCCAGGCGGTAGGGAAAGTCGATTCGCAGCACGGGGACGCCCCTCGCTTCGAACGCGGAGTCGACCGCGCACAGGGTCGGGTGCTCCCGCCCGGAGCCGGCGCCTGGGGCTAGTAGTGCGCCGGCCGGTTTGAAGGGCAGGCGCTTCGGTGTCACCGGGCGAGGAATCTACCTTCGCCAGCGGCGAGACCGCCAGCGGCGGAGGAGTAGCGAGACCGCCGGCGGCGAAGGAGTAGTTTGTCAAGGTGACGAAACCGCATGTTGATATCCCACTAGCCGATCCGCCCGCCGACTTGCAGATAGAAGACCTCGTGGTCGGGGAGGGGGCCGAAGCGATCGCAGGCAGCGACGTGTCGGTCCACTACGTGGGTGTTGCCTGGTCGACGGGAGCCCAGTTCGACGCTTCGTGGGACCGGGATGAGACCTTCGGGTTCCGCCTCGGAGCAGGCCAGGTGATCCAAGGGTGGGATCAGGGTGTCGTAGGTATGAAGGTCGGCGGTCGGAGACGGCTGACGATCCCTGCCCACTTGGGCTACGGCCGGCACGGAGCCGGCGGCGTGATCAAGGGGGGAGAGACACTCGTGTTCGTAGTCGACCTCGTCGGTGCTCGCTGAGATGTCGGATCAGCCGGGCATCTCCATAGTGCAGCCTGACGACCCCGGCAGCGGCGAGGGAGATGAGCAACAGCCGGCGGCTGGCTTCGCCGGCCTCGAACTGCGTCCGGAACTGACAGCAGCCCTCGCGGAGCTGGGCTACGAAGAGCCGACGCCGATCCAGCTAGCGGCGATCCCAGTCCTTCTTGACGGCCGAGACCTTCTCGGCCAGGCGGCTACAGGCACCGGCAAGACTGCCGCTTTCGCCCTTCCGATACTCGAGCGGCTCGGCACCGGCAAGCGTCGCAGGGAGCCGATGGCGCTCGTATTGGTGCCGACACGCGAACTGGCGATACAGGTGTCTCAGGCCGTCCACCGCTACGGTAGGCGGCTAGGGGTGAAAGTCCTGCCGATCTACGGCGGGCAGCCGATCGGCCGTCAACTCCGGGATCTCGACGCTGGAGTCGACGTCGTGGTCGCCACTCCCGGCCGGGCTGTCGACCACATCAACCGCGGCACCCTGCGGCTCGGCTCGGTAGAAGTTGTCGTACTGGACGAAGCAGACGAGATGCTCGACATGGGCTTCGCCGAGGACCTCGAAGCGGTCTTCTCCCAGACGCCCGCCGAGAGCCGCCAGACGGTGCTCTTCTCCGCGACGATGCCCCAACGAATTGACGCGATAGCACGGCGGCATCTGAGGGACCCTGCGAGGATCCGCATTGCCGACGACACCTCCCAGGGAGCCGAAGGCGAGAGGGTGCGCCACAGCGCTTACCTGGTGCAGCGGGCCCACAAAGCGGCAGCTCTCGGCAGGATCCTCGACGCTGAGTCGCCTACGGCCGCTCTGGTGTTCTGCCGGACCAGGGAGATCGTCGACAATCTCACCGAGACGTTGGCGGGCAGAGGATACCGGGCAGAGGCGCTGCACGGAGGGATGAGCCAGGAACAACGCGACCGGGTCATGGGCCGTCTGCGTTCCTCCACGGCGGACCTGATCGTCGCTACTGACGTCGCAGCGCGCGGACTAGACATCGAGCAGTTGACCCACGTCGTGAACTTCGACGTTCCGTCCTCGGTGGAATCCTACGTCCATCGCATGGGCCGAGTGGGCCGTGCCGGGCGTGAGGGCGTGGCGATAACTCTCGCAGAGCCGCGCGAGCACCGCATGCTAAAGCTGATCGAGAAGGCGACAAAGCGCCGAATCAGCATAGAGAAGGTACCCACGGTCGCCGACCTGCGGGCCCGCCGCTTGGACATGACTCTGGCGGCTATAAGAGAGGCGATCCTCGGCGAGGACCTCGACCACTTCCGGGTGGTCGTGGAGTCTCTGTCCGACGAGTTCGATCTGGTAGAGGTTGCGCTCGGTGCTGTCAAGCTCGCCCACTCGGCGACCGCCGGATCCGGCGAGGACGACCAAGACATACCGGAGGTGCGCCTACCTTCAGGGGGTCAACCGACTGGCGGAGGCAAGCGAGAGTTCACTAAGAGCAGGTCTGAGCGTCCGCGGAGCGCGCCGTCGGGCAGCGCGACCCGCCTTTACGTCGGGGTCGGCCGCGACGCGGGCATAAGGCCCCAGGACCTGGTGGGAGCGATAGCCGGTGAGACAAGCTTGAGCGGCCGCGACGTGGGGGCTATCGAGATATCAGCGCGGTTCTCGCTAGTGGAGGTTCCCGACTCGGCTGCCGACGAGGTGATCGAAGCCCTCCGGGGCACCAAGATCCGCGGGCAGCGCGCCACCGTGAGAAGGGAGCGTTTCTAGGCGTTAGCTGTCGTCTGCCAGCTCTGGCGGAGTTGTGACGCTAGATGGTGCGTTAGCGGAACGCCGACTGCTGCCATCGCAAGCGTCGTGCTCAAGATGCCGTCTTCGAGCCTCAGCGTTCGATTGACTGCGTCCACCGCTTTGGCCGTAGACGAAAAGGCAACGCTGGAGGAGGCCACCTTCACTTCGACGACGTCGCCGTTGTGAACTACGACGCCCTCGTCTACCTCCACGACGCCGGTGGGCTGGGCGATCACCATCTCGACCCTGCCGTCGCCCAACGAACGCAGGTACCCGGCTTCGGCGTGCAAGGGTCGGCCGTCGCGGGCGTCGGTCGTCCTCTGGTTGTAGACTAGGAACGCCTTGCCTGTGGAGGCGAAAGAGATCGTCTCCTCGTAGTCGAAATCCTCCGTAGTCGGGTAGCTGCCGTGCCCACGTCCGGACCATTCGCCGATCAGCGCGCCGAGAGCTCCCAAAGTGGGTGTCGAGGCGGGTTCGTTCACGGAAGCGACCCTAGTCTCTCAGGTTAGGACAGGTCAGCGAGGTGGGGTACCAGGCTGCAATCCGGTGAGCGGCGTCGCTCGCGCAGGGGCCGCACGACCCGCCGAGCGCCTTGTTGGCGTCCTGCGGCGCAGGTAGAAGCTTATGGCCGTCGCCAGGTAGACGAGGTAGACGACGAGTTGCAGCACCGTCGGGCGGTCGGCGTAACCGAAAAACGTGTGGAATATGTCGCCGAGCGTGCTGCTCTCGGCGAGAGCCCCGGACGTGTTCCACAGTGGGTGGGTGAGCACAGGTAGCCAGCCGAGCTGCTGTAGGTTCTCGACTGCATCCACCAAGATGCCTGCTGCGAACACCATGAGCAGGGCGCCGATCACCGTGAAGAAAAGCCCGAGGTTCAGTTTGCGTCCCATCCGGTAGACGCTCCAAGACACCGCCATCGAGGCTGCCAGGCCGGCTACCCCACCTGCTATAACCCCGCGTCCCGACGACGCGAAGACGATCGCCAAGGTGAAGACCATCGTCTCCAGGCCTTCCCTGCCGACCGCCTGGAAGCTGAGCAGTCCCAGACCCCACCTGGCTCTGCCGTCCAGGGCAGCTTCAGTCTTGGCTCGGAGCGTCTTGGCGAGGGTCCGTGAATGACTCCTCATCCAGAACGTCATGTAGGTGAGGACGACAGCGGCTAGCAGGAACGTAAAAGTCTCGAAGATCGTTTGTGTCCGTGAACCAGCGTAGGTCTTCAGGGTCGCGTAAGCGGCTATCCCGCCGCCGAGCACCAAGATCATCGCAGCAGCGACTCCGGCGAAAACATCGCGGAAGTGGCGTCGTTGTCCGATCTGGGCCAGGTAGGACAGGAGGATGGCCACGATCATCCCTCCCTCGATACCCTCTCTCAAGAAGATGACGAACGTGGCGACCACAGGGTTAGGTTACCCTAACCCTAAAGTGTAGGCAAGGCTGACGAAGCGCAGCTGGCCGATCTTGGGCGCAGGGAGCTAGGATCCGGATTGGTAGTCGACGAGAGCCACGCCTTTACAGGCCGGCAGGGTGGGAGGTTTTGAAGCATATGCGTACCCGCGTCAGTGAGATGCTCGGTGTAGAGTTCCCGATCCTGGCTTTCAGCCACTGCCGCGACGTCGTCGCTGCTGTCACCAACGCCGGGGGGTTCGGGGTTCTCGGCGCGGTGGCGCACACCCCGAGGAGCCTCGAAACCGACCTGGCCTGGATCGACGACCAGGTCAAAGGAAAGCCGTACGGTGTCGACCTTCTCCTGCCGTCGAAGTACGACCCGAACGCGCCTGGCCAAGCCCTCGACAGGGAGGCGGTCCGTGCGTTGCTCCCAGCCGAGGCGCAACGCTTCGTCGACGAGATCCTCGCTCGCTACGAAGTCCCGCCGCTGGCCTCGGGGGCAGACGAAGCAGTAGGGCGCATGAGCGTGACCCCCGAAGGTGTCACCAGCCTCCTCGACGTGGCCTTCTCCCATCCCATCAGGCTGTTCGCCAGCGCCCTGGGCGCTCCTGGCCAGGACATCATCGAGCGGGCGCATTCCCACGGAGCGGTTGTGGCCGCACTGGCAGGCAAAGCCGAGCACGCTCTCCGCCACAACGCCCAAGGCGTCGACCTGATCGTGGCGCAGGGGACCGAAGCCGGCGGCCACACAGGGACGATATCGACAATGGTGCTAGTCCCCGAAGTAGTCGACGCCGTCGCGCCCACCCCGGTCCTCGCAGCTGGTGGCATAGCTAGCGGACGGCAAATGGCAGCGGCGATGGCCCTCGGAGCCGAGGGGGTGTGGTGTGGGTCGGTGTGGTTGACCACCGCCGAAGCCGAGACAGACCCATCCGTGAAGAAGAAGTTTCTCGCGGCTTCTTCGAGCGACACCGTCCGGTCGCGTTCGATCACCGGCAAGCCGGCACGAATGCTCAAAAGCGCCTGGACGGACGAGTGGGAAAGCCCGCAAGCTCCCTCGGCGTTGCCGATGCCGCTGCAGACGCTGCTCGTCACGCCCTCCCAGCAGCGGATCAACCGCAACGCGACGCTTGAGGGAAGCGGGGCTCACAAGCTCGCCACCTACTTCGTCGGCCAGGTCGTCGGGTCGATGAACACGGTCAAGCCCGCCCGTCAGGTCGTGCTGGAGATGGTCGAGGAGTACACCGACGTGGTGGCACGTTTCGCCGAGCAGGTCCACGCCTAGACGACAGGCGCGAACCTAGCTAAAACGCAAAGGCGCCCGAGGCGGCAGCTCGGCTAAACGGAAATACCCCAGGGGGTATAGGTGTTGAAACGTGTGCGAAGCTTCGACACTTAGACCAAGACAGGAGCCCCATGAACACCTTCGAGACTACCCTTGAGCGCCCCTTGGAGCAGGTGGAGCCAGATGTCAGAGCTGCCCTGGCGGCGGAAGGCTTTGGTGTGCTCACCGAGATAGACATCGCCGCGACTCTCAAGGCGAAGCTCGGCGTCGAAAGGCCTCCCCTTCGAATCCTCGGGGCTTGCAACCCGACCCTCGTAAACGAGGCCTTAAAGGTAAACCCCTCTGTCAGTCTCTTCCTGCCTTGCAACGTCGTCTTGGAGGCGACTCCCACGGGCACGAGAGTTTCAGTGGTCGACCCGGCCGAGCTGCTGAGTGGTCCAGAACTGGCCGAGCTGGCTGCAGACGCGACAGTCAGACTGCAGAAGGTGATCAGAACGATCTCCTGAACTAGATCGTATACAAAAATCCCCCGTAACCCTTGTGGGGTGGCCTCGACGGCTCTATTGTGTATACGCGATGGTCCTGGGGGTGGTTGCGCTCGAAAACGGTGACGGCGTCGCCAAGAGCGCGGCCGAGCGTGCCTACGATTCAGCGAGGACGGCGATAGCCTCGGGGCGCTACCCGAGTGGTTCGGCCCTACGCGAGGAAGATCTGGCCGAGGCTGCCGGTGTCAGCCGCACCCCGGTGCGCGAAGCGCTGCGCAGACTGGCCGCCGAGGGACTCGTCGAGCTCACTTCCCGCAGGGGAGCGCGGGTAGCCAAATGGAACGCAGAGGATGTGGAGGAGATATTCGCGTTGAGAGCCGACCTTGAGGGCCACGCCGCCCGGCTAGCAGCCAAGTGCGCTACCGAGGCTGAGTGCGACCGCCTGCGAACACTCTGCGGCGACATGGAGAGGGCCCTGGACGATCGACCGGCGGACTGGCTGGACCGTGTCAATCGGGCGAACTCCGGCTTTCACCGTGGTGTGCTGGACGCCAGCACAAACATGAGGCTTGTGTCCATGGTCGGGTTGGTCACCGAGCGGACGTTGGTTGAGAGGACCTTTCACCTCTACGACACAGCCGAGTTGTACCGCAGCGTCCGTCACCACCGTGAAGTCACAGACGCGATCGCGGCCCGAGACTCCGACTGGGCGGAAGCGGCTATGAGAGTGCACATCTACGCCGGCCGTGACGCGGCTCGCAAAGGCCTTCGATGAGCACGGGCGAAGCCTCGCCGGCGCCAGACGGCTTTCCGGCGTCACAAGCGGCCGTTGCTCCTCTCGAAGGTATACGGGTGGTCGAGTGCGGCACTTTGATAGCGGGACCGTTCTGCGGTCAGCTACTAGGCGACTTCGGCGCCGAGGTCGTCAAGGTCGAAGATCCAGGTGTCGGAGACCCGATGCGCGAGTGGGGTCAGGTCAAGTCGCAGGGTCTGTCGCTTCACTGGCCGATAATCGCCCGGAACAAGAAGTCGGTGACTGTCGACTTGCGTCGCAGGGAGGGGCAGGTCCTCTTGCGACGGCTCGTTGAGAAGGCGGACGTCTTGGTGGAGAACTTCCGCCCCGGCACACTGGAGAAGTGGGGCTTGGGCCCAGAAGAGCTCATCGCGGTCAACCCGCGGCTCGTCATCACCAGGGTCAGCGGATACGGCCAGAGCGGCCCGTACTCTCCTCGTGCGGGTTTCGGCTCCATAGGCGAGGCGATGGGCGGTCTGCGTTACCTGTCCGGCGAGCCGGACAGGCCGCCCTCCCGGGTGGGTATCTCCCTCGGGGATTCTCTCGCTGCCACGTTTGCCGCTTTGGGCACCGTGCTGGCGCTCAGGGCGAGGGATAGGAGCGGCAAAGGACAGGTGGTGGACTCTGCCATCTACGAGGCGGTCCTCGCTTTGATGGAGGCGGTGCTTCCGGAATGGGAGCTAGCCTCCTACCAACGCCAGCGGACCGGCTCGGTGCTGCCCGGTGCCGCTCCGTCGAACGTGTACCCGACGGCGGACGGCGACGAGGTGCTGATAGCCGCCAACCGCGACACGGTGTTCGTCCGTCTCGCGGATGTCATGGGGGACCCGGGCCTAGCCTCAGACGAGCGTTTCGCGACCAACGACGCCCGCAGCGCCAACCAAGAAGTGCTCGACTCGATCGTGGCGGCGTGGTCGCAGAAGATTCCTGCAGAAGAGCTCTTGCAACTCCTGCACGCCGCCGGAGTCCCCGCCGGGAGGGTCTACCAAGCCAAGGACATGTTCGCTGATCCTCACTTCGCGGCGCGAGAGGCCATCGTGCGGCTAGTGCATCCGATCCTCGGCGACTTCCCCGTGCAGAATGTGGCACCGAAACTATCAGCAACGCCCGGGTCGGTGCGCTCTGTCGGCCCCGATCTCGGAGCCGACAACGACACGGTCTATCGGGAATGGCTCGGAATGAGCGACGAGGAGATAGCCTCGTTGCGCGCAGATGGAGTGATCTGACACGGCTATCACACTAGAGGCGAGCCCTAAGAACGGTGGGACACACCAAACGTCACGTTTAATGCGACGCAAAGGAGATGGTCGAGTGACATACAGGCTGGGGGTGGACGTCGGCGGGACCTTCACCGACGTGCTGCTGATAGAGGAGACCACCGGTGAGACGTTCCGGGTGAAGACCCCGTCCACCCCGCAGGACCAGTCGGTGGGGGTTTTGGAGGGCATTCGGAAGGTTTGCGCTCTGGGTGGTATCTCCCCGTCGGCGATCGACCATCTCCTCCACGGTACGACGGTCGCCACCAACGCGATCTTGGAAGGTAAGGGAGCGAAGGTCGGTCTGGTTACCACCGACGGCTTCCGCCAGGTTCTCCAAGTGGCTCGCTCTTTCGTTCCCGGGGGCTTGGCGGGCTGGATAACCTGGCCCAAGCCGACACCGCTCGCACACCTCGAAGACACCGTCGAGATCCCCGAGCGGGTCGACACCCGCGGCAACGTCCTGCGGCCGCTAGACGAGGAGGCGACCAGACGTGCTCTGCGACACCTCGCCAGCCGTCAGGTGGAGGCGATAACGGTGGCTTTGGTGAACTCGTTCGCCAACTCCGACCACGAGCGGCGCGTCGGGGAGCTTATCTCCGAGGTCCTGCCTGACGTGCCGGTGTCTTTGAGCTGCGACATCCTGCCCGAGATAAGGGAGTACGAAAGAACGATCACTACCGTTGCTAACAGCTATGTGAGCCCGGTGGTTGGTCGCTACCTTCGCTCCCTCGAAGACCAACTCCTACACGGCGGTCTCGGAGCGAAGCTTCGTGTGCTTAGAAGCGACGGCGGCCTCGCCGGCGTCGCGACGGCCAGCGCAGCGCCTGTGAGCCTTTTGATGTCAGGTCCAGCTGGTGGCGTCGCAGGCGCGGTTTGGGCGGCGGCCCAGGCGGGCTACACCAACCTATTGACGTTCGACATGGGCGGTACGTCGACTGACGTCGCTTTGGTGCAGGCAGGAAAACCTCGTATCGGCCGGGAGACGACGGTAGGGGACCTGACCGTTCGAGCCAGTTCCGTCGACGTGCGAACGGTTGGAGCGGGAGGCGGTTCGATAGCGCACGTTCCCCAGCTCACCAAAGCCCTTCGTGTCGGCCCCCAGTCCGCCGGCGCGGAGCCGGGTCCCGCCTGCTACGCGAAAGGGGGTGTCGAGCCGACGGTCACTGACGCGAACGTGGTGCTCGGCTATCTTCCTCCGGCGCTGATAGGAGGCGAGATGACCCTCGACGTGGCGGCTGCCGAAGCTGCCGTGGCTGGCATCGCCGAGGCCATGGGTCTTGCCGACGCGAGGACGGCTGCTGCGGGCATCGTCGACATCGTCAACGAGAACATGTTCGGGGCGCTGCGCCTCGTGTCGGTCCAGCAGGGATACGACCCTAGGGACTTCGCCTTGGTGGCTTTCGGTGGTGCAGGCCCGCTGCACGCCAACGCGCTAGGCAAGCTGATGGGGTCTTGGCCGGTTATTGTGCCGCCGTCGCCGGGTGTGCTGTGCGCCTACGGGGACGCAACTACCAGCCTGCGCAACGAGTCGGCCCGGACGTTCATACGCCGGTTCAACGAGACCAGCGACGGCGAAGTCACGGCACTCCTCGCAACGCTCGCATCCGAAACGCAGTCGGCTCTGGACGCCGAGGGCGTCGAACGCTCGGCTCAAACTGTGTCATGGCAGGTCGACGTGCGCTACATGGGGCAGGGTTTCGAAGTGCCAGTCGACGTCGATGCCTCCCAGCTCGGAGACGGACTTCTAGCTTCGGTGGCGAGACGGTTCGACGCGGAGCACGAGCGGCTGTTCATGTTCGATTTGGACACCGAGCACGAGGTGGTGAACTTGCGGGCGGTGGCGCAAGCCCGAGCCGCGAATGTCAAAGCCCCCACGCTCAGCGCAGGGGGACCTGACCCCGCCGAAGCTCGAACTGCCAACATCAAGGTGTGGGTGCAGGGCCACGAGGAGGAGGCGGGGCTCTACGACAGGTCACTTCTAAAGGCCGGCAACGTAGTGGCAGGCCCGGCTGTCATTGTGGAGATGGACTCGACGACCCTCGTCCTGCCCGGCCACGCAGCGACGGTTGACGCAATAGGCAACCTGCTGATCCGACCGGTAGAGCCTGGAACGCTCGACGCAGACAAGCATCTGTCAACCCAAACCGAAGCTCACCAAGGAGACCGCTGAGCATGGCAACGATCCTCACTTCGAAGCCACCGGCCAAAGCCGAGTCGGTGGACCCGGTCACCGTCGATATCATAGAAAACGCCCTCCGCAACGCCAGAGCCGAGATGGACGCGGTGCTGTTCCGTACTGCCATGTCACCGGGCATTCGCGAGCAGCACGACGAGTTCCCCCTCATCGCGAATCCTGAAGGGCTGATGGTGGTAGGCCAGTTCGGCCTTTCGATACCCGCGTTTCTCGACGGCTTCGACGGGACCGTCGAAGAGGGCGACATCTTGTTCACCTCCGACCCTTACGCGTGTGGGGGTGCTATAAGCCACGCGAACGACTGGCTCATACTGCTGCCCATCTACGTAGACGGTGCGGTCGTCGGGTGGGCAGCGCAGTTCGGTCACATGACCGACGTGGGCGGGAAAGTACCGGGTTCGCTGCCAACTGACGCGACGAGCATCTTCGAGGAGGGCGTCCTCGTGCCGCCCGTCAAGCTGTACCGCAAAGGGGAGCTCAACTCGGAAGTCCTGAACCTGATCCTAAACCAGGTTCGGATGAAGGACTGGAACCGCTCGGACCTAAACGCTCTCGTCGCCGCGTGCCGTAACGCCGGCCGGCGGATACAGGAACTTTGCGCACGCTTCGGCACTGACATGTACCTCGCCACCCTCGACATGCTCCTTCAGCGCAACTACGACGCCATGAAAACGCTGATCGAGACGACCATCCCCGCCGACGAAGTCCTCGACTTCACCGACTACGTCTGCGACGACGGTATGGGATACGGGCCGTACAAGATCCACTGCTCCATGTGGCGTGAGGAAGGCAAGCTGATCTTGGACTTCGCCGGGACCGACCCCCAGTCGGCCGGCTCCATCAACTACTACCTAAACGAGAGCCTGTACAAGATGTTCTTCGGGACGTACATGATCTCGGTGTTCGACCCGCAGATCCTCTGGAACGACGGCTTTTACCCGCTAGTCGACGTTCGCATCCCCGAAGGCTGCCTTCTAAAGCCCCGCTACCCGGCGGCGTTGTCGTGTAGGACGCACGGCCTCGGGCGGATCTTCGACATGCTGACAGGTCTGCTCGGCCAGCGCCAACCAGAGTTCCTGTGCGCGGCCGGGTTCTCGTCGTCGCCGCATCTGATGTACTCGGGTTACTACAGCCAGGGTGAGCGCGCGGGGGAGTGGTTCCAGCTCTACCAGATCGGCTTCGGTGGGATCCCCGGCCGGCCGTTCGGGGACGGTCCCGACGGTTACTCGCTGTGGCCAAGCTTCACCAACGTCCCTAACGAGTTCCTCGAATCGTACTTCCCCCTCGTCATCGAACGCTACGAGACTGTCGCCGACTCCGGCGGGCCGGGCTTTTACAGGGGAGGCAACGGGATCGACGTCGCCTACCGCTTCTTGGAGGCGGGACAGGTGTCCATCCACGACGACCGGTGGTTCACATACCCGTGGGGTGTCAACGGCGGCCTGCCGGGAGGGCGGAGCCGGAAATGGCTCGAACGCGCAGACGGCACCAAGGAGACGCTCCCCTCCAAGTGTGACCGGGTGCATGTCGCCAGGGGTGACCTTTTGCACTACGTAACCTGGGGTGGTGGCGGCTGGGGTGACCCCTACGACCGGGACCCGAGCCTCGTCGCAAAAGAAGTGGAGCAAGGCCTCGTCAGCGCGCAAGGCGCTCTGCGCTACGGGGTGGTGCTCGACTCGCACGGTGGCGTCGACACCGAAGCCACTGTCGCCCTGCGCGAAAGGCTCCGCACCGAGAGGGGACCGGTCAAGCTGTTCGACAGGGGCTTCGACACGATAGAAGAGATGCGGGAGCGCTGCCTGGCGGAGACCGGGCTTCCCGCCCCGCAGCCCCCGCCGACCCCGGCGGCAGCCGCCCGGTGAGCGGGCAGGCCAGCACCTGGCAGGCCAGCATCGGGCTGGCTGGGGACTACGCCGCCGCCGGGTTCGCGTCTCGCATCGGGTGGGGGTCCTCCCCAGCGCTCGTCGTCGTCGACGCGGCTGTCGCTTACAGCGACCCGTCCTCGCCTTTGTACCTTGCCGGCGCGGACGCCGCCCTGGATGCCATGGCAGACCTCGTCGCCGCAGCACGAGAGGGCGGGCGGCCGGTGGTGTTCACCACGGTGCGACTGGAGGCCGGCGGGTGGGAAGCCAGGCACTTCGTGGCGAAAGTCCCGGCGCTCAAAGTTTTCGACCCTTCTAACCCGCTTTGCGGGTGGCCGGAGCGGATCTCCCCTGGCCCCTCGGATAGGGTGATCGTGAAGCACTTCGCGAGCGCCTTCTTTGGGACCGACCTAGCGTCGGGTTTGACAGCCGGCGGGGTCGACACGGTGGTCGTAGCAGGATTCTCCACCAGCGGATGCGTGAGAGCTACCGCCGTCGACGCTCTCCAGCACGGCTTTCGACCAATGGTCGTCGAGCAGGCCGTCGCCGACCGGGACCCCGGCCCTCACCGGGCGAACCTGTTCGACCTCGACGCCAAGTACGCCGACGTGGTCGACCTCGCCGAAGCGGTCGAGCACCTCGGGACGTGCGGATGAACACCATGATCGACGAATGCCCAGTCTGATCGACGAATGCCCAGTCAAAGGAGGCGCGCGGATATGCCCGTGAACATCGTAGAGGTCGCACCCCGCGACGGCCTGCAGAACGACCCGGCCGACTTGCCGGCGTCGGTGAAGGCGGAGCTGGTGCGACGCTGCGTCGCGGCGGGCGCCCGGCGCCTGGAAGTGGCGAGCTTCGTCAGCCCGAAGGCAGTGCCAAAGATGGCCGACGCCGAGGAGGTGCTAGACGATCTTCGCAGCGGCGACCCGCTCGCAGCGTCGCTGATCGGGCTGGTGGTCAACGAGAGGGGTGTGAGCCGTGCGCTTCGCGCCGGCGTGGACGAACTGAACGCGGTAGTGGTGGTAACAGACACTTTCAGCAGGGCGAACCAGTCGACCACCACGGCCGAGAGCATCGCGGCGCTGGGTGACCTGATCGGCGCCGCCCGCAGCGCAGGCCTTCCTATAAGCGTGACGTTGTCAGCGGCGTTCGGATGCCCTTTCGAGGGTGAAGTCCCCCTCGGCCGGCTCCTCGACGTCGCCGGGCAGGTGGCGGCGGCCGGTCCCGATGAGATAGCCGTCGCTGACACTATCGGCGCCGCTGTGCCCGTAGACGTCAAGGAGCGTATCGGCGCTCTCAGGAGCGTCACCGGGAACACAGCCTTACGAGCCCATTTCCACGACACGCGCAACACCGGCGTCGCGAACGCGTTCGCCGCCTACGAGGCGGGGGTCGACACTCTCGACGCGAGCCTCGGCGGGGCCGGCGGCTGCCCGTTCGCCCCCGGGGCGACAGGTAACGTCGCCACCGAGGACCTCGTCTATCTCTTCGAGCGCAGCGGCGTCGCAACGTCCATGTCACTCGCCGAGGTGATCAGCAATTCCCGGTGGCTAGCCGGCGAGGTCGGCCATCCGCTGCCGGCGATGCTCAGCCGTGCCGGGCCGTTCCCCAAGGCTGCGGCTTAGCCGGCTGGCGCTTCAGAGGTCCGAGCCCCCGGACACGCCAGCCGGCCCCCCGACGTCGGGGCCGAGGTGCACGACCCGGCTGTCGGTGACGGCGAAGCGCGGGTCGTGAGTCGCGACTACCACCGCCACGCCGGGACTGACCAGCCCAGCGAGGAGCGACACAGTGTCAGCCGCGGAGGCAGCGTCGAGGTGCGCGGTCGGTTCGTCCGCGAGCACCAGGCGAGGTCGTGGGCCGACCGCACGCGCTATCGCCACCCGCTGGCGTTGGCCTCCCGACATTCTCCCCGGGCGCCGTCGGGAGTGGCCGGACATGCCGAGAGCGTCGAGGGCTTCGAACGCCCGCAGCCGAGCCGCGGCCGGCTTCCAGCCTGCCAGGCGCAGGGGCAGAGCGACGTTCTCCCACGCCGACAGCGAAGGTATCAGGTGAAACGACTGAAACACTATGCCGACGCTCCTGCGGTATTCGAGCAGTTCGCTCCCCTGTAAACCGGCCATGTCGTGCCCCCACGCCGTAAGCATCCCCGCTTGCGGTCGCAAAAGACCCGCGAACGCCGACAGGAGAGTGGTCTTACCCGATCCGCTCGCCCCGAAAAGGAGCGTGACGTGTCCCACCGGCACGTCGAGGTCGAAGCCCGACAGGACCGGCTGCAGCTCCGAGCGGTAGCCGACGCTGAGCCCACGGGCGCAGATGCCCGCCTCGCCCGGGTGAGTCACCTGCCCGCCCCGAAAGCTTCCGCTGGGTCAACCCTAGCTGCTTGGCGTACCACGAGCAGGCCGGCCAGGACACCTAGTGCCAAGGCCAGCGCCGGCATGGCCAAGTAGTCGACGGCGGGGACTTCGACGGGCATCGGGAACACCGGGCCCAGAGCGACGGCCAGGACGGCTGCCAAGACGGACGCCGCGGCGGTGACCACTACTGAGGAAAGCACCAGCTGTCCCGCAAGAGCCCACGTCGAGCCGCCGAGAGCTTTGATTACGCTCATCTCGACGGCTCGTTCGACCGCCGAGATGTAGGCGATCATCGAAATCACACCTAATGCTGACACCAAGAGGAGAGCTCCGATTGCCGCGACCGTCGCCGTGGCTTTGCCGACAGGCCGGTTGATGTCTTGGCGTATCTGGCTCATGTCGAGCAGGGCCGTGCCCGGCAGCGCCCTCGCGGGGTCACCTTTGACGACGACCGCCGAAGCCAGGTCCCGACCGTCGAACACCGCCCGCTGCAGCTCGCCGAGGTTCATCAGCACGACTGACTGCCCGGCGAAATAGGTCACCCCCGAAACGACCCCTGACACAGTAAGGCGAACACCGCCGAGCGTGACGGTAGCGCCGGGGGACAGGCCCGTAGTGGAGTCCACGAGCACCTGTGTCGGCGCGGACGGCAGCGTTCCCGAAGTCGGCTCGGGCCTAGTTATACCGTCCGGCGTGTAACCCACCACGTTGGCGTCTAATACCCTGCCGTCGGAACGGCTGATCGTGTCGTGCAAAGTTAGTATCGGTTCTGCGGCTTGCACCCCCGCCAGGCGCGCCACTTGCCTAGCCGTGATGGCCGGGAAGGTGGCCGGCCCGTCGAACGGGCCGCTCGAACCGGCGGGCACGACGTAGAAGTCCCCTCCGATAGTCGCGAGCGTCTTGTCGGATCCGGCGTTCCACGCTGCGTTGACGCCGGCGAGGGTGAGGCTTATGCCGAGAAGGACCCCTACGGCCGCGACGGCGATCAGCGTGCGCTTCCAGTGGTACTGGAGCTCCCTAAGGGCGAGGCGGATCAAGGCCGCTTGTTGCCAGTCGCGGCGGGAAGGAACTGCTGCGCCCAGTGACGGTACAGGCCGACCGGCCCATCGCCAGGGGCGAGGGCTGGGCGCAGCAGGTGGCGTTTGGAGCGCCAAACCTTTCGGTCCTGGTCGACATCAGCGGCCAAACCTGCAAGGGTGAACTCTCTGAGCAGCGGGGCGACCAGCACGGCTGGAATGCGTCGCAGTGCCGGCGGGGCGTCACCGGTCCAGCTCTCGTGGGCCGCGACGCCCAAGCGGAGGGTCACTCGACCCATGCCGGCTGAGGTCGGCAGGACCCAAAGGCGCAGCCGAGCGCCTAGCGTTTCGACGTGCAGCTCGACCCTGGAGAAGCCGAGTCCGTGCACTGACACTTCGATGGATGCGCGCAGGTCCGGGGCGGGCGGCCAAGCGAGCCGCCTAGGCCGCTCGAAGGAGTAGCTCGCCGTGAGCAGTGGTCCGTCGCAGGACGCTCGTGAGGTCTCGCGGAGCGCTTCGTAGCCGTGCAGGACTCGCAGGTGGCCTAGATCGACGCTGTTCTCTGTGATCTCCAGGGGATGCCCGGCGAAGCTCGACGTCCTCCACCTGGGTTGAGACCATCCGTCGGTGCCGGCGGCGGGGATCGTCCATCCCGGCGTGTCGCTCTGGGGGTGTCGCCACGCGAGGACGACGCCGTCCAGTTCCGCTGCCGGCCACATCTGAAGGCAAGCCCTGGCCGGGGCCCGACCGCCGTAACCGGTAGAGACGCAATGCCCGTCGGAGTCGAAAGCGAACCCGTGAAACCCGCATATCAGCCTTCCGTCACGTGTCGAGCCGACCTTGCCGAGGTGGGCGCCTAAATGCGGACAGAAAGCGCCGGCCACCTTCGCCTGTCCGCCCTCCGAGCGCCAGACGACCAGTTCGTGCCCGCCGACGTTAGCGGGGAGCACGCCGTGGCGATCCAAGTGCACGCTGGCAGCCACTGCGAACCACCCGGCTGGTTCGGGCAGCTGACGGCTCGTCAAAGCTTCGACCAACTCCTACCACCCTTTTTAGCTCTAATCTTGGAGCTGAGCATATGCGAGCCCGACGCCTCAGCGCGCAGTGCCGCTCGGCGCAGCCTTCTTACCGCTCGGCGCAATGTGACTTTCGGCGCTAGCGCTCCGGGCGGATCTGATTACGATTGGGTAGCGCCGAGAGCGCCGCCGTGACGCTTCCCGGCGCCTTTGCTCGGCTCGGAGCGCCAACTCTGAGACGTCGGGATCTCAATAGAACGCCGGAGGTGCGGTTGTGGCATTGTCGGAAAGCACGTCACCTGTAGGAGTCGGAGCCATATATGAGGAGGTGCACCGCAGAAGCATCGCCGACCGGGAGGGTTTCTGGCGTGAAGCGGCGTCCGCCGTATCGTGGGAGCAGCCCCCCGGCGAGCGCATCTTGGACTCGAGCCGCCCGCCTTTTTACCGGTGGTTCCCCGACGCGACGCTCAACACCTGCTTCAACGCTTTGGACCGCCACGTCGAAGCCGGCCGTGGCGACCAGGCGGCGCTGATCTACGACAGCCCGGTTACTGCCACGAAACGCACGTACACCTACAAGGAGTTGCGCGACGAGGTCGCGCGCCTGGCCGGGGTCCTCGCCGGTCTCGGTGTGACGGCCGGGGATCGCGTCGTGATCTACATGCCCATGGTCCCCGAGGCGGTTATGTCCATGCTCGCCTGCGCACGCTTGGGCGCTGTCCACTCGGTGGTGTTCGGCGGTTTCGCGCCGCACGAGCTCGCGCTGAGAGTCGACCACGCCCGCCCGAAGGTCGTGATCTCCGCGTCGTGCGGGATCGAAGGCTCCCGGGTCGTCGAGTACAAGCCGCTCCTCGATCTGGCTTTAGCCGAGGCGGAGCACCCGCCGTCGTCGTGCCTGATCCTGCAGCGCCCTCAAGCTGTTGCAGCGATGACGGAGGGACGCGACCTGGACTGGGTCCAAGCGATGGCTGCTGCGTCGCCGGCGCCGTGCACCACCGTCGCTGCGACAGACCCGCTCTACATCCTCTACACGTCCGGCACGACCGGAGTCCCCAAAGGCGTCGTCCGTGACAACGGCGGCCACGCAGTAGCGCTCACCTGGAGCATCCCCAACGTCTACGGCGTCAAAGCCGGGGAGGTGTTCTGGGCTGCGAGCGACGTTGGGTGGGTAGTCGGTCACTCCTACATCGTCTACGCGCCGCTCCTGGCCGGGGCGACGACCGTCCTCTATGAAGGAAAGCCGGTCGGAACCCCAGACCCGGGCGCTTTTTGGCGGGTCGCGTCCGAGCACCAAGTGAGCGTCCTCTTCACCGCGCCGACCGCTATCAGGGCCATCAAGAAGGAGGATCCGGCAGGCGAGCACCTCCGCCGCTACGACCTTAGCTGCCTGCGATACCTTTTCCTCGCCGGCGAACGCCTAGACCCCGACACCTACCACTGGGCGTCGGACTTGCTCGGGGTGCCGGTAGTCGACCACTGGTGGCAGACGGAGAGCGGCTGGCCGATCGTCTCCAACTGCATGGGCATCGAAGCGTTGCCGATCAAAGCCGGCTCGCCTACCAAGGCGGTCCCCGGCTACGACGTCCGGATCCTCGACGAGGACGGCCACGACAGCCCCGCCGGCCGGGAAGGCGCCGTCGCCATCCGCCTGCCGATGCCACCTGGGACGCTACCCACCTTGTACCTAGACGACGACCGTTACGTGCGCTCCTACCTTTCGCGCTACCCGGGCTTCTACCTGACAGGTGACGGCGGGCACTTGGACGAAGACGGCTACCTGTTTATCATGGGACGCATCGACGACGTCATCAACGTCGCAGGGCACCGCCTTTCCACCGGGTCCATGGAGGAGGTCCTCTCCACGCACCCTGACGTGGCGGAGTGCGCGGTGATCGGCGTCGCCGACCAGCTCAAAGGCCAGGTGCCGGTCGGTTTCGTCGTCCTAAAAGCCGGGGTAGACCGGGAACCTGACGACGTGGAGGCGGAACTGGTCGCAATGGTCCGCGACCGGATCGGCCCAGTAGCGGCGTTCAAGCGGGCGCTGGTCGTCGCCCGCCTGCCAAAGACCCGCTCGGGCAAGATCCTCCGAGCGACCATGCGCCAGATCGCAGACGGCCAGCAGCCTAACGTCCCGTCGACCATCGACGACCCGGTGATACTCGACGAGATAGCCGACGCATTGAAAGGGTGAGCGCGGGCTGACCAGTCTCCGCTCGCAACCCGTAGGGCTGCGAGCGGATCGACTGGCCCCCCCGTGCCCGCCGCGACGGCGCCGCCCGGGGCCGGCGGATCAGCCTCCGATTCCCACGATGGGGGCGTTTAGGTGTTGGTCTCCCATGCTGCCGTAGAAGCCGGCGTCTCCGAAACTGAAGACTCCGCCGTCGGCTGCGGCGAGCCAGTAGCCTTTGCCGTCGGGTGTGGGGGTTATTGAGACGATGGGGGCGTTTAGGTGTTGGTCTCCCATGCTGCCGTAGAAGCCGGCGTCTCCGAAACTGAAGACTCCGCCGTCCGCGCCAGCGAGCCAGTAGCCGGCCACCGGCGAAGAGGTAGCGCTTGTAGTGGTCGTGGTCGTGTTCTGTGCGGCGGCGAAGACCGTCCCGGTCATCTCGGCGATGTCGGGACTGGACGACGAGTTGACGGTAACCGTAGCGCAGCCGGCCGAGTTGACGGTCGTGGCGTCTGACGCCGGAACCCACGAACTCGTCGCCGGATTCCACCACGAGATGGTGTCCGACGAGGCCAAGCCGCACACCGTGAAGGCGATCTGGGTGAACGAACTTCCCGACGTCGCCGAAACGTCGAAATATGACGCTCCGGCGCTGAAAGCTCCGACCGGGTCTGTCGGATAGGTGGCGACGGTGATCGTGCCGGTCCCCACGGCGGAAGCTTGGACGGTGGTCGTGACACCGTTAACGGCGCCAGACGTCGTCGCCGAGGGGTTCGTCCCCGACCCGGTCGACGTGGATGACGTCGTGGCCGCTGGGGGGGCTGCTACCGCCACGGTGTAAGGTCCGGTGGTAGCGTCAGGACTGACCCCGTTGGAGGCGATGACCGAGAAGCTAAAGCTCGCCAGACCGGCCGGTACTATGCCCGTGACAAGCCCGGTTGAGGGATTGATCGAAAGCCACGCCGGGGCGTTTGAAAGACTGAACGTGGGCGCGGGGTCTCCAGAGGCTCCAAACGACGCGGAGTAACCGTAACCTTGCGTGGCGACGGTTGGTGCGCTCGCAGACGTGAACGTAGGTGCGGTCTCCGTCACAGTCAAGGTGGCCGTGCCCGAGGAGCCGCTAAGGGTTGCGGCCCCTGAGTACGTACCCGTCACGGTGATGCTATTTCCCAAGGGTGCGTTCGTCGAGATACACTTTGCCGTACCCACGGTGGAGACGTTGGCGGTGCACAGCGTCGCGCCTGCGGCGGTGAAGGTGACAGTCCCGGCGGCTGCGCCCGTGACAGTGGCGGAGTAGGTCACCTGGCTTTGAGCGGTAACCGTCGCCGATGACGACCCGTTGACCGTCACCGTCGTGGAAGAAGCTGTGCCTGCGACAGCTAGCGCGCCGTACCCAGCCGAAGCACCGTAGTGTGTGTCGCCGCTGTACACGGCGAGGATGGTGTCGTCGCCGGCCGGAGCGACAGTCGCCGGGCACGAACCCTGAGCGATCCCGAACTCACTGGAAGACAAGGCGGACAACGTCGCGGTGCACAGAGTGGTGGAACCGACGCTCATCGTGACGGTTCCGGTCGGGTTGGAGGAGCTTGTCCCGCCGGCTGCGTTATTGACGGTCACGGTGTAAGTCACCGACCTGCCGGCGGAAGCCGAAGAAGCTGAAAGCGAAAGTGTCGCGAGAGACTCCGCGCCGCTCGTCGGGGAGCTGGGCGGCGTGAGGGAGGCCGAACCCGCGGAACCGCCGTAGGTGGTGTTACCCGAGTACACGGCAAGCACCGGCGTGCCGCCGGAGCAGCCTGAGGAGCCTGAGGAGCAGTCGAACGGGATAGGAGTTTCTGCCGACGAGCACGATCCGCTCCCGGTGGCACCCAGGGTGATCGTGCACAGCGGCACTTGAAGGCCGACGTAGCCGCCGAGGACCTGCACGGTCCCTGTCGGAACCGGAAGGCCAGTAGAGCCCTGAGCGGGGGTGACCGTGACGTTGTAGGTGATCGTCTCACCTGCGGTGACGGCGGTGGTGCCGGCGCTTGTGGTGAGCGACGTGACGCTCGGCGTGCTGGTGACGTTTAGGCTTGCAGTCGCAGACCCATAGTGGAAGTCGTTCTCGCCAGTGCCGTACGAAGCGGTGACGGTGGTGGGCCCTGCGGGCGCGTCAGACGCCGCACACGACGCGATCGACTGGTTCGCCGTCGACGTCGGGAACAGCTCGGCGGTGCATAGCGGCTCCTGACCATCGACGAAAGTCACCGGCCCGTCGGGGTAAGCATTCGACCCGCTGCTCGTGTTGGTGACGGTCGCGCTGTATAAGACCGGCTGACCTGCGGGGGCGGATCCGCTGGACTCGCCGTTGACGGCGGCGGCCACAGAAGTGGTGTAGAAGACCTGCTCGAATCCGTCGCCGGTGGAGCCGCCGAGCGTCGATCCCGTCGGCGGGGTGAAAGTCGCGACTATCTGGTCTGTGCCCGCAGGTGCGTTGCCTGACTGGCACGACCAGTCCCCGGCGGAGGAGGAGTAGGTGGCATTGCACAATGATACGGGCGTGCCGTAAGTCCCCGCCGGGCTGGTCGGTTCTGCGGCAGCTCTGAACGTCACCGTGCCCGTCGTCACGGCGGGGCCGGTCGATGTTTCCTTGACTAGAGCAGAGTAGGTTTGGCTGGTGCCGTAGTCGACTGGTCCTGATCCTGCCCCTCCTCCCTGGGAGGTGACCGTCGTCGTCGTAGCGGTAACCACCGTCGCGGTAACGGTCTCGGGCGTAGAAGAGGTGTTGTAGTTGATCTGCAGCGCCACGTCCGGCGGGTTGGTCGGTGAGCAGTCGAAGCCGCCGATAGGTACCGTACCCCCGTTGGGGATCGCGGCGCTGCCAGATCCGTTCGGGCCGGCCGAACTCAACGTTCCGGTGATCGACGACGCCGAGACGAGCGTGTAGACGGCACCGACGGGCGGCACGAAGCACGACGAAGACCCTGTTTGGGGAGAGGCGTTCACCTCGACCTGCGCCCCGCCCAAGGTCACTGTCCCAGCGGAGGTGAGCTCGGAGTTGTCGGTACCAGCCGTGGCGGTGGTGCCAGATGAGGGACCTGCTATCTCGAAGCTAAGGCTGCTCGCCGAGTCGAAGGTCGCTGACGCAGCGGACAGAATGCCCGGAGCCGACGAGCCCGGAGCTGACGAGCCTGAAGTTGGGGCGGGGAACACTTGAACGGCCGAGTCGGTGGCTGTGATTGCGCCGATCGACGGCGGGTTGGTACTGGTACCAGATCCTTGCAGGCTCACGTTGGACAAGCTGACCGTCCCAGATGTCTCAAGGCTGGTTCCCGGCGACAACAGCACAGTACCGTTATTGGAGGGAAACCCGCCGGCGGCGAGCGTCGGCCCTGACGCCGTGAACGAGCCGGGAGCAACGGTCCCCGACAGGCTGAGCGTTGCGGGTCCGGCGCTACCCGGGCTCAAAGACACGGTTAAGTTGTTCGTGCCGGTGACGCCCCCCGTCACGTTCAGGTCTGCGCCGGTGATCGCCCACGTTTGGGCGGCGCTGAGAGCGAGCGGAAGGCTGAGCGTGTCGGAGGTCGGAAAAGTCGCAGTTGAGGGTGAGGACTCGGTGATACCGCCTGAACCGACGCTGAGACCGTCGCCTGAGATCGAATAATGCCCTCCGGTCAGGTCCAACCCTGTTGCGCTAACTCCCGAAACGTCGTCGGTTGACGTGTAACACGAGCCAGACGGTGCGCTGTCGCAAGAAGACAGGTCGGGGAACGTCAAGGTGCCGACAGAGCTGTTGGCGCTCGGAGCCGAGCCGCCCCAGTTAGCGGTGTCACTCCAGTTCGCTGAACTGGTCGAAGCGCCGGTCCACGTGTAGCTGGTGCCCTGGGCGGACGCGGTCGACGCCGGGAGCGCGACAACACCGACAGCGAACGGGGCGACCGTCGCAGCTAGCGTAATAGAGATCCGCCGGGCGAGCCGGCCAGGCTTTGGACCGCGCGGGTATGGCGCGTGTTGTCGTGTCATGTCTCGCTCCTTCGCTCATCTGGCAGCCGTCATCGACGGCCAACGCGGCGGCTTCCTCCAGGAGGAAAGATAACTGCAGGCCAAGCCGACTGCCAGAAGCAGTTTGTATTAATTTGAGACTCATGGTCCGAAAACGTACCTGCGGTGAGTCTCGCTGTCTGATGGCCTCCGCTGCTCCGGGCTGCGGGCTTTTGCGCAATGGTTGCTCTGCGCACCACCGCCAAGGCCGCTTTGGGGTAGGGCCGGTGCGTCGTGGGTTAGAGCGGGCTAGGGGGCTGCTGTGACCAAACGCGATTCCAACCGGCAAGAAAAGCTCGATCAGATGATCGACGCCGGCTTGGTGAAGCTTGGGAGCGCCCCGATAGACATGCTGCGGGCCGCCCTCAACGCCTCCTCCCTCGGTCTGGCAGCCGGAGTGCCCAAGGACACCGCCTACAGGGTGTTCCGCTCCGCTGACCCTTCCAGCGCCGATCCGGTGCTAAGAGCGATATCCCGGGCCGCTGCGGACCCGTCGTGGGCTGGTTTCGACGGGTCTCTCGGTGACATGGCGGCAGCTTTCGACGAGGTGCTGCGAGCGGAGGTGGGCTTCGAGGAGGCGATCGTAGCGTCGATGGCCGCTAACGTGGAAGCCCAGTTCAAAGCCCCGGGCGGCCCAGCCGGTTGGCTCCTGCAGGCGGCGGCCATCACCGCCAGCGAACGGTGGAAGGGTCCCAGCGCGCTGAGCGACAAGGACGCCGAAGTAGCGCGTGAGCTACTGGCGGACCGGGCGCGCCTTTACGGTCGTATCACCGACGAGCTGGCGCCGATCCTCGCCGCTACGCTGTCGCTGCTCGGGCGGCGTGTCAAAGCGCCTCTCGATGTTAGGAGGCTCGTCTCGTTGATGCACGCGATGATCGACGGGGCGGTGCTACGCCTGTACGTCGAACCGGACGCCTTTTCACCCCGGCTGGTGGGCGACGGGATCCTCGCCCTGGCGCTCGCGTTCAGCGAGGAAGGCTACGACAGCGACCCCCGATGCCCCACCGACGCCGCCGGCCGCGCCGTCTACGAAGCCGTCGTCAGCGTCGCCCGTGCCTCATGGCCATCCGGGGCTTTCGGCGACGTGAAAGCCCTCGCTGAGCTCGCAGGGGTGGACGCTGAGATGGCCGGCAGGATCTTCCCGAGCCTCGCTGACGTAGCTGACAGCGTCATGTGGGGGGCGGTTCTCGCAGGGGGCTCCTTGGAGGCGGGCACCTCCGACGGCCGTCTCCAAGGCTCCGAAGGCGAGCTGTCGATGCTGTTCGCGCTCCTCCGGCGGCTCCGCTCCGTCGTGGACGGGCTGCCAGGGGCGGGTGAGGTCCTCGCCGGGCAGCGCCCGGGGCTCGGCCCGGGGGTCAGATCAGAGCTGGAACGCCAAGGGACCGGAGTGCTCACCTTGCACTGCCCTGGCGTGGACGCTCAAGCGACTATGGACGAGTTGCTCGGCGCCGCGCTGGGCGGCAGCATCACATGGCCGGCCGCCGAGGCGCTGATGCGGGTGCTCGTGCGAAGCGCAAGCACCCGCTGAGGCTACCAGGAGCGAGCTTGCGCGCCCTGCGCGAACGGGTCAGCTCAGCTGGTGACAGGAAGATTGGCCATGGCCGCAGCGACAGCTTCGTCGCTCAGTTCGTGGTCGATGAGATCCCCGGCCAGGTAACGCCCGTAGGAGGGAAGGTCGAGCTGGCCGTGCCCGCACAGGGCTGTCAGGATCACCTTGGACTCGCCGGTCTGCTTGCACGCCAGCGCCTCCTCGACAGCCGCCGCCAGGGCGTGAGTCGGTTCGGGCGCAGGGATGATCCCCTCCGCGCGGGCGAAGCGCACACCCGCAGCGAAGCACTCCGACTGGGGCTTCGCGACCGCCTCGATCAGGCCGAGCTCGTATATGTGAGAGATGAGCGGGGACATACCGTGGTAGCGAAGGCCGCCAGCGTGGATCGGGTCGGGGATGAAGTCGTGGCCGAGGGTGTGCATCTTGAGCAGCGGGGTGAGCCCAGCCGTGTCGCCGAAGTCGTAGGCGTAGCGCCCCTTGGTCAAAGACGGACACGACGCCGGCTCAACGGCGCGTATCACGGGGTTCATCCGACCGGCGAGCTTCTCGCGCAGGAACGGGAACACCAACCCCCCGAAGTTCGACCCGCCTCCGGTGCAGCCGACTATCACGTCCGGGGTTTCCCCGGCCATCTCCATCTGCGCCAGGGCCTCCTGGCCGATGACCGTCTGGTGCAAAAGCACGTGGTTTAAGACGCTCCCGAGGGCGTAGCGCACGGCGGGGTCGGCCGCTGCCATCTCGACAGCTTCGCTGATCGCGATCCCCAGGCTTCCCGGGGAGTCGGGGTGCTCGGCGAGGACCGCCCTTCCCGACGCGGTCAGATCTGACGGGCTGGGGTGCACCGAAGCCCCGAAAGTTTCCATCATCATCCGCCTGTAGGGCTTCTGGTCGTATGAGGCCCTCACCTGCCAGACTTCGCATTCGATGCCGAACAGCGAACAGGCGAACGACAGCGCCGAACCCCACTGGCCTGCGCCGGTCTCCGTCGTGAGCTTCGTCACGCCCTCCTGGGCGTTGTAGTAAGCCTGGGGTACGGCGGTGTTGGGCTTGTGTGAACCCGCCGGGCTCACCCCTTCGTACTTGTAGTAGATGTGCGCCGGCGTGTCCAGAGCCTTCTCCAGCCGCCGGGCACGATACAGCGGGCTCGGCCTCCACAGCCGGTAGACGTCGCGGACCGCTTCGGGGATCTCGACGTAGCGCTCCGAGGTGACCTCCTGGGCTATCAACGCCATGGGGAACAGCGGAGCCAGCGCTTCTGGGCCCACCGGCTCGTGCGTCGCCGGATGAAGCGGCGGTGGGGGAGGGGACGGCAGGTCCGCAACCACGTTGTACCAGTGGGTAGGAAGCTTGTCTTCGCTAAGCAGGTATTTGACCGTGTCGTCCATGCCCAAAGGCTAGCCGGACCGCACGCAACCCTGCCGCTGATCGATCCCTGTGGGCGCAGGCCGGCGTCGGGTGTGGACGGTTGCCTAGAGTGTCTGGGGTGACAAACTTCGAGTTCAACGGTGCCGTGGCGGTCGTTACCGGAGGAGCCGGTGGCATAGGAAAGGCGGTGGCTTCCCGGTTCACGGAGCTGGGAGCTCGCGTCGCGGTGGTAGACCTGCATCTCGACCGGGCCCAGGAAGTCGCGGACCGCATCCCAGGGGCGATCGCACTCGCAGCCGACGTGGGGGATCCTGACGCTGTATCCGCTATGACGTCGGCGGTTGAGGCTTCGCTCGGCCCGATCGACCTGTACTTCTCCAACGCCGGCATAGCGACCGGGCCGGGTCTCGGTGACGACGAAGCGTGGCAGCGCTCCTGGCGTGTTCACGCTATGGCGCACGTTTACGCTGCGCGCTCTGTCATGCCAGCAATGGCGCAGCGCGGGAGCGGCGCGATGGTAATCACCGCTTCTGCCGCGGGCTTGTTGATGATGATGCAGTCGGCTCCTTACACCGTTACCAAGCATGCGTCGGTAGCGATAGCCGAATGGCTTGCCGTCAACTACGGTTCGAGTGGTGTCAGCCTGCACTGCCTGTGCCCGCAGGGGGTCCGCACGCCTATGGTCACCGGGGGCGACGGTGCCGGACGCACGGAGCTCGAAGCGAGCGGTGAGATCCTCGATCCCTCGGTGGTGGCCGACGAGGTTGTCGCAGCGTTGAACGATGGCAGGTTCCTGATACTTCCGCACCCTCAGGTCCACGAGTACGAGAAGGCCAAGGTGGCCGACCGGGACCGCTGGCTGGGTGGTATGCGACGCCTGCTGGCGCGCGTCGCGGGTAGTTGAGATAACTGCATGAATTCGACCCGAGGCCCGGCTGTCGGCGTGGACGTCGGCGGCACGAAGCTCTTGGCGGTCCTCTTGGGCTCCGACGGCGACGTCATCGAGGCGACCAAGGAGCCGATAAGAGGCGCAGACCTCGTTTCACAGGTCACCGACGTCGCAGTGCGTATAGGTGGCGGGACGCCCGACTCGGTGGGTATCGGGGTGCCCGCTTTGATCGACTCCGCAGGAACGATCCTCTTCGCCCCCAATCTCCAGTCGTCGATCGGAACTCGCCTGGGAGAACTGGTGTCGCATCGTCTCGGCGGGACCAGACTTTGGATCGGTAACGACGCCACCTGCGCAGCCTGGGGGGAATACGTCTCAGGAGCGGGCAGGGGCAGCGCCGACATGCTCATGGTGTCTCTTGGAACCGGTATCGGCGGTGGGATCGTCATAGACGGCCGCCTCTACGAGGGGACCAACCGGATGGCCGGCGAGTTCGGTCACATGGTCCTCGAAGTAGACGGACCCCCCTGTCCTTGTGGGAACAGAGGCTGCTGGGAGCGTTTCGCGTCGGGCAGCGCCCTAGGGGAGCTCGCCCGACAAGAGGCCGGCAGTGGCCGGGCCCCACTCGTCCTCGACCTCGCAGGAGGTGACCCGGCCGCGGTGACTGGCGAGCACGTGACTACTGCCGCAATCGGCGGTGACCCCGACGCGCTGCGCCTGATGGCCGCCCTCGGGCGTTTCGTGGCGGTCGGGATCGCCAACCTAGTGAACATCTTCGACCCGCAGGTCGTAGTCGTCGGCGGCGGGATGATCAAAGCCGGGGAAGTGCTCATGGCCCCGATTAGAGCCAGTCTCGACGGACTGGCGATGGGCGCACGGGTCCGTCCGCAAGTGCCAGTTGTCCCAGCCTTGCTAGGAGAGAAGTCCGCTGCGGTCGGTGCTGGCCTCATGGCGATGGCGATGGCGATGGCCGCAGAAGGTGGCGTGGTGTCCTGAACCGGCAGGTCTAGTAACCTCAGTTCGTGGAATTCCGTCGGATAAACGGGCTGCCGCCCTATGTCTTCGCCATTATCAATCAACTTCGCGACGAGGCACGTCACGCTGGGCGCGACGTGGTCGACATGGGATTTGGGAACCCAGACATCCCAAGCCCCGAGATCGCCGTCGAGAAGCTGGCTGAAGCAGCGCGCAACCCTCGAAACCATAGGTATTCAGCTTCGAAGGGAATCCCGAAGCTTCGCCTTGCCATCTCCAACCTGTACCTGCGCCGCTTCGGGGTTGAGTTGGACCCTGACAGCGAGGTGGTCGCCACCATAGGAGCTAAGGAAGGCTTGTCGCATCTCATGTGGACGCTCGTCGGGCCGGGTGACACTGCGCTCGTTCCGACGCCCAGCTACCCGATCCACATCTATGCGCCGCTGTTCGCTGGAGCCGACGTCCAACAGGTCCGGCTCGGACCTGACCAGGACTTCTTCGCAAACCTGATGAACAGCTGGGAGTCCACTTGGCCCCGCCCGAGGGTCATCGTCTTCTCTTTCCCGCATAATCCGACCACCGAGTGCGTCGACATAGCGTGGATGACCCGCCTCGTGGAGTTCGCGCGGGAGCACGACGTTGTACTCGTACACGACTTCGCCTACTCCGACACGTCGTTCGACGGCTACCAGCCGCCGTCGATCATGCAGGTCCCCGGAGCGAAAGACGTGGCAGTCGAGTTCTACACGCTGACTAAGAGCTTCTCCATGGCAGGGTGGAGAATGGCTTTCATGGTCGGAAACCCACAGATCGTGGCGGCACTGACAAAGCTCAAGAGCTACCTCGACTACGGAACCTTCCAACCCATCCAGATAGCGTCCATCGTGGCGCTCAACGAGGCGCCGGACTACCCCAAAGAGGTCAACGAGATCTACCAGTCCCGCCGCAACGCTCTTTGCGACGGCCTGAACCGTATCGGCTGGCAGGTCACTCCGCCCAAAGGAACCATGTTCGTCTGGGCTCCGATACCTGAGCCTTACGCGGAGATGGGGTCACTCGAGTTCGCTAAATTCCTCGTAACCGACGCCGAGGTGGCAACTTCTCCTGGTGTCGGCTTCGGTAAGGGCGGCGAGGGCTTCGTGAGGTTCGCGCTGATCGAGAATGAGCAGCGCATCGGCCAGGCTGTTCGCAACTTGCGAAGGTCCTTGACGAAACTGGGGTAGAAAGATGGCCTACTGGGCTTTGAAGATCCTCCTGACGCCGCTTCTGCGTCTGGCGTTCCGGGTGCGTTGCGTCGGGAGGTCCAACGTGCCTAAGTCAGGTCCAGTCATCCTTGCAAGCAACCACCGGTCGTTCATCGACAGCATCTTCTTGCCGATGTGCGTTCGCAGGCGGGTCACCTTTGTCGCCAAGGCCGAGTACTTCGAGTCGGCGAAGACCGCCTGGTTCTTCCGCGCGGTGGGGATGATCCCCCTAGCGCGCGAGGGTGGTTCGGCGTCCGAGCGCGCACTGGCAGCGGCCCGACAGGTTCTCGACGGGGGCGGCGTGCTCGGCATATACCCCGAAGGCACCAGGTCGCGTGACGGGCGTCTCTATCGGGGCCACACGGGGGTGTCCCGTCTGGCGGTCGACTGTTCGGCGGTCGTAGTTCCGGTCGCTCAGTTTGGCACTGCAGCGGTTCAACCTGTCGGGGCTATGTTCCCGCGGCCGGGTAAGAAGGTGACCGTGATGTTCGGCCCCCCGATCCGTTTCGCCGCTCGGGAGGCCGCGATGTCCCCGCTGGGACCGGAAGACTTCAGGCGCATGACCGACGAGATCATGACGGCGATAGCAGCAATGTCAGGTCAAGAGCAGGTCGGTTCCTACGCAAAACACGACCGTGATCGTCTCGCAGCGCCGGGCTCGGAGGCGGAGCCGCTTCCCAGCGGAGACGTTGACCGCTGAGGGTCCGGCCGCAACGTATGGCACGGCAGGCTAAAGCAGACTCAGCTGTTCGGCGCGTGCCATGCGGTCGGTTAGAGCTTCCCACGCCATACGAGCCGTTTTGTCGGACCGTCGCACGTGGACACGATCGAGGCGCAGGCTGCGAAGCGCTCCGTTGGAGTCGCGAACTCCGAGACTACCGTCGAACTCGATGTGCAGGGCTACCCCGCTGCGCCACCGGCCGCCGGGCGTGACCTGCCAGCGCACCGCCTCACCCGGGCTCAGGCCAACCGAGCCAAGTTGGAGACGAGGCCGATTCGGGGCGGCCGGCTCAGTTCGAGATCGTCGGGTGCTTGAACTCATTGAGCTCCGGCCAGCCGACGAGCATGTCTAGAACTTTCTCCACGGTGCGGATTGCTACCGCCGAGTCGCCCCGTGGGCCGCGCATGAGGCGGACGAAAGCTGCGTCGTGCCCGGCGATGAAAGTTGGAACCCCGAACACGGCGTGTTCGTCCACCGCCTTGGTGTGCTCGTCGCGAAGGGTGAGCAGCGGCCAACCGGTGTCTATCTCGGCGAGCACTCCGGCTCCGTCGACGCCGACAGAGTCCAGAACCTTTCCGACTATCGACCGGTCCCTCAGGTCGAGGGACTCGTCGTGGCGGGCCGAGAACAGCGCCCTGTGAGCGCGCTTGAAAAGCTCCGGCTGGTGGTCCCGCACGACGATCCCAGCGAGATTCGGGAGCATCCCCGGATAGCGCTCCGGTTCTTCCCACACCGGGGTCTCACCGTCTTCGACGTGGCTTTGGTCCAACGAGAACGCTAGGCAGGTTACGTCCCAGTCGGCCCCGGCTTCGAGTCCGGTAAGGATGTGGTCGTGGGCGATGCGAGCGAACGGGCAGCGGTAATCCCAGGTAACCGAGAAACTTTGGGGCATGCCTATACCAACCACTCAGCCCCCTGTGTCATTCCTCTACTGGTACAAGCCTACGGACCATCTCGCCTAGAAGTATCCCAGTAGCCACGCCGCCGACGACGTCCGAAGCGTGGTGTATCCGAACGTGTACCCTGCTCACCGCCACTATGACAGCGAGCAGATAGTACACGGGCCACGCCGGGTCGTCGTCTCGCAGCAAGGCGGCGCCGAAGAAGGCCGCTGCCGCATGGCCACTTGGGAAGCTGCTCGTTCGAGGTTGTCGCAGGTGCATCGGCCGGGGTCCTTCATGCGACGGTCTGCTCCGGCGGAACAGCAGCTTGACCGGACCGTTGACCACCACGGACTCTACTGCGAGACCAACAGCCACCCTCCCGAATCGTCGCCGCCATGAAGCGCCGCGCTGCGCGCGCCTGGCCGCCTGCACCCCGGCGATAGCAAGCCACACGACGCCGTGATCCCCGACGGCACTGGCAGTGTACATGACCATGTCAACTGCGCGGCTATTGCGCAGTTTGCGCTCGAAGAAGGTGTCCGCCACCTTGTCCAAAGGCTCGAAGATACGAGGTAAAGGGATCGTCGGCATGTTCCTCATTGTGTAGTGTCCTAGCCCGTAGTCACCGTGGCGGTGCCGGCGTGGGCTCCTGATGCTTCGAGGAGCCCCAGGTCTCCGCCCACGGCCGGGCAGTAGTCGCGATAGGAGCAGTAGGAGCAGAGCCTGCCCGGCTTTGGCCTGAAATCTTCCCGATCACAGGCCGTCACCACGGCCGACCACAAAGCGCCGGCTTGGCGGCGAAGTGCGGTCACCGACTGTTCGGACGGGACGGTTGAGATCACGAGCGGCTCGCGAAGGTGTAGAAGCTGGACCCTGTCGGGGCGACGGCCCAGAACCTCGGAGCACAAGAAGGCGTAGAAATGGACTCCGCCGAGCTTGGACTGCTCGAAGTTGGCACCAGGCGCGCGACCGGTCTTGTAGTCGGTGACAACGAGGTCGTCGCCGTCGAGCTCCAAACGGTCGATTATTCCCGAAAGGCGCAGCGAACCGAGTTGGGCTGACATGCGAAGCTCGGTTCCCATCACTCGGACGTCGTTAGGATCCTCAAGCCTAAAGTAATTGTCGATCAGGCTGACAGCATCGTCGACGAAGTCGGAGCGCTCCTTCTCCGACAAACATAGGCCGCGGTACTCGGCACTGTCGAGCACTTCCGGTACTGCCACGGCCAGCTTGCGAAGAGCAGTTTCGCGTGTTCGATCTGGCGGCTCCTCCTGCCACATGAGAAGCTCCAACGCCCGGTGAACAAGAGTTCCTTTTGCGGCGTAAGGCGACGGCGGCTCCGGGAGCCGTTCGATGACGGAAAGGCGGAACGCCAGGGCGCAGTCCTTGAAGGCGGTGACCTTGGAAGGCGACAGCGAGCTAGGAAGAGGCAGTGCCACGTCAGAACGATTCGGCGAAGGCCCGACCGACTTCTCCGGGAGCGGTCATCGGTCCGAAGTGGTCGAGGGATTCGAAAGAGCGGAACCGTCCTTTTGGGATTCGGGAGGCGATCGTCTCCGCCCACGAGCCGACCGGGTCGTCGCCTTTCCTGCCGGCGAAAACCGTTACCGGCGCTTGGATCGCCCCGAGGAGGTTCCAAGTCGGGCTGGCAGGTGCCATGTCGAACACGGCGGCTTCGTCGTCGGGCCTGCAGGCGAGGCTTACGGAGCCGTCGGCGTTGTCGACGAAGCCGTGCTCGACGTAAAGCTCTAGGCACGCCGGCGAGAACTCGGCGAAAGGGGGTTTCGAGCGGTAGTTGGCGATCGCGGCGGAACGCGAGTCGAACGTCGCTCTGCGCTTCCTGGCGAGAGTGGCAAGCGAGACGGAAGTTCGCGTCCGCCCCGGCCCCTGCGTCTCTTCGGCGGCTGCTGGCGGGGTCCCGTCAGGGTCACGCGCCCACGGCGGGACCACCACCGGCTCGTAGCAGCAGATCGAATCGAAAGTCCCCGGGCGGGCCGCCTCGGCGAGCAGCGCTACGCCGCCCCCTAGGGAATGGCCGCCGATCCGCCAGCCGTCACCGCCCAGCAAGTCGATAACCTCAAGCAGGTCTGAGGCGAGAAGCTCCCACTCGAAGCGGCCGTCGGCGGGCCGATTCGAAGAACCGTGCCCTGCCTGGTCGAGCGCCCAAACGCTGAAGCGGTCGGTCAACTGTTCGGCCACGGGAGCCCAGCAGCGACCGTGGAACCCGGTCGCGTGAGCGAGCATGAGCGGCGGGCCGTCACCGCCGAGGCGGTGCACTGCGAGCTTCATCGTCGAAGGGCCCCGCACGGCTATCCACGTCGTTTCCACCGAAGTCAACCTAGACGATCGACCGTAAGCCTTGGCTCTCGGGGCTGGGACGCTTTGGCCTTCGGGGGCGGGCCGGCACTGGGAGGCGGGTCCGCCCTGGAGCATGCATGCGAGCTGGTAGGCGTTGACAACCGGAGCCGAACCCGGACCGTTGCCCATGACTATGTGGGTTTCTGATGCGGAGCCGGCTAGGTCGCTGAGGGTGCCCACCCAGCCTTCGAGCTCCGCCCGCGAGTAAAGGTGTGCTGATCTCCAGTTCCGGGAAACCGTGCCGTGGGTTCCGGCGAACCGCACGAACGCGAGATCCGACGTGCACGCCACCCGGCGGGCGGCGCCCCTGGGGTCCCCGACTGGGGTGGCGGTGCAGACAAGGGCGACGTTACGGTCGTCGAGCCACTCCAAGAACCCTTCCTGATCGCTCGACGGGTACCAACGCGTCGACGGCAGCTCCACAGCCACCGCTGCGCCGCCGAGGTGCGCCACTGCCGCCTCTATGGTGTCGAGGTTCTGCCGGCGGGGACTGAACCATCGCGGGTAGCGCAGCAGGACCGCCCCAAGGCGCCCGGCCTGGAGGAGAGGTCGAATCGAGTGAACGAAACGTTCCCAGCACTCCTCGACCACTTCGGCTGGGAGATGTGCGGCGTAGAGCTGCCGGCTGTCTTTAAAGCGGGGAATCACGCTGCCCCGCAGGTCCGGCCACAAAGAGTCGGGCACGGTAGGGCAGCCGGTGAGAAGCGACCAGGCGCTCACGTCGAAACGGAACCCCGCTGCGGAGCGCTGCACCCATCTCGACGTGACGTCAGCGCTGGGCGGGTACCGGAAAGTGGTGGTCACCTCGCACACCGAGAACGTCGACGAGTAGAACCCGAGCCGTTGGCTGGCGTCCATGGACTTTCGCGGGTACAGCACTTGCGATTGGACAAGCCCCCGGTCAGCCCAAGAGTCGGTCCCGACACGCACCCCTGAGCGCGCGAGGTCGGCGAGGCAGTCGAAAGGGGTCACGCCACAAGGCTAGGTTGGCAGTGTGACTGAGTGGGTGGACCCTGGGCTTTGGGGGGTTTACCCCGGCTTTTTCGACGTCGCCGGCGTCTGGCACGAAGCGTCCGACGAGGCGGTGCGAGTCGTGCTGGAAAAGATGGGGGCGACGGCCAGCGGGCCGCCCGCCCCGCTGGCTGTGACAGTCCGGACGGATCACCCGCTGCCTTCGCTCGGCCCGGGGATCGTCGTCCTCGAGGACGGTACGGAGATTCCGGCGTCGGCCGGCCTTCCAGGAGGCCTGGCATCTGGCTATCACAGCTTCGTATCCGACGACGGTGACGTCACCCCGCTCGTCGTCAGTCCTGGTCGCGCCCCTTGTCCTTCCGAGCACGAGTGGGGTTTCTCGGTTCAGCTGTACGCTTCGCGCTCGAAGCGCAGCTGGGGTATAGGCGACCTGGGAGATCTGGAGCGTATCGGGCGCTGGGCGGGCGGTCTAGGAGCCGGTTTCACCATGGTGAACCCGCTGCACGCACCGTGCCCGGGTGCTCACGTCGAGCCGAGCCCCTACTATCCGGGCAGTCGCTGCTTCAAGAACCCGCTTTATATCGACGTGGACGCCCTGGCAGTGCAGGACACGACGGCTGCTCTGGTGTCCGGCGTTGCGGAGGAGGCCCGAGGTTTCAACTCCACCCGGCGGATCGATCACAGCCGGGTGTGGCACGCCAAGTCGGCGGCTCTTGAGGCGATCTTCGCGGCGGCCGGCAGTTTCGACTCCGACCGCCGGCTTCAGGACTACATCGATGCGCAAGGTGAAGGCCTAGCCGTGTACGCCACGTTCTGCGCCCTCGTAGAATCCTACGGATCCGACTGGCGTCGCTGGCCCACCCACCTGCGCGACCCGGCCGTGGCCGCAGACCTTTGCGCTGGAGGGCCCGCCGAGTTCCTGCGACGGGTGCGCTATCACAGCTGGCTTCAGTATCTCCTCGACGGCCAACTTGGCGGGGCTTCCGCTGCGCTCGGCCTCGTATCCGACCTAGCGGTGGGTGTCGACCCCAACGGCGCCGACGCGTGGATGTACCGGGGTTGCTTCGCGGAGGGGACGCGGGTGGGCGCTCCGCCCGACGAGTTCAACACCCTCGGCCAAGACTGGGGGCTCGCCCCGTTCGACCCGTGGAGGCTTCGCTCCAACGGGTACCTTCCTTGGATACGGGCTCTTCGAGCTACCTTCCGGCACGCCAAGGGGATTCGCGTTGATCACGTGATGGGCCTGTGGCGCCTTTACTGGATACCCGAAGGCCACGGCGCTGCCGAAGGGGTTTACGTCCGCTATCCCCACGACGACCTGCTCAACATCCTCACATTGGAAGCCGAGCGCGCCGGGGCGCTCGTGGTAGGCGAAGACCTGGGCACCGTCGAGGAGGGAGTCCGCGAGGAGCTCTCAGCTCGCCAGGTTCTCTCCTACCGCTTGTGGTGGTTCGAGGACGCTCCCAGCGCCACCTGGCCTGAGATGGCTATGGGGGCTGTCACCACCCATGACTTGCCAACCGTCGCCGGCGTGTACAACGGCTCGGACCTGCAGGCACAGCGTTCCATAGGCGCCCGACCCAACGAGGAGTCCTCGGCTCATCTCGCAGCGAAGGTGCGGGCGGTGAGCGGCGGCGGGGACGCAGGCATTGCGGATTCAGGCGGTGGGGGCGACGGCGGCGCCGCAGGGGCTGTGTCGGCCGTCTACCGAGACCTTGGCCGATCGCCGTGCAGGCTTTTGACGGTGACTCTCGACGACGTGGCGGTAGTCGAGGAGCGCCCGAACATGCCCGGCACGACACGAGAGCAGTGGCCGAACTGGTCGCTGGCGCTACCAATGCCATTGGAGGACCTTGAGGACAGCCCAATGGCCGCCGACATCGCTTCGAGCGTCTCGCGTAAGTGACGTTACCTCTGACGCCGCCGGTCGAGCCGATGCTCGCCCGCTCCAGCGCGGAGATCCCGCCAGGTGACTTCTTCTACGAGCCGAAATGGGACGGCTTTCGTTGCATCGCCTTCTGCGACGGACCGCAGGTGGAGTTGCAGAGCCGCAACTGCCGTTCGCTTAGCAGGTACTTCCCCGAGCTGACAGCCCACATGGGCGAAGTGCTCGCTACGAAGTGCGTTCTAGACGGCGAGATCGTGATAGCCGGTCCTAGGGGACTCGACTTCGAAGCCCTCTCGGGGCGGATCCACCCGGCGAGCTCACGGGTTGCCGCGCTCGCAGAGACCCACCCGGCGAGCTTCGTAGCTTTCGACGTCCTTGCAGTGGGAGACACGCTGACAACCGGCGAGCCGTTCCACCTGAGGCGCGAGATACTTGAGGGGATTTTCGCGGACAGCCGGCCGCCGCTTCACTTGACGCCGGTCACCAGGAACCTTCTAGTAGCACGGGAGTGGTTCTCCCGCTTCGAAGGAGCCGGCCTGGACGGCGTAGTCGCCAAGCCTGCCGACATGGCGTACTTTCCGGCGAGGCGGGAGATGATCAAAGTGAAGCATCGTCGGACGGGAGATTTTGTGGTCGGCGGGTTCCGATGGTATCGGTCGGACACGTCGATGGTCGGTTCGTTGATGCTCGGGCTGTACGACGGACCGGACTTGCATCACGTCGGTGTGATCGGGTCTTTCCCCGTTGCACAAAGACGCAAGCTCGTCGAGGAGCTCGCCGGGTACCGCAACCCACCCCGACACCCGTGGGTCGCAGCTTCATTCGACGGTGGGCCCGAACGCGAAGGCGCAGAGGTGGGACTTGACGAGCGCATGGGGATACGGCCGAGCCGGCCGAGCAGGTGGAGTGCAGGCAAGGACCTCTCTTTCGAGGCGTTGCGCCCGCATCTCGTCGTCGAGGCCGAGTTCGAGCAGCTCCAGGCGGGCAGGCTCCGCCACACCGCCCGCTTCGTTCGCTGGCGACCGGACCGGGAGCCCTTTAGTGCCACCTTCGACCAGCTCGACGTGGCGGTCCCGGTACTGCTCAGCGAAGTTTTCGGAGCTGGATCGGCCGGCGTCGAAGGAGCCGGATCAGCCGGCGTTGAAGCGTGACATCATCTCGAACAGGAAAGCGGTTTCCTCCCCGGCGCTCGCCGGGACGCTGTAGCCGGTCTCGTCGTGTATCTCAGAGAGATGGTCGGCTACGTCCTCCACGGTGAGATCCGGGTTGAAGTAGCCCTTCGTCATCCCTACGAAGAATCGTGCCACGCGCCCCGCTGCGACGGTGAAAACTTCTCCGCTCACCGAGCACTCCTGCGACGCCAGCCAGGCGACCACAGGGGACACCAACTCGGGGCGCAGCTTCTCCACGGCGTCCCCCATCAGGTCCTCGGTCATCCTCGTTCGGGCTAGAGGCGCTATGGCGTTCACTTTGATGTTGTACTTGGCGCCTTCGAGAGCCAGAACCCGGGTGAGGCCCACCAGCCCCATCTTCGCTGCGCCGTAGTTAGCCTGGCCGAAATTGCCGAGCACGCCCGACTGGGAAGTCGTGTTTATGACACGGCCGTAGCCCTGCTCGCGCATTTTCACCCACGCCGGCTGGGTGACGTAGAACGCTCCTTTCAGGTGCACGTCGAGGACCGGCTCGAGAAGCTCCGGGGTGAGGTTGTGGAAAGTCTTGTCCCGGAGGATGCCCGCATTGTTCACGACGATGTCGACCTGGCCGAAAGCCTCCAGGGCGTGGTCGACGATCGCCTTTCCGCCTTCAGCGGTGGCGACGCTGTTGGTGTCGGGGACCGCCTCGCCGCCCGCCTGTGCTATCTCGTCCGCAACCCTCTGTGCCGGCCCGCGGTCCGCACCCTCGCCGTGAACGGACCCGCCGACGTCGTTGACCACGACGCGCGCCCCTCTGGAGGCCATAAGCAGGGCGTGCTGGCGGCCGAGACCCCCGCCCGCCCCGGTAACGATCGCAACCCGTCCGTCGAAACCTATCTCTGTCACGGCGGATACGGTAGCGGCGAACTATGACCGCTTCCAAACCGGGGGTGGGCTCACCCGTTGGGCGTCGCACGGTAAGCGCCTGGCCTGGCTAGCATCCCCGGCCTCCAGCGCTGAGGGGTTGCAAGGACTGCTCTCGGGTAGTCCTCGAACATCCAACGGGCGAAGTTCGATCGGCTCCAGTCGCTCCAGGAGATGATCGACAGCGCCTTGGCGGGACCTCCCTGGCGGGCCAGTACGCTCGAGAACACGCGCGACATGCCATGGTCTATCTGCATGCCCCAGCGCAGCGTGCGCTCGTAGCTCCCGGCCGCCTTGTCCGGCCGGCAAGGGCCGGCTCGGGAGATGCAACTCACGGCGAGGACGCCTGTCTCAAGCGCCTGGGCGATGCCCTCGCCGGTCATCGGATCGCACGATCCGGCTGCGTCACCGCAAAAAAGGACCCTCCCTCCCAGTGCTGACAGAGGTGCGCGCCCCAGGTAGGTGGGGATGGGCCACGAGGACCACCGTCCCGCGGGGACGGTGCGCGGCCCCAGAACCTCAGCTATGCCCGGACGGCTCGTCCAGTCCACGCGCTGGCCGCGCAGGCCGCTCGCGTGGGCTTGGCTGTCACGCAGAACTCCGTAGCCGACGTTCACCAGCCCGTTGGCCAGCGGGAAGGACCAGGCGTATCCCGGTAGCATGTCAGGCTCGAAGAAGACCCACAGGTCCCTTGCCAGGGGACCGGCGCCGGCCAGGTACTCCCGGCCTGCGACCCACTCGCCTCGGTAGCCGGGCTGGTCCGAGCCGACCAGCTTGCGGACAGCGGACCACATCCCGTCGGCGGCAAGCACGTAGCCAGCTGTCAAGCTCAGATCGGAGGCGGTTCTCACTTCGACCGACGAACCAGAGGGTGAGCCCTTCACGCTTGTGACAGCCTGCCCCTCGAAGACCGCCGCCCCGGCCTTTCGTGCTAGGTCCACCAGGGCTGCGTCGAGGTGATATCGCCTGGCGCTGACGGCGAACAGCCCTTCGGCGGGCAGCGGCAGCTCAAGTCTCCGCAGCCCGGGAGCCGCCACGACAGCGCGCGACGCCGACTGCCATGACTGCACCGAAGCCGGCGCCAGGCCCAGAGCCTCCAGGCTCCGCAGGGCAGCCGCAGTGAGACCATCCCCGCAGCACTTGTCCCGCGGGAACCGGGCTTTGTCGATGACGGCCGTCCGCAACCCGTGGCGAGCTGCTGTGATGGCAGCAGAGGCGCCGGCCGGGCCTGCGCCGACGACGACGGCGTCGAAGCGCGAGCTCACCTCCACCCCACTTACCTGCCTGCCATGACCTCGACGTGCACGACGACGAAGACACCCTCGGGGGTCTCGGCCCAGCGCGACCAGGCTTGGGCCATCTCCTCCAGGTCGCCTCTGGACGCCAGGCCGTAGCGGACTGCCTGGGAAGCGAAGCCGGAGTCGACGCATCGACGGGACCACGTGCCGCCCCAGAACTGCCGCGAGGCTTCGTCGGCCATCGTCCACGTTGAGCTCGAAACGGCGAGATCCGTGAAACCAGCTTCTCGTACCTGGGACGGCAACTTGCGTCCCGCGTCGCTGTCGGCGCCGTTGCGTTCGCAGACAGCCTGGTACACGCTTCGCCACCGGTCGAGTCGATCGTCGTCGGGGTACCAGGTGAACGCAGAGTAGACTGCGTCTCTCACTGCGAGAAGGCCGTTGGGTCTCAAGACTCTGCGCATCTCCGACAGCGCCGCTACCGGACGGCTTAGATGCTGCAGCACTTGATGGGCGTGGACCACGTCGAAGCTGTGGTCGGCGAAACCCAGAAGGTACACGTCGCCGACCTCGAAACGGACCGAAGACGCCACAGAAGTGGCCTGGTCGAGCACCGTGGGCTCACGGTCTACACCCACCGTGGGGCCCGGCGCCACCTTCGCCGCCAGGTCAGCCGTCAAGGTCCCAGGCCCGCAACCCACGTCGAGTAGGGACATCCCCGGGCGCAGCCTGCCTAGGAGGTAGGCGGCCGAGTTTGCGGCTGTCCGCCACCGGTGGCTTGCCAACACAGCTTCGGAGTGCCCGTGGGTGTAGGTGTCTGCGCCGCCTTGGCCTTCGCTGTCCACGACGGGTCAGGTTACCCCGGGGAGCGCAAGATCGGACTTAACTGCCACGTGTCCGACTGCAATCTGACCGGACGGCTGGTTAGCTTTCCCGCTGAGTCACATCTGGATCGCAGACGCAGACGCCGCCGGCTACGGCGGTTAACCTCGCGTGTCATGGTGGCGAACCCGGAACTGCGCGGCACGGCACACCCCCTTGACAAGGCGAGCGGAACCACGACTTATTACGAGCAGGCGGTAGAGAATTTAACCCGCTCCTACCGGGCAGTGCCGAAAGGGGAGAAGGTCCGCCTGGCCAAGAAGTCGTCTAACCTTTTCAGACAGCGTTCGGCTGGCAAGGTTCACCGCCTCGACGTGTCAGCCTTCGGGTCTGTGTTGTCCGTTGACCCTCAGGGGCAGTGGGCGGACGTAGGGGGCATGGCAACTTACGAGCACATCGTCGATGCCCTCCTGCCTCACGGTGTCATGCCGAAGGTGGTGCCCCAGCTCAAGACGATAACCCTCGGCGGGGCGCTGAGCGGGCTGGGCATAGAAAGCACCTCATTTCGCTCGGGCATGCCCCACGAGACGGTGATCGACATGGACGTGCTGACCGGCGACGGCCGTGTGGTCACAGCACGCCCGGAAGGCGAGCACAGTGACCTTTTCTACGGCTTTCCTAACAGCTACGGGACGCTTGGCTACGCTCTTCGAGCGAGGATCGAGGTCGAGCCGGTCTCCCCATACGTGCGGCTGCGCCACGTTCGATTCGACTCCTTCGAGGAGGTTGCTGAGTCGATCGGGGTTCTGTGCGAGACGAGGCGTTTCGAGGGGGCGCCGGTCGACTTTCTCGACGGCACGGTGTTCTCCCGGGACGAGTGCTACCTGAGCGTGGGAACCTGGTCCGACGAAGCCCCCCTGACCAGCGACTACACGCGCGACGACATCTACTATAAGTCGATACAGCATCGCAGCAGGGATTGGCTATGCACCAGGGACTACCTGTGGCGGTGGGACTCCGACTGGTTCTGGTGCTCGAAGGCGTTCTACGCGCAAAATGCCGTCGTGCGTAGACTGGCCGGTCGGCGCTTCCTTCGCAGCGACGTCTACTGGAAGATCATGGCATTCGAGGAGCGCTATAAGATCAAAGCTCGCATTGACGCCCGCCGGGGTCAGCCCGAGCGCGAAAATGTCATCCAAGATGTCGAGGTCCCCGTCGAACGCCTAGCGGAGTTCCTCGACGGCTTCACCCGGGAGGTTCCAATCCTGCCCGTTTGGCTGTGCCCTCTACGTCAACTGGATCCCGCCGTTACCTGGGACCTGTACCCGCTGGACTCGTCGAAGACCTACGTCAACGTCGGCTTTTGGTCCTCGGTGCCAGTGCGTAAAGACGCCGGGCCCGCCTATTACAACCGATGGGTCGAAGACGAAGTAGAGCGTCTCGACGGCCGTAAGTCGCTCTACTCGACAGCCTTTTACGAGCCAGAACGCTTCTGGGCGCTCTACAACGGTCCGGTCTACGAAACTCTCAAAGGTCGCTACGACCCTGACAGTCGGCTCACAGATCTGTACGCTAAGTGCGTGAAAGGCAGTTGACACCCGTGTTCGAGCCTCGTAACAAAGGAGCTGAAGAGATGCTCTCATCCCGCAGCCAAATAGCCAACGTGCTCTACAGCGTAGTCGGTCGTGGAATGCCCCTCGCGATAGAGTCTTACGACGGCAGCGTCGCCGGCCCACCGGAGGCGTTGTGCACTATCAAGATCCGCGATCCGAGGGCGCTGAACTACGTTGCGACAGCTCCGAGCGACCTGGGCTTGGCGCGGGCCTACGTGTCGGGATATCTCGACTTGGAAGGAGACGCCTTCACCGCTTTGATGATGCTCGCAGGTGAGCACATCGGCGAGATCAGCTGGGCCGACAGGCTGAGAGTCCTACGGGGTCTCGGTCCGAAAGTCCTTCGCCCGATCCCGCCGCCCCCCCAAGAAGTACATCCGGGTCTGTGGTGGGGTCTGCGTCACTCCTTGTCGCGGGACTCGCGGGCGATCAGCCACCACTACGACGTGTCGAACCGTTTCTACGAGTGGCTGCTCGGTCCGACGATGGCCTACACCTGCGCGGTGTTCCCGAATGCCGACGCGACCCTTGAGGAGGCCCAGGAGGAGAAGGTCGACCTGGTCTGCCGGAAGCTCGGACTAGCCCCCGGGCAGCGTCTCCTCGACGTCGGCTGCGGTTGGGGGACGATGGTAATCCACGCCGCCCAGCATTACGGTGTGAAGGTGATAGGCGTCACCCTGTCGCGTCAGCAGGCGGAGTGGGGACAGCGGCGCATTGCCGAGCTAGGCCTTGGTGACCTGGCACAGATTCGCCACGACGATTATCGCAACGTGATCGAAACGGGCTTCGACGCAGTGAGCAGCATCGGCCTTACAGAACACATCGGAGCGAAGAGCCTTCCCGCGTACTTCCGTTTCCTTGCGGCGAAGTTGCGCCCGCAGGGCAGGCTTCTCAACCACTGCATAACCCGCCCTGTGAACTCGTCTCCAAGCCGAACCGGCGGTTTCATCAACAGGTATGTCTTCCCCGACGGGGAGCTCGAATCAGTTGGCGCGATCGTGTCGGCGATCCACGACAACGGCCTCGAAGTCCGCCACGAGGAGAATTTCCGCGAGCACTACGCCCGAACTTGTGCAGCTTGGGGGGCAAACCTCGACGCAAACTGGGACAAGGCCGTGGCCGAGGTCGGTGAGGGAGTCGCCAGAGTATGGCGACTGTACTTGGCGGGATCCAGGCTCGGATTCACCCAGCGCCGTATCGAACTGCACCAGGTGCTTGCGGTCAAGACCGACGAACACGGTTCGTCAGGCTTCCCTCTGCGACGTCTCGACTATTCGAGGCCCACCCGAGTCTAGGGATCCCGGCGGAAGGCCTCAGGCGGGCACGGCCCTGCGACGGTCTATCGTCGCGCGGTCCGGCCAGCGGACGTCTTTCACCAGGCGGAACTTCTCCATCGCCTTGATCAGGCCGGCGCTCAGGTCCACCTCGAAGGTCCTCACGCCATGTCGCGCAGAGGAAGGCTCCGCGTGATGGAAGTTGTGCCAGGACTCCCCGAAGGAAAGTATCGAAAGCCACCACACGTTCTGGCTGCGGTCCTTGGTCTTGAACGGCCGCCTGCCAGTGATGTGGCACACCGAGTTAATAGAGAAAGTCACGTGGTGCAGTACAAATATGCGGACGAGGCTGCCCCAGATGAACGCTGTCAGGGCTGCGTTCCAAGACCATCCCCACAGCCCTCCGACGAGGGGGGCTATGAGAAGGGATAGAGCCACCCATGCAATGTATAAGCGTGAGATGAACACCATGTCCGGATCTCCGACGAGGTCAGGGGCATAGCGCTTTTCGTTCGTCGTCTCCCAGTCGTAAAGCCATCCCACGTGAGAGTAAAAGAAGCCTTTGGTCAGAGCTTTAGCGCTGTCCCCGTAGCGCCACGGGGAGTGAGGGTCCCCGGGCTTGTCGGAGAAGCGGTGATGGCGCCGGTGGTCGGCCACCCACTGGATGGGTGTGGCCTGCAGGGCAAGGCAACCGGCTATGGCGAGCCCGATCCGCACCGGGCGGCTCGTCTTGAAACCCCGGTGGGTCAGGTAACGGTGGTACCCGACTGTGATACCCAAGCCGCTGACCGCATAGAGAACACCGGCGATGATGGCATCTCGGTAGCCCAGCCCGCGGGTCCAGGTGAGGGGAACGGCTAGCACCGTTGCAACGAAAGGCAGGACTATGAAGACCGTCAGTGTGATCTGTTGAGTCCAAGTCTTGGACCTTGGCTCCGAGGTGTCGTCGGGGGCCAATTCGACTGGATCAAGAACGGACTCTGCTGTGGTCATGAACCCCTTCTCTCGGGCTGCTAAGTCGGACGAGACTGTATAGACAGTCTGCCAGCTATGACCGGCTAGTACACTGAATGGTAACGAGCACGGCGAGGAGCTGCAGATGTCGAGTAGCGCTCAAGTTATCCCTAGTGGCGCTCGCCGTGTCAGTCACGTGCAAGCCTCCAAGATCCTCGCTTCGCGTAGTCCTGCTATGGCCGGTCTCGTCGCTGTTTGCGGACCGATGAAACTCGAAGCTTCGGGTATCTCCCACTTCGCGTCGCTTGTACGTTCGATAGTCCACCAGCAGCTTGCCGGGTCTGCTGCCTCAGCCATTCACGCGAGGCTTCACGCGGCTCTTCAAGGTGCTGTCAGCCCGGAGACGATCGCCGCAACTGGGCGCGACGTGCTGCGCTCGGCTGGCCTGTCGAATGCGAAAGCGGCATCTATCTGCGACCTAGCCGAGAAGGTCCTCGATGGTACCGTCGACCTCGAGCCAAGGCGGATTGGGCGTATGACCGACGAGGTCGTGGTGGCCGACCTTTGCAAAGTTAAAGGCATAGGCGTGTGGACAGCTCAGATGTTCCTTCTGTTCCAGCTTCGCCGTTTTGACGTCTGGCCTGTTGGGGATCTCGGGGTGCGCAGAGGATACGGCCTCGCCTTCGGGGTCGAAGCTCCCAGCCCGAGGGAATTGGAGGACCTCGGCGACCAGTTCCGCCCCTACCGGTCGGTGGCCGCCTGGTACTGCTGGAGGGCGACCGAAGTCCTGTCATCTCGACGTAAGCCGTGAAGGCCCCCGAATCCGGAGGTCCCCGTGCGGACCGGCCGGAACCTAAGAGGCTGCTCGTGGTCCACCACACGGTCTCACCGTCGACTCACGCTTTGCTGATCGCGTGCCTGGAAGGAGCGAGAGACCCGGCGATCGAGGGAGTGGTCGTGGTGGAAGTGCCGGCACTGCGGGCCTCGGCCGCGGACGCTCTCAACGCCGACGGGGTCGTAGTGGTCGGTCCCGTGAACCTAGGCTACCTGGCGGGGGCGATCAAGCACTTCTTCGACCAGGTGTACTACCCCTGCCTGGAGTCGACCGCATCCCTGCCCTATGCGGCGGTGCTTCACGCTGACGGCGACGCCACAGGGGCTCTGCGGGCGCTGGAGTCGATAACGGCAGGCCTGCGCTGGCGCCGCGTCGCCGATACTGAAGTAGTCATGGGCTCTCCGACGGCGGGCCACCTAAACGCCGTCCGGGAACTGGGAGGTGTCGCGGCGGCGACCCTCACCATGTAGGTGTCGATCCGCCCGGAGGCTAGCCAGCCGGCCGGGGCGAGGGCTGGGACATGGACGCTACGTCGGCGTCGATCCCGTCGGTCATGGACTGTGCGACGGCCACTCTCGCCCGGCGCTTGGTTGTCGCGACCGAATCCCTGTCCAGCCCGGCGAGCATCCTGGCACGTTCAAGCGTTACCTGCTCCAGGGACTCTGCTTCCACCACCGTGTCGATGAAGCCGGCGGCCACAGCGCTAGCGGGATTTGTGAGCTCTCCGAGGATGACGCAACGGTCGAAGTGGCCTCCTGCGAGCCTGTAACGGGCGAGCGACACCGCCCAAGAGGGCAGGGCAAGGCCGATAGTCACCTCGTTCAGGCCGATCTTCGCCTCGCCGCCGGCAGCGAGGCGGTCGTCGCATGCGAGGAGCATGAGCGCTCCCGCCGCCAAAGCGTGGCCGCTGCAAGCGGCCACGAGCGGCATTGGGTGCATGAAGAGGCGGGCAATCAAGCGGCCGCCGGCGGCCACCAGAGATCTCATCGACTCAGCGTCGCGGTTCATCGTCGCGAGGTCAAAGCCGGCGCAGAACCGGCCGGGCCTGCCCACGATCACGGTTGCGCGGAAAGTCCGGTCCGCCTCTACCGCATCGAGGTGACGGTGGAAATCTTCTATGACAGCGTGGCTCAACACGTTGGCCTTGCCGTCGTCGAATCGTAGGACTGCGACCGCGCCGTCGCGCTCGAAAGACACTGACATGAATGCAAGGCTAGCCACGCACGGCGCCACTCGCGGGTGTCGCCGGCAGTGGAGCGCGATGATGGTCGACATGACAGCACAAACTGACCAGTCATGGGACAACGGCGTCCTGGCACTGAGCAGGCTCGCTGGTGTCGAAGAGACCAGCGTCAAGCTCGAAAGCCTTCCGCCGGCATACAAGGAACGGACAAGGCCTGCGGAGGCCGTCGAGGAACTCGAGGTGATACGCCGCCTCGACGGCAACGCAGGGCGTTTCGTGGTGAGAGAACCCCGCGATCCTGACAGCTCTTTTCGGATCAGGCGGTTCTCGCTGCAGCGCGCCGAGCTGGCGGAGATAGTGCCGGTGCTGGAAAGTTTCGGTCTCAGTCTGGTCGAATCAATCCCGATTCAGATTCCCGCAGGCGGCGCCCGCAGGCGTGTAGTGCACGTCGACGACATGGGTCTCAGAGTCAGAGGCGCGGATGGCTGCCGAGGTGCCCTGGCGTATCCGACAGGCTTCTCGGAGCGCTTGGTCGACGCCTTGTGTGCTGACGAGGCCGGCCTCGTCGACGTCGACCCCCTGAACCGTCTTGTGCTCGTGGCGGCGCTCACCTGGCGTCAGGTGACTGTGTTGCGCGCCTACGTGCGCTACTGGTCCCAGGTGGTTGTTACTGTCGAACTCGACGCCGCGGCCGACTCCCTGGCCGCATACCCTGAGCTAACAGCGGCGCTCGTTGCCTATTTCGAAGCGCGATTTGACACCGTCCGAGGGACTGCTTCGACTTCGGCGGCAGCTGTCGACACCGCTCGGCAGGCCTGTGTCGACAATCTTGCTTCAGTCACTCGATTAGACGACGACAGGTTGCTTCGCGGGCTGCTAGCGCTGATCGACGCCACCTGGCGAACGAACTTCTATAATCCTGAATGGCGAAACGCTCCAGACGGATTGCCAGCGTCCCCTCCGGCGCTGGTGTTGAAGCTCGACGGAAGGGCGGTGCCCGAGTCGGTCCCGCCGCGTCCCGAGGTCGAGACGTTCGTGCACTCTACGGCGGTGGAGGGAATCCATCTAAGGGCGGGCCGGGTGGCTCGTGGAGGTATCCGCTGGAGTGAGCGTCCTGAAGACTTCCGCACGGAAGTTCTCGACTTGGCGTTCGCTCAGGTCAAGAAGAACGCTCCGATCGTACCGACTGGAGCCAAGGGGGGCTTCGTGGTACGCCAGGTGGCCGGAGGTTCCGGGCGCTTCGCTAGTCGGAGTCGACCGACCCAAGAGGAAGTGGCATCCGCTTACGAGAGTTTCATTTCTGCGTTATTGGAGATAACCGACGACTACCGAGACGACCAGGTGGTCTCGCCCCCAACGGTGCTTGCCTCGGATGGTCCGGACCCTTACCTCGTGGTAGCTGCTGACAAAGGCACTGCCACTTTTAGTGACCTGGCGAACTCGCTGGCGGAGCGCCGAGGCTTCTGGTTAGGCGACGCGTTCGCCTCGGGAGGATCGCGAGGATATGACCACAAAGCTATGGGCATCACCGCAAGAGGTGCCTGGGTGGCGGTAAGCCGCCACTTCAAAGAGCTCGGGATCGACGTTTCCGAAGATCCCTTCCGTGTCGTGGGCGTCGGCGACATGTCAGGCGACGTGTTCGGAAACGGCATGATCCAAAGCTCAGCTATCGAGCTGGTCGGCGCTTTCGACCACCGTCACATCTTCTTGGATCCCGAACCGGATCGGAAGCTGTCCTTCGAAGAGCGTTGCCGGCTCGCTCGCCTGTCGCGTTCGAGCTGGGACGACTACGACCGGAGCCTGATCTCAAGAGGCGGGGGGGTTTGGCCTAGAGACTCCAAGTCTGTTCCTGTCAGCCCCGAGGCGGCTAAGGCTCTTGGCATTACCCCTGGAGATACCAGCCCGCCGGAGCTAATGTCGGCGATCCTCGCCGCCCCGGTGGACTTGTTGTGGTTCGGTGGTATCGGGACGTTCGTGGCGGCCCCCGAAGAGTCAGACGCGGACGTGGCCGACCACGCAAACGACACGGTCCGGATCACCTCTGAGCAGGTGAGAGCCCGCGTAATAGGAGAAGGTGCGAACCTCGGGGTGACCCAGAGGGCACGTCTGCGCTTTAGCAGGAGGGGTGGTCGGGTCAACGCCGACTTCATCGACAACGCCGCGGGTGTGGCAACCTCGGATCGGGAGGTGAACCTCAAGATTCTCCTGGCACTGGCCATCTCGGAGGGCCGGCTCTCCGAGTCTCATCGGGACGGGTACCTCGAGCGGGCAGAGCCAGAAGTGGCGGATGCGGTCCTTGCCCAGGTAGACCACAGCGTGGTCGCTCTCAACCGAGCTGCTAGACGCAGCGAACGGGAGCTTGACTCCTACGAGTACTTGGTCGACTCCCTCGAAGGCGACGGACTCTTCGATCGTGGCGTAGAGGTCCTCCCCGATCGCGTCGAGTTCGAGGTGCGCAGGAGGGCCGGAGCCGGCCTGATCAGGCCTGAGCTTGCGACCCTGCTCGCGTATGCCAAGTCGGACATCGTCAAGTCATTGGAGTCCAGCGGCGCCGCGGCAGACCCCGTCTTCGCCGAGGCGGTGCACGCTTATTTCCCCTCCGAGCTCCGTAGGGTCTTCTCAGACCTGATACCGCGCCATCGCCTCTACAACCAGCTAGCCGCTACCGACGTTGCAGGTGAGATGGTCGACCGGATGGGGATCGTCTGGGCGCATGACTTGGCTAGCGAGCTCGGTTGCAGCCTGGCTGACGCGGCCCTAGCCTTCTGGGTCGCTAGGCGGGTGTGCGACGCCGGTACGATTTGGGCTCGGCTGGACGTTCTCTCTGCCAACCTCGAGGCCTCCGAGGAGGCGGAACTAAGAGACGAGCTGGCCGCTGCCGTGGGCGGCCTCGCCAGGTGCTACCTCCTAGAAGCCGTCGACCGCCCGGCCGACCAGCGTGCTGAAACCTACACGACGATCGTTTCGCGACTCGAAGAAGGTCTGTCTGCTCGGCCCGACGACGCTGACGGGGACGACGAGACTGGGGAGACAGCGACCTTGTCCCGTCAGGTTCGCAGCGCAACCCGCCGGGCGGAGATCATAAAAGCCGTAGGTTCGGCTCATGAGAGCAATGTGAACCTCGCGGACGCTCTCAAGGCGTGGGACTCCCTCGGAGCCTCCGGGTCGTTGGTGGAGCGGATAACGGCGATCGTCGACACGGCCATGGAGTCCTCCCCGCCGCCATCGAAGCTTCTGGTTTGGCAGGCGCGTTCGATCATGGACGACCTGGCGGAGTGGCGCCGTGACGTCTCCGTCCAGGCGGCGCGCCTGGAGGGGAATACCGCGACGAGCAGCGACCCAGGCGCCTTGCGCGTGCCGGCCGCATCCGAGGTTCTCGACTCGTCGGCTGCGAGCTGCGGGGATCGCCTCGCAGCAGCATCCCTCTCTCTGCGCCGTCTACGACGCAGCACCGCCTGAATCCGCCGGCGCCTGGCGGCCGTGGAGCACGCTGAGAAGCACCACTTTCCCAGAACTACGTGGCGGGGCCTTTCTCGGTGACGATCAGCGATTGTATCGACCGGCCTATTGTCCCGGCGGTGTCGAAGATCCTGCTTTCAGCGTGGCCGGTGCCCTGGTTGGAGACGTGACTGGCCATCTCGAATCCGATCCATTCGTCTCGGGGTGGCCGGGATATAGCGACAGTGAGATCCGCGTTTATGAACGTGTGCGTTTCGAAGTCCACGACACGGCTGATCCCGTTAGCGAAGTCAGCGGCGGCGGCCGCCCTTTGCATGGCGGTGACAGGTTCTTGGTCCACGACGGGCAGCAGGAGCCTCGTCCAAAGCGTCGCCGGCCCCAGCTCCTCCCAGCTTCCCTCGACGAAGCGCATTTCCACTGCAGAGGCAAACGGCGTGCGCCGAGCCCCGCTAGGGGTGGGCTGGGGGGAGGGGATAGCCGGTGGGGGAGTAGCAGCCTGAGAAGGAGCGGCGACCTCGAGGCGGCGGAGGTTGAGCCCTCGGGCTGTCGCCACATCGACGCCGTCGGCGCTGATTGTAGCGTCGATGACCGTGACGCTACGTCCGGCTTTCACGATTCGTCGCGTCAAGCTCAGCGACCTCAGAGGAACCGGCCGGAGCAGTTCTACCGTGATTCGAACCAGCGCGCTCCCGGCGCCGGCTTCCAAGGCGCCCGCGAGCAGAGCGGCGACAGGGCCGCCGTGCTGGGCGTCGGGATTCCACGGCCCTGCGGTCACCGGCTGGGGATGGTAGAAGCGCCCGTCGAAGTGGTAGAGCGAGCCTGGAGCGACGTCCGCCGCCTGGGCCGTGAGAGACGCCTGGGTCACTTCGTGCGTAGATCCAGGCCCAATGAGCGCAGCTGCTCGGCCGGGCGGTGATAACCGCGTTCGAGGTGGTGCACCCCGTGAAGTAGAGAAGAGCCTTCAGCCGCCGCTGCGGCTATGACGCTGGAGAAGCCAGCCCTGACGTCGGGGATGTCTACTTCTGCCCCGGTCAGCTTCGACACGCCACGAACTACGGCCGAGTGCAGGTAGCTCTTCTCGTGGAAGCGACAGGCCGACCCGCCCAGGCACGTCGAGAACAGCTCTATTTCACAGCCCATCTGCTTGAGGGCCGGAACGTACACGAAACGGTCCTCGTAGACCGTCTCGTGCAGGACCGACATCCCTTCGCACTGGGTGAAAAGGACCATGAGGGGAGTCTGCCAGTCGGTCATGAACCCTGGGTGGACGTCGGTCTGCACTGCTGCCGGCCGCAACCCGTTCGGCGCTGACGCTGTCAGGCCGGAGTCGTCGATCTCGACAACTGCTCCCATCTTCATCAAGGTAGTGATAGCAGTGACCAGGCGGTCCTGGTTGCATCCCACGACGCGCACCTGCCCTTTCGTGAGCAGACCGGCGATCAGATAGCTGAAAGCTTCGTTGCGGTCGCCTTGAAGGCGCGTCCTGGCCCCGTGGAGCTTGGGGACGCCCTCGATTATGATCCGCCGGTCGGGGCGCAACTCGATGCACGCTCCCATCCGCTGCAAGAACAACGCCAACTCCAGGACTTCCGGCTCGTTCGCTGCGTTGCGGATGACGGACTTGCCTTCGGCGAGCGCGGCACACAAAAGAGCCGACTCGGTGGCTCCCACGCTCGGGTAGGGAAGCTCGATGATCGCACCTTTAAGACCTCGGCAGCGCGCTGCTATACCCTCGGCGGTGACGTCCACTTCAGCCCCGAAAGCCCTGAGGGCCTCGACGTGGAAGTCGACGGGTCGTCCGCCTATCTGGTCGCCTCCGACCCTCGGAACGAAGGCCTCCCCGGTCAGGTGCAGGAGGGGCCCCAGCAGCAGCACGGGGATCCTGTTGAGCCCGCTGAAAGACAGAGGCACCGACGAGCCGGGCCCTTCGGGAGGCGTAACAGTGATGGCGTCGCCTCTGCGCTCGACTCCCGCTCCGAGGGCTGAGAGGATCTGCGCGGTGATCTCGACGTCGCCGACTTCGGGGACGTTAGAGATGGTGCTGGGTTCCCGGGCGAGTATCGCCGCTACCATGTGCTTGGTCACAGCGTTCTTGGAGCCGCGGACCTCCACTTCACCCCGCAGGGGACCGGAGGGTTCGATCAGCCAAGAATCCGACATGCTAGCGAGACTACCCGCCGCGCGGCGCTGCCCGGAGCGGACAGCTAGCAGCGCGGCTTGCCAAGGCTCCTCTGGGTGCGAGAAGGTGGGGTGTGCACAGCTTCGACGTCGGCGGGGTTTTCGTGGTCGCCTCCGCCCAGGCCTCCTCTTCGACGTCGCCTCCGTCCACTTCTGTGGCGCCCGCGTCGACGCTACCCCGGGGGGCCGGGTCTGTGATCACCATCGTCGGCGGACCGAACGTCACCGTCGCCGTGCCCGGCCCGCAGAACGACGCCGCCGACCTCTTCGGGATCGTCCCCGTCCTGCTCGGTATCGGTGCTGCTATCGCCGGCGCCCGCTGGCTCTTCGGGCGGTCCGGCGGGAAACCCACCGGTCCCGGTAGCCTCCCATCGGAGAGCGATCCGACACCCACGGGGCGGGAGGCGCCTCGATGAGCCTCGCCAGGCGCAGCAGGACAGTGTCGTAGTTCACCCGCCACCCTCTCCACTTCTCCCAAGCCAGGTCCAGGTCTTCTACTACTGCCACCCCGCCGTCGCGCATCTCGGATATGGCCTCGTCCCATTCTTGCCTGGAGACGCTGACCGGTCCGTCCGGGGCGGGATCTGGGTCGTAGGGTATTCCGAAAGCGTCCGCGATCCTCCTGAGGGACAGGAAGCCGGCGCGGATGCACAGGTGGGCGTTCGGGTCCGCCGGGTGCTCGACGGCTGATATCCACAGTGCGGCTCCGTCGAGGAGAGCTCCGGCTGCTGTCACCCAGGAACGTTCACCGTGAGGCGACCGGAAGAACACGAGTATCGGGAAGGTCGTGTGGGACTCTTCGATATCGGCGAACCACTGCTCCCACTGACGCCACAGGTCGGTGATCTCGGCAAGACCGTTGTCGATTCGCCGGAAACGCAGGAGCATCGTCGTCGCCGACGGAGGGTTCCCGGCACGGACCTCGAGCAGGGTTACGCCGGTCTCGCGGCGGGTGAAAGCCGAGTACATGCTGGGTAGGTAGCTGATAACCAATGCGACGATGAGCAGGCCCACGCCTGCTTCGGAGTCGCCTAGCAGCGAAGGCCAGAACCGGCTGTCGGAGACGGTTCCCAAAGTGACGATGGAAGATCCTGACAGCTCCGCTGAGGCGGCCAGGGAGCGCCCGGTGACGCAGAAGAAGATAAGGCTATAGGCGACGGTGGTAACGAGAAGCCACGAGACGAGCATCGCCAGCAGCGCAACTGGCGCAAACATGGCCATCAGGTGATCACGGCGCAGGTAGTCGTCGTGGCGTCTGACTCTCGCCCGAAACAACAGGCGCAAGGAGGTGATCGTCATCTCGGGGATCAGGCCTTGGGAGGCTCGTGGCAAAACCACGGCCCTCAGCGTCGACGTGAGGGTGGCAGCCACTATCCCGATCCCCGCGACGAGCCCGACGGCGTCCGCTAGGCGATTAAAGGTCATATGCCACTAAGCCTGGTTCTCATCGTCGCTGCTGGCCGGATCTGGGAACCTGAAGCCCCCGGGCTGGGGCTAAACCTCGGTTGGTTCCCACGAGGCGAGACGCGCTAAGCGAGGATCGTTCGAGAACATCTCCACGATCGGCGATGTGAGGCCCAGACGCTTCTGGATCCGCTCTACGGCAGCCTGCTCGTTCCACAGCACGAGTGTCACGGCGAGCCCGGCGCGCCCAGCGCGGGCAGTCCTACCGGAACGGTGCAGGTAGGCTTTGTGGTCATCTGGCGGGTCGAAGTGGATGACTACGTCGACGTCGTCGACGTCGAGGCCTCTAGCTGCGACGTCCGTGGCGACCAGCACCGCCAGACGTCCTTCGCTGAACGCTTTAAGGGCCCGCTCCCGCTCCTTTTGGCGTAGATCGCCGTGGATCGGGCGGGCATCCACTTTCATCTGGCGGAGATTCTCGGTCAGCCGGTCAGCTGCGTGCTTGGTACGTGTGAAAACGATCGCCCGGCTCGAGGCCCGGCATACAGCGGCCGCAACCTTAACCTTGTCCATCTGGTGAACCTGCACAAAGCGGTGGGCCATCTCCGACACCGTCGAGGACTCAGACATCACCTCGTGGTGCACAGGGTCGGAGAGCTCGTGACGGACCAGCCTGTCGACGTCAGAGTCGAGAGTCGCCGAAAACAGCATCGTCTGGTGTGTTCCGACGAGGTGACGTAGAAGCCACTCGACCTGAGGAGTGAAGCCCATGTCGGCCATCCTGTCCGCCTCGTCGAGGACCACGACTGCCACCTTGGCGAGGTCGATCTCGTCGCGTTGACGGAGGTCGATCAATCTCCCGGGGGTTGCGACTACCACGTCGCAGCCCTTTCGGAGGCTTTGCACCTGATCGTCTAGGCTAGTGCCGCCATAGCAGGCGACGAGGCTGAGGTGGCGGGCAGCGGCCAAAGGGGTGAGGACGTCAGCAACTTGACCGGCAAGCTCTCGGGTAGGTACGAGCACTAGGCCTCGCGGAGCAGGAGAGCCTGACGTCTCGGAGCGCTCGCCGAGACGTTGTATCAGCGCCACGCCGAAAGCAAGGGTCTTCCCCGAACCTGTCTTGGCCTTACCGCAGATGTCGCGTCCGGCGAGAGCGTCGGGTAACGTCAGCTTTTGTATGGGGAACGCCTCGCTGATACCGAGCGCGCTAAGCGTTCCCACGAGGTCGGGTTCCACGCCGAGCGACGCGAAACCGGTTCCACTTTGCTCTGGGATCAAAAAACGTATCTCCTGCTGGCCGGCTTCGGCCTCCAGCGCATAGAGCTTAGCCGACCCCTGAGAGTCCTGGTGGTGAGCGGGTTCGTCCGTTGCCCCGAGATGATCCCCACGCGATGTCCCATCCGCTGGCTAGCCTGATACGGGTGTCCCTGAGCCTGTTCGACGACCCGACAGCCGGTTTCCCCCGGCGGGTGACCCTCGTTCGCCTGGCAGGTGAGATTGCCCGTTGCGTAGCCGGCGTCGGTCCTGTAGTCGTGGACGGTGAGGTCTACCGGCCGACGACCACCAAGGGTGGTTGGGTCTATTTCACTCTCAGGGACAGAGCCGCCCAGATTGACGTGAAGATGCCGGCGGCAGTCGTCAGGCAATACAGGCCGGCCGCTGGCGAGCGGGTGGAGGTCGCAGCAACGCTCCAGTGGTCCAATGATCGGGGCCAACTGGCTCTGCTGGCGCAAGGCGTGACTCCGGTCGGCGCTGGAGCCATCGCCGCTCTCATCAAGGCGACCCGCGCTCGTCTAGGCGCGGACGGATTGCTGGACCGGCCCCGGCGCCGGATCCCGATGCTGCCCAGAGCGATTGGGGTGATATGCGGTGCTGACGCCGCCGTGCGTAAGGACATCGAGTCCGTGGTAGCCGAGCGCTGTCCGGGTTACCCGGTCGTGTTCTTCGAGACCACAGTGAGCGGCCCGACCGCCAGCCGGGGGATCGTCGAGGGGATTCGGGCGCTGTCGAGCGATCCTGCCGTGGAGGTGCTCGTGCTGGCGCGAGGAGGAGGGGACGCACCGTCGCTTTTGCCGTGGAGCACCGAGGAGGTCTGCAGGGCGGCCGCCGCGTGCCCCGTTCCGGTCGTGTCGGCGATCGGCCACGAGTCCGACAGGCCTTTGTGCGACGAGGTGGCCGATCTTCGCTGTCCGACCCCGTCGCTTGCAGCGATGGCCGTGGTGCCCGACGTGGCCGGGTTGACGCGAAAGGTCGACGAGGCTTTGCGACGTGCGGCGTCCGCTGTTGAGCAGTCCGCCGGGAGAGCTGAGCGGCGACTGGCGGCCGTCCAAACCCGAAGGGCGTTAACCGGGCGACTGGAGCAGGCCGCTTTCAGGGTAGAGCGGGTCACGATACGACTAGGAGGGTGCCATCCTCGAACAGCGCTGCGCCTTGCCGAGGACCGCCTCGCGGGAACACCGTGGAGGCGTCACGTTTGGGAGGAGATGGGGAGGGCGGCGGGTCGCCTGGAGTCTGACGTCCGCCACCTTCGGGCGCTGTCCCCACAGCGGACCCTGGAGCGAGGTTACGCCGTCGTGACCGGTCCGGCCAGAACCATCGTCCGGCGCGCCGCTGACCTGTCGCCTGGGGATGAGCTGGCGATCCGACTCGCCGAGGGCTCACTGCTGGCCTCCGTCGCTAGCCTTAACTCTCTGCCCGAGTTGGGGTCACCTGCGATGGTGCGACCATGACCGCGTCCGACACCGATGGCGGCTCTATGAGGGAGTCGTCGCAGCCTCACGGCTCGGATCGCGACAAGACCTTCGAAGATCTCATGGAGGAGCTCGAAAGTCTCACCGCCCGCCTCGCCGCCGGTGACGTGGGTATAGAAGCGACAGCGGACCTCTACGAGCAGGCGGAGGCCGTCCACGCGCAGGCTAGGCAGAGGCTCGACCAGGTGCGGGCCAGAGTGGAGCGCCTCGCTGGTGGCATACCGCCCGTGCCGGACGGCTACGCAAGCTCACTCCTCGGGGGAGACGAGATCGGCGAGCCTGCCGGCGATGGTGCCCCTTAGACGCTGAGCGAGCGAGACGTTCACGTCGAGACGTTCGAGTATCTGAGCCAGACGCACCGGGCTCAACGTGAGGTCCCTCGAAGAGCAGAAAGCCTTCACTCTTGCGGCCACCACAGGATCGACGAAACTGGAGGTGGATTCCAATATCCTCACTAGGAGGCTGTGGGGCATCCGGGCGGCTAGCTCGTCCCAGTTCGATTCGACCCAATCCCACGCTTGGTCGGCTGCTCCGCGCTGGCCCATCAGTGTGGCTATCGCCAGGGGGGCGTCTTGGGATCGCACCTGAGATCCCAGCGTCATCTGCAAGGTCCGCTCCCGTAAAGACTCCGACGTCGCTTCGGCGAGAGCGAACAGGTAACGCTGTTCCTCTTGGGGGGACCCGGCCTTGGTGTACGCGTCGAGGACGAGGTTCCACTCGTCCTCGCCGCCCGACCCGACAGCGACACGTGCGCAGACCCCCACGAGATCAGCTGCCAGCCCGTCTGGCCCTGGCGGCGACACTAGGTGCTTGCGAAGACGTGCGACGCTCTGCGCTACCACCGCCGGGTCCTTGGCTATCTGGGCTAGGACCGACAGGACCCTCGCTCGGGCTGTCGCGGTTCTTTCCGGTTCGCCCTCGGTGGGGATCCAGCCGAGCGAGCTCCACACCGGCGCCGCCAGCGACGCAGCGAAGCGGGCCACCGCTGCCCGGTCCTCGTCGTCGCCTGCGAGGTCCAGCATGTGCAGGCCCGAACCCAGAGAGGTCCAAACGTCCGGGTCGCTGTCAGGACCGAGCGCAGCGGCGCCCGCAGCCCAATCCTCCACCTCGGCGGTTCCTGCTACCACCTCGGCCCAGGTATCGCTTAGATAGTTGAAGCGCTCCATAGGCTCCGCTACCTCAGCCAGGCCGGCGTCGAGCAGGCGCCGTCTCAGCTGAGGGCTGTAAGAGCAACGGTAGAAACCCCATCCTCCGGCGTTCACGATCAACCAGTCGACCGGAGCGTCGAAGGACACGGTGGAGCCGTCCGCATCAAGGAGCAGTCGTTCGTCGCGTACTTTGCCACCGGCAGACAAACGCAGGTTAACCGGAACCTTCCACGTGGCCGCGCCGGCGCCGGCGGGAGCCGGGCGGTAGGTGAAGCGCCTCTGGGAGAGCGCCACTGAGGTCCCGTCGGCGCCGAGAGCAGCCTCGACGAGGGGGTGACCTCCCTGGAAGATCCAAGAGTCCATAATCGACCGCACCGGTTCGCCCGAGACCTGCTCCAGCGCGTCCCAAAGGTCGGAGGTCTCGGTGTTCGAATGGGCGTGCGACGACAGGTAAGCCGAGATGCCAAGCCGGAAAACCTCGGCTCCGAGGTAGCGCTCCAGCATTTTGAGGACCGAACCACCTTTTTGGTAGGTGAGCAGGTCGAACATGCCCTCGGCCTCTTCCGGGCGGCCCACCGGGTACTCCACCGGCCGGGTCGACTCCAAGCCGTCGACGGCCATGGCCGCCGCCTTGCCAGCTGCGAACGCCGCCCACATCTGCCAGGCGGGTTTGAAAGCGTCGGTGGTGGTCAACTCCATGAAAGTAGCGAACGCCTCGTTCAGCCAGATCCCGTTCCACCATTTCATCGTCACCAGATCCCCGAACCACATGTGGGCTGTCTCGTGCGCGATCACAGAAGCGACTCGGGCCATCTCCGTCTGCGCCGCGCGGGCAGAGTCGACGAGAAGTGCCGTCTCACGGTATGTGACAAGGCCGAGGTTCTCCATCGCCCCGAAGGCGAAGTCGGGGATAGCCACGTGGTCGAGTTTCGCCTCCGGGTAAGGAATCGCGAAGTAGTCGGACAAGAAGCGCAGGGCATGGGCTGCCGCCTCAAGGGCGAAAGGCGTCAGCGGCTGCTTCGAAGGGACCGTCGCCACCCTGACCGGCACGCCTGAGACGTCGACCGGTGCGGTCAGCTCGAAAGGTCCGACTATGAAAGCGACCAGGTAGGTGGACATCGGCATCGTCTCCGCGAAGCGCACACGGGTCCATCCATCCCCGAGTGTCTCCTCGGAGGCGACCGGGCCGTTGGACAGCCCTACACAGCCGGCGGGGACGTCCAAGGTGACCTGGAAGGTCGCCTTGAAATCAGGCTCATCCCAGCACGGGAAAGCCCGGCGGGCGTCTGTTGCCTCGAACTGTGTTGTCGCTATCGTCACTTCCCGGCCGTCAGGGGACTTGAAAGTGCTGCGGTAGAAGCCGCGAAGGTGGTCGTTCAGCACGCCCCTGAAAGCGAGGGACAGCCGGTAGCCGGCCCCGGCCTGCGCTGGAGTTCCGAAGCGCAGTTCGAGGCGCTCCTCCTCGGGATGCAGCAGCGCTGTGGGCACGAGGACTGCCCCTGTCGGGCTTGCCAGCTCCGCGGAGGATATTTCGAGCTCGGCGGCGTTCAAGACGATGCTGTCGGCGTCCTCCAGCAGGTCGAGGTCCACGGATACGGTGCCCTCGAAGGTCGCAGTGTCGAGGTGCGGCCGCATCGCAAGGTCGTAGCGGCGTGGGACGGCAGTGCGCGCCAGACGGTAGCTGTCGGTGTTCGCCATGTGTGGTCCTCTCGGAGTTTCTCGTTGCCAAAGCACCAACCCTAGTGACTGGCCCGGCTACCGTCTTCGGGGTGCAAGACAGCCCACGTGTAGTTACCATCGGCCACGCCATCGTCGACGTCTTGGCGTCCTGCGACGACGTCTTGTTGGAACAGCTCGGGCTCGACAAGGCGACGATGAGCCTCGTCGAGCCGGAACGGGCTGCCCACATCCGTTCTCAGGTAGAAGTGACGAAGATGGCGTCTGGGGGATCTGCCGCCAACACGGCCGTGGGCCTAGCGGCGCTCGGTGTTCCGACGAGCTTCGTCGGGCGCGTCGCTGACGACGAGCTCGGAGCGTTCTTCGCCGCCGACTTGAAAGCTGGCGGTGTTAGCTTCGCAGACCAGCGATCCGAACAGCGATCCGAACGCAACGACGCGCCGGTCGGCGGACACCCAGACCAGGTGGAAGCTGGACATCCCGGCAGTCCCGCTACAGGCATCAGCATCGTAATGGTCACTCCCGACGCAGAGAGGACCATGTGCACCAGTCTCGGAGCGGGAGGCGAGCTTGCCGCATCGGACGTGGACCCGCTCCAGGTTTCCCAAGCCGACGTTGTCTATATAGAGGGCTACCTGTGCGGCAAGGTTGTGACGGACACGGCCGTCGCCGCGGCGATAAAAGCAGCGTCGACATCGTCGACGCTGGTGGCCCTTTCGGCGTCTGACCCTTTCTGGGTCAGCTTGCACCGCGACGACATGAGAGAACTGCTCGACTCGGTGCAGTTGCTCTTCGCGAATGAGGAGGAGGCCCTTGTCCTGAGCGGCAAACCCGACACGCACTCGGCGCTGCGGGAGCTGTCCGCCGTCTGCCCGACGGTTGTCGTCACCTTGGGAGCACAAGGTTGCGTGGTGGCGGAAGACGGGAAGACGCTGCGGGTCGGCGCACCCAAGGTCGACAGGGTCGTCGACACAACCGGCGCCGGTGACAGCTTCGCTGCCGGCTACCTTTACGGCGTCGTCAACCGCCTCGGTGCCCGGCGCAGCGCCGAGACCGGCGGTCTCATGGCGTCGAAGGTGATCACCCGTTTCGGTGCCCGAGCGGAAGCCTCAGACCTTATTGGGATCAGCGGCCCCTGTTAGGTTTGCGCCCGTGGTTGGCCTTGTTGCGCCGCGCCCGTGAGCGAGCCTTGTGAGTGCGTTTCGACATAGCGAAACATCTTAGGGGCATGTTGGCAAGGCCCGCCAAGTGAGCGCAGAGCAGTCCCAGGAGGGCAGAGTCGGTAGCGCAAAGCCGGTAGCGTGGAGCAGATGGAACGTCTCGGCATCGTCGGTCTGGCCAACTCCGGCAAATCGAGCCTGTTCAACGCCTTGACCGGCGGGTCCGCCGCCGTCGCAGCCCACCCCTTTTCGACCACCGAGTCGACCCAGGGGATCGCGCGTGTAGCTGACAGCAGGCTCGACCAGCTTGCCGTTATGAGCTCCAGCCGCAAGGTGGTGCCGGCGACCGTGGAGTTCGTCGACATAGCCGGGCTCGTTGCGGGCTCGTCGAGCGGCGAAGGTCTCGGAAACCGCTTCTTGGCCGGAATCCGAGAGGTTGACGCCTTGTGCATGGTGCTTCGCTCGTTTGAGGACGACAACGTGGTCGGCGGGAGCGACCCTCTCGAAGATCTCACGGTGCTCGAGCTTGAACTGGTGCTCGCCGACGCGGTAACCGTCGACAACCAGGTTGACAAGCGGCGCAAAGCCGCTCGGTCCGACAAGAGCCTTCAAGGTGAGGTTGACGCCCTGGAGAGGGCCAAGACCGTCCTGGACTCCGCAGTGCCGATCTACCGGAGCGATCTGAGCGTCGAAGAACGCGCAGCGCTGCGGCCGTTCTTCTTGCTGACCAACAAGCCGGTGCTCGCCGTCGTCAACCTAGGCGAAGACCAGCTCGCAGAATCCGAGACCATAACCAAACCAGTGGTCGAACACCTGGGCGGGCACGGAGAAGCCCTCGGGGTGAGCGTGGCGCTCGAAGCTGAGGCCGCGATGCTCGACCCCGACGAGCGCCTCGAGCTGCTAGAAGGTCTCGGACTCGGCGAAGGGGCCCTTGCCAGAGTTACCCGGGCCGCCTTCCACCTGCTGGGACGTAGGACGTTTTTCACCACCGGGGACAAGGAGAGTCGCGCATGGACGTTCCGCGCCGGCGCCCGAGCTCCCGAGTGCGCGGGGGTGATCCACTCCGACCTGCAGCGGGGCTTCATCCGGGCCGAGGTGATCCACTGGGACGAACTTCTCGGGATCGGCTCGTGGAACAAGGCCAAAGAAGCCGGGAAGCTCCGCGTGGAAGGCAAGGAGTACGAGGTCCGCGACGGTGACGTGCTGGAAATCCGCTTCAACGTCTGACCCCGATGCCCTGGCTGATCAGAGACGGAACGGTCCTCGCAACTCTCGACGAGCCCGGGGCGGACACAGCAGCGAGGTCCGGTGTCACCCTGGTGGGAAGGTGGGGCCCGGTCAACACCGTGGGTTCTAGGCGGAGCCTCGACGTCGCATGGTGTGAGCGTCTGCCCGACGGAGAAGGAGCCGAACGCCTCGTGGTGAAAAAGGCCCGTACCATGCGATCCCTGAGGGTGCGCATGCCAGGGCTGCGCGGGGCTCATCTACTAGTCGCCGACGCCGGCAGCTTCGAGCGCTGGTCTCTTCGCGCCGGGGACGTCTTGGAGGTCCGCTCCAGTTGAGCGGCCCGGCAGGCACGCTCGTAGTGGTCGGAACGCCGATCGGCAACCTAGGGGACTTGTCCCCCCGGGCGACAAACGCGCTGGCCGAAGCGACCATCGTTTTGTGTGAGGACACGAGACGCACCCGGAAGCTCTTCAGCGCTATCGGTGTGAAAACCCCCCGACTCGTCCGTCTCGACCGGAACAACGAGGCTGACATGTCGGCTCGCGTCGTGGCGACTTTCGCAGGCGAAGAGCGAGTGGTGCTCGTAAGCGACGCGGGCATGCCAGCCGTGTCTGACCCGGGAGCCGATGTTGTGCGAGCAGCCGCGGCAGCCGGGTTCGCGATCTCAGTCATCCCGGGCCCCTCGGCCGCCGTCGCCGCCGTGGCCATATCGGGCATACCCGGGGACGGGTTCACGTTCGCCGGGTTCCTGGCACGCAAGGGCACGGCGCGCCTCGAAGCCCTCGGGCGGATCGCCTCGTCACCACTCACGACCGTCATCTACGAGGCGGGCAACCGGGTGAGGGCCACCACAGTCGACCTCGAAGCGGCCTGCGGGCCAGGCAGGGTCTACGTCTGGGCGCGGGAGCTCACTAAGGTCCACGAGCAGGTCTGGAGGGGGACCCTCGGGGAGGCGGTACTGGCCTTCGAGCGCGCCGAAGTCGACGAGCGGGGAGAGTGGGTCCTGCTCGTAGGTCCCAACGTCGACGAAGTCAAGCCCGACGTCGCCGACAAGCAGGTGGAGGACCTGCTCAAGAGGGCCGTCGCCACGGGGTCGTCCCGGCGCAGCGCCGTCGACGAAGTAGCTGCAGCTACGGGAGTCAAACGAAGGCAAGTTTACGAAATAGCGCTGAACCTGGATGAAGGAGCTGGCCGCCAGACGTTGTAGCCACAGAATGAGCCGGCACGGCTCCGCCGTCGCCTACCCTCGTGGTCTGTGGCCCGCTTCTACGTGACAACCCCCATCTACTACGTCAACGACGCTCCTCACATAGGCCACGCGTACACCACTGTCACAGCCGACGCTCTGGCCCGCTGGCATCGCATGTGCGGCGACGACGTGTTCTTCTTGACCGGCACCGACGAGCACGGGCTCAAAGTCGCACGCGCTGCCGAAGCCAACGGCATCACTCCCAAGGAGCAGGCCGACCGGACCAGCGAACGCTACCGGCAGGCGTGGGAAGCCCTGGACGTGTCCAACGACGACTTCATCCGGACCACCGAGGAGCGCCATTACAAAGCGACCGCCGAGCTCATGCAGGCAGCGTTCGACAACGGATGGATCGAGCTACGCCCCTACGAGGGTCTCTACTGCGTCTCCTGCGAGGCCTACTACGTCGAGTCCGAGCTCGACGAGGGTATGACCTGCCCGATACATCACCGCCCGGTCGAGGTGCTCTCAGAGGAGAACTACTTCTTCAAGCTGTCAGGGCTTTCAGAACGCCTTCTCGCCTGGTACGAGGACAACCCAGGGGCAGTGACACCAGAATCCAAACGCAACGAGGCGATAGGCCTGATCCGGGGCGGCCTGCGTGACATTTCCATCTCGAGGACGTCGATCAAATGGGGCGTGCCGGTCCCGTGGGACGCCAGCCACGTCTTTTACGTGTGGTACGACGCGCTGATCAACTACGCCACTGCGGTCGGCTACGGATCTGACCCCGAGCGTTTCGAGCGTTGGTGGCCGTCCGTGCACCACCTGATCGGCAAGGACATCCTTCGCTTCCACTGCGTTTACTGGCCGGCACTGTTGATGGCCGCAGGCCTGGCCCCCCCGAAGCGGATCGCAGTGCACGGCTATCTCCTGGTCGGCGGCGAGAAGATGTCCAAGACGGCCCTCAACCAGATAGCGCCGGCCGATCTCATCGCCGACTTCGGGGTAGACGGTTACCGGTACCACTTCTTGAGGGATCAGGCCTTCGGACCCGACGGGGACTTCTCCTACGAGGCGATGGTGTCACGCTACAACTCGGACCTCGCCAACAACCTCGGCAACCTCCTGGCGAGAGTGTCGACGGTCGTGGAACGCAAGTGCGGGGGCGTGGGGCCCGCGCCGAACCCGGACAGCCATCTGCGGGCAGTCGCCGCGGAGGTCTACGAACAGGCCTCCCATGCGTGGCAGAGGATCGCACCGAGCGAAGCGTTGGAGGCCACATGGAGGCTCGTGCGCGAAGCGAACGCCTCCCTGGAGCAAGCCGAGCCGTGGAAGGCTGACCCAGGGCCCGACGTGGACGCAGTCCTCGGAGACTGCCTCGAGGTTCTCCGGCTGGTGGCACTGCTTGCCAGTCCGGCTCTCACCCGGGCGTCGCAGGAGATCTGGCGCCGCATCGGGCTGTCAAGTGACGTGACAGCCCAACGCCTTCCAGACTCCGCCCAGTGGGGAGGCTACCCGGGTGGCCTGAGCGTTCAGAGAGGCGCGCCCCTGTTCCCCCGGATGACGGCCTGAGCCCGACGGGAGCCGAACAGATGTGGACTGACAGCCACTGTCACATACCCGACGATCCCTCGGGAGACGAGATCGTCGCTCGGGCCGCTGCAGCGGGCGTCACGCGGATGGTCACGATAGGCACCGACCGCGCGCGCTCCGTCGCCGCGATCAACGTCGCAGGGCGTCACCCCGGGGTGTCAGCCACCGTCGGCCTGCACCCTCACGAAGCGACAGCCCGCTCCGAGTCGATCGCCGATCTGGTCGATCGGTCGCCCCAAGTGGTGGTCGGGGTCGGGGAGTGCGGCCTCGACTTCTTCTACGAGCACTCACCGAGGGAAGCCCAGCGCAAAGCTTTTGCCGACCAAGTGCAGATGGCAGCCGAGCGCGACCTCACCCTTGTGATACACACTCGTGACGCGTGGGACGAGACCTTCGACATCCTGGGTGGCGAGACGTTGCCGAACCGCTGGGTCCTTCACTGCTTCAGCGGGGGACTACGAGAGCTCCACCGATGCCTGGACCTTGGGGGGTACGTGTCTTTCAGCGGCATCGTAACGTTCAAGAAGGCAGACGACGTGAAGGCGGCCGCAGAGGACTGTCCTCTAGATCGGATGCTCGTGGAAACCGACAGCCCCTACCTTGCGCCCGTTCCCTTCAGAGGCAAACCGAACGAGCCGGCCTGGGTCGGACTCGTCGGAGCCGCCGTCGCGGCACTGCGCGGGGTCAGCCCTGAGACGATCGCAAAAGCCACATGGGACAACGCCACGGCGGCGTTTCGGCTGCCAGACCCCCAAGGATGGACGCCAATCCCAGACGGCGGCCGCGCCAGCGCCGGCCAAGCCGAGCGGTGACGCTGAAACCGACGGAGGTGTCTGCGCTTCTGTCGACGTACAGCATCCGTCCCAGTAGGGCGCTCGGGCAGAACTTCGTAGTAGACCCGAACACGGTTAGGAGGGTGGCTCGTCTCGCCGGAGTCGGGCCCGGCGACCGGGTAGTCGAGATCGGTCCGGGTCTCGGGGCGCTCACGCTTGCGATCGCAGAGACTGGCGCCGTCGTGAAGGCCATCGAAGTCGACCGTCACCTCTTAGCGGCCCTCGGGGAGGTCGTCGCTGCTTCCCCCTATCCGGGCAGCGTCGACGTCGTTCACGCCGACGCCATGAAGCTCGACTGGGCTGCGGTGCTCGGTCCCACGCCCGGCTGGGTCCTCGTAGCGAACCTCCCTTACAACATCGCTACGCCGCTGATCGCCAACGTCCTCGACGAAGTGGCGTCGGTGCAGCGGATGCTCGTGATGGTCCAACGTGAGGTAGGCGAACGTCTCGCCGCTGGTGTGGGAAGCCCCGCCTACGGTGCAGTGTCGGTGAAAGTCTCATATTGGGCGCAGGCAAAAGTGGTCGCAGCAGTGCCTGCAAGCGTGTTCAGGCCGCGACCGAACGTGGAGTCGGTCCTGGTGGACATCCGCCGCCGTCCCGCCCCGGCTGTCGACCCGGCCGTCGTCAGGAGGGACGACCTCTTCGCTCTGGTCAGGGCCGGGTTCGCTACCCGCCGCAAGATGCTCCGCAAGTCACTAGCTTCGCTCGTCGGGCCAGCAGCGTTCGCTGCGGCAGGCGTGAACCCCGAGGCACGCGCAGAAACGCTCGACGTGGTGGACTGGGGCCGCCTCGCCTACGCGGTGCTCTCAGAGCGCGCAGCAGGAACCTCCCCAGGATCGCTTATAGGACGTGGAGGTTTCGGCGTTGATCGCGACGACTGAACCGACGGTGCTGCGCGCCGCAGCAAAGCTGACCCTCTCACTGAGAGTCACAGGCATGCGAGACGACGGCTACCACCTCATCGAGTCCGAGATGGTAACGGTCGACCTGTTCGACGTGTTGGAGGTCTCCCCCGGTGACGCACTTGTCGTAGAAGGTCTCGGGGCGGAAAGCGTCGTGGGCAGCGGCGACGACAACCTCGTTAGGAAGGCACTCAGACTGGCCGGGAGAACCGCCTCGGTCACTCTGCGCAAGGCGATCCCAGCGGGTGCTGGACTCGGAGGTGGATCAGCTGATGCCGCGGCGATCCTGCGCTGGGCTGGCTACAGCGACCTTGCGGCCGCTTCTCGTCTGGGGGCTGACGTGCCGTTCTGCATGCTCGGAGGGAGGGCTCTGGTCAGCGGGATCGGCGAACGCGTCGAACCTCTCGACGTGCGTTCTGTTCTGGGGAGGCAGTTCACCCTGCTCGTTCCACCGTTGCACGTGGCGACGGCGGAGGTGTTCGCCACGTGGGACCGCCTGGGCGGTCCCACCGGCGACAGTATGAACGACCTCGAACCGGCTGCAGTGGCGGCCTTCCCTGAGCTGGCATTTTGGAGGGACAGGCTCGCCGCCGCGACAGGACGGACCCCCCGGCTGGCTGGCAGCGGAGGAACCTGGTTCGTCGATGGCGCCTACCCTGGGGAGGGCCGCCTGGTCGTGTCGGTGACCGGCTGACGGCCGTAGCAGGGCGCGCCAGCTCAGGCCCTGGGCGTCAACGGCCAGCTCTGCGCTGCCAGCGCGTGGCCTTCAGCATCTTCTTGTGCTTCTTCTTGCGCATGCGCTTACGGCGCTTCTTTATCAACGATCCCATTGCGGACGGACAACTTAGCCGCTGCGCACGGTTGGAGCGAACCGACCGAGCTGTGGCATCCTGGCGAGCTATGGGGACCAACAGACGCGCCGAGATCAAAATGTCCGACGAGGAGGTGTACGCCCTCTTGAAAGACTGCAAGACGGCCACTATGGCGACGATGCACCCCGATGGGTCGATCCACGCGGTGGCAATGTGGTACGGGTTCTTGGACGGTGTCATAACCGTCGAGACCAAAGCGAAGTCCCAGAAGATCAGGAACCTCCAACGCGACCCGCGCGTGACTTTCCTAGTCGAGGCCGGGGAGCGCTACGAGGAGCTGCGGGGCGTCGAGATCGTCGGTACGGCGAAGATCATCGACGATCCGGACGCCATTTGGGAGCTAGGTTTGTCGGTGTGGGAGCGCTACATCGGCCCCTACGACGAAACTCAGCGGGAGGCTCTACAAGCGATGCTCGCCAAGCGAGTTCTAGTAACCCCCGAAGTCACGAAGGTCGTGTCCTGGGATCATCGCAAGCTGGCCTGACCGGCCTCAGGAGCGCCCACCAGCCCGCTAGGCCGGCCTGGTGGGCCTTTTCAGGCCGGCGGACGGACCTTGGGTGGCGGAACTCCCAGGCGGGGCGCGGCAACGGCCTGGTCGGGCCAGCGTCGCCGTGACACCACTGACAGCTTGCGCAAAAGAGCTACCGCCCCCGGGTCGTCGTCGCCGGGCCTGGTCTCGATGACCCCGTCGGAGACCATGGCGTCGATGATCTCCCTGCCGGTGTCGGTGCGCACCAAGGTGAGAGTCCAGTCGTTGAAAGCGCCGATCCCGCCGGTGGCTATGTCGGCGTGCTCGGCGGCGAAGTCCGGGCAGGTCTTGCAGCCCTCTCGTGTCCATGCGTGAGCCTCCTTGAGGGGGATCTCGTGGTAGGCCCCGTCACGCATCCAAACCTGCAGTACACCTTTAATGTTCATCTTCACGATCTCAGACCTGACGAGACCGTATCGCGCTTCGAGAAGCTCCTCGAAGATCGCGTCGTCGAAAGTCTTCGAGCACAAAAGGCCGATGGAAAGAGCCAACCTCCGAGCGGGCTTACCGGCTTTGCGCGCCTTCATCATCGCCGGTACTGACGCCTGGCAGCTCATTCCGACGAGCGCCAGCCTTTCTAGACCGGCTTCGATGGCCCTGGTGTAGGCGAGGGTGTTAGCCGAGTACGTGTAGCGAGATCCTGCTGCGGCGAGAACCTCGTCGCGGGTGCGGGCGAGGCCGGGAAGGGCCTTCCAGGTTCCGGCTTCGCCTTCAAGGTTGGATACCAAGGCCGCGTCGATGCGGTCGTGCTCGAGGCACCAGATCAAGATCGCCGACACGAGGCCACCGTCTTGGCCGGCAGCGTGTACGGCCGGGTCGGTAGCGCGGGCCAGGAACACATCCTTGGCAACCCCGCTCATCTCGCCGGCTTCGCGGGGACGGCCAAACAGGAACGAGTCCACCTCCGGCTCCCAGTCCCTAAAACGCGGGCACGCCCGTGTACAGCTCGTGCAACCCCGCACGCCGTGGCCGCAGTCCCCGGGGCCCAGCTCCTCCTCCAGGTGGTAGGGGCGGTACACGCCGTTGGTGTCGTCGTAGCCGAGGACATCGTGAGGGCAGGAGATCACGCACCCGGCGCAGCCGGTGCACAAGCCCGATGTCACGACTTCGCTGAAAAGTTCCGCCCACTGGGCTCGCCAACGGGTCTTGGCCGGCGCAACGTCGGTAGCTGTCATGCCTCGGAGAGTAGCGCTTGGTGACCATGGCTGTCCCGGCGAACGCGTGCCGCGTAACCAGCACTGGCTACAGGGCCGTAACGCGCCTGCGCTGGGAGCCAACGCCACAACGACGCTACCGAGTACCGGAGGAACCGGTAGTCAGCCTCCTCCCGCAGGCCCCATGGGATATCCAGCCGGCGTCGCAGCCGCGCGGGCAGCCCGCCGAAAGCCCCGAGGCGCAAAAGCGGGGTGATGACACCCGGCTGTAAAGCTCTTGTCCAGGCGGGCAGAAACTTCAGCTCCATGTGCCGGTCGTGTAGTGCCATGTCGACGGCTTTCGCTGCGGCGGGGGTCATCTCAAGCACTTCGTCGACGTGGCGGTCCCACTCGGCGGCGAAGGTAGCCCGGTTGGCTGGAACGGCCGACATCGAAACCCCGTAACGCCGGTACCACTCGACCCCGTCGAGGTAAAGCTCCTCCCTGTCGCCCGCGGAGAGGCGGCGGTGGTCGAAACGGTCGGCGACCATCTCGGCTGCGTACTGGAAAGTGGCGTGCGCCCACCAGAACGTTGACGGCTCGAGCGCCCGGTACGAGCGTCCGACGGCGTCCACCCCTCGGATCGACCGGTGATAGCCCTTTATGCGCCGCCCGAGCGTCTCAGGGTCGGGAAGGTAGACGACCCCGAGGATCTGAGGGATCGAGCGGATAATCCTTCCCCAGGGGTCCCTGAAGAAGTCCGAGTGCTCGACGACCCCGGCACCTATCGCAGGGTGCATGAGCTGAAGGAGGCCGGCCGATAGCCCGCTGAAGGCAAGCCTGTGGTCGCCCGCGTAGCGCCACAGGAGGCTGCCCGGCCCGATCGGTCTCATAACGCACTCGGGCGTCATAGTCGTCACAAGCCTATTCGTTGCCACGTCCAGGTGAGCGTAGGAGGACGGGGCCGCTATGCGAAACCCGGCAGCGGGGGCGGTCCGGCGAGCCGCCTTGAGCTGGCAGGGGAGACTTGGGGCTGGCGGGGGAGGACTCGAACCTCCAACATACGGCTCCAAAGGCCGTCGTTCTGCCATTGAACTACCCGCCACTGCAGTGGCGGCTTAAGGCTACCCGCTGGACGGACCGCGAATCGAGAGATAACGTCGCTCTTGGTCCGGGCAGACGCCGCCATCCAAACTTGAGCGGGTCGCCCCGGTGGCCTTGGGTTCCGTCTGCTTGCTAGAAACTGTCGACGTGGCGCTCGAACCCCGACTCTCCGCAGTGGTGTTAGCGGCTGGCGAGGGTACCCGGATGAGGTCGTCCAAGCCGAAGCCGCTGCATTCGCTCGCGGGAAGGCCGATGGTCGTCCACGTCCTGCATTCCTTGTCGGCTGTGGACCTAGACAGGGTCGTCGTCGTCGTGGGCTTCGGCGCGCACGAGGTCACAAAGGTGGTAGGTGACCACGCCCCGGAAGGCTTGAGGGTGGACTTCGCGCAGCAAGAGGTGCAGCGCGGGACCGGTGACGCAGTGCTCGTAGCACTCGGCGTGCTACGCAGCGATCGAGACGACCAGGGGGACCACATCCGGGGCGACGACGTCATCGTCGCCCCGGGTGACACGCCGCTTTTGCGGCCTGAGACGCTGCGCTCTCTCGTGGGCACTCACCGTCGCAGTGGGGCAGCCGTGACCCTGCTCAGCGCTCGTGCGGTCGACCCTTCCGGCTACGGCCGGGTGGTACGCGACGAGGACGGTTCGGTGTCTCGGATCGTGGAGGACCGTGATGCCACCGACGAGGAACGGCTGATAGATGAGGTTAACACCTCCGTATACGTGTTCCGTAGGTCCTTTCTCGCCACGGCCATCCGCCGCCTTCGTCCCGACAACGCTTCGCGTGAACTTTACCTAACCGACGTCATAGCGGTCGCCCGTGAAGCCGGCCTCTCGGTGAGTTGTCTCCAAGTTCCTGACGCCGCCGAGGCCTCGGGGGTCAACGACAGGCACCAACTGGCCCTAGCCGAAGCGGTGCTGCGACGCAGGATCAACGAGGTCTGGATGAGGCGAGGGGTCACGATGATCGACCCGGCCGCAACCTACGTTGACTGCACCGTCGAGCTGGCGCCTGACGTCGTGCTGTATCCAGGTACAGTTTTGGAGGGGTCGACTGTGATCGAAGCGTCGGCCGTCGTAGGGCCGGGAACCCACCTAGTCGACTGCCTTGTTGGTGTTGGCGCCCGTGTCGAGGCGACCTACGGGCGCGCCGCCAGTGTCGGTGCCGGGGCGACGGTCGGACCTTGGGTCAGCCTCGGACCCGGAGAGGCCGTGCCGGCTGCGGTGCAACGGCCTGTTTAGGTAGCCTTGGAGTGACGATCGGAGCGCAGGTGACAGACAGGAACGAACAAGCCGGCCGGCAGCGGGAGAGGAGTGCGTCGATCAACCTGACGCCAGTGCGAAAGCTGCGCCTGCTCAGTGGCAGGACCCATCCATCGCTTGCTGATTCGGTCGCCAGCCACCTCCAAGTCGAGCTCGCTGACCCGAACATCGTGGACTTCGCCAACGGGGAGATGAGACCGCGCTTCGTCGAGTCCGTGAGAGGCTCTGACGTGTTCGTCATGCAATCCCATGGTCAGACACCCGGCCGGTCTGTCAACGACTCGCTGATGGAGCAGTGGATAATGATCGACGCTGCAAAGCGGGCGTCGGCGAAGCGCATAACGGCTGTGTGCCCCTACTACGGCTACTCGCGCCAGGATCGCAAGTCCAAAGAGCGGGAGCCGATAACCGCCAGGATGGTCGCGGACTTCTTCGCCACATCTGGGGCGGACCGGATAATGTCCATCGACCTTCACTCCGGCCAGATCCAGGGTTTCTTCGACGGGCCTGTGGACCACCTGACAGCGGTTCCGCTGCTCACCGAGTACCTTCGCCAGCAGGTGCCCGACGGCAACTTCGTGATGGTTGCCCCCGATACAGGAAGGACCAAGGTCGCCGAGCAGGCGGCCCGCCATGCGGGACCGTCTGTAAACGTCGCTTCGGTCTACAAGCGCAGGCCCAAGGATGCCGTTAACCAGGTGCAGGCGCTCGACGTGATGGGCGACGTCAGAGGGCGAATGTGCGTGCTCATGGACGACATGATCGACACGGCTGGCACCATATGTGCTGCGGCCGAGATCCTCCTCGCCAAAGGTGCCACCGATGTATGGGCGATGTGCACGCACGCAGTGCTTTCGGATCCTGCCGTGGACAGACTCAAGAACTCCCCGATCTCAAGGGTGGTCGTAACTGACACGTTACCGCTGCCGCCTGAGAAGCAGATCGACAAGATCGAGGTCGTCTCCATAGCCCCCGTCGTGGCGCACTGCATTGAGGCGGTTTTCTCTGACAAGTCTGTCTCGCAGATCTTCGATGGCGAGAACCAGACATGAGGGGCCCTGCTCGTTGCTAGAATCGAGCTTTCCGCAAAGAGCCTAGGAGCAAGCCGAGCAATGGCAGAGATAACCCTTGCAGCCGCGCCGGGTCGGGTAACCGGCTCAGCTGAGTCACGTCGCCTGCGCGCCGCCGGGCGCATACCGGCCGTCGTGTACGGCCACGGCGGGGAGGGCGTCGCTGTATCCGTTGACGGAAGGGAGCTGCGCCACGCCCTGTCGGGGGAGTCCGGCACGAACCAACTGCTCGACCTGAGGATCGCAGGCGAGTCTCAGCTGGTCCTGACCAGGATGATCCAGCGTCACCCGGTACGCCACACTGTCACCCACGTCGACTTCCAGGTCGTGCGCCGCGACGAGATCGTGAGCGCCGAAATTCCGGTGGTCCTCGTCGGTGAGTCCGAGGCCGTCAAGGCGGTTCGGGCGAACGTCGAGCAGGTCCTGTCCACGCTGACGGTTCGCGCCAATCCGACGAAGATACCCGTCTCGGTCGAGGTGGACATGAGCCGCCTCGAGCCTGGGGGAGTCATTCGAGTCGAGGACCTTCCCCTCCCAGACGGTGTCACCGCCGACGTGCCCGGCGACGAAGTCGTCGTTCTGGCTTCCAGCGGTGAGTTGCAAGACGGCGCCGAGACCTCGGGCGACGGAGAGGGAGCGTCGAGCTCCGAGGAGGGCTGACCGCTGGCCCCTGCGGACCTGCCGGCCCGCCAGGGGACCCCGGCGGACGTGCTCGCGGTGGGACTCGGCAATCCCGGATCGGCCTACATCGGAACCCTTCATAACGTCGGTGCTGACGTCGTAGCCCTGCTCGCCTCTCGGCACGGAACTGCGCTTCGCCCTGACCGCTGCCACTCGCTCAGCGGCGAGGTTCGTGTCGATGGTCCCGGCGGGGAGCGACGCCTAGCCTTGGCTTTCCCCCAGACCTACATGAACGACTCTGGCAGAGCGGTCAGGCTCCTCATCCGCCGCTTCGGGGTAGACGACCTGGCAAGTCTCGTCGTCGTCCACGACGAGCTCGACCTTCCCGTCGGGGCGGTAAGAGTGAAGATGGGCGGCGGTTTGGCAGGCCACAACGGGCTCCGATCGATCAAGGCGCACCTTCACTCCGACGACTTCGCAAGAGTTCGCATCGGGATCGGCAAGCCACCAGGAGGCAAAGAGCGCGGAGCGGAGCACGTCTTGAAAGTCCCAGCGAAAAAGACCCGTGCCGAGCTCGACGTGAGCATCGAAACCGCAGCCGACGCCGTAGAGTGCATTCTCAACGAAGGTGTAGCAGCGGCTCAGAACCTGTTCAATGCGTCACGTGACTGACCTGGCCCGGGTCTACCGGGCTTCCGGACCTCTAGGAGCGCTGCTGGACGTTTCGGGCGACGACGAGGTGTTCGAGCTTGCGATCGATTCGCCCGGCTCGGTGCTGAGCGTCCCCGAAGCTGCGCGAGCGTTCGCCGTTGCCAGTTTGGCCCAGAGGCTTCGGCGGCGGCTCGTGGTGGTAGCGACGCCGACCCACTCCGAAGCTGAACGTCTCGCCGGCGACCTCGAAGTATTCCTTGGGGCGGGAACAGTAGACGTCTGCCCCGCCTGGGAGACCCTGCCACTTGAGCGGGTCAGCCCAGCGACAGAGACGATGGGCCGCAGGGTGAGAACCATGTGGCATCTGCGCTCCTGGGCCTCGCAGGGCGGGACAGGATCCGCGCGGGTTGTCGTCGCTCCAGTCAAAGCTCTCCTGCAGCGCCTCGGCCCCCACGTCGAAGACACCGACCCGGTCGTGGTCTCCAAAGGCGACACTGTGGATCTCGACGACTTGGTCGCAAGGCTTGTGGGTCTGGGGTATCGACGCGAGTACCAGGTGGAGCACCGCGGCGAGATAGCGGTCAGAGGCTCGATAGTCGACGTGTACGGCTCTACGGCTGATGTCCCCGTGCGCATCGACCTTTGGGGCGACGAGGTGGACCGTCTAAGCGAATTCTCCGTCGGAGATCAACGTTCGAACGCTGACGTCGGGCGTGTAGAGCTGTTTGCCTGCAGGGAGCTACGTCCCACCCAGGAGATACGAGCCAGGGCGGCCGAACTGGTGCGCAGCGCCCCTTGGGGTCGAGCCCAGTGGGAGCGACTAGCAGACGGAGCCTTCTTCGACGGGATGGAATCGTGGCTCGCGTGGCTATCCGACGACGAGCACCTCTTGGGCGACTTGGTTCCCGACGACGCGCTGGTCCTTCTGGTCGAACCACGCCGGATGCGCGATCGAGCGCTTGACCTGATCGCCGAGGAGGACTCCTTGGTGTCCACCCTTGCTCGCACCTGGAACGTCGAAAGCAACGGCCTACCTCGCCTGCACCTGCCTTTCGACCGGCTACTGGCTCGAACCAATGCGCCGACTTTGAGCATCACGGCAGCCCCGGAGAGCCCCGACACGCTCACGGTCGGAGCGTCTGGATGGGATCCCCTAGCCGGAGGAGGCGAACGCCTGGTAGGACAGCTCAAAGCCCTCCAAGCCGAACGTTACCGGGTTGCGGTCTGCGCCGACGGCCACGCCAGCGCGTCACGTCTGAGGGACCTTCTCGAATCCCACGGCGTTGCGGCCACAGTGGACGAGAGGCCTTCGGGCTTCGACGACGGCCGTGCCCACGTAGTGGCCGCACCCCTCGAACGGGGCTTTTTGTACCGCGAGCGCAGGGTTGCTGTAGTAGCCGAGAGCGACCTGACCGGCCGGAGGCGCACCCACCGCCGCCCACGGCCCAAAGCCCGCAACTCCGAAACTTTCTTCGACGACCTTCGTAGCGGCTCCCTTGTGGTGCACCACCAACACGGAGTTGGGCGCTTCACCGGGATGGTGAAACGCTCGATCGGTGGGGTGGAGCGCGACTACCTACTACTTGAGTACAAAGGCGGCGACAAGCTCTACGTCCCGTCAGACCAGGTCGACCTGCTTCGCCCATACAGCGGAGGCGACAGCCCCGCTCTAAACCGTCTCAACGGGGCGGAGTGGCAGCGGACCAAGACCAAAGTACGCTCGGCTGTCCGTGAGATAGCCCAAGAGCTCGTAGTCCTCTACCAAAAGCGGATCACCTCCCCCGGGCACGCTTTCGCCCCGGACACCCCCTGGCAGGCCGAGATCGAGGAGTCCTTCCCCTACCAGGAAACCCCGGACCAGCTCACGGCGATCGCCGATGTCAAAGCCGACATGGAACAGCCGAGCCCCATGGACCGGCTGGTGTGCGGCGACGTAGGGTTCGGCAAGACCGAGGTTGCGCTGCGGGCGGCTTTCAAAGCGGTCCAAGACGGAAAGCAGGTGGCTGTCTTGGTCCCGACGACGCTTCTCGCCTCGCAGCACCACCAGACGTTCTCCGAGCGCTTCGACGGCTACCCGCTTCGAGTGGAGATGCTTTCGAGGTTCTTGACGCCATCCCAGTCTAAGGCCGTCGTCGACGGTCTGGCGGACGGCAGCGTCGACATCGTCGTAGGTACCCACAAGCTGCTGTCGTCGGATGTGTCTTTCAAAGCGCTCGGGCTGCTCGTCGTAGACGAGGAGCAACGCTTCGGCGTGCACCACAAGGAGGCGATCAAAAAACTTCGCGCCGACGTGGACGTTCTCACTCTCACCGCGACCCCGATACCTCGCACCTTGGAAATGAGCCTCACCGGCATCCGTGACCTCACCTTGTTGCACACCCCTCCCGCGGACCGCCAGCCAATACTCACGTACGTGGGGGAACACGACGAGCGCGCCGTCGCAGAAGCGATCCGCCGGGAACTGCTCCGAGAGGGGCAGGTCTTCTATGTGCACAACAGGGTCGCTGATATAGAACGCAAGGCGGACGAACTTCGTAGCCTGGTTCCAGAGGCCCGCATCGCGGTGGCGCACGGCCAGATGGACGAGGGGGCCTTGGAGAGAGTCGTCTTGGACTTCTGGGAGGGAGCCTACGACGTGCTCGTCTGCACGACGATCATCGAGTCGGGTATCGACATGCCTACCGTGAACACGCTGGTAGTCGACCGAGCAGACCGCCTGGGACTGGGACAGCTCCACCAACTGCGCGGCCGGGTGGGACGCTCCGGTCAACGTGCCTACGCCTACCTCTTCTACCCGCCGGACCAGGTTCTCTCCGAGGAAGCCTACGAAAGACTCAAGACGATCGGCGAGCACACCGAACTCGGGTCGGGCTTCAAGATAGCCATGCGCGACCTGGAGATCCGAGGTGCGGGGAACTTGCTCGGTGGAGACCAGTCCGGCCACATAGCCGCCGTTGGATACGACCTGTACGTGCAGATGGTCTCCGAGGCGGTGGCTGAGCTTAAAGGCGAGCCGCTGCGAGAGCCGGCGGAGATCAAACTCGACCTTCCGGTGAGTGCAAACCTTCCCTCCGACTACGTCGCCAGGGAGGACCTCCGCTTGGAGGCCTACCGCCGTCTTGCCACGGTCAGCTCCCGAAGCGCAGTGGACGACATTGAAAGCGAATGGCTGGACCGTTTCGGTCCGCTACCCGAGCCGGCGCTCGGGCTCCTCAACATAGCCATGCTGCGAGCCGAGTGTGCGCGTGTAGGGGTACGTGAAGTGACTGTCGTCTCCAGCGGCTCTGGCTTGGCAGGAGGCGGGTACACGGCCCGGATAGCTCCGGTAGAGCTCAAATTTTCCCAGACGGTGCGCCTAGGTCGTCTCGCCCCCAAGGCCGTCTACAAGCAGGACACCGGCCAGTTAGTAGTGCCTCTGTCAAGGAGCACCGATCCCGTCGAGCACGTACGCGTTTTGCTTTCGGAGCTGTTCCCCCCGGTAGCATCGGCGACGCCGTGAAGAAAGACGCAGTGACGAATATGGATGACAAATTGCCCGCATTCCCGATCCAAGTCCTAGACAGCCCCCGACTGGCGAAGGTGCGCTCCCGGCGCCGGCCGGCCGCTCAGGAGGCGCCGCGCGCTCGTAGGCGTCTCAGGGCGGCGGTGCTCGCGTCAGGGGCGCTCGTTGCCGCGGTTGGTCTATCAGCATGCAATGGGTCGCCCTACGCAGCGACGGTGAACGGGCAGGTGGTATCCGTCGCTGCGCTAAACCACCAGCTCGCCGAGTGGACCTCGAACGCCACGTACGTCAGCGACGTCGACAACGCTAACTCGACGGCACAAGGCGGAAGCGGAGTGGGAGTGTTGGGAGCGGGAGGTCCGGGTACCTACAGCAGCGCTTTCGTGGCGAACATCTTGGGTTACAACGTCAACTTCGACATCCTCGCCCAGCGCTTGGCCGCCACTCACCAACTTCCTGGGCAGGACATTTTGGAGGCGGCACGGGCTGTCAACGAGTCCCAGGCCAGCTACTGGAGCGGCTTCCCCGCTTCCCTTCGAAGCTTCCTCGTGGACGACCTTGCGTACGAGGCTGCCCTGGTGCCCTCCAGCGCCTCGACGTCAGCCTTGAAGAGCTCCTACACCAAGGTCGAGCCTTACCTTTTCTCCCAGCTGTGCCTGCGCCAGGCGACGGCCACCACACTTTCCGAAGCCAAGAGCCTCGCTTCGGGTGGTTTCGTGGGATCGGTTTCATGCTACGACCAGGCTGGCGTCGAAGCTCAGAGCTCCGCGTGGCAGGCAGCCGCGCTCAAGTTGGCAGCGAACGGGGACGTCTCGGCACCGGTCAAGACGGCCTACGGTTACGCGGTGCTGGAGCGGGTGAGCAAGACCTCTCCGGGTCGAACCCCTGGAGTGGACCGCGTCCTCTCGTTGCTCAACGCTCAGAGCGAGCCGTCGCAGTTGACAGCTGTAGCCAACTCTGCGCACGTCAAGGTGAATCCGGCCTACGGGTCGTGGTCCAACGGTCAGATCACTCCGCCCGCCGCTCCTAAAGGGTGACAGGTCGGGTGGTCGTCGTGGGGTTAGGCCCCGGTGACCCGAAACTGTTCTCCCTGGCCGCGACCGAAGCGCTCAGTGCTTCGACAAGGCGGTTTTTGCGGACATCGCGCCATCCGAGCGCTCACCTCGTGTCGCCGGCCGAGACCTTCGATCATCTCTACGACACTGCAGAGTCGATGGGCGAGGTCTACTCGTCGATAGTCGAGGCGCTGGCCGTTGCAGCCGAGGAAGCCTCCGAGCGACACCAAGCGGTGCTATACGCGGTTCCCGGCTCGCCATTGGTCGCCGAGCGCACCGTGGCGATGCTGCGCGACGACCCTAGGCTAAGCGTGGAGATAATCCCAGCACTTTCTTTTGTCGACCTCGCATGGCAGCGACTGGGAATCGATCCGATGGCGGCCGGTGTCCGCTTAGTCGACGGGCATCGCTTCGCTAGTGAGGCTGCCGGCAGCTCCGGCCCGTTCCTCGTCGGCCAGTGCGACACCAAGATGACCCTGTCCGACATCAAGCTGTGCGTCGACGACGGGCCCGAGGTAACTGTGATGGCTCGCCTCGGCCTCGCCGACGAGAGCGTGTTCAAAGTGGGCTGGTCGGAACTCGACCGCAGCTTCGAAGCGGACCATCTGACATGCCTGTGGATCCCGCGACTGGCGTCGCCTGTTGCTGGGGAAATGACACAGTTGGTAGAGCTCGTCAGGTTGCTGCGAGAGCGCTGCCCTTGGGACCGCCGCCAAACGCACGCCAGTCTGAGCCGTCACCTCCTAGAAGAAACCTACGAACTGCTGGAAGCGATCGAAGGGTTGGAGAATCCCGGTGGCTACGAGCACCTTGAAGAAGAACTGGGCGACGTGCTGTTCCAGGTGGCTTTCCACGCGAACCTCGCGGCTGAGGCGGGAGAGTTCGACCTCTCCGACGTCGCCAGGACGATTCACGACAAGCTCGTCGAACGCCACCCGCACGTTTTCGGACCGCCTGGCACCGAAGTCCCTAACTGGGAGGAAGCCAAGAAGCTGGAGAAGGCCAGGACCAGTCTTCTCGACGGCATTCCGGTGACTTTGCCGGCCCTGCTTTACGCCTACAAGGTCCAGTCGAGAGCCAGCTCTATAGGCTTCGACTGGGACAATGCGCCGGAAGCGTGGCAGAAGGTGAACGAGGAGTTACGCGAGCTCGAGGAGGAAATCGAAGCTGGCCCTGCCGGCTCGTCGGCCATCAGCGACGAGCTAGGCGACGTGCTCTTCTCGCTCGTCAACGTTGCCCGCCACCTTCGCATCGACCCCGAGGCAGCGTTGCGGTCGTCGGCTGCCAAATTCAAGTTGCGCTTCGCAGCGATGGAGACGCTGGCCTCTGATAGAGGTGTAGCCGTCACAGACGAGTTGTGGAACGAGGTAAAGGCCGCGCAGGGCGACCCTGGGTAGCGAGCGGTGTGGAGGGTGCTTCCGCGCCGCCGTTGGGCAGGGTAGCGTTTAGCATCCGCAGCCTAGGAGTAGCCCCGGTCTTATGAGCCAGATTGAAGCACTGCAAGCCATCGAGATTCTCGACTCGCGAGGCAACCCGACGGTAGAAGTCGACGTCCTGCTCGACTCCGGCGCGACCGGTCGGGCAGCGGTTCCGTCCGGCGCGTCGACGGGGAGCCACGAAGCCGTCGAGCTTCGCGACGGGGACGGGCGCTATGGCGGCAAGGGCGTCCTTCGCGCGGTGAGCAACGTCACCAATGAGATAGCAGCCGCAGTAATCGGGATGGAAGCTCTCGACCAGCGGGCGCTCGACGCAGCCCTAGTGGAACTCGACGGCACCCCCGACAAGGGCAGGCTCGGGGCTAACGCTCTCCTGGGAGTCTCCCTGGCGGTGGCCAGAGCCGCTGCTGAAGAGGTAGGGCTGCCCCTTTACCGTTACGTCGGCGGGACTTCCGCTCATTTGCTGCCGGTTCCGATGATGAACGTCATCAACGGTGGGGTCCACGCAGACAACAACGTCGACTTGCAGGAGTTCATGATCGTGCCCTTGGGAGCCGCGAGCTTTGCCGAGGCGCTTCGATGGGGTGCGGAGACTTACCACGCCCTTCGAGGTCTGCTCGGGGATCGAGGCCTGTCACGGTCGATCGGCGACGAGGGCGGCTTCGCTCCCAACCTCGCTTCGAACGAAGAGGCGGTCCAGATTCTCGTCGAAGCCATCGAACGAGCGGGCCGCACGCCTGGCGGCGAGGTATCCATAGCTATAGACGCCGCAGCGTCGGAGTTCTACAAAGACGGAATGTACCGCCTCGGCGGCGAGGATCGCTCGGCCAGCTCCGAGGAGATGGCGGAGTACTACGAAAGCTTGATAGATCGCTACCCGATAATTTCGCTGGAAGACGGCATGGCCGAGGACGACTGGGAGGGTTGGGCGGCGCTCACCGCCCGGCTGTCCGAGAGGGTGCAACTCGTCGGTGACGACATCTTCGTCACGAACCGCGAGCGTCTAGCGCGCGGAGTACAAAGCGGAGTAGGGAACTCGATCCTGATCAAGGTGAACCAGATCGGGACTCTAAGCGAGACTCTCGACACGATGGCGTACGCGACACGGTACGGCTACACGTCGGTCATGTCCCACCGATCCGGGGAGACGGAGGACTCGACTATCGCGGATCTAGCCGTCGCCACGAACTGCGGGCAGATCAAGACTGGTGCCCCGGCCCGCTCGGATCGGGTGGCCAAGTACAACCAGCTGTTACGTATCGAGTCCGGGCTGGGGGATTCAGCGGCCTTCGACGGGCGCGACGTGTTCCGGGCGTTACGAAAGTCTGTCGGATGAGACGCACGGTCCGTCTCCTTCTCGGCGCTGTGTTACTCGGAGGGATCCTGTTTCTCTTCGCCATCCCTGCCCGTACCTGGCTTTCCCAGCGCTCGGCGATGTCGACTGCGAGCAGGCGACTGTCAGAGTTGACCGCAGAGAACAAGGCACTCGACAGGCAGGTCGCCCAGCTCCAATCGCCTTCCTATGTGGAGCAACTCGGACGGTCGCAGTTCGGGCTCGTGATGCCCGGGCAGCCTGCTTACGAGATCCTGCCCGCACCTAGTTCCTCCGGCTCGTCCGGCTAGTGATGCACAGACGTCCCGGTAACGGTATGGTCTACACACAACAACTTTCGACATGGAAGGGGAGAGCCGAACAATGAAGGTTTCGATGACCGTCAACGGTGCCCGCTGCGACCACGACGTAGAGCCACGCACGCTGCTGGTTCACTATCTGCGGGAGACGGTCGGCCTTACCGGTACCAACATCGGTTGTGACACTTCTTCATGTGGCGCCTGTACGGTCCTCGTGGGCGGCGAGTCCGTCAAGTCGTGCACGATGCTCGCCGTTCAAGCCGACGGCGCCGACATCACGACCATCGAGGGGCTCGCGGGCGCTGACGGAGAGCTGCACCCGGTCCAGGAGGCTTTCAGAGAGAAGCACGGTCTGCAGTGCGGTTACTGCACGCCTGGCATGGTCATGGCGATCGTCTCTCTTCTCAAGGAGAATCCGCACCCGACAGAGACCGAGGTGCGCGAGGGCATCGAGGGGAACCTGTGCCGCTGCACGGGATACCACAACATCGTCGCAGCGGCGTTGTACGCAGCGGAAAGCGCCAAGGCGGGGGCGGCGTGAAATACAGAGAAATTTCAACCAGCCGAGTCAAAGGAGCCGACCAGTGATACCCGCATCTTTCGACTATCGACGTGCGTCGAACCTAGACGAGGCTCTCATGATGCTCAGTGACGGCGGCGACGACGCGAAGTTGCTCGCCGGGGGACACTCCCTGCTTCCGCTTATGAAGCTGCGCCTAGCGGCTCCCTCGACGCTTGTCGACATCGGCAGGATCCCCGACCTCTCCTACGTTCGTGAGGAGGGTGACGCTTTGGTCATCGGAGCGTTGACCCGTCACCGGGATGTCGAGACGAACCGCCTGGTGGGCGAGCACGCCCCTCTCGTGGCTCACGTGGCCGGTCAGGTCGGGGACCCTCAGGTGCGTCACCGTGGAACGATAGGCGGGTCAGTGGCGCACGGCGATGCCGCCTCGGACCTTCCCGCCGCGTGCCTGGCGATGGGAGCAACGTTCACAGCGGTAAGTCCTACGGGTACCCGTACGATCGACTCCTCGGAGTTCTTCCTGGGCTTCTTGGAAACCGCCCTTCGTCCCGACGAGATATTGACTGAGATCTCGGTTCCCAAGGCCACAGGAGCGGGATGGTCCTTCCAGAAGTTCAATCGACGTGCCCAGGACTGGGCGATCGTCGGGGTGGCAGCCTTGCGAGGTGAGCGAACCGGCGTGAGCCTCGTGAACATGGGCTCGGTGCCGGTTCGGGCCTCTGCCGTGGAAGCCGCGCTCGCCGGGGGCGCTGACGAGACCGAAGCGGCATCCCACGCGTCGGACGGGCTCGAACCACCTGCGGACCTCAACGCTTCATCCGAGTACCGGCGTCATCTCGCCCAGGTTCTTGTGCGTCGTGCGCTAGAAGAAGCTCGAGCGGCGTAGTCTGCGGGGGTGACAGGCCCGCAGACTTCTCAGACGTCACCGGTCGACGGTGGGTTCCGACGTAGCGATCTCACCGTCGATTCGGTCAGCGACGGCCTCTCCGCTAACGGGTATTTAGCGGATGAGGCCCTTTGTACTTCGATCTTCCTGGCCTTGGCGCTACGCCGGCCGCTGCTGCTAGAAGGTGAGGCTGGCGTCGGCAAGACCGAAGTAGCCAAAGTCCTCTCTGCCTGGACTGGAGGAAGACTACTGCGACTGCAGTGCTACGAAGGCATCGACGTGTCCCAAGCCGTCTACGAATGGGACTACGCCCGCCAACTTCTTCACCTTCGCGCTGCCGAAGCATTCAAGGGTGCTGCGAGCGGGGAGACGATCGAAGACGAGGTCTACAGCGAGAAATTCCTAGTACGTAGGCCTCTGCTGTCGGCGATCGATGGTCGGGATGGACCACCAGCGGTCCTTCTAATAGACGAAGTCGACCGCGCCGACGACGAGTTCGAGGCTTTCTTGCTCGAATTTCTCTCCGACTACGCGGTGACGGTACCGGAGCTCGGCACGTTCAGTGCTTCTGAGCCGCCGGTGGTGATAGTGACCTCCAACCGGACTAGGGACGTGCATGATGCTTTGAAGCGACGCTGCCTCTATCACTGGGTGGAGCACCCCGACTTCGAGCGCGAAGTGGCGATCATCGAGAGGCGAGCGCCCCAAGCGCTGCCGGAGCTAGCCCGCCAAGTCGCCGCGGCCGTGGAAGCGCTGCGCGGCATGCACCTCTACAAGCCGCCTGGCGTAGCCGAATCGATCGACTGGACCGCGTCGCTCGCGGCGCTGGGTCGGCGCGTGATCGACGGACGCTCCGTCGAGTTGACCCTCGGCAGTGTCCTTAAATACCAAGAGGATCAGAATCGCGTTCGAGCTAGCGGTGTCGCTGAGCTGGTGAAGGCGGCGCTCGGCCGTGCGGGATGAGAGCCGCCGCTGACAGGGTTGCGGTGCGGCCTGAAGTCGCAGGTGCGCTGTTCGGTTCCGGGGGGCTTCGAGGGTGACAGGGGCCGATCCCAGCCGTCTTTTTGCCGGGTTCGCTGGGGCGCTGAGAGCGTCAGGCGTGGCAGTACCCACCGGGGCCGTCATCACTTTTGCGGAAGCGGCGGGTCTCGTGGGATTGGAGAACCCTGAGCGGCTGTACTGGGCGGGCATGGCAACCCTCGTTCGCCGTCCCGAAGATGTCGACGTCTACCGGCGGGTGTTCGCTGCGTTCTGGGGCGGTGTCGGGGCGCCGGCCGTTCTCACTGAGGTTCACCAGTCTGTCACCGTTGCTCTTGACGACGATGAAAGCGACCCAGCCGCCGAGGACGAGATGTCAGAGGCGGACGGAGACGTGAAGGCACTGCGCTGGTCGTCAGTCGAGGTTCTCGCCGACCGGGACCTGTCGGGTCTGAGTGAGGAGGAGTGGATAGAAGCGAACCGCCTTATCTCCGCGATGAAGGTGACGACCGATCTTCGACCTTCTAGGCGTACCCGGCCGTCGAGGCGTCGCGCCGGGCGGTACCCGGATCTGCGCTCGACGATGCGGGACAACATTCGCCACGGTGGGACCCCCATTCGCAGGGCTTGGCGGGAGCAGGTGGAACGTCCCCGCAAGATGGTCTTCATACTCGACGTGTCGGGCAGCATGGACTCCTACGCAAGGGCGATGGCACGATTCGCTCACGCGGCTGTCTCCTCCCGGCGGGCGGGCAGTGTCGAGGTTTTCACCGTCGGCACCCGTCTGAGCAGGGTCACCAGGCAAATGGCGAAATCCGACCCTGAAGCAGCTTTACGCCAGGTTGCTTGCGCCGTCCCGGACTGGTCTGGCGGTACCCGCCTCGGTGAGAGCATCGGCGAGTTCAACCAGAAGTGGGGTGTGAGAGGCATGGCCAGGGGCGCGGTGGTAGTGATCTGCTCCGACGGGTGGGACCGGGGTGACCCTGAGGTGATGGACGCAGAGATGGCCCGCCTCGCGCGGGTCGCTCACAAAGTTATATGGGTCAACCCACTCAAGGCGACACCGGGTTACGCTCCTCTTGCACGCGGGATGGCAGCCGCCCTCGCCTACGTAGACGTGTTCGTCGAGGGACACTCGGTATCCTCGCTACAACAGCTTGCCCGTCTCGTCGTCGGCCAAGCCAGGACGCCCGGTCGAGCCCGGGCCTAACGAAGAAGGTGCGGTCGCCGTGAAAGAGATCTTGGATGACATCGAACGCTGGCAGGCGCAGGGCAAGAGGGTGGCCCTCGCTCGGGTAGTAGCAGTCGAAGGGTCCGGGCCGAGACTGCCCGGGGCTGCTATGGCCGTATCCGAGAGCGGGGAAGTGGCAGGATCAGTGTCAGGCGGTTGCGTCGAAGGGGCCGTCGTGAGCGAAGCTCTCGCAGTGCTCGAAGGTACGGGAACGCCGAAGCTGTGCACCTTCGGTTACTCCGACGACGAGGCGTTCGCGGTGGGGCTCACCTGCGGTGGTGTCATATCGGTCCTGGTAGAACCGGTCGAATGGTGACCTCCATGTTCGAGGTGCTGGCCGGCGACATACGTTCGGAAAGGCCGGTCGCTCTGGCAGAGGTTATAGAGGGACCCCCCGAAATGCTCGGCTCTAAGCTCGTCGTGCGTCCAGGACCGCCCGAAGAGGTCCTTGGATCGCTCGGCAACCCCGACTTGGACCGGGTGGTTCGACGCGACGTGCTGGGAGAGTTAGCAGCCGGTATCAGCGTGACACGCCACTACGGTCTCCACGGCGAGGCACGCGAGAGGGCAGTGTCGGTGTTCATCGAGTCGTTCGCTGCGCCACCGAAGATGGTCATCTTCGGAGCCGTCGACTTCACCGCCGCCCTGGTCAAGGTGGCCAAGGTGCTCGGCTACAGGGTGACGGTCTGCGACGCCCGACCTGTCTTTGCCACCAGGGCACGCTTCCCTCAGGCCGACGATGTGGTCGTCTCCTGGCCTGACCGCTATCTCGGCGAGGTTGGGCCCACCCTTGGACCCCGCGATGTGGTGTGCGTGCTGACCCACGACCCGAAGTTCGACGTGCCGGCCATAGTCGCAGCTCTTGCTACGTCGGTCGGCTACCTCGGTGCTATGGGTTCAAGGCGGACCACCGACGAGCGCAACGAGCGCCTAAGGGCTGCCGGCGTCGAAGAAGCGGACCTGGCGCGGATCATGGCGCCGATCGGCCTGGACCTCGGGGCTCGCACCCCCGAGGAGACCGCCATCGCCATCTGCGGCGAGATCATCGCTCTGCGCGCCGGCCGGCATCCCCAGTCGCTGCGTGACCAGGCAGGTCCGATTCACGCTGACAGGGCGTTGTCGACCGACCGGTGACAGTCGAAGCCCGTCCGCTTGCAGGGACCGCTGCTGTGATACTCGCTGCGGGGGCGGGAAGCCGGTTCAATCCCGGCGAGGATGCCGGCCACAAGCTGCTGGCCGGCCTGCACGGGCGCCCCGTGGTGTGGTGGTCCGTGGTAGCTGCTCTCGAGGCGGACATCGGGCCTGTTTGGGTGGTCACCGGGGCGGCCGACCTTGCAGGTGCTCTGCCCTCCGGGGTCGTCAGCATCGCCAACGAGCAGTGGCGCTCAGGTCAGGCGTCGTCTTTGCGGACGGCTGTCTCTAAGGCCCGTCAGGCCGGTCTAGAAGCGGTCGTGGTGGGACTCGGCGACCAGCCCTTGATCGGAGCCGAAGCGTGGCGGTCGGTGGCCGCTTCTTCGAGCCCTATTGCGGTAGCCATCTACAATGGTAGACGACGCAACCCCGTCAGGCTGTCCTCGACAGTGTGGGAGCTTCTGCCCGCAGCCGGCGACGAGGGCGCAAGGGGCCTGATCAAAAATCGGCCTGACCTGGTCGAGGAAGTACCCTGCGTAGGAGAGCCAGCCGATATCGACACTAGAGAGGATCTGACCAGATGGAGTTGAACAACGAGTTCCGAGTCGCGGTTCCAGTAGCCGACGCGTGGAAGGTGCTCACAGACGTGGAGCGGATCGCACCGATGCTACCCGGAGCTCAACTCCAAGAAGTCGAGGGCGACGAGTACCGGGGCGTGGTGAAAGTCAAGGTCGGGCCGATCACAGCCCAGTACAAGGGCACGGCGACCTTCGTGGAGAAAGACGAAGCAGCCGGCAAGGTGGTGCTCAAGGCCACAGGCCGGGACACGAGAGGTCAGGGCAACGCCAGCGCTCTGATCACGGCGACGATGCTGGCCGACGGCGACGCCACCAAGGTGACCGTCGCGACCGAACTTACCGTGACAGGAAAGGTGGCCCAGTTCGGCAGGGGAGTCCTCGCCGACGTCAGCTCGAAGCTGATCGGCCAGTTCGTCGACGCGCTCGAGGCTGACCTGGCCGCCGGACGAGACGAGCCCAGCGCTCAAGGCCCCGCCACGTCGGCGTCGCAGGGCGGAGAGCCCTCGCCGGAGCAGACCGCCTCGGCGGAGTCCCGCGAGGACTCCAAGGTCAGCTCCGACGGAGCGGGCCCCTCGAAGGAGCCGACGGGGCCGCGCCGTATTGACGCCCCCGAGGCGGAGCCTCTCGACCTGCTCGCCGTAGCCGGCGGTTCCACGATGAAGCGCTTCGCTCCGCTAGCCGTAGTCGTCGCTGTCGTGTTGGCTTGGCTCGTCCGCCGCTCCAGGCGCGCCGGGGATTGACGCCCACGGAGGTGACCTCGGCTGGCCGTGCGGACCTCACCGACGACAGAGCGGTCGTGACCAGACTCCTCGGTCGGGAACCGCTCGGGGAGTTCGCCGTGGCCCTCCGAGACGCCTCGGGCCTGCCGTTAGTCATCCACAACGCTCCGGTGCTTCGCAACGGCACGCCGATGCCCACGAGGTTCTGGCTCGTCGGTCCGGCCGAGCGCAAAGCCGTCGACCGTCTCGAAGCGGCCGGCGGTGTGCGTGAAGCGGAGAAAGCCGTGAGCTCCGCTTCTATCGAGACGGCGCACAGGACCTACGAAGCCGAACGCCAAGCGGAGATGCCGCCGGGGTGGGGCGGTCCGCTGCCCAAAGGGGGTGTCGGGGGGACGCGCCGGGGCGTCAAGTGCCTTCACGCGCACTACGCGTGGTTCTTGGTAGGCGGCCCGGACCCGGTCGGGCTTTGGGTCGCCGGCCGGCTCGGCAGTGCCGATCGCGGAGATATCGCTGTCGCCGGCAACGGTCGTGCCGCCGGGGCTTGGGGCTCGTGACTGTCGGAGTGCACCCGGCTGGCCCGGTGGCTGCGATCGACTGCGGGACGAACTCGACCCGACTGCTCATAGCTGACACCGACGGCACTACCCTAGAGCGGGTCAACCGTATTACCCGTCTCGGAGCCGGCGTCGACCGCGATGGACGATTGGACCCGGCAGCGATCGCTAGGACCGTGGCAGCGCTTGGCGCCTACCGGGGTCTCCTTGACAGGCACGGGGTTCGCGCCCTGCGGGTGACGGCGACCTCGGCGGCCCGTGACGCCGCCAACCGGGATGAGTTCTTCGACGCTGCCGAGTCCGTTCTGGGCGCCCGGCCGGAGCTGCTCGACGGGTCAGAGGAGGGTCGCTTGTCGTTCGCCGGCGCCCTTCTAGGCCTCGGCGCGGTGCAAGGTCCGGTCCTGGTGGTCGACATCGGGGGTGGCTCGACCGAGCTCATAGTCGGATCCGACGTACATGCCGGCCCGACAGGGGTGTACTCGATGGACGTAGGTTGCGTCAGGCTTACGGAACGCTTCTTGGTTTCGGACCCGCCGACCGCCGACGAGCTCGAAGCGGCAAAGCTCTACGTGCACCGCCAGATTGACGCTGCACTGCTCGAAGTCCCCCAGCTGTCGCAGGCGAATGCGATGATCGGCCTCGCCGGCACCGTAGCGTGCATGGCGGCGACAGACCAGGGGATCGACGGGACTGAACGGCACCGGCTTCACCACTACGCGCTCTCTCGGAGCGCCGTTGAGAGGATCCGCTCGACGCTGGCGGCGATGACAGCCGATCAACGTCGAAGCGTGCCGGGGGTGGAGGACGGGCGTGCGGATGTCATAGTGGGAGGGGCGGTCGTGCTAGGCGAGGTGATGGCCCGTTTCGGCTTCGACGTGTGCCTTACCAGCGAAGCGGACATCCTCGACGGTCTGGCCGCGAGCATCAACCGCTGAGGGGTTTACCCCAAGCGGAGCGGGGGGACCTCTTCGGGCGGACCGGCGCAGGCTCGCGCTATTGCCTACGATCTGAGGCATGGTTCTAAGCGATCGCGTCCTGATGGGGCCCGGCCCCTGCAACCCCTACCCTGAGGCGACTGCGGCCTTCTGCCGGCCGATGCTCGGCCACCTCGACCCGGAGTTCATCGCCGTTTTGGACGAGACTATCGACAGGCTCCGCCAGGTCTGGCAGACGGCGAACCCGCTGACCCTGCCAGTGTCGGGGACCGGCTCGGCGGGAATGGAAGCGGCGTTCGTCAACACCGTCGGCCCCGGGGACGTGGTGGTGATCGGAGTTAACGGACTCTTCGGGGAGAGGATGTGTGACGTTGCCAGCCGCTGCGGGGCCCGGGTCGTGCGGGTCGAGGCCGCCTGGGGTACACCGCTCGATCCCCAGGCCCTGCTAGACGCCCACCCCTCGCCGAAGCTGATAGCCCTCGTGCACGCCGAGACGAGCACCGGAGTCGAGAACGACGTGGCCTCGGTCGCCGAAGGAAAGCGCGACGCGCTAGTGCTCGCGGACTGCGTCACGTCGCTCGGCGGGATCCCCGTTGACGTCGACGGGTGGGGTGTGGACATCGCCTACAGCGGCACGCAGAAATGCCTGGGCGTCTCGCCGGGTCTGTCGCCGTTCACGATGAACGAGCGGGCAAGGCAACGCCGGGTTCCGACACCCCAAAGCTGGTACCTCGATTTGGGCATGATCGGTGACTACACGTCAGGAGCAACACGGAAATATCATCACACTGCTCCGATAGCCATGATATTTTCACTGCATGCAGGCCTGGGGGCGGTCCTCGATGAAGGCCTCGACGCCGCATGGCAACGTCACCGGTCCTGCGGCAGGGCCCTCCAGGACGGGCTCGAGGAGCTCGGCTTTAAGCTGTGGGCGACCGAAGGGCACCGACTGCCCGAGCTGACGACGGTCTTAGTCCCAGATGGCGTCGACGACGCGGCGGTTCGGCGATCCCTGCTCGATCAGTACGGGATCGAGATAGGAGGGGGTGTTGGCGAGTGGGCCGGGCGGGTGTGGCGTATCGGATGTATGGGCAACACCGCCCGCATGGCGAACGTAACGCTACTCCTCGGGGCTCTAGCGAAGATTCTGGGCAGGTGAGCTGGCCGCCCTCGGTGCGTCACCCGCTGGCCTTGATGGGCAAGCGGGTGATGTTGCGACCTTTGGTAGCGGGGGATTTCGAGGCTTGGCGGGAGGTCCGGATCCGGGCGCGGGACTGGTTGGTGAAGTGGGAGCCGATGCCCATACCCGGCCAGCCCGACGCCACGCAGGACCGGCGGGTGTTCGCCTTCCGCTGCGGTGCGAGGGAGAGGGAACGCCAACTCGGCTCCGGGTACGGTTTCGGAATCTTCGTCGGTCCGACACGGGACCGTTTCGCCGGTGAGATCAACCTATCCTCAGTCCAGCGGGGCCCCTACCAGAACGCCTATGTCGGCTATTGGATGGACGAGGCGCTCGCAGGGAACTCCTACACCCCGGAGGCCCTCGTGGTGATCTGCCGGTTCGCTTTCGAGGATCTCGGATTGCACAGGGTGCAGGCGTCGATAATCCCCCGCAACGCGCCGAGTCATCGTGTAGCCGAGAAGGTCGGGCTCCGCAACGAGGGCACGGCGCTTCGGTACTTGGAGATAAACGGCCGCTGGGAGGACCACGTACGCTACGCCATAACCGCCGAAGACTGGGTGGAGCGCCGCAGCGAGTTCTTGGAGCGTTGGATCGTCTCCAGCGCCTAGCTGGTTGGGGGAGGTGAGCCCACTTCGCCGCCCCCGGCGCTGCCCTTCTCGGTGTCGCCCGGCCACCATGCGACCCGCTGAGCCGGGTAGTAGCGGTAGACGACTATCCCGACGATGTCCGCTACGCGGATCGTACCGAAGTGCCGGCTGTCCGTGCTCTCGCTGGGATTGTCACCTCTCAGGTCGAGCGCGCCGTGTCGCCTTTCATGCACGCGTTTGAGCATGAGGCGCCTGCTTGGAGATCCCTGAGGTTGGCGAGGGTCGTAGAACGCGACCACGTCGCCGGGCCGCACTCTGTTCGGTTCCGGCCTAATAGGTCGCAGCAGGGTTGGGTGTGCGATAAGGAGCCTGTCGCCGGGTTGGAAGGTGGGGTGCATGCTCTCGCCCGTGACAATGAGGCGTCTTAGCGCAGTTACACTTCGTCTGCGTTGCACGTTGTCCAGAGTAGGGTGTGGGGGCGAATCCCTCTAGAGACTAGGAGCGTCTGATAATGGTGTTGGTAGCTCGTGTGTTGACTTTCGTTGACTCTTTTCGTGCGCCGGTGGCGGTGAGCGCGCATTGTGATCTGCCGTGCGGTGTGTATGACCCTGCTCAGGCTCGCATCGAGGCGGAGTCAGTGAAGGCTTGTATGGAAAAGTTCAATGCTTCTGATGACAACGTGTTCAAGACGCGTGCTGTTTTGATCAAGGAGGAGCGGGCCGAGCTGGTCAAGCATCATCTTTGGGTGTTGTGGACGGATTATTTCAAGGCGAACCAC
>DAHYHI010000088.1:0-1854 GCA_027391075.1 Acidimicrobiaceae bacterium | reverse complement strand
CAGGTAGTTGTATCCCCCCTCGTATCCCCTCGGTTCGAGGACGATGTCGATGAGGCCGGCTTCGGTCACGACACCCAACGCTACGGATGAGCGGAGGATGTGGCGTGCTTCGAGACGTCCGCCGTCGATCCGAACACCAGGTACTCGACCCGATGCTCGTCCAACGCCTGGCACAGCTTCACCAGATTTTGGTAGTCGCTGGCGGTCATTCTCCCCGGGCCCGACGGTTTGCGTCTCGGACTTGGTCGATCCGTGCCCAGTAGTCTGGGTGACGCTCCCGGCCGCGCACAGCGCTCGGTGGTAGGTGGAGGTCGTGCTCGTGTCCGCAATCCCACCATTCGGGACGTTCGGGTTGGGTCGCCCGAACCAAAGCCAAAAGCTGATCATAGTTAATGCCTTCGACGATTAAGCCTGTCTCGAATTGCTCTAGCCACTGGGAGGTGACGCCGGCCCTACGGGCGACCTCTCCGACACGAAGGCCAGACCGAACGCGGAGCAGGTGAATGTATTCGAAGGTTGTCGGCTCGTCGTCAGTCCGAGAGTTCTGGGGCCCTGCCGTATTGCGGACGTTTTCGGCGGTCACCCCTTAATCGAAGGCTGCTAAGCCGGCGTTTGATGTGTCGTACGCAGTTCGAGTTGAGTCCAATAAGTTCGCATTCGCCACCGTGGCCCGCTCTGGTCCCGCCCCGATCAACGTTGTTCAGGGCGAAGCAGCAGCGCTTCCGCTGCCGAGTGCGAATGTCGGGCATGGCCGTCGCGTCCATGGTGTTCCAAGACGTCGACGACCCGATGGGGCGGCAGCGAAGTGGGACGGGTGCTACGGCCGGGCGGGCATCTTTGCCGTACGCCCGTTCTCGTCCGCCCAGGGCCCATCACCTTGCACATCGGCCGGCCAGCGTCGATCACTACGCTGTACCTGGTGGAGCGACGTTACCGAGCGCCGTGACACGCGGACGGTTGATGGCGACCGCTACGAGTGGCCGGGCGAGTTCCGCGACGACGAACTCGGGGCCCTACACGTCGAGGCGTTTGGCTACAGCCGGACCGACGACGACTGGACGGAACGACTACACGGCCACAGGCTCGGTTGGGTGTATGCCCGACGAGGAGGTGGCCTGATCGGCTTCGTCGATGTGGCGTGGGACGGTGCAGCCCACGCCTTTTTCCTGATCGATACCGTCGTCACCGCGACAGACCGGCATCGTGTCGTCGGAACGACCCTTGTGTTCATGGCGTGCGCCCAGGCCGCCGCGGCTGGCTCCGAGTGGCTCCACGTCGATTCGAGGACCACCGGCGTCGCTTCTACTTCGACGCGTGCGACTTTCGGCCGATTGACGCCGGGCTCCTTCGGTTGCGGGCGGCCAGAAACTTGGCGGCGACGAACCAGGCGCCATCGAACAGCGGCTCACCGCCCAGCTCGCCGGCCAACTGCTCGGCGGTGAAGTACCGCTTGTAGACCCGATGCCTGGAGCCGTCATTGAGGACCCGTTCCTGCCACTGCTCGGACTCGATGCCTGGGCGGAGGGCGGAGTCGACAACGACCAGGTCGCCCGCCACCCGGCGAGCCTCCGACAGGAACGTCTCCCGCTCGACCGGCGGGAGGTGGCCGTAGAAGTGGCCGGTGAACACCCGGTCGAAGGCGCCGTCGGCAAACGCAAGGTGCAGGGCGTCCCCGACGATGGCCAGGCCAGCCGGGAGACGGGACTGGGCGACGGCCACCATCGCCGGGCTCTGATCGACCCCCACAACGTAGCCGTGGAGGTGCTGGGTCAAGAACCCGGTACCGCATGCCACGTCCAGGGTCCGCGCGGGGGGCAGGTTCCCGACCAGTTCGACCAATTGGACCACCTCCTC
>DAHYHI010000083.1:0-6056 GCA_027391075.1 Acidimicrobiaceae bacterium | reverse complement strand
GGGCCGAGTGGGTCTCGTAGCACGTGGAGTGCTCTATGTGCTGCTTGGATATCTGGCCTTGCGGATAGCTTTCGGACACCCTACCAGCACTGCCAATCGGAGTGGCGCGCTCCACACCATCGCCCGCCAGCCCTACGGAAGCGTCCTACTTGTCGCTTTGGCCGTCGGCTTCGGCGCCTACGCCCTGTGGCAACTGACGCTTGCCGGGTTCGGCGGATCGTCACGTGGACAAGCCGTGGGGGCAGCCCGACGGATCGTCGCATTGGCGAGCGGCGTCCTCTACGGCTTTTTTTGCGTAACTACCGTAGCCTTGGTCGTCGGTTCTTCCAAAGGCACCGGTGGTTCCTCGAGCGCCGCCGGCTGGACCGGAAAGGCAATGGCCCACAGCCACGGCCGCCTCGCGGTCGGCGTGGCGGGTGCCGTCGTGGTCGTCGTTGGAGTGTTCATGGTCTGGCGGGCGCTGTTGGGACATCGCGACGTCGCTCTCAAAGCCATGAGCCGCTCAACCCGCCGGGTCGTCGAAGGGTTAGCGAAGGTTGGCCAGACCGCCCGGGCCGTTATCATCATCGGTATCGGTGTGTTCATAATACGGGCCGCCCAGGCGTTCGACCCAGCCAAGGCTAAGGGCCTCGACGGGGTGCTCCAGTCCTTTGCGCACACTGCGGTCGGCCCATGGCTGCTTGCCCTAGTCGCTGCCGGCGTCGTGGCCTATGGTCTGTACTCCTTCGCAGCCGCGAGGTACGCCGAGCTGTAAGTAGCGCCCCGGACCTCCGACGAGCGTCAGGTGTCGATCCTTCTTAAAGTCGATGTGCCCATCTACACGCCACGAGGCGTCAGCATGGCCGGCAAGCCAATCGACACAGCCGAGCGAAGCAAGGTCATCATGGCGGCACTCACTCACTTGTGATAGCAGCCGTAGGTCGCGGCGGGCCAGTTCGGATGTTCTGACGCCTGCGCGGATCAGCCGGGTTCGACATGCGCTTTAGGTTCACCTCGCCGCTTCGGCGTGTAGTCCGGTCCGCTCCAAAAGGCCCTACCCCCGAAATGGCGACGGGCGTCCCCATCGCCTCGGCGACCGCTGCCTGGGCGAGAGCCCGCAGCTTGCGGACCTTGGCCAGGCTTGCCCGGCGCCGCTCGATCTCTTCGCTCGCTGACCTGGGCTGGCGGATTTCGGCGGTTGTGACCCGTAGGTGACCCACCGGGGGTGAAGCTGTCAGGTGTTGTCATCCACGGCCGGAGGAGATTCTCCGCCCGCGACAGGTACTCAGCACCGCCATTTTGGACATGCCGGTGCTGAGCGCGATCGGGTGCTGGGACAGTGCCCGCGCGTTTAAGCGCAGGACTTCGGTGATCTTCCTCATCGGTAGCTTCTGCTGGGCACGCCGGTCCTTCCTGGTCGAACAGCTCGCAATCCGTTCGGCGTTGCTCGTCGCCAGTCATCGGGGCCCATCTGCGTTGACGGTCTGGGCGCGTACTGCGCCCTCCTTAGTTCGAAGTGGTACCGGGATCCGGCTCCGCCCTGGTACGGTAGGGCCGTACGGGTCAAAGGAGAGCCTCACCGTGGCAATCAGCGCTAGCGAGGCGCGTTCGCGCCTTTTTCCCATCATTCAGCAGGTCAACGAGGATCATCTCCCGGTCCGGATCCACTCCAAGGGTGGGGACGCCGTTCTCATGTCGGCTGACGACTTCGACTCCTGGCAGGAGACGATCTACTTGTTGCGGTCTCCCGCCAATGCGCTACGACTTATGGAAGCCGTCGAGCGCGACAAGTCCGGTCGGCGCAGCATAGCGAAGACCTTGGAGGAGCTTAAGGACCTGGCCGGCGGGTAGTGCGAAGCATCCACTTCGACCCCGACGCGTGGGACGACTTTTTGTACTGGCTCGGCGCCAACAGGAAGATGGCGGCGAGGATCGCACGCCTGATCGGAGACATCCAGCGCGATCCGTTTACTGGCAACGGCAAACCCGAGCCGCTCAAGGGCGACCTATCCGGGTATTGGTCGCGGCGCATCGACGACGAGCACCGCCTCGTCTACCGGGCCGACGAGGCAGAAGTCAAGATTCTCAAGGCGCGCTATCACTACAGCCAGTAAGCAGAGAAAGAAGTCTCCCGCCGACCAGGCACGACGAGGGAGAAGCTAACTGAGTTCCCGATGTACCGATCCGGAGCACCGACGAGGGTTTTGAATAGGGGTGCAGGTGGGCCGCCTGTACGTCGTCGAAGACCTGGACCAGGAACCGGCGCCACGGCTTGGCGGTCGAGGCCCCGAGGCACGAGGTGCCATCCGCTCCCAAGGGCCTCGGCTATCATCGGGGCGCAGTCGAGGTCGGCGAAGCCAGCTTGGAGGTCCAGGATCGGCTTGGCTGCCCAGCCGGGTACGGCCGTCGACCGGACGTGTTCCACTGGAGCAACGAGCCAGCAGGTGAGGGCCACATCCAGCTCGCCGGTCAGCCCCTCGTCGAGCCACTGCCACTGCGGGTCCGCAGGGCAGACCTCCACCGCTCCCGTCGCCCACGCGGGCCAGATCGCCACACCTCCATGGTTCCTCATAGGGCATGGTTCCTGCTAGGGATCCCGCTACGGGATCCGCGATGCCTGTCAGGACGCCTCTCGGTGCCGGGCGACGTACTCGTTGAGGGCATCCCGACCGATGTCGGCCAACCGCCGGCCTTGACGGGAGGCGATCTCCTCGAGGGCGCGCCGGGTGCTCTGGGTGACCCGAAGAGTCAGGTTGGGAGTCTTCTCCGCTTCGCCGGTCAGTGACGGCCGGCCAGCCCGCCGAGCCCGGACCCGAGACATGGCGCGCTCCGCCATCTCGGCTGCTCGGGCCTCAGTCAGCCGAGTGCCGTCGTCGAGGTACACCTCCTCGGCGTCGAGATCGATGTCGGGACCGACCTGGCTCTTGGTGAACCGTTGGTGGGTCATCTACTTCCTCCTCCGCAGCTCAGTGGGCATCACGTGAATGACGAGGAGCACGTCGGGTCGCTCCAGCAGGTAGATCTCCAACTCGACGCCCCGATCGTCCTGTCCGATCCAGCCGATGCCCTCTTCGTCCTCGACCGGCTCTGCGGTGCTCATGACGTGAAGGGCGTGAGCCTTCCCGATCCGGTGCTTGCGGGCGGAGCGGGTGAACCGGATCGGCTTCACCTCAACATTGTGCCATGCACAACCTGGATAGTGCAACGCAATTTGACCGCTCTCGGGGGGATACTCTTCTCAGGGTGCAGCGGCGAGACGCGGCGGCGTGCTCGGTCAACCATCGGCTTGTGGGCATGGCGGGCGTCGGGGGCGGCTCCCGGGCGCAATGCCGGTGAGCGTGTTCGAAAGCTTCACTGATCGTGCCCGCCGGGTTTTGGTATTGGCTCAGGAAGAGGTGCGTCTGCTCAATCACAACTTCATCGGCACCGAGCACATCCTCCTCGGGCTGGTCCACGAGGGTGAGGGTGTTGCCGTCCAGGTACGGACCACGCTGGGCGCTGACGTAGTCCGGCTTCGCCAGCAGGTGATCGCCTTGCTGGACGGCCAGCTGTCATCGGAAGCGGCCGAGGCTGGAGGGGTGAGCGTCGAGACAACCCGGGACGGCCCTCGATGCCCGACGTGCCGGTGTCTTCTTGCCGGCCGGGTCGGCTACCGAGTGCTCGCCGTGAGCCCGGTAGAGGAGCCTGAGCCATTCGAGGTCGTCGACGTCATGTTCGTCTACCGCCTGTGCTGCGGGGTGATGCTTGCCCACACCTCGGCTCGAGAAATCGGGCTCAGTTCCACGCCCCAGGCCGGGGCGTTCGCCGGGGTCGACCAGGCCACCACCCCAGCCCAGCCGGAACGTGTGATCGCCGACGGCGCCACTGACGACGGAGTGCGCTGGACGCTCACCGCCCGTGGAGACGACGAAAACTACGTGACGATGCTTCGAACCGAGGACTCGGCGGGAGTCATCGACAACGGTGGCATGGGCGGCCCGAAGCTGTGGGGCTCGACCTGTTGAAGGTAATCCCCGCGGCAACCCCGATCGAGGGCCACGAGGGATTTTCGTGCGCTGCCAACCCTCGCTCGAGCATCTCGGCGTGGTCTACGAGGACGGCACAGAAGCTGAGATGGTCGCCAACCCAGAAGTCCACGGTCTGCGCCTCGAGGTCTTTCTGGTCGCTCCCAAGGCGCGACTTCGAGAGGTGATCGGCACCACCGGAGACCGACCGGTCGTCGAACGGTTCGACTTGCGGGGCCACGACGGCTCCTGGCACAGTCACCGACCGGAGTAGGTGGGGAAGGCCATCCACGCCAGCGATGATCCGCTGCAGGTGACGGCGCGTCGCCGGCCCTTAGGGAGGATCGCCATTCGATGAGATCCTTCAAGGAGCACGTGACCTGGGTGAAGAGGAAGTCAGCCTCGCTTTTCCAGGCCGGCAGTGCTCGCAGTACGCACCCGCCACCCGCCACCCGCCACCCGCCACCCGCGCGATATCGCGCGAAGGACGCCGCCAAAGGGTCCTCCCGAACAAGCCGGAAATAGCCTCCTAGCAGGGCTTTCTTCGAGAGCGAGCGACGGGAATCGAACCCGCGTTCTCGGCTTGGGAAGGGGCTGTCGCACCCTCCGGCGACCTGGTGTTTCGCGTGTTCGGGCTGGTCAGCTATCGTTTTGGTTCGGCCGTGTGCGCCCGGATGGGACCGGGTTTGACCGGCTGTTGTGGCACGAATGTGGCACGACTCACGCGTCGAGCAATGGCTGGGCACCGCTGTCCTCGGGTGGCGGCCTGCCGATTAGGAGTTCGATGTCGCCGTCAGGGTAGCTGGCGACGAGGTGGAGTTCTCCTCCGGTGGCGTTGACGAAGCGGCGCAGCGTGGAGAGGAGCAGGTCGGTGCGCCGCTCGAGGCGGGAGATCTCGCTTTGGTCCATGCCCATCGCCTCGGCGACGGTCGCCTGGGCGAGGGCCCGCAACTTTCGGACTTTCGCTAGGCTTGCCTGGTGGCGCTCGATCTCGTCGCTGGCACGTTCGTAGGTGGCCTTGCCCGCCGGGTCGGCGAGGATCCGTTCCCGTAGCGCAGCTGGTGAGGCAGCAGTTTCCTTATGGTCGCGTCCGTCGCCGGCTTCGGCGTCGGTGTGGCGGTCGTCGACGGGAAGGCCCTGGTGAGCGTCGGTTATCTTCTGATCTTCTCTGCTTGTCCTACGCATCGGTCGTGGTCCGGTTATTTCACGATCCTCCGATGCTGCCTTCCGGCGTAGATCGTGAGTCGCCGTTCGGCTTCGGCGAGGTTGGTCGGGTATCAACGGTTACCGAGGCGGGTTTTGTCGCCTCCGAGGAGCAGCGCCGCTCGCATCTCCCTTTGGGCCGGAGCGACGAAACCGTAGAGGACCCTGATCACCGGTGGGCCCTCGGCACACGGCGTCACGCTCGTCGGCGGTGTCCGGCGAAGCGCTCGCAATCCCAACCGTGACGTGACGACCGGGTGCGACTCCGGGTCACCAAGCTCGCGGCAGTGAGCTGCGAGGGCATCGATGAGAGCTTGGATCTCACCAGCGACCTCGATGTCCAGGTCGAGCAAGTCCGAGAAGTACTGCTGGTAGGCGACCTCCAATGATCCAAGCCTACCACCTTCATGTGCTCAACCGCATAGTACCTTGGGAACGGGCATCGAATCGTGCACCGGCGTCAGGCGGATGCGCAGCACGTGGAGGAGCGTCCGCTGCCCGAGCAAACACACCTACAATGCGGTACACTATGTACTGCAAAAAACGTGAGGAGGTTGGCTGGTGGGCGCGACACTCGAGGAGCTGTTTGAGGCGCTCGGTGATCTGGGCGAGGAGGGACCGCTTCAGGCGACGTCGCTGCGCTTGCCCAAGGCTCTCTACGACGCGCTTTCGATTGCCACCGAGCTGGGCATGGACTCCTCGGTTAGTGCTGCCACCCGGGAGGCCTTGGCCGACCGGATCCGCGGCTTCGCCCGCCAGGCGGCGTTCAACGCACACTTCGCGGCGTTCCCCGACGACACGCCGAGGCTCGCAGAGGTGGCCAGGAGACGGGTGTCGGGCACCGACCATCCCGCAGCCGCCGAGCCGGGC
>DAHYHI010000045.1:0-5240 GCA_027391075.1 Acidimicrobiaceae bacterium | reverse complement strand
CGAAGACCTGTCCGGCCTCGCGGCCGCGCTCAAGCGGGTGAGGGCCCTCGTCGGCAGTGATGAGACGTTGCTCGTCGAGGGGTTCGTTCCCGGCGACGAGGTCGCAGTAGAAGGGATCCTCGTGGCTGGCGCTCTGCAGATCCTGGCGGTGTTCGACAAGCCCGACCCTCTCGACGGCCCGTACTTCGAGGAAACGATCTACGTGACCCCGTCGCGACACCCGGCGCAGGTACTGGCTGCGATCGAGCGGCTCGTCGCCGACGCGGCGACTGCGATCGGGCTGCGCGAGGGTCCCCTCCACGCCGAGGTCCGCATCGGGCCGGCCGGCGACGTTCGAATTCTGGAGGTTGCCGCGCGCTCAATCGGGGGGCTCTGCTCCCGTGCGCTTCGCTTCGGGGCGGGCATCAGCCTCGAGGAGCTGATCCTGCGCCACGCGATCGGAGCTGGGATAGGCGGGCTGTCGAGGGAAAAAGGTTCGTCCGGTGTGATGATGCTTCCGATCCGATCCGAAGGCGTGCTGCGGAGCGTCTCTGGACTCGCCGAAGCACGTCGCATTGAGGGTGTAACGGGGCTCGAGATCACGATCCCAATCGGCCGTCGCGTCGTCCCGCTGCCCGAAGGAGACCGCTACCTTGGCTTCGTCTTCGCACGGGGGGAGCGCCCGGCTCAGGTCGAGGCATCCCTTCGGGCGGCAGAAGCAACCCTCGACGTCGTCATTGGTTCCTAGCTCGAGATGCCCTGGAAGACTACCTGGCCTCATAGGCGGACCTTGGTTGGACGGGCTGTCTGGTTGGCTCGTCAGTTGGCGAAGGCGTCAGTGAGGAGGCTGTGGGTCAGTCCTGAGATCACGTCCGCCTTTTCCTCGAGGGCGAAGTGGCCGGTGTCGAGCAGAACGACGTTGGCGTCGGGTACGTCCTTCCGATAGGCCTCGGCTCCGGGAGCGATGAAGAACGGGTCGTTCTTACCCCACACGGCGAGCAGTTTGGGCTGTCGGCGGCGCAGCCATTCCTGCCAGTCGGGGTAGAGCGGCGGGTTGGTCTGGTAGTCCCAGAGCAGCGCCTTCATGTAGTCAGAGCGTCCTGGCAGGTCGAGAACAAGCTGGTCGGCGAGGGCTTGCTCTGGGTCGATGTGCTCGGCGTCGCGAGCGCCGGCCTGCCACTGCATTTGTGTGCCGGCCAAACTGACGAAACCGTCGACTGTCGCCTGACCTGCTTTGCGGTCTTGCCACCAGTTGCTCAGCGCCGAGACGCCCGGCCCGAACCCGCCGACGTACGCATTGGCATTCTGGGTGACGATTCCCCGGACTCGCCTGTCGTGGTTCAAAGCGATGCGAAACCCTACCGGCGCTCCGAAGTCGAACATGTAGATCGCGTAGTCGCCGATTCCGAGCTCGTCTATCGCCTTGCCGGTGATCTCGGCCAGGCGGTCGAAGGTCGGCGATTCGGGCAGCGGGTCGCTGCTACCGAAACCGGGGTAGTCGATCGCAACCGCGTGCCAGTGCGGTGACAGCCGGTCGATCAATCGTATGTAGGAGCGGGTGCTCGACGGGTAACCGGGCAACAGCACGATCGTCGGGCGGCCCTTGTCGCCGGCTTCGCGCACGAAGACTTTGAGGCCTTCGATCTCGACGTAGTGGTGGCGGATGGCTGACATTTAGATGTTCCTTTCGGTAGTGGCTCGCAGCCACTCCTGCCATGCGGGGTAGCTCGCGACGTTCGTTTGGTAATCGAAGAACAGGTCTGTCTGGATGTCGGCTTGACCCGGGTCCGGCGTTTCGCTGTGCCCGAAGTCGGGATAGTCCGGCGCTACCAAGTGGAAGGAATCCCCCAGCCGGGTGAAGAGCGGTTCCCACATGCGTGAAGAGGACGGAAACCCGTGTAGTAAAAGGATGGTGGGTGCAGAGGCGGGGCCCGCTTCTCGATAGAAGATATCGATACCCTCGACCTCGACCCTGCGATACGTCGTCATGTGTCAGCTGCTAGCGATGCCCTCGATACCAGCGCCGAGGCCTGCGACGCTGCCGAGGTCAGTCAGCGATCCATCGGCGTTAACCTTGAACTCGTCCACTGCACCGGCGCCGCCGGCCTCGACGTACAGGTTGCGCCCGTTGCTGGATGCGGCCAGATCGATCGACCCGGTGTCGGTCGTCGCTGCGATGCCGGTAGAGTCGACCAGCGCAGGGGTGCCGCTCGGGCTGACGGTGTAAGCGCTGATGTCGCTGCTCCCCGCGTTGGCGACGTAATAGTAGCCGCGGGCTTCGGTGATCCAGCAGGCTGCCTTTTGGCCGTCAGGGACCGACCCGCTCAAACTGGTGAGCGTTCCGGCGGCCGAGAACCCGTAGGTGTGCACGGCACTCGGTCCTGGCTCGGCCACCACCAGCTGTCCCGATGGGCTCTCGGTGAACGCGAACGGCACGTTACCGGGATCGGCGGTCACCGTCGGCGTGGCCGACAACGATCCGAGGCCGTTCACGGCGAACACGTCGAGGGAGTTGGTGCTTGCTTTAGTGGTGACGATCAGCTTGGAGCCGTCCGCGCTGAAGCCGACCTGGCCGGGCGAGTCGAGGAAGAACGGCGGAGTGCTGTTGGACAAGCCGAGGCTGCGAGCCGATCCTGGAAGTGCGATGAGCCGCTGGCCGAAGACGCGGTAGCCGCTTAGGGTACCGGAACCTCCGGCGTTCAAGACGTAGACCACACTGCCGTGAACAGCGACGCTGTCGGGGAACGCCCCACCGGAGCTGATTACTTGGAGCAGACGCAGTTGGCGTCCTTGGGTCGAGAGCATCGAGAGGGTGTTGCTGCCGGCGTTCACAGCGAAGAGGAGCTGGTCGGCGGGGTCGTAGACGAGCGAACTTTGCGAGGCGAGATGGTCGACCACCGAGCCGGCGGCCTGGCCGCCGAGGCCGCCGGTGGAAACCACCTGGCGAAGCGACAGGCGCCCGTCGCGGTGCTCGGAGAAGACGTCGATCGCGTTGCCGGACGGGTTGTCGGTCTGGACGAACACGGCCCGCCCCCGTCCTGTAGCTCCGGGCGGCCCGATCGGGGGGCCTGGGTGCGTCGCAGGGGCGCCTTGGGCGCCCGCGCTGGCGGCGGTGCCGAGCATGGCGAGCGCGGCTACGGTACCTGCAACGGCGGATCGACGAAGTGTCTTGTGCATTCTGGTTCTCCTTTGATGGATCAGATGGTTGCGCTCGGTTGCGCCCTGCCCGCCGGCACCGATTGCGCGACGGCTAGAGAGGCCATTCGAAGGCTGGCTCCTAGAGCGGCTTGGGTTTGTTGGGAGGTGCTTGGATCAAGATGCTGCGCTGTGCTGTCGGAGGTAGCGGACCATGCCGACGGTGTCTTCGGGCACGAGCCGGCCGATCGCTCCGGACGAGTAGACGCTGATGACGACGTGGCCGTCAGAGTCGAGGATGAACCCGGTGGATTGGAGGAACCCCCTGTCGGGGTCGACGAACGCGCCGGTTGCTTCGGAGATTGCCCTGGCGTCGGCGCTGTGGCCGACCGGGAAGGCGAGGCCGTGCTTGGCGATCAGCTGAGCGGTAGTCGCCTCGTCGTCGACCGACAAGGCCAAGACCTTGGCGCCGACTTCTGCCAGGCTGTCAGTGGCTCGCTGGAAGGCGCGGAGCTGGGCGTTGCAATAAGGGCACCAACTGCCCCGGTAGAACAGCACGATGCCGAAGTTGCCGGCGAGGTCGCCGGGGAGGCGGATCGACCCCCCGCCGGCTCGAGGAACACTAAAGGCGGGGAAGGGGTCGCCTGGCCTGAGCAATGACATCGTGGGCACTCGTACCGAGTCTTCAACAGGACGGATCGAATCGCTCACAACGTCGTTAGTGACATCCGGAGGCCACTGTCTTACCTCTGGCTTACCTCTGGTTTTCCTGCAGGACCCACATGACCTACGCGAGTCCCTAGGATCGGAGTGGTAATGGCTCTCCCCGGTCCATACCCGAGCCACTCGGACCACGAGCGATTAGCGGCAGCGCACGGCCCGGTCGCCGGTGGTCGTCTGACTGATCCAGATACGCGCCGGTGGCTGGAGAGCCTCGCGCAGGACAGTCGTAACCGCGCCGAAGCGCTCGCCGAACTGCACCGAATGCTGCTGCGGGCGGCGCACGCCGAACTCGAACGGAGGCGAGGCCGGCATAGTTTCGTTGGCCCCGAGCTGGAGGACCTAGCCCACCAGGCAGCCCACGATGCCATGGTCGCTGTGCTCGCAAAACTTGACGATTTCCGAGGGGAGAGCCGGTTCAGCACCTGGGCCTACAAGTTCGTTATCTTCGAGGTGTCTACCAAGCTCGGACGCCACTTCTGGCAGCGACCCGCTGTCGCTCTCGAGGACAGCGACTGGGGCCGCATCCCCGACCGCTTCGGGATCAGCCCAGATGACCACGCCGCCCAGGTGGAGCTGATCGCCGCGCTGCGCCGCGCCGTTACGGACAAGCTCACTCACCATCAGCGGCGGGTGTTCGTTGCTCTGGTCGTCGACGGCGTACCAATCGACGCGCTCATCTTCCAGTTGGGTTCGAGCCGCAACGCCATCTATAAGTCGATGTTCGACGCTCGCCGTAAGTTGCGTGCCGAGCTTGTCGCTAACGGATATTTGAAAGACACGACGCCGACCGGAGAACTCGACGGCGAAGAGGGGGTATCGTGACTGGCTGGGACGAGCTTGACCGCTTCTTGCGCACCGATCCACGCGACGTCGGCTGCGACGAAGCGCTGCGACTTCTGCACGTGTACGTCGATCTAATAGTCGACGCGGGAGGCGACGAGGCAGCCCGTCGTTTCCCGGGGATCGCCGCCCATCTCATCGCCTGCGGACCGTGCGAGGAGGACCTCGAAGGGCTCCTTTTCGCTGCCCAAATGGGCACGACGCCGGAGTCGGAGGGGGACGTTCGTTAATACACGGCCCGTATTCTTCTCAACAATCCCTCCCTGAAAATACCCGGCGCACAGCTGGTCGGTCGGTCGGCTCCGTGGGTTGCTGCTTTCGTTCGTTGGTAGAATCCTCGGGTGAGAGTTCTCCTCGTGTCCACCTACGAGCTAGGACATCAGCCTTTGTCCGTTGCGGGCGCCGCAGCGGCGCTTCGGGCGGCAGGCCACGAGGTGCGCTGCGCTGATGTCGCAGTCGAGGCGATCGATCCCGCCGACATCGACTGGGCGCAGCGGACTGCCCTGTCGGTTCCCATGTACACGGCCATGCGCCTCGCGCTTGAAGCGGGGCGGGTGATCCGC
>DAHYHI010000044.1:0-7505 GCA_027391075.1 Acidimicrobiaceae bacterium | reverse complement strand
GCTACCCTTACCTCTCTGCAGCTCTCCTGCTTCTCGTGCGATCATCGTCACCTGCCCCACTGGAGAGGCGCGTCCTTCGACATCGCCGGCAAGCTTTCTCCGAGCTCGGGGCCGAGCTACTATTCAGCGCCCCGGGGACGTGGGGCCGGTAGGAAACCTCATAGTGGCAGGTCAGCGGCTCATAGCAGCGGCGCTTGGAACGCGTCATGGCGGATCTCGGAACGTCGGGGCGACCCTGTCCCACCGTCACGCACCAGATCCGTCGTTCCGGGCGGGTTCTGGATCTCGTCCATCCGGCCGACTTACAACGCAGATCGGATTTTCGGTGCTCGCGTGGTAACAACATCGGTCGTGTGGCTCTATATGACGTGACCTTCACGGATTCGGGGAGGAGTCTGCTCGGGGCCGAGGGGTTTACCGCGTGGTACAAGACCGTGGAGCCGAGATTACGGGTCGCTCTCAGCGCTGCGTACGGTCCTGAGCGTGGCCGCGAGGCTGCCGCGGAGGCGCTGGCTTGGGCGTGGGAACACCTGGATCGGCTCGGCGAGCTAAGACACCCCGTCCCGTATCTGTTCCGTGTCGGTCGGAGCCGGACACGACTTCGGCGAATCCGAGTGTCGCCCGGCACGAACGGTTGGTCCGAGCCCTGGGTTGAACCCGGGCTCGCCCATGCTCTGGCCTCTCTGACTCAGCGTCAGCGGGTCGCGGTGATGCTGATCTGTGGTCATGAGTGGACTCTGGCGGAGGTGGCAGACCTCCTTGGGGTGAAGGTGACCACGGTGCAAAATCACATGGAGCGGGGACTGGCCAAGCTGCGAGCTAACCTGGAGGTATCGCCCGATGAATGACCTATCGTCGCAAATGCGCCACGCCCTTGACCGGGTGCAGCCCGTCGCCGTGGATGACGTTCACAACGCTGCGAGAAGGCGGCGTGCGCGCCACCGGAGCGCTGGCCTCTCGGCAGCAGCCGTCACGGGCTTGGCTGCCATCGCCCTCGGCGTCCTCGTTTTACCGGGGTCGCGTTCAACCAAGGTGAGGACAACCCCGGCGAGCGACCTGCCTGCCGCTTCGACCACGTCACCGACGTTGACTCCGACCGCAGTCACAGCCAGTCTGCCTCCAGGGTCCCAAGTCACTTCGGTTATCCGATACCAGAACAAGGAGGTCGCCGCTGGGGACGACTTCCCAGCCGGCTCCCACCCGGTACTACCGATCTGCGCCCAGCGAGGCTGCAACCCAGTCGTGTGGACATCAACAGACGGCGCCCACTGGTCAGTCGTGTGGGGTGCCACACCCACCGGAAGCATCGCCGGCGAGACGCTGGTGGCTAGCCCTCACAACTTGCTCCTGTTCAACGCCGACGAGTCCACCAACCTTTGGGAATCACCCGACGCCGTTACCTGGCGCCCCGTGGTGCTACCCCAAGCATTCTCTGCCCTGCTCGTCGGAGATGTCGTCTTCGGCCACGGGCGGTTCATCGCCATCTTGAACAACAAGTACGCGGGAGGTCCCGTAACGGCCTACGGCGAAAGCGACATGGTCTGGACCTCCACCAACGGGACGACTTGGATCCACGAGCCCGTGCCGGGACCAGCCGCCATATTCCAGTCAGTCAGGGTCAAACTCACCGGATTCCAGATCAGCGGGGTCTTTCGGCAAGGAGGGGGACGGGAGACTTGGACATCAGCAGATGGGATGAGCTGGTCGGCACCGGCAGAACCGACCGTGCCAAGCGCCCACGGCCTGCCCTGAATACAACCAGGGCCAGGCCGTAACCGTAGCCTTCAACCCGGACGACGCATTGAACTCCTGCTTCCAGTTTTCAGGCGGGCGGAGCTTGGCAGTCGTCAACTCCACGAACAGCTACAACCAAAAGGGTTCTCCGATCACCGTCCGATTCAACGGATCCGCACCCCGACGGCTAGCATCAAGTCAACGGACCTCTATTCCCGCACCTTCTCCAGCTACTTGATGCCCGGACCTCAAACCCTGCAGGTCACCCCCGGCTACTCCAACGTCACCGTCGGCGGCCCCTGAGCCACTGTTCAATCTCGCTTCGCTCCCAGAGCAGGCAGCGGCCCTTCTCAACGGCAGGTCGAGGAAAGTCGGGATAGCGGGCTCGGTAGACGGACACGGCTGTTCGTTGGGCGAGTCCGAGCATGGCGGCCACTTCCGTCGCGTCGAGCAGATCCTCGGTGTCGATTCTCCGACCCACGTACGAAGAGTAGCCAGTTGACTGTTGGCAACAGGGACAGCTAGTATACGTACGACAACAACCAGGTGGCCCCGGCGGTGTTAGCGCACCCCGGGGCCTGGCCAGCACCCCTCTGGAGGGCACTGACATGTACCACGATACTGACCCCGCCGCGCGCTCTCGACTCAAGGCTCTCGGCGCCGCGATCAGGCGTGCCCGAGGCGAGCTGACCCAAGAGGAGTTGGGCCATCGCCTCGGTGACGTCCCCCGGACGACCGTCTCGCGTTGGGAGCACGGACGAGTCGATCTGGGTGTCGAGCAAGTCCGAGCCCTTGAAGACGCCCTTGAGATCGCACCCGGGACGCTCCTCGAGGCTGGCGGCTACTCCGGGCGGCCGGAGGTCGGCGGATTCCCGGTGAAGACCGATCTTGTTCTGAGGCTCGAGGATGTACTCGACGCGATTCGAGGGGCCGATGCCCTCGACCTCGGTATTCAACTTGCGAACAGGTGGGAGCCGTCGGGCCCCGACGAGCGGACTCTCGAGTGGCGGATCGAGGTGACGAGCGAGCCTCCCGGGCTCGCCGAGTCCGAGTAGGGTCCCCCACGGGGAACGCGCGTTCGACTAACGTGTCTTCTCACAACACATCTCCTCTCCCAGCTACGGCACCGCGATGCGGGGTCGGTCCAAGCAGTCGTCGCCGTGGGCTAGCGACGTGGGCTGACACCACCCGCATCTACCTTCGGGGCGGAACTTCCGGACATCTCACTTCCTTGTCCGTCGAGTTCCGAAGGCGTGCCCGTTGGCTCCCAACTCCGACCTTGGCTGCAGTGCGTTCAAGCGCACGGCCAACGCCTCTCCGCAGGCGTGCGGTCGGGCCGCGTGTGCCCTTCAGGGTTACTGCACGTGCCTGGAGGGCTGTGAGCGGCCATTGCGGCTGTTGGCAGTCGCAATGCGGCACGTGTCGATGAACCGGGACGTTATTCCGTTCGGCGATGCGGTGAGCACGGCGAAGGATCTCCTTGTTCGGACCGGCGACCTGATCGAGTCCAGCCTCCAAACCTATTTCCGGGACTGGGACGACCTGACCGGTTGGGCAGCAAGCCACGACGTCGGATCGGTGCCCGAGCTGACCAACGACCTTGTGGGCCGGTTCCTGCAAGCTCGTGACGCCGTAGGGGGACTGCCGGCGGTCGGGTCGCAGCACCGTCGTCGTTCGTCGGCTCGGAAGCTGTTCGCCTGCTTACGAGCTTTGGACGTCATCCGCCTCGAGCACGACCCCACAGTCCATCTGCCGCTGCCGCCGCGTTCGACCCTGGAGTTTCGGCCACTGACGACCGACGAAGTGGAGGCGTGTCGGTGGGCATCGAGGTACGACTGGGACGGGACCCGCTACCCGGCGATCTGGGCGCTGGCGGAGGCGGGCGCCACCACGACCGAGCTCACGGCTATCCGCCGCGATGACGTTCACCCCGAGGACGGGCTCGTCATCATGCCCGGCGGGCCCCGAACCAAGACCAGGACCGTCCCTCTGAGCCCCTGGGGCATCAGCCGCCTCTCAGACCATCTTGCTCGCGTCGACTTCGCCCCAGAGGAACACGTCGTCTACGGCGGGAAGGGTCTCGGAGGGCGGCGCTCGACGCTCTCTAATGCCATCGGCACGATCTTCACTCGCGCCGGGCTGGGTGACGAGCCCGACATCAGGCCCGACTCTGTTCGTGCCTGGCGCGGCAAGACACTCCTCAATGAAGGCGCGTCGCTCCGCCAAGTCGCCCGCCGGCTCGGCAAGACCAGTCTGGACGCTACTGCGCTGTTGGTCGGTGACGACTGGGAAGCCGTCGAGGACTGACCAGTGGGACCGGAGGACCGACCTGTATCACACCGGGAACTGATCGAAGCCCTCGCCAAGTCCGACATCTTGGCGGCTTGCGCAAACGCGCTGCCGAGGCGCTCTCCGAACGTACCCGGACGGCCCACGCTCTACTCGCCCTGGGCTATGTTGCTCTACGGCGGCGTGATCAACGTCTTCACCACTGCGCGTAAGACGGAGGCCAATCTCCCGACGTTTTGGAAGGCGGTTCGCCGGTGGCATCACAAGCGCTATCCGACCGAGCCCAAACTGCCTCGGAGACCGCCGCAGCGTCACCACTGGCAGTACTTCAAAAAGACCGTCGGCGCGCAAGCATGGGAACAAGTCCGAGACACGTTCCGGGATCAAGCCCTCGCCGCCGCTAGGGAACTCGGTTTGCTCGACCCGGACGGCCCTGGATCGTTCACGCACCCCGTGAAAGAACGTCTGGTCTACGGCGACGGGGTCGTCACCGCGCCACTGTCGAAACACGCTCCCGGAACGCCATTCATAGACAAGAACACGGGCGAGGTGGTGAGGATACGGCGGTCCGACCCAGACGCCGACGTGTACTACACAGGAGGCGACGACGCCACGGTCGCGCGACATCCTGGTGGCGCCGCTCCCAAAACGGGTCGGAGACAGTCGCACGGCAAGAACGTAGTTCGAGGTCTCAAAGTGGTTTTCCTGGCCGCACGCGCCGAGGGAGTCCACAGGCGCATACTGCTGGACTTTGCGCCGGGCAGCAACGACGAGATGAAGTTCCTCCTCAACTCACTCGACTACATCGCCCCTCGAGCTCCTGGGCTCCTTGGTGTCGCCTGGGACCTAGTCCCACGCGGAACACACATCGACCAGATTGGGCGCTCGCACGGCCTGCACGTCATCAGCCCCGTCATGCCTGACTCAGGCGGACACACAACCGGCAAAGAAGCCGTCTACAACCCCTGGACAATCGCGGAGACCGTCGTCCGGCGACCCGACGGAACCACCAATCCCTGCAGGATCGTCGCGCTCAAGGGACAGGCCCACATCCTAGAACTCAATAGTGCCGGCAAGCCGCTCCACATCCCGCTCGACCGGGCGAAGAACGAACGACGCCAAAACGCCGATGGGACATGGCGCCCCTACGCCGTCTTCTCGGTACCAACCAGTTCAGGTGGCGGCACGATCAGACTGAGCATCCTCTCGGACCCGGGCCGCCCCAAAGAAAATCGTGCTGAACACCTGCGATCGATCCCGCCAGACGACGGAGACTACAAGAATCTCTACGGCGTACGAGAAGACGCCGAATCCCGAAACAGCGGTTATAAGGACACCCTGTGGGGTCGTCGGGCGCACTCCTACGGCATCGCAGGGCACCAACTCGACTGGCTGGGCTGGGCCCTCCTGACCAACGGCTTGGCAGTCCATCTACACCGCTCCTCCCGCTCCAAGCCACGCGCTTCGGGGCCGACCCGGCCCACGCCGTCCCCGTCACCTCGCGAAGCAAGGACCGGGGCGGAGCGGAGGAACTCCGGGATGGCTCCCGGCCCAGAGCCCCCGCGTCCCGGGCGGGCCCCGAAGCGCGAAGCCGCCTAGCCGCCCACCCGGGCGCTTGCGGCGCGCCTGGGCGCGTGCCCAGAGGGCGTGTGCCGCCGAGCGGAGGCGCAGGCAAGCTAGGATTCGAGGCGAAGGGTGAACCGCCTGGCGGTCATCCTCGCCCAGTCGCCGATACGGGAAGATTTTCTCCCAGCTTTCGTACAGGCCCCCGGGGACGTAGCTCAGCTGGCTAGAGCACCTGCTTTGCAAGCAGGGGGTCGTGGGTTCGAGTCCCATCGTCTCCACCAAAGTACTCATATTCAAACCTTGCCCCAAAGAATCAGGGCCGGGGACCGGAGCAAGAGGCCCTTCCGTACGGGAGGGCCTTCGTCGTGCCCTGGTGGCCCGTTCCGGGGCAGGGCGGTGGTACGTCCGGACCTCGGGGCCGAGGAGGGTAGCGAACGGTTCCCGCAAGGTCGTCTCGGTCACCCGGTCGACGTCAACCTCGATGCGGTCGAAGAAGGTCTGGTTCCAGTCGCGCTTCAAGAGTCCGTCGGCCTCTTCATAGGCACGGCCGCAGTCGGCCGCAAGATCAAGGGCCTGGCCGACGATCTCCTCGACGCTCTGCGTGGCCGTTTCGGCTCGGGCTAGGTCGCTCTTGGCGCGGACGAGCTGGTCGGTTAGTTCGCTCTGCTTGGTGCGGCCGACGTCGTCGGGGATGACGCCGTCGGCGGTCTTGGTCGCCCAGCGCAGGCGTTGTTGCTCGACGGCCGAGACCCGGCGGCCTAGCGCTTCGAGCTGACGTCCGGCCTGCGACTGTTGCGCCTGAAGGTCGGCCAGGAGACCGCAGCGGATGGCAGCGATGATGTCTTCGGGTAGCTGGACGTTGGTTCGCCAGTGAGCGGCGACCTGTTCTTCGAGGGCGTCCACCTGGAGGTAGGGCAGGTCGCAGCTTCCGGGGTTGCGGTGACGTCCCAGGCAGAAGAAGTAAAGGTAGTCACCGCCGTGGCCGCGGAAGCGGCAGATTGACAGGCGCGACTGGCAGCGGCCACAGACGACGCTGCCTTTGAGGTAGTGCCGGTAGACCTGCACCTTCTCCTTCGACAGGTCCCGTGCCCGCAGCAGATGCTGGACACGATCGAAGAGCTCCGGGGTTACGAGCGGGGTGTGCTTACCCGGGTACTGGACGCCCTGATAGGTAACGATGCCGAGGTAGTAGGGGTCCGACAGCATGTGCCAGACCTTGGAGCGATGTAGCGGCCGTTCCGGTCGTTGGCCGGCGGCTCGGTTGGTGAGTCCCCGCGCTGACAGCTCGGCCATAAGGCCGGAGATAGACCAGTTGCCGGTGGCGTAGAGGTCGAAGGCGTCGCGGACGAGCGGTGCCCGCTCGGGGTCGAACTCGACGGTGCGGATCTCGCGGCCGTCTTCTATGCGTCGAACGTTGAGGTAACCGATCGGCGCCAGGTACGGCGTGCCGCCGCTCTTGGCTTTCTGCACGGTGCCCTTCATGATCTCCGTCGCGAGGTTGGCGGAGTAGAACTCGGCGATCGAGGCCATGATGCCGTGGAGAAGCTTGCCGGAGGGGGTCGCGTCGATGTTCTCGGTGGCGGATACCAGTTGCACTCCTGCGGCCTTCAAGGCCAAACCGATGGTGACGTCGTCGGTACGGTTACGGGCCAGACGATCGACCTTGTGAACGATGAGATGGGTGAAGCCACCAGTCGCCAGGCGGGCAAGCATGGTGCGAAGGGCCGGCCGGTCGGCGGTCTTGGCGCTCTCACCGCGGTCGACGTACTCGCCGTCGGGCGGGATGATGGCACCAAGACTCGCGGCCTTGCGACGGCAAGCCTCGCGCTGGGCGGGGATGGAGTAACCCTCGGGGTCCCCGTCCCGTTCGGCCTGCTCCTTGGTCGAGACCCGCAGGTAGATGAGAGCCGTCGTCA
>DAHYHI010000040.1:0-10761 GCA_027391075.1 Acidimicrobiaceae bacterium | reverse complement strand
CAAGCGGGAAGCGGGTCTGTGTCCGAGCGCCTGGCCCGACTAGAGAGAGCGGTCTTCGAACATTCAGCGTGACCCGAGCCGAGGCAACGAACGTTGCGGCACCGGACCACTGGGACGTCGAATAGCATCCGCGAGCCGGCGGTATGAGGCGGTCCCGTCGCCCGAACATGACGACGTTTGGGGACAGGTGACGCGCCGATCAACGAACGTCGTCCTGGTCGGGAAGTCCTCCCGCTTCCGCCGTGGGAAGATGGCCGGATGGTCCTTGAGCAAGCGGTTCTTGAGGTGATGCCAGGCCAGCAGGCCGCATTCGAAGAGGCGTTCGCCACGGCGAAGACCCTTATCTCGGCGGACCGGGTTCCGGTCCTTGCGCCTCTCCCGGTGCCTCGAGGAACCGAGCCGGTATTTGCTGCTCGTGGAATGGGAGCAGCTGGAGGATCACACCATCGGATTCCGTGGTTCGACCGCCTACCAGGAGTGGCGAAGCCTCCTGCACCACTTCTACGACCCGTTTCCAACAGTCGACCACTCCGAGGACCGGATCGCGGTCCGCTGATGCTGGGACCGCCAGGGTCTGCCGGGACCGGCGCACCCGCAACCGGCGATCATGGATACGCTCAGCCGTCCGCGGTCACGGATCTATTTGGGGCAGGAGACGAAAGGGATCCGGGTTCGAGCCGAGGGCCATTCAGCCTGCCGAGAATCAACCTTCGAGCAGAGTAAGAACCTTCTCGGAGGGTCGCGCTAGGACAGCTCGATCGTTCTTGACGATGATGGGGCGCTGCATTAGCTCGGGATGTTCCAACAGGACACCGACGACCTGCTCAGGGGTCTGATAGTCGGACTCGACCAGCCCAAGCTCTGCGAATCGCTTGTCTTTGCGGACAAGGTCGGCTGGGGGATCCTCCAGCAAATCGAGAAATCGTTCGAGATCATCCTTCGATGGTGGCGTCTGCAGATACAGCACGACCTCGACGTCCGCTGTGCCCTCCTCGAGAATCTGCAGTGCACCTCGCGAGTGGCTACACGCAGGGTTGTGATAGATCCGGACGTCGCTCATCTCGCCAGCGTAACGCTGCCGGGATCCACGGCCGCCCACCGACCACGGTGACCCCCGATCCGGCGTTTGTGGGCGCTAGGTCGGACATGCACGATGCGATCTTCTGGGACAGTCGCTGTTTCCGTAGGCTGGGCGGGTGACGATCCTCATTCGCACGGCCGGCCCGGCTGACCTCGATGCGGTTCTTCGGTTTTGGGACGAGGCAGAGGCTGAACCCAGCCACACCGACGATGTCGATGGACTTTCCCGCCTGTTCGACCGCGATCCCGAGGCGATACTAGTCGCAGAAGTACGGAGCCAAATAATCGGCTCGATCATCGCCGGGTGGGACGGTTGGCGCGGCTCGATCTACCGCTTGGCTGTTCATCCTGATCATCGACGCCGAGGCTTGGCTCGGCGTCTTCTAGCGGAGGCAGAAGGACGTCTGGCCGATCTCGGAGTTCGACGGGTGCAAGCCATCGTGGTCGAGTCTGATGCCAGAGCAACTGGATTCTGGCGGACATCGGATTGGAGTGAGCAGGTCGCCCGACTCCGCTTCGTCAAGGGCTAGGAGTCGACTATCAAAGGGGGCGCCCACTTCCGGCGGTCTGGGACGCGCTCGCGTCCGCGCGCGTGACGTTCGGGGACAGTCTGTGGACCATCCCGAAGGCTCGTAGTACGCGGGGTGCCGTTTGAAGTACGTCGCTCACTACACGAACGAGCCGCTTGGTGTCGATCGACCGCGTCGGCGCGTTCACCGACAGGTCCCGCCCGAGCTGTTCGGCGAGCTCGTGGTCGCGATTCTCCTACGTCTCGCGCTCTGGCACCGAGGCAGCTGTCTTAGCCGGCGTTGGCGAGGCGGTGCTCGTAGTCGTCGGCCAAGGCGAGCAGCGCTTTGGCGCCGTCGCCGTTGTAAGACGAGCCGTGCATGATCGCCAGCGTTTTGGGCTCTAGCTCGGCGAGCCGGCGGATGGTCGGCGCTGTGCTCGGCGTGAGGCAGGTGGAACCGAACATGTCCTCGGTCTGAGCAGCGGCATCGATGACATCGTTGTTGGTGAGCGCGGGCCCGTATCCCACTTGCGAGAGCAGATCTCCGCAGAACAGGGTTCCCGAGGTCTCTTCGTAGAGCACGTGCGCGTCCCAGCCGTGAGGGACGTGCGGCGTGTCGATGTTGCGTAGGAACTTGCCGCCCAGGTCGTAGGCGCCCTCTGGCTGGATCGGTGCCGGCGGCCGGTCGGCGAGGTCGTTGATCGAGACCAGGCAACCCATGGCGCCGTGCGCGACCTGGGAGTTGGGCGCGGCGGCGAGGAAAAGGTTCATCGCACCGCACTCGTCGGACTCGAGATGACCGAACATGATCCACCGCAGTTGGGCGAGCGGCACGACCGATGCAACGGCCTCGGATACCAGAGGGAACATCGCGCGCGGTCCGGTGTGGAAAATGGCCGGTTCGTCCGCGTCGATGACGAACTGGTTGAAGGTGAAGCCCGTCGGTCCGATGTCGGGGACGAAGGTGGACAGGCGGTAGATGTGATCTGCGATCTCGTCGACGTTGGTTTCCATGGTGCGGTCTCCTCGTTGTGAGCGGGTGGTTTACTTAGAGCGGGAGTGGATTGCTGAGGACGCCGGTGCCGGGCAGGCGACCCGACAGAGTGCGGATGAAGTCGATGGCGTCGATCTCGACGCGTTCGCCGTCGACGCCTTTGGAGAACTTGCCGCCGGCCGGACCCTCGAGTACGAGCTCGAATGGCTTGTCGTAGATGTCCGCCCACTCGGCGACGATATCGGCGACGAGCCGGCCGTCATGATCAGCGGTGAGATTCATCGGGCGGCCGATGGCGGTATGCAGGTCGATGCGATGGCACCACACGTCGCGCGTAAAGCCGACGTCGAGCAAATACTTGAGCGACGTCCAACCGATCGGCGGACCGAACGGGATCGGCAGGTACCGCGCGGGCGGGGGTGTGCGCCACCGGCCTCTGACGGCTCTCGGGCCGACGGCTCGGAGCTGAGCCACAATCTCGTCGTTCGTCAGCTGGTCGCGCTCGCGGATCTGCAGCTCGTTCATGCCGTCGACCCAGTGATGCGAGTCGATCGCTTTGTTCAGCGGATAGCCGCGGCGAAGTTGGTGCACGAAGGTCGAGAACGACGCCTGCGCGTCACCCGAGCCGAGCACGTGCAGCACCATCTTGCGGACGTCCCACTGCGTGCAGTCGGTGGGCATCGCCCACTCCTCGGGTGCGAGCGACGCCACCACCTCGCCGAAGCGGACGAACTCCTCTTCGGCGATGACGCGAGCTTCCGGGCGCGCGATCCGATGGTCCTTCAACGTGGTGGTGGTCATTTGGGGTTGCTCCTTGTGAGGACGTCGTTCAGGTAGAGGTCGACGAGACGGTCGAGGTGGCGCGACCAGCGATTGCCGGCGGGATCGTTGGCCAGTTGGGCTTCGATGAGGCCTCCGACCATGGCCACGATGCAGTCGATGTCGCCCTGGTCCGTGACCCCAGCTTCGTGCAGCACCTTGACCGCGCCCCCCAGTGCTTCCTCGGCGAGTGCGTACGACTCGGGCGACGGGTCGAAGCCCGGGACGTGGCGCTGGAAGAGCAGCTCACAGCGCGCCGGGTCCTCGAGGGCGAACGTGAGAAACGTGTTCATGTACTTCTTCGCGGCGGCCCGGGGCTCGCCGGGAAGCTTGATGGCATCGAGCCGCTCGAGCAGCTGGCGGTTGCCGTCGGCGAACATCGCGTCGTACAGAGCGTGCTTCGACGCGAAGTATTCGTAGAGCGACGGCTGGCGCATGCCGACCTTGCGAGCGAGCTCATGGAGCGACAGGCCGGCGATCCCGTGCTCCCGAGCGAGCTCCCAAGCCGTCGCCACGATCGACGTCACCTTGGCTTCTCGCCTCTCTGTGACTTTGGTCGCCATCTCGTCCCTTCTCCCCTATTGCTGATAGGTAGGTTACCTAGTAGCGATAGGGAAGTCAAGACCTCTCGAGGTTCCACTTCCGTCACCGACGGTTGACGTGCGGCTCCGCAAACCAATCGAGCGCTACATCCCGCGCAGGTCTTGACTGGTGCCGCCCAGCCGCTGTTCAGGGCGCCCGGTCGGCGCTGATACTGGGATAGGCGTTTATGGACGGGGCCAGGTGGCTCCGGCATTCCAGGTCTGCGGCCGTGGTTGCGTCTACGCCCGGTATCGCGTCGGTGGAAGACAAGTGGCGAAGGGGATGGCCGTTGGCGGCCTCGCATATCCTGCGGTGAAATGGATATTTCGTCCGACGACGCGTTCGACGACTACCTCGACGCCGTGCTCATCGGGGGACGCGAGAAGCGTGAGCTGATCCTGGTGGACTACGTGCCCACGTGGGCGACTCGATTCGCTAGCGAGCGTGTCCGCATCTTGGAAGCGCTAGGCGACGTCGCCCGGCGCGTCGATCACGTGGGCTCCACCGCGGTTCCCGGTCTCGCCGCCAAGCCGATCATCGACCTCCTGGTTGCAGTCGATGATCCCGATTACGAGGACGGCTACCTCGACGCCATGGAGGGGACAGGCTACGAGCTGCGGGTCCGAGAGCCTGGGCATCGTATGTTCCGCACACTCGAGCGCGACGTCCATGTCCATGTCTGGAAAGCGGGATCGGAGGACGAACGCCGACACCTGCTGTTCCGGGACTGGCTGCGCCAGGCGCCTGATGACCGGGCGCTCTACGAGGGCGCCAAGCGTCGGTTCGTCGGTAAGAAGTTCACGGACATGAACTACTACGCCAGGGCCAAGGGACCAGTCATCGAGGAGATCATGCAACGCGCCGAAGCCTGGGCGGCTCAGGCCAATGCGCCGGCGACATGACACCCCAACCCACACGTCCTGCACCGGGCGTTCCGAGGAAGTTTGGTCGGCGAAGCGTGACGGTTCGGGGAGAGGGGTGCAGAGCCGGACGCTGTGATTGGATCGTGCGCCGTGGAGTCGTCGCGTAGCTTCGAGTCGCTGGTCGCCGAGGGGGCTTCTGTGCCCCTCGACGGCTGGGACTTCTCGTGGTTTGACGGCAGGGCAACCGAGGAACGTCCACCATGGGGCTACGCGCAGATGGTTGCAGAGCGCCTCAGGCTGGCATCGGCTGCCCTTGATGTGCAGACGGGCGGCGGCGAGGTGTTCGCATGGGCGCTAGAGCACAACTGGGCTCGGCCGCTGCTGCTGGCCGCGACCGAAAGCTGGCCGCCCAACGTGGTACTCGCTCGTCGGCGCCTCGAACCTCTGGGCGTCCAGGTGGCTCACGTCGACGACTGCGAGCCCTTCCCGTTCGATGACGGGGCAGTCGATCTCATCGTGAGTCGCCATCCGGTTCGGACAGACTGGCGCGAGGTCGCGCGTGTCCTCCGCCCAGGAGGGACCTACCTCTCCCAGCAGATTGGGGCGGGCTCGAACAAAGAGCTCAGCGACTTCCTCATGGTTTCGCAGCCCGTCGGGGTTCCCCGGAAGGTGGCGACCGTGACCAAAGAGGCCGAAGGGGCGGGACTCGAGATCCGCGATCTACGCGAGGCAACGCTTCGTGTCGAGTTCTTCGACATCGGGGCGGTAGTCCACTTCTTGCGCAAGGTTCTTTGGACCGTCCCCGACTTCAGCGTCGAACGCTACCGCGATCGGCTGCTCGCGCTTCACGGCATCATCGAACGGAACAGTTCATTCGTCTGCCACTCGGAGCGATTCCTCGTCGAAGTAACGAAGCCCTGACCCTCGTAGCCGGCGTTCTGGGCGCCCTGGCAAGGGCCGTAATGGGATACCTGTTATGGGGAGCGGCAGCGACGCCGGTCCGAGTCGACTGCGCCACCCGGACAGAGGTCCACACGCTGTCAGACAGGCGCAGGCTCGCCCCGGTTCGCCGATGGCTCGACGATGGTCACCGAGATGTAGGACCCGCCTAACACCCGGCCGGGCCCGGTCCTAGACTGGCGTCTAGTGTGACCAGGACGGTGAGGGGCAAGAGATGGCGAGACGGGGCAGTCTGACCGACCTGTTGTACCGCATGGCACGAGCGTCGGCGACGGGGCGCGCTGCGCAGCAGGGACCGGCGCCGTACGCGAAGCGTCAGGTTCGACGACGGGTGTATCGGGACGCGGGCCGCACGACCCGGCGCATCTTCAAGTCCTTCGGCCTGTAGGCCGAAAGGAGACGTCTGCGATGGCGGAGGCGGGCTGGTATCCAGACCCCGAGCACGCGGGCACCTTGCGCTATTGGGACGGTGCGACGTGGACCGACCATCGAGCGCCGATCGAGGCGCCACCGATCGCCGAGGCCGGGCCCGCGGCGGTCGTCGAACGCCCCCAACCGCGGCTGATTCGATCTCCGTGGGAGGCCGAGGAGGTCGCGGCCGAGTGGCTTCGCTGGTTCGGCTTCGACGACGCCGAGGCGACCGGTGTCGGTTCTGACGGTGGGGTTGACGTACGCGGCAAGGCGATGGTGGCTCAGGTCAAGATGCACATGGTCCCGATCGGTCGCCCAGACCTTCAGCGGCTTCACGGGGTCGCCGTGACCGAGCGGGCGGTGTCGGTGTTCTTCAGCTTGACCGACTACACGCGTGAGGCGAAGGAGTGGGCCGAGCAGGTCCGCATGGCGTTGTTCCGGTTCACGTCGGTCGGCGAGGTCGAACCGGTAAACGGGTACGCGGCGGCGCTCGTCGAGCGCGCCGAGCACCAGTCGCCGCGGCCGGTACAGCCACAGCCACCAATAGCCGGGGCCCCGATCGGCTGTAGCGACGAGGCGGCTTACAAGGCGCTGACCCCACCGCGCCTCGGGCTGCGCCAGGTCGACCGGATCGTCTGGGTGCGGCAGTGCTGGCTTCCCGTCGCCAGCATCACGTACGACTTCACCTACCTCGCGACCCGCGGGCGGCGAACCGAGGAGCTGTTCGCTCAGAGCCACGCCGCGTGCGAGCTGCTCTCCGGTCGGGCGATCGGCGTCCCGTCGTGGCAGGCGCCGATGGTCACCGTTCCGCCGGAGCACCTCAACCTCAGGGCACGGGTCCAAGCCGTCGAGGTGAAGGGCTACGTCGAGGGGAGCTGGGACCGCCTGTGCTCGCTGCGCCAACCCGCGGCCCGAGCCGCGACGCAAGGGCTCCTCGCCGAATACGGCGTGCCGTCGCAAGCCCGGACCCTTCGGGTGACGATCGCCGGGGAGTTCGCGCTTCCGTTCTTCGCCGCGCTGATCAGCGGACCGGGCGGCAACCGGGTAAGTGCTGTCGAGGCCGTGACCGGGGCACCGCATCCGGCGCTCTCCGGGGTGCTAACCAGGCGAGGCCCGCACCTCCTAGACGAGCTCTTCGCCGGTCGACCGGTCGTCGGGTAAGGAGGCCACCGAAGAATCTGGCGCGGACGCTCCGACCTTCAACGACATTGGCGCGGCGAGGGATCCCCTCGCGATCGCTGCTCATCGGTGTGACGTGGGCCCATCTTGCCCCGTCAGCATCCAAGAAAGCCTCCACCACTGCAAGTGGTGGAGGTAGCCTTGAGGGGTTGTCGAGGCTGGGGACGCGGCGGACGTTTCTGGGACCCGGAATGCGTCCCATCTACCCGGCGTTTGGAGACGTCGCGCCTGTGTGCTTCGGGGATGTCTCGGAAGAGTGGTATGGGATATCTCGCCTTGTAAGTTACATCACGGTACAATGCAGGATATGGCTATCACGATCAACGCCAAGGTGTCTCATCGAGGACAGACAAGTTTGCCGGCCGACCTACGCCACCGCTGGGGCATCGAGGCAGGTGGGGAGATCGGATTCATCGACCTCGGAAACGCCGCCTTGGTCGTACCCGGCGGGGTAGACGTGGCGCGCCAGGAACTGCGGCGAGTGCTGCGAGATCGATACGCGACTGGGATCGCGGCGATTGACGATCCAGATCTTGCTGATCAATAGCTCAACGTGCCTCGGACTTCTGAGCTGGTCATAGTCGACGACCGGTTGCTGATTGAGGAGTTGCTGTTCGGACTCGCCAAGGGTAATGACGTTGCCCTCTGTACGACCTTCTACTGGTACTACCGAGCTTGTCGCGCGGCCGTGCTCGGGGCGGGTGGCCATCTCTCCGGTCCGTTCCAGGAATTGGACAACGACGAGCAAGAGCAAGCGATCTTGAGTCTCCTGGAACTGCGTAGCGATATCGAGCTTCCCGACTCACGACCGACCGTTCCTCGCATGGCCCAGATCGCCAAGCGTCACCCTCGACTCAATCTTCTGAATCTCGAGGCCGTTGCGGTCGGTCAGCTAACGGGAGCCACGGTATGGCTCTCTGCAGAAGCTGCCGGCGGTGTTCTTCCAGACGTTCTTGATCAAGAAGGCGTCACGTGGGAGACCGTTCGGATCGTCACGGACTGACCTCCGGAGAATGGCAAGTCCTGCCTTCTCAACACGGTGAGCACGCGCCCACGAGCCGGCGATCAGGGTTACCGGCGAGTGCGCTCGGTGCAGACATTCGGGGGCACGGGCGGGACGCCCGAGATGCCGATCTGCCCGCCGACCGACACGTCGGATTCTCGAACGCCCGTTCTCGCGTCCCTGCACGCCTCCGAGATGGCGCGCTCTGGGCATGCCACTATGTCTCTGTGCCGACTGTGGAAGACGTCCTGCGCAACCTGAAACTGGGTAGCCGCGTGGCTGAGGACGAAGCCGACACTCTCGCGAGCTACTTCGTGGAGACCGATCAGTTCAGGCGTCTCCTGCGCGGAGAGATCGATGTCGTGTTCGGGCCGAAAGGGGCAGGAAAGTCGGCAATCTACTCGGCTCTTCTCGGACGTGCCGATGAGATGTTCGACGCCGGGTTACGTTGGTAGCTGGGGAGATTCCGCGAGGCACGCCTGCCTTCCGAGATGTTGTCATCGATCCGCCGACTTCTGAAGCAGAGTTCACTGCCATCTGGAAGTTTTACATCCTAAGTCTGGTGAATGGTCTCTTGGAGGACTTTGACGTCAAGGGTGATCCGGCAGCAACAGTGCGGCAGGCGCTGGCGGCTGAAGGTCTTGCGCAAGGGCCCGGTGGCCTCTGAGGGCTGGTACAGCGGGTGCGTAGTTATGTGGGCCGGATCGTCAGGCCGCAGTCGATCGAAAGCGAATTGAAGTTTGATCCTTCCACCGGCGTTCCGGTTGGAATCGTCGGTCGCATAACGCTGGCTGAACCAACGCCGGATGAGCGAAGAGCCGGTTTCATCTCCGCCGATGACCTGTTGCAGCTTGCCGATGACGCCCTCGCCGAGGCTGGATTTGATGTCTGGGTGCTCTTTGACCGCCTTGACGTCGCTTTCGCAGAGAACCACGCTTTAGAGGCCAACGCCCTTCGATCACTGTTTCGCGTATATCTGGACATGCTTGGCTTCTCGGCCATCAAGCTCAAGATATTTCTCCGCTCGGATATTTGGCGTGCCATAACTGAAGAGGGTTTTCGTGAGGCTAGCCACATCACTCGGACTGTAAATATCTCGTGGAACGACAGGTCGCTCTTGAACCTCATAGTTCAACGGTTAGTTTCGAACGGCTCGCTACTCGAATTCACGGACGCCAATCGACATGCCATTCTCGCGGATGCGACCAAACAACGGACCTGGTTCGATGGCCTTGTTCCCGATCAGATCGACTCGGGGCGTAACCCGAAGACGTTCGAATGGATTGTCGGTCGAGTTAGGGATGGGCAAGGAATTGTGGCTCCTCGAGAGATCATCCACCTGATGGATCAGACTCGGGAGGCGCAGGTTGCTGCCCTTGAGCGGGGCGAGCCGGCACCGGAGGGCGGAGCTATCTTCGGTCGGGCTGCCTTCAGGGACGCGCTTCTTCCCGTATCGAAGGTGAGATTAGAGCAGACGATATTCGCAGAATATCCGGCGTTTAAACCCTTCATTGAGAAGCTTACGTCCGAGAAGACGAACCAGTCTGCGGCCACACTCGCTGAACTCTGGCAGATAGCTCCTGAGGAGGCGCGAGAGGTAGCTGATCGCTTGGTCGATATTGGATTCTTCGAGGCTCGCGGACCGCGAACTGACCCAGACTATTGGGTTCCATTCCTGTATAGGTCCGCCCTGGAGATGGTGCAGGGCACCGCAGAGTAGTACCGCCGGAGCGGGAAAGAGGCCGATGGCTTGGGTGGATGACCGGATTGGCTGGCTGACATTGGAGGCATTGGGTCGCAAGGACATCAAGGCGACTACCTTCGGCCTCTGATCGCCAAGCAGTTGCATAATCAGGAGTTCGGGCGCCTCCCGCAGCGGGACCGAACCAACGATCCGCTCAGCTCGAACCGGTTGCAGGTCGTCCCAGAATGTTCCTACCGGAGCCTACGCTCCCCTAGCCCCGAGGTGCCGTGTGGGGCGCAGCAACTCGAGCAAGCACCAAACGCCACCCGAGGGGTGCTTGGGGTTCGATTCTTGCTATAGATCGGGAGCTGGTGGCTCTGGCGCCGCAGTCGGTGACTGCGGGGCGGCGACGGTCCGCTTGGACTTGGTTGCCGTGATTGCCGCCAGAGCGACCACGCCGCGCTCGGCGCCATCGATGGACGCCCACAGTCGACGAGAGTCGTCTAGCGCCGTGAGCATGGGGATCAGGTAGTGGCCGTCCCGGGCGCTCAGTTGCTCGCCGATTTGGTCAGCTCCCCGAGCCATCGCCGCCAGCGTGGCGAAGTCCGTGAGATGACGCTCCTTCCCCGGGTCGCTTGGGATGGAGAACGCGGCTGCCTTGGCGACGAGTGCGCCGAG
>DAHYHI010000141.1:0-48282 GCA_027391075.1 Acidimicrobiaceae bacterium | reverse complement strand
CCAACTACGCCAACTTGGTTAGGATGTTGCCAGGGCTGCCACCCGTCATATGTCGACAAGCCCGGCGGCTGAGGCGGGCGTCCAAGCTGAGGGTGACACACTCGCGCCCAGGAAGACGCCCGACGCCGGCGCGACTGTTGACTTCGTGGTCGGGGACCATGATCAGCATGTCGACATCGCTCCAGTCATCTGCGTCGCCCCGGCCGAGCGACCCGACGAACCCGGCCCCAGCCACCTCGGCGTTGGCACTGAGCTGGGCGAGAATGTGCTCCGGCCACTTATCGCGGATCACCAACAGCCGCAGTGCACGAGACGTACCGTTGATATCGCACATCGCTTGAAGTCTCGCCGCTTGCGGGCCGAACCGGCCCGAACCCGCCGATGGGCGCCGCAACTCCATCTTTGCCGACCCGGGCACAACGCCATGCTTCACATCAACCGCGAGGCTATCCACCACCTGGCCGACGTGCTGGTCCTACGAGACCTGTTCCGGCAGGGGGGAGCGCGGGACCCAGCGCGTCCTGAGCTATGCGGGCACCTGCCCCCCTCATAGTGGCTATGAACACCGCCGCCCGTCATTGTCGAGAGACGATCGGCTACCGTCAGTCTCACGCTCTTGGCGAGAACTTGTACAAAATCCTGCTAGTCTAGGAGTCATGGCCGAGGCAATAGTTCCCACAAGTGAGGTCAGGGCCGCGTTGAGCCAGATCACCAAGCGCTTCGATGCCGGAGACCCCGAGCCGGTATTCTTCGGATCCCACCGCCGTACTCAGGCGGTGCTAGTGCCTATCGCCACTTGGGAGAAGCTGCTTGCTCACGCCGAGGACGAGTTGGACCTCGACCTCGCCCGTCGGCGACTGGCTGACCGGCGTCCATGGCTCAGCGAGGAGGACCTCGATGCGGCCCTAGCCGCCGCGGCGAACCAGGCGTCCGGCCGGGCGTGACCCGTCGGGCCAAGCCAGCCCGGTACCGGCTGGCAGCCCACCCGGCTGTGCCTGATGACCTGGACGCTCTCGCGGCCTACGGGCCAGAGGTGGTGGCCGCCGCTCGGGCGGCCCTCGACGACCTCGCTCACGGGCGAGTGACGGGCAAGGCGCTCGGCGACCGCCAGGTCAGCGGCGACCTCACCGGCCTCGCCAGCGTGAAGTTCGACACTCCGGACAGCCCCACTCGTCGCTTCAGGTTGGTCTACGGCGACATCGACGCCGAGACGCGTGGGGTCCTGGCCATCGGCGTTCGCGACGAGCACGCGATCTATCGGCTGGCGGTTGAGCGAATACGGGCGCAGGAAGATCCAGGCCCGGCCTGAGCGATCCGCAAGAGGATCCCCGGCCGGGGCACCCTCGCAACGAGTGGCAGTGCCACGATGATCGCCATGAACGATCCCCAGCCAGCTATCGCCCCCACCGTCCGGCGCGCTCGAAGCGACGATGCGTCGGCGATGGCCGAGCTGGTCCGAGCTGCCTACCGCCCCTACATCGAGCGGATGGGAACCGAGCCGGCGCCGATGACCGACGAGTACGCCAAGGTCATCCGAGAGGAAGAGGAGTGGGTGGCCGAGTGCGCCGAGCGCCTCGTCGGCCTGCTGGTGCTCCAAGCACAACCCGATCACCTGCTGCTCGAGAACGTGGCCGTGTCCCCCGACTCCCAGAAGCTCGGCATCGGCCGGCTGCTCCTCGACCTCGCCGACCGCCGCGCTTGGGAGCTGAGGTTCTCCGAGGTTCGCCTGTACACCAACGTCGCGATGACCGAGAACTTGGCCTACTACCCCCGGCACGGGTACCACGAGACGCGCCGGGCTACCCAGGACGGCTTTCAACGCGTCTTCTTCACCAAGCCGCTACAAGCTGGTTGAGGTCGTCCACTGGCCGATCCCTCTGCGGCACGAACATGCGGTCGGTCGGGCCCTCGAGCCGGCGCCCCGCAGGAGGTTCGGTCACGGGAAGGCAGATGGCCCAGAGCAGGTACGACGATTGCGATCGGTACGCGTCAAGAGCCGGACTCCGTTGCCTGCCTAGGTGGTCGCCACCATGGACCTGAGCACCGAGCAGGCGTGGCGGCTGCTCACCAACAATCTGCGCGGCGAAGCGAGCGCCGACCTGCGGACCTCGGGGGACGAGACCATCATCGAGGTGCTCCTCGACACCCGGGCAATCATCGGCGTGCCCAAGTGACCGTGCAGCTGACCAAACCGGCGGCAGGATGGCCTCCGAGAGGCTCGAACGCTGGTGCGTGCCGCAGCGGGGTTCTCGGACACACCGTCCCATAGCAGCCTTGAGGTGACTGTGCTCGGGCTTCTGTGAGGCAGTCCGCTACCACGGGCTGAGCTCAGGCGCTGGCTGCCGGCAACAGCCTCAGATGCAGATCTACGGCACTAGTACTTAGATTAGATAACGACGTCGGCGCCTAACATGAGCGCAGATCGTCTGCGGTGACTGGACATCGAGCCTGCAACGGGTCGCTACGACCGCACTCCCTCGACAACTGGGGCACCGTCACGATCCCATGGGACCATGTCCAAGAGCACGTCGGCCTCGCGCATGCGGCTACCGCCCACCGAAGCCCTCCGCAACGAGCTCGAATCGTTGCAACTTGAGACGAGCCTGGATCACCGACATGCGATCGTCTACCTCCGCTTACGGCTGACCGCCAGGAAAGCGCCCACAGTCAGCGAGCCGAGGTACCTAGCCGGTGACGAGGCGATCAACCGTGAGCGCGCAGAATGGCAGACGTCCAGTCTTACTTCAGGTATGATTCTGGACATGGCCAGCGAGTACGCCAAGATCTCCGTGAGCCTCCCCGGTCCCTTGGTCGAGCGGATCAAGAGCAAGGTTGGCAGCCGCGGCGTGTCGCGCTACGTGGCTGAAGCCCTCGAGCACGAGGAACGCCTTCGGGCCCTCCGGGATTGGCTGGTCGATCAGGACGATCAGCACGGCCCCATTCCCGACGACGTGATGCGGGAGGTTCGCCGCCAGTGGCTCGGCGCCGACAGCGCCGCCGGCTGAGACCAGCCGCACTCCCAGACGCCCTCGTCTTGGACGCCGGTGCGCTCAGTGGCGCGGCCGCCGGCGAGTTTCGGGTCCGGGCCGAACTGAGCCTGGCTGAACAGCTCGGGGTCGACGTGTATGTGAGTAGCGTTACGTTGACCGAGACCCTCCGCGGTCATCGGCGTGACGCCAGAATGCATGCCGTGCTGGCCGGAACCGACCAGAAGCCGGTAACTCCAGAGCTGGGCCGGGCCGCGGGCGAACTGTTGGGACAGATCAGCCGGGATAACACCGTCGACGCCATCGTGGCCGTCACCGCCGCGTCCTTGGGAGGCAAAGTCCGGCTCTTGACCGGCGATCCGGAGGACCTCAGCGTACTTACCGCCGGCATGGCCAACGTGACCGTGGTGCCCATCTAGAGAGTCCTATCGGGCGCGCAGCTGCCTGGTCGGATGGCCTCTGGCCCGCCTTCCGTGTACAGAGCTGGAGCACAGAGCGCCGAGGCGGATACCACTGTTACCGCTTGGTCCGATGGCAGCTGATGACGAGCTCCACACCGCTGAGATAGACGTCATCGGTCTCGAAGAGCCCATCGGGCACGTCCCGTCGAGACCGGTAGCCGGCGCAACAGCGGGCGTAGGGGACCCGAGAGGGCAGCGGGCGTGACGTTGCCTTGCCAGGCGGAACCGGCACTCGTGGCGGGCCGTCCCCGCTGCCATCGGCATGGCGACTCCCATGGGTGGAGCTTCTGCTAGATCTATGTTAATATCCGTATATCCAAATCTAAAGGAGCGGGTATGGGTTACGATCTGGCGGTTGTCGGTTCGGGCGGGGCGGGTTTCGCAGCGGCGATCGCCGCTACGGCGAAGGGTTTGAGGGTGGTGATGGTGGAGCGTTCCACGATGGGAGGGACGTGTGTGAACGTCGGTTGCATTCCTTCCAAGGCGCTTTTGGCTGCGGCGGAGGCGCGCCAGGTGAGTGTCGAGGGGCGTTTCCCGGGGATCGCGACGTCTGGGGGCTCGACGGACATGGCGGCGTTGGTCGCCGGTAAGGATGACATCGTGGGGAGGTTACGCCGGGAGAAGTACGTGGATCTGGCCCTCGACTACGGCTGGGAGGTGCGACATGGGGAGGCCCGCTTCATAGAAGGTCCGGCGCTCATGGTCGGAGGGGAGCGTATCGAGGCCGACCAATTTCTGATCGCGACGGGCGCAAAGCCCTGGGTGCCCGCGCTGCCCGGCTTGGAGGATACCGGCTATCTGACCTCGACGAGCGCTCTAGCGCTGAGTGAACTGCCCGGGTCGCTGATCGTCGTGGGTGGAAACTACGTCGGTCTGGAGATGGGACAGATGTTCGCCCGGCTCGGCACCTCGGTGACGTTGGTGGAAGCTATGGACCGTGTCGCTCCCGGGGAGGAGCCGGAGTTGTCGGAGGTGATCACCGGGGTTCTAGCCGACGAGGGCGTCGACGTGTGGACCTCCGCCGTGCTTGCCGGGGTGTCACGACAAGACGGCAAGGTGGTGGCCCGGGTGGCAGACGGCCGTGAGGTGCGAGCCGAAGCGATCCTGATGGCCACCGGCCGGCGCCCGGCTACCGGCGGTCTGGGCCTCGAAACGGTGGGGGTGCAAACCGGCCTGGCCGGCGAGGTGATAGTCGACGCCAGCCTGCGGAGCGCGAACCCGAGGATATGGGCCGCCGGGGACGTCACAGGAGCAGCCCAGTTCGTCTACGTGGCCGGCGCTCACGGGACGATGGTGGTAGACAACGCTTTCGCCGGCGCAGGGCGTACCGTCGACTACACCCACCTACCCCGGGTCACCTTCACCACCCCGAACCTGGCCGCGGTCGGCCTAACTGACGCACAAGCGGTCGCGGCGGGCGTGGAGTGCACCTGCCGGGTGCTGCCGCTGGCCTACGTGCCCCGAGCGATCGTCACCCGCGACGCTCGCGGGGTCATCAAGATCGTCGCCGAGGCAGCCACCGGCCGGGTCGTCGGTATCCACATCGCAGCCCCCAACGCAGGCGAAGTGATCCTCGCTGCTACCTACGCCCTCCAAGCCGGCATGACCACAGACCAACTCGCCAACACGTGGGCCCCTTACCTGACCATGGCCGAAGGCATCAAGCTCGCCGCCCAATCCTTCAGCACCGACATCACCAAACTCTCCTGCTGCGCGACATGACCGGACCTGTGTTCGCTGCGGGCTTGTTGTCAGGAGTGGCCCTGGGCAGGCAGACGCGCTGAGTAGATCGAATATCCGTCGAGCTGGCGTGCCACTGCCGTTGCGAGGAACGTTGCCACAAGGATCGGAACCATCAAGTCGAGTCCACTCTGAGTGAGCTCGACCACCAAGACCAAGCCCGATAGGGGTGCTTGCATAGCGGAGCCGATCATTGCGGCGGCGCCGATAAGAGCAAAGGCACCGACGGGCGATCCCGGCCATATGGATGACCACATAATCCCCGTTGCCGCACCGAACACTGCGCCGGTGCTCATGAAAGGGGTGAAAAGGCCTCCCGATGCGCCGCTCCCGACGCACAACGATGTGACCAGCGGTTTCAGGGCTGTCAGAGCCAGCAGCAAAGCCAGCGAGCCCTCTCCGAGAAATGCCCGATGAGCCATGTCCTTCCCGTTGCCGAACAGGGCCGGGTAGGCGATCCCGATGACCCCAAGTATCGTGAAGGCAAGGAAAGGCCCGACAAGAACTTTGCGACCGGACAGTCTGTGGTGGGCGATGAATCCGACGAGGCGAATGTAGCCGGACGAGAAAAGCCCTATGGCGGGCCCTGCGATGAGGGCCCAGACCATGATCGTCACCGTGAAGCGGAAGTTTGCGATTCCCAGGTAGGTCGCATGGTCAGGCAGATAGATCCAAGCGACGGTGGTGGCAATTGTGCTGCACAAAATTGCGGGCAGTACCACTGACAAGGCGAAGGACCCCACGAGGAGCTCCGCGGTGAAAGCGGCGCCTCCGAGGGGGACGTTGTAGACAGCGGCAAGGCCCGCCCCTCCTCCGCATGCGACAAGGAGGCGTCGCTGTTCGGTCGACAGTTTGAGCCAGTCGGACGTGACGCTTCCTGCAACACCTCCCATCAACTTCGGGGCTGCCTCACGGCCTATCGAGGCTCCCATCCCGATAACCACCTCGGAGATCAGGCCTGTCCCCAAGCTTCGCCGAAGTGACAATCGTCCGTCGCCAGCCCATATCACCTCGTCGACTTCAGACTTCTCTCCCTTGGTGTACTTGCGCAGGAGGAACCAGGCGGGACCGCCGAAAGCCCCGGCCACCATCAGCGAGATGACCCGCCGGCTGTACGACGACGCTTCGACGTGGCTCTGGAAATCTCCCGGTCCTCGTCCGAATACCAGGTGCTCCATGCCGAAGAGGACCACCATGAGAAAGTCGCCGAGCAATCCGGTGGCGATGGCGGTGAGAACGACTGCCAGCGCGAATGTTGGCGTCAAAAGAGCGTCGTGGTCGCCGGTAGTGTTGGGTTGCTCGGTCGCGCCGCGGCCGGTCGGAAGTCTTTTTAGGATAACGGGATTGGGGTAGCGGACTCTTTCCGACTGTGGGTGCGGGTCTCCTAGGCCGGTGAGCCGCTCCCACCGTCGCCGCCAAGCACTCGAATCATCCTGCATGCGGTGCTTATGGTAGGCGCCGGGATCGTCGAGCGCGGCCAACGCCCCTCGCAGACGTCGAAACATGCTCTCGGATCTCATTCGGATACTGGCACCATCCTCAGTTTCAACCACAAATGTACGTACAATCTAATGCTAGCGTACAGCCGAAGAGGGTGCCTCCGTAGACACACCCGTTAGGAGCGCGCGACGCGAGGCTGGGGGGCCTGCGTCCATCGGAGCTCGCCCGTTACCAGGCGTAGTCCTCGGGGGCGGGCCGGTGGCCCGGAAAGATCGCGTCGAGTGCCTTGAGGGTCTCGTCGTTCAAAGTGATCTCCAAGGACCGCAAAGATCCGTCGAAGTGGTCCATAGTGCGGGGGCCTACGATAGGCGCCGTCACGCCTGGCCTGCTCAAAAGCCAGGCCAACGCCACGCTGGACGGTTCCTCGCCTAGGGAGTCGCAGAGGTCCTCGTAGGCCTCGAGCTGTGATCGCAGGTCGTCGCTAGCGTCGGCCCAACGCTGGTTGCGCCGGCTGCCTTCGCGATGCTTCTTGACCACGCCTCCGAGAAGACCGCCTTGCAGCGGCGACCAGGGGATGACGCCGAGACCGAAGTCCGCTGCGGCCGGCAGCACCTCAAGCTCGATATGGCGGGCTAGCAGGTTGTAGAGGGACTGCTCGCTTACCAAGCCCATGAAGTTGCGCTCGCGTGCCACCCCCTGTGCTTTGGCGATGTGCCAACCAGCGAAGTTAGACGATCCGACGTAGAGGATCTTTCCCTGGTTGCGGAGCACGTCCATGGCCTCCCAGATTTCATCCCACGGGGTGCGCCGGTCGATGTGGTGCATCTGGTACAAGTCGATGTAGTCGGTCTGCAAGCGGCGAAGCGAAGCATCGCACGCCCTTCGAATGTTGAGAGCCGACAGCCTTCCCTCGTTGGGCCAGTCGCCCATCTCGCCGTACAGCTTGGTCGCCAGGACCGTCCGGTCGCGACGGCCGCCACCCTGAGCGAACCAGCGTCCGACGATCTCCTCGGTCGCTCCGCGACCTTTCGAGCGCCCGTACACGTTCGCCGTGTCGAAGAAGTTGACGCCTACCTCGTGCGCCCTGTCCATGATCGCGAAGGATTCCGCCTCGTCGGTCTCAGGTCCGAAGTTCATAGTTCCCAGGCAGATCCGACTAACTCGAAGGCCGGTGCGCCCCAGGTGTGTGAAGTTCATAACCCGCAACCTACCGGAACGATGAGGCACTGAGTGCGCTGCGGGCCGGCGGTGCTACCCGGCGTGAGGAACTAGTTCTCCAAGGAGGGTCCGTACCCTGGCGTCTATGTCGTCGATGATCGGCCGGACCTCCTCGACGGGCAGCCCGGCGGGGTCCTTCAACTCCCAGTCGAGGTAGCGCTTGCCAGGGTAGAACGGACAGGTGTCCCCGCAACCCATTGTCACCACCACGTCAGCAGATCGGGCGGCTGCGTCGGTGAGCGGCTTGGGGAACTCCCGGGAAGCGTCAAGCCCGCGTTCCTCTAGGACAGCGACGACCGACGGGTTGAGCTCGCTGCCGGGTTCCGAGCCGGCCGATCGGACGTCGACACGTCCCGCTGCGTAATGGTCGAGGAGGACTTTCGCAGCGAGGCTTCTTCCGGCGTTGTGGGTGCAAACGAAAAGCACCACCGGTCTGGGTGGCGAAGATACGTCGTTCATCGTGGGCCTCCTGGTGCTAAGCGCTGCGGTGTGTCGTAGAAGCGCCTCCGTGCCCACAGAGCCACGTAGACCAGCGAGACCAGAACCGGAACCTCGATCAGTGGTCCGACGACGCCGGCGAGAGCTTCGCCGCTGGTCACGCCGAACACGCCGATAGCAACCGCGATAGCCAACTCGAAGTTGTTGCCGGCGGCGGTGAACGCGAGCGTGGCGGTCCGTTCGTATCCGAGGCCGAGGCTCCGGCCAACGAAGAAGCCGCCGAACCACATGATCGCAAAATAGGCGAGGAGTGGAAGCGCGATGCGTGCAACGTCGCCGGGGCGGGAGGTGATCGTATGGCCCTGAAGAGCGAAGAGGATGACGATCGTGTAGAGCAGTCCGTACAGGGCGAACGGGCCGAGCCGTGGCAGCAACACGGTCTCGTACCACACCCGTCCCTTGGTCTTCTCGCCGACGAGGCGTGTGAGAAAGCCTGCGAGCAGGGGAACGCCGAGGAATATCGCAACCGTCTCTGCGATCCTGGCGATCGACAGGTGCAGCCCAACCGTCGAAAGTCCGAGCCAGCCGGGGAGCACCTGTAGGTAGAAGTATCCCAGGACGGAGAACATCAGGATCTGAAATAGGGAGTTCAACGCTACCAGGACCGCCGCCGCCTCCCGATCTCCGCACGACAGGTCGTTCCAGATGAGAACCATCGCTATGCAGCGGGCGAGTCCGACGATGATCAGCCCGGTGCGGTAGGTCGGCTCGCCTGGCAGAGTTAGCCAGGCGAGAGCGAACATGACCGCAGGGCCGACGAGCCAGTTGAGGATCAAGGAACTGAACAGCATCCGCCTGTCCCGGGTGACCGAGTCGAGATGTCCGTAACGGACCTTGGCCAATACGGGGTACATCATCACCAGAAGCCCTATGAAGATCGGCAGCGAGGTACCCGAGGTCACCTGTATGGCGTTCAGGTGCTTGTTGAGGCTGGGTATCGCCCGCCCGAGGCCGATACCCAGCGCCATCGCCAAGAGGATCCACACGGGAAGGAAGCGGTCCAGGAACGACAACCTGGCTATGACATTCACCTCGGACGCCGCGGTATCGGTGTTAGGCGCTGCGACAGCGTTAGCCACCTTGTTTGCCGATTCTCCCGAGGGCTGGCGAGTCAGCCGACGTCATGATCCCGTGAGAGTGGACAAGATGACCGGCTCGGGACGCGAGGAGCAGCACGCTGACTGGCCCGGCTCGGCACTTCGCAGCGCCCCGGCGGGCGTGTCCGCATCCCCTGTTACGGTGTAGATTTCCCAGGGCTCGCCTCCAGGCCCGTCCACCCAGACCTTGTCCTGTACGGCATAGCAGCATGCCGTCTGCTCTTCGACGAGCGTAGGCAAGCCTTCCCCTGCGAGGCGGGCCGAAGCTGCGGCTACCTCCTGCGTGCTGGCCACCTCCACGCCGAGATGGTTGAGCGATCCCGGCGTCTGGTTCGGATCCTCGATCAAGACCAGTTTCAAGGGCGGATCACTTATGGCGAAGTTGGCGTAACCCGGCCGGACCTTCGCCGGATGTGCAGCAAAGAGCTTCGAGTAGAAAGCTATAGCCTCGTCTAGGTCGGCGACGTTCAAAGCAAGCTGGACGCGTGACACGGGTAACCTCCGGATAGTATCGACATCTATCGATGTGTTGATTCTTGTCGATGTAATCATGTTTGTCAATGGGAGATTAGGTGGCTGAACCCAGCTCTGCGGAACCGCTTATAGAAGATGAAGCCGGCCCGGCCTGCTGTCCTTCCGTGCTGTCGGCTCCTCTGGAAGCGGTCGAGGCGGCGGAGCTGGCTCGGGGCTTCAGCGCCATCGGCGATCCGGTTCGGCTCAGGGTTCTCTCGATGCTCGCAGCGGCGCCGCAAGGAGAGATCTGCGTGTGTGATTTCGTCATACCCCTAGCCAAGAGCCAGGGAACCGTGTCCCACCACCTGAAGATTCTCAGCGAAGCCGGCTTGGTGCACGGCGACAGGCGCGGCAAATGGGTCTGGTACTCGTTGGACCGTGACCGGCTGGCCGCATTGCGGGGCGCCCTCGGATCCTAAGGTCAGTGCTCGCGGTTGGTCCCTGCGACCATTTCGAGGACCGTAGCGGTGTGAGCGGCACGGCTCGCCCACCACTCGGCGATGAGCCGTCCGGGTCCTGGGTTTCCGTCCGGGCCGAACGAGGCGGCAGTATGCCAGGACTCCCATAGCCGCGCATGCTCGGCCATCCACGAGAGGGTGCCACCAGGGTCCTGTTCGAGCATCGAGCGAAGAGCGAAGCGCCTCTCGCCCCGGCGTAACCCGACGCCTACGCGCTTCGCCGCCGAAGACAGGTCACTGAAAGTGACGATGAACCCGCTTCTGACCGTGGCGGTAAGGGTGTCAAGAAGATCGTCGAGCGACGGGTCGGCGCTGAGCGGAGCCGGAGCCTCACCGAGTACGGACGGAAGGACCGACGGCGGCTCGCTCAACGACGTTTCGCGCTTCAGCGCTGCGTCGAGCAGGGCCGCCCAAGCCTTGGCCGGGGATCCGTCGGGTGGACCTGCGGCGAGCGCACCGAGATACGAAGGGCACCACGTCCAAAGGTGTTCCCAGAGGATCACTCTCATCGCATGCCCGAGGCGCTCTGAGGCTGCCCCCGTCGTGCAGCGGGGGATGCTTTCACCCAGATGGGCATACAGTGCCAGAAGAGCCCCCAGATGATCGGGCTCATCCGGTGGTGCCAGCCCCATGGCTCTCCAAATACCCGCAGCTGCGTCGGCTACAGTCCCGCCGAGACCACCTTCGCCGCCGAGGTACACCGACGCGTGGGGCGGAAGGTCCAGCACGAACACGTTCGTGTGCTCGTAGCGCTCCCAGCGGGGGAGTCCGAGGGCATCGCAAGAGGATTCGCACGCCGGTGGGCCCTCCATGGCGATAGAACCGAGAGCTCGCAGCAACTCCCAGCGTCCGTCGTCTTGCGCTGCCGGCGCTTCGATCTGCGATCCGGCGATCACGACCCGTTCGACGCTGAATCGTTGAACGACAGAGCGAAAGTTTCCGCTGCCGGCTTCAGCGGGCGCATCAGCCAGGCTGGCCGTCTGGTTCCGTCGGGGGAGAAGCTGCCGGCCGGCCTGGTCATGGCCAGCCACTGCTTGTAGACCTCGCGTGCTTTGGTGGTGTCGACGGTGACGTCGCCGTGGCGGTCCCCCGGCTTGGCGGGAGTAACCCGAACCGCCTGATGCCAGCAGTGCATCCCCGAGATCGGATCTGGGTGGACGGGCATGGTGAGGTTCTGGTGCACGCCGGTGTCGGACCACCAGATGCGCATCGTGTCGGGATCGTCGGATTGGTAAGGCTTGACCTGCTCTCGCTGGCGTAGGTCCCAGTCGTCCCCGTTGTGGGCCAACTCGACGGTGGCCATCATCCCGCCTGAGCGCACCTGGTCGTGTCCCAGCAGCTTCCAACGGCCCATGTGGTGGCTGCACGCGACGACTCCCGGCCTGATCCCCTCCGTGATCCACGCCTTCGCCACGAAATACCCGATGTGGGTGCTTACCCGTACCAGGTCGCCTGTAGCCGACACGCCCAGCCGGGCAGCGTCGGAAGGATTTATCCACACCGGGTTGGTATGCGATAGCTCGTCGAGCCACTTGGAGTTGGCGGAGCGGGTGTGGATCTGAGTCGGGAGCCTGAATGTGGACAGGAGCACCATCTCCCCGTCCGCGAGGTTGTCAGGGTGCACGTGGGACTTGATGTAGCCGGGCACGGCGTGCTCCGGCCAGCCCCAGCCGGCGATCGTCGAAGAGTAGAACTCCAGACGTCCGGAGGGGGTGGGAAGCCCACGCCTGACCGTCCCGTCGACCATCACGCCGACAGGCCGCCGGCCCGCCTCGTCCGCGGCCGGTGCTCCCATGGGAACGATGTTCGAGTCGGCTGGTTTCGGCGTCGCGGTGTAAACCCGCCCGAACGGCCCGACTGAAACGTCGACGAGCTCCTGGTCGGGTACTGCCTCCGAGTAGCGCGCTCCGAGTCCGGCGGATATCTCGAACGCGCCGTAGCGTCGCATGTAGCCGAGAGGTGTCAGGCCTTCGGCTGCGGCAGCTTCGGGCAGGCCCGGGACGGAGTTCTCGAACATCCAGCCGTAGTACTCGTCGACTGTCAGTTTCGCGCCCGGCTTGGCTTTGGACTCGTGGTACTGGCGGATACCCAGGGTCCCGTCGGGGTCGATACGCCAGGAGAGCTCGATGTAGAACTCGTTCTCCTCCCAGACTTCGCCTGGGTTGACCTGGCGGGTGTCGGTAACGGTCTCGCCGAGCCGTTCACGCGCAGCGCGCAGCACCGGCTGGCGGAAGCCGACCCACTGGCCGTCGTACTGCTCGTAGGAGTGCGTGTCGTGGCGTTCCGACGCGTGACCCATCGGCAGGACCCAGTCGGCGAAGTAAGCGGACTCGTTCCAGGTGGGAGTTAGTGCTACGTAGCACCCAACCTTGTCGGGGTCGGTCAGCACCTCCATCCACGACATCCCGTCGGGGTTCGTCCAGACCGGGTTGTACACCCGGCTGAAATAGGTGTCGAGACGTCCGCGGCCGTCTTTTAAAAAGTGCGGCAGAAGGAAGCTCAGCTCGTTCTGCGCGAGCGGGTACTCGACGGGCCAGGACAACTCTTGCCACACGTGGGGGTGGGGCGGGGTGTGAATGGGCTTGGGAACAAACTTGTTGTAGGCGTTGGGGAACGTCCCGCCGGGCGTAGCCACCGCCCCGAGGAGAGTCGCGATGAAGAACAGGGTCCGGCTCGCCTGCCATCCCCCGAGGTTCGCTGCGGCGGCGGAACGCCACGAGTGGCAGGAGAACGCGGTTCCAGCGCCGGCGACGACCTCGGCAACTTCGGCCAGTACTGCGGTGTCGACCCCCGACTCCGCCGACGCGTAGTCGAAGGTGAACTCGTCGTATAGGTCGCCTAGCGCGTCGCGGAAAGCCTCGAAGGTTTGCGGCCCGTCAGGTCGGCAGGCTGCCAGGTACTCCTCCCAGTTGTACCACTGGCGAATGAAGTCCCAGTTGGCGCGTCCCGTGGTGATGATGTGACGAGCAATAGCAAGGTTGATTGCCGCCTCGGAACCGGGACGGGGGGAGATCCAATAGTCGGCGTGCGTCGCAGTATTGGACAGGCGGACGTCGACGACGATCACCTTCGCTCCGCGTGCCCGGGCTTCGGTGATGCGCTGTGCGTGAGGGTTGAAGTAGTGGCCGGTCTCCAGATGCGCGCTGATCAAGAAGATCACCTTGGCGTTGGCGTGGTCAGGGCTCGGCCTGTCGATCCCGGTCCAGAACTGGAAGCCGGTGCGCCCGCCGCTGGAGCACACGTTGGTGTGGCTGTTGTGCCCGTCGATTCCCCACGAGGCGAGAACTCTCTCGGTGAAACCGTCCTCGCCGGGACGGCCGATGTGGATCATGATCTCGTTGTGGCGGCCTTCTGCGATCGCGTTGCGGATCCGTGCGGCGATAGCGTCGAGCGCTTCGTCCCACGTGGCTCTCTCCCATTTACCCTCGCCGCGCTCGCCGGCGCGGTGCAGCGGGTAGAGGATGCGGTCGGGGTCTGTTACCTGGTTGATCGTCGACGGGCCCTTGGCGCAGTTCTTGCCCCGGGACCCGGGGTGGGCGGGATTACCCTCGAACTTGCGCACCCGCAGCGTGTCACGGTCGACGTAGGCGAGCAGTCCGCAAGCCGACTCGCAGTTAAAGCAGGTGGTCGGCACGAGCATCGAGTGGCGCTCGACGCGCTTTGGCCACGCCCGAGAGTCGAGCTCCACCCAGTCGTCCCAGCGTTCGGGCGGCGGGAAGGCGGCGAGCATCGTCCCTGACGCCCCCTGGTAGAACTTCTCGCCTCTCGCTTCGGTCGCTGCCCTGGCCGCAGAGACCCGCCTGCCCAGGCTGGCTAGGTCGGCTGGCGGCCCGCTAGCGATCGATTCTTGGTTGTCGGAGTCGTTAGGGCCGGAGGATGGCACGATAAGAGGGTCCTCTGTCTTGTCTTTTCAGGTTGGTCAAGCGAGCGGGACGGACTGGGCGGCCTGCACGAAGGAGTGCTCGTAGGCGAGCAAGCCCACGAGCACGAACGGCAACGCCACGACGCCGATCCACGGGGCGGCTATGCCGACGGCGACCATCACCAGTCCCGGCCAGAAGAACTTCGCGAACCGTCCGTGGGTCATCTCCTCGGCGGCTAGGTGCGCGTGAGCCGTGGCGTGGGTGAGGGTGATCTCGCCAGCTACGAACGCCACGTAGGCTCCTGCTGCCACGGCGACGGTCACTTCGAGTGCGCGAAGGGCAAGGTGCGGGCCGTAAGCGTCAGCGAAAGGCATCAACACCGCGGCGCCGACCATCGACGCCTGGACGGCAAGATGAGGGGGCAGAAGGGGACTCTGCCACAGGTCCCGGGCCTTCGCCTGAGCGAACAGGAAGGCCGTGTAGCAGGCGGTCCCGACGCCCCCTGCGAGGGCGAAACCGCCAACTATCCTCTCCGCGTTGTCAGCGGCACCCGTCGATAGCGCCCCGGTCCCGCCGAGGATCGCCATGAGCAGGAACAAGCTGGTCGCCGCTCCGTAGAAGCCGATTATGAAAGACCCCCGCACAAGCCACGACTTCCAGTGATGGCGGGTGAATATCAGATAGAAACGCTCGGGGTGCTTGAGATCCCAGATCAGCAGAATCCCGGTGAGGCCGAGGAAGCCCAGCGCGATCGAGGGTGCGGCGAAGCGCACCGTGGATGACGAGAAGCTCAGGTCGCCCAGATAACCGAGGACGATGGCGATAGCCAGGACTCCCGACGCGATCCCCTTTGTCCAGGTGTAAAGGCTCACTCGCCAGCCCCACGGAGCGTGATGAGGAACGTCGTAGGAGACGATCGCAGCAGCAGACGAGTTGTGCGCTGCGGGATGTCCCGACGTGACCAGTTGTGGATCCCTGGTGTCACCCTGCGTGGCCCACGCGTAAAGTCCCCCCTCGGGCCGCTGCGCGGCGAGAGGATCGAGCGTGGACTGGTGCGCACCTTTGTAGAAGACGCCGGGCCGTGTCTTCTTCTCCGGCCGTCTCACAGCTACCGCTTCACGCTGGACGATCCGGGACACCTTCGACGACGGGTCATTGAGGTCCCCGACCAGGATCGCCTCGGTCGGGCAGACCGAAACGCAAGCAGGTTCGAGGCCGATCTCGAGGCGGTGAGCACAAAAGTTGCACTTCTCCGCCGAGTGGTCCTCGGGGTTGATGAAGATCGCGTCGTAGGGGCAGGCGGCTATACAGGCTTTGCAGCCGATGCAGATGGACTTGTCGAAGTCGACGATCCCGTCCGCCCGCTTGTACATCGCCTGCGTCGGGCACGCCGTGACGCACGGGGCGTCGGAGCACTGGTTGCAGCGCGTCACCTGGAAGTTCCGCCGGACGTGAGGGAACGTACCGACCTCCACGGACTTCACGTATGTCCTAGTCACCCCGACCGGTACGTCGTTCTCGCTCTTGCAGGCAGTGGTGCAAGCGTGGCAGCCGATGCAGCGGGTCTGGTCCAACACCTTCACCCATCTCGGCGCGGTGGTAGGCGCGCCCGGAGGGCCGCTCGGACCTAACGGTTCGATCGCCTCAGTCACGCTCACGCGCTCAGCGCCTTGCCGTGCGCGCGCTCCCACGCGCCGTACCCGCCGAGAAGATCACTCACGTCGTCGAAGCCGAGCGCCTCCAGCATGCTCGCCGCGGCTATCGACCTGTAACCGCCGGCGCAGTAGATGAGCACCGGCCTGGAGGAGTCGAGATGCTCGAAACTGTCGCGCAGCCTGACGAGAGGTAGGTGGATCGATCCTGAGATGACTCCCTCTTCTAGCTCTCCCGCCTGGCGTACATCTACTATCTGAATCTCGAGCTCGTCGATCACCTTGCGGGCGCTGTGGGCGTCCAACCGGCTGCTCGACACCACCAGGTCGGGCCGGCGAACGAGGACTGAGATGTCGGTCACCGCACCGGTCACGTTGTCCACCCCCACGCGGGCGAGGCGCACCCGACCTTCCGCGACTTCGTCGGGCGAGCCGAACAGCAGCACCTCCTTGCCCGGAAGCGTGACCGCTGCAGCGTACTCGGCGAATCGACCTGACAAGCCGACGTTGATGGACCCGCGCAGGTGCCCGGCGGCGAACGCCTGGTCGTCACGAAGGTCTATGAGCGCGCAGTCCTCCCCGGCCCGCCGGACGGCATCGTCGACGTCAACCTCGGCCAGGGGGGTCTCGGGGTGGAAGGCGCTGTGACCCGACCGGTTGATCGCCACGTCGTCACGAAAGTAGGCGGGTGGTTCCGCCAGACCTTCAGTGACAGCGACGACGAAGTCGTCCTCGCTCATCGGCGCGAGAGCGTAGTTACCTATCCGTTGGGCTCCGATAGTCGACACGGTGTCGGCGGACAGCGCCTTACCGCAAGCGCTTCCCGCTCCGTGCCCCGGGTAGACGAGCACCCTGTCGGATAGGGGAAGGATCTTCGTGTGGAGGGAGCGATATAGCTCACGTGCCATCTCGTCCGCACTGCGACCGGCAGCACCCAGCAGATCCGGCCGTCCTACGTCGCCGATGAAAAGTGTGTCCCCCGTCAGGATCGCCCTAGGTTCGGGGTCGGCGCCGTGCTCGTACACGGCGAGCGTTATCGACTCGGGTGTGTGACCGGGTGTTGCGAGCACCTCCAACGTGACGGCATCCGTCCCGCCAGGGTCGTCGCCGAGAGGTATCCGCTCGCCGTCCGCCAGTCGTCGGATCGGGTAGTCGACAGGAGCGGCTTCTCCCATGGCGATTTGAGCTCCGGTCACTTCGGCGAGCTCGGTGTGGCCGGGCACGAAATCCGCGTGAACGTGGGTCAGAACCACCAGGCCGATGTCCAGCTGGTGGGCTTCGGCGAACGCTAGGTACTCGTCGATATCACGCCTGGGATCGACGACTACCGCCCTACGGGACTTTTCGTCCGCAACGATGTAGGAGGCCTGTGAAAGACACCCCAGGTAGAACTGTTCGATTAGCACTTGCTCTACTCCCTCCGGTGTTGCAGCCGCCTGGCGGCAGGCTAGGCCGGTGCACCATCGCACGTGAGCAACATTGTACGTACTTTTCGTGGCTAAGGCAAGTGGTTGGGGGCTGCGCTCTTGCCCTGTGTCTAGAACCCGGCAGTCCTCGCTACTTCTTGGCCGGCTCGTAGTAGGGGTTGGTCCCCGCTGCGTGGTCTGTCACGTCGACGACCCTGGCGATCTCGGGTACCGAGTCGCGGATGGCCACCTCGATGCCTTGGCTCAAAGTAACCGCCGCCATCCCACACCCTGCGCAGCCGCCGCTTAGACGCAGGTAGGCCACTTCGTCTTCGACGGCGACGAGGTCGGCCCGGCCGCCGTGCGAGGCAATCGACGGGTTGATCTGCGCCTCTAATACCTGCATAACCCGCTGCGCGACGTCCCCGCTCAGGTCGGGGGGCGGGCCCGTCATCAGCGGGCTGCGTGGAGCCGGCGGGGTGTGAGGATTGCGGATCACCATTCCGCCTGCGAGGAGGTCGCGGTTCATGTCGAGGACGGATCCGGTCATGTCGGGGATGCTCGACGCTGGGACCACGACCGTCAGCTCGTCTTGGGTGTTGGTCCAGTCGTCGGAAGCCGCGTCGTTCGCATCCTGGAAGAACATCTCGTAGCTGTAGGCGGAACCGTTCACGCCGCCTATCTGCACCCACAAGGCAAGGCTGTCTGCACCTGGTTCGTCGGCCCGAAGCTGGAGGACCTTCTTTAGGGCAGAACTCGTCAAGGTGAGAACCGGCTCGGCCTCGGGGCTTGCCGGCCCCTCGGGGTCTGCCTGGTTACTCTCCGCTCGGCTGTCTGGTATTGGGTTGTCGTCGTTCATTTCGCGCCCATCTAGTCGTATGCAGCGGCCATCCTATGCACATGAGCCGCGTTCTGCTTTTGTTGCCGACCTCGACCTACCGTGCTGCGGATTTCATGGCCGCCGCCAGGAGCCTCGACGTAGAGGTGGTCGTAGGCTCAGAATATCCCCAGGCGATGGCGTCGTCGATGGGTGAGCGGGCTGCTGTCGTACCCATGGACGACGTAGGGGCGGCTGTGGATGCCATCGCCGCGCTTCACGGACGCTTACCGCTAGACGCCGTGTTAGCGGTCGACGACGGCGGGGCTTTGGTCGCAGCTTCGGCTTCCGCTCGGCTTGGCAAGCCGCACAACCCTCCTGACGCGGTGCGCGCAACGCGCGACAAGGCACAGTTGCGGGCCCGCCTCGCCGCGTCGGCGATCCCCCAGCCGCGGTACTGCGTCGTCCCTGCGGGCTTCGAAGCCGACTTTGCTGTCGATGCGGTTGGAGAGGTCGGATACCCGTGCGTCGTAAAGCCGGTGTCGCGCTCTGCGAGCCAGGGGGTGATAAGAGTTGACGACCCAGCCGGCTTGCGCGCGGCGATCGAACGCGTTCGTTCGCTGGTAGGACCCGATGAGGAACTGTTGCTGGAAAGCTACCTGCCCGGGGAGGAGGTAGCAGTCGAGGGGCTCCTAGACGCAGGCAGACTTGAAGTCCTCGCTATCTTCGACAAGCCCGATCCGCTGGTCGGCCCCTATTTCGAGGAGACCATCTATGTGACCCCTTCCTCTCATCCGCAGCCAACCCAACAGGCTGTGGGCCGTCTTGTGGCGAACGCGGCCCGAGCGATAGGCCTTAGTGACGGGCCGGTTCACGGCGAGGTGAGAATAGGCGAGGGAAACGAACTGTGGATCCTCGAAGTGGCTGCACGGTCGATCGGAGGGCTGTGCTCGCGGGCTTTGCGCTTCGGCGCGGGGATAAGCCTCGAAGAGCTGATCCTACGCCACGCCGTGGGGCTCGGAACTGGAGACTTACGGCGCGAGAGCCAGGCGTCCGGTGTCATGATGCTACCGATTAGCCAGAAAGGAACCTTGCGGGCTGTGCAAGGCCTCGACACTGCACTCTCAGTCCCCGGCGTTACAGGAGCCGAGATAACGATACCCATAGGCCGACCAGTGGTGCCACTCCCCGAAGGTGACCGGTACCTGGGGTTCGTCTTCGCGAGAGGAGAAGATCCGGTAGAAGTCGCTGAAGCCTTACGCCGGGCCGAGTCCCTTATAAGTGTCGAGATCCAACCCGGAGCGTGAACGCCCTGGTGGAGCGATCAGCCCGCATCTCGACAGGGTTGGCGCACTCCTGCGGTCGTCCAGGTACACTCCCGGGGTGAGAGTCCTATTGGTTTCAACCTACGAGCTTGGCCATCAGCCGCTCTCCGTGGCGACCGCTGCAGCGTCGTTGACACGAGGTGGTCACGAGGTTCGCTGCGCCGACGTGGCCGTCGAATCGTTGGACGTGCGTGACGTGGACTGGGCGGAGAAAGTCGCGCTATCAGTGCCGATGCACACGGCGATGAGGTTGGCGCGTGAGGTCGCTGGGTCGATCCGTCAGCGAAGGCCGGGGATGCCGCTGTGCTTCTTCGGACTCTACGCAGGAACAGCAAAAGATCTAGTCCGGGATTCTCCTGGTGACGCGGTCATAGCGGGCGAATACGAGCCGGGGCTGACATCGTGGGCCGGCGGCGGCGACCCCGGCCCTCAAGTAACGCTTAAGCGCACAGACGGCATTCTTCCTCTTCGTAGCTACCTCCCGCCCCTCGAATCCTACGCACGGTTCGTGGTCGGCGAAAAGGAAGGACTTGTCGGGTCGGTGACCGCCAGTCGGGGTTGCTCGCATCGGTGCCGGCATTGCCCTGTCCCTGTCGTCTACGACGGTCGGGTCCGACCCGTCGCCGCCCAGGTGGTACTCGAAGACGTCGACAACCTCGTGGCAGCAGGAGCAAGCCACATCAGCTTCTCGGACCCCGACTTCTTGAACGTGCCCGGCCACTCGCGCCGTGTCATCAATGCCTTCCACGAGCGCCATCCTCATGTCAGTTTCGATGTGACTATCAAGGTGGAGCACATTCTGCGGCACCGCTCTTTGCTTGCTGAATTGGCCGTAGCCGGCTGCTCTTTTGTCGTGTCTGCGTTCGAGTCGACCAGTGACAGGATCCTCCGGATTCTCGACAAGGGCCACACAGCCGGCGATGCCTCTGAAGCCGTGGTGGCACTTCGCCAATGCGGGATCGAAGTCAGGCCGTCGTGGCTGCCGTTCACTCCATGGACGACCGTGTCCGACTTGGTTGACCTGTTCGACTTCGTCGTGGCGCACGACTTGGTCGCCAACGTCGACCCCGTCCAATACACGATCAGACTGCTATTGCCAGAGGGTTCACTGCTCGTCGCCAGGCCGGAGATGACCCCTCACCTGCGCGGATACGACCCAGTTCAGCTTGGATGGACATGGACCCACCCTGATCCGGGCGTAGAGCACCTCCACAAGCTGATGGCACACGAAGTCGAAGCGTCGCTCGGTGAGCCCGCCGAGGACACGTTCGAGCGGATCGAATCAGTCGTCCGCGCTGGCGACGGGTCCCGCAGGACGCGTCCAAAGCGCGGTTGTGTTTCGCAAGGGCCGGCCGGCGACCGCCCTCGTCTCAGTGAAACGTGGTTCTGCTGCAGCGAGCCCACGCAGTCCCAGCTTGCAGCGGTCGGTAATGCCTGTGGCTGCCCTCGTGGGTTGGATGAGGCATCCGTTCCGCCCGGATCAGCTCTTCACGCAGCCGCCAACTCCACCGAACGGGTGATCTGTGAGACCCAGCCGAGCGCCTGCCCGTAAGCGGCTCCTGCGTTTACAGCGTCTATCCCACAGCTCAGTTCAGGCAGAGAGTAAGCAACCTCCCAAGCGTAGACATCCCTGAGAATCCGACCCAAGTCGCCGGAGTGCTCCAAGACAGCCCGTGCAATGTTGTCCGTGACGCTCATCTTGGCAACCAACTGTTCCAGCGGTAGGCCGACGATGAGCGCGAGGCCGGAGATTAGCCCGGCTGTGAAGGCCTCATCGGCGACTTGAGGGCATGTTGCCAGGGCGAACAGTTCGCACGTTCGGGCCCTCACAAGCGCTATCGTCACCTGCTCGTTTGCGTGGGGAGACATGTCGGTGAGGGTCATGAATGTCAGCCAAGAGTAGAGCTTCTCCCTTCCCAGCAGAATAACTGCCTCTTCGATCGACCGGACCGGTCTGCGTAGTCCGCCAGCGGACCCAAGGCTAGAAACATGCAGCGCTCGATATGCTAGGGACAGGTCGGAGGACAGGATGCGGGAGAGCTCCTTGGGGCCGGTTTCGGGGTCCCTGAGGCGGCCGATGAGCTGCAGGCAGGAAATGCGACTCGGCGACATCGCCTCCGTCGCTTCCCCGGAGGGATGAGACAGGGCGTGTCCCTGGAAGACGGTCGCTCCTGCGCGTGACCATTCGATGACGCGGCGGACCGAGTCGACCCCTGTGACTATAGACACCCTGCGGTGATCGGCTAGGAGATCAAGGCAGCCGGCGAGGTTGTCCGAAGCGGCGTTTGGGTCCACGAGGACGAAGGCTGCCCCGTCGCCGTAGTAGTCGTACTCGGGCGACCACGCACACACTGCGAGGGTGTGACCGCCGTCGAGCAGTTTGCGGGCCCAGCCTGCGCCATCGTGTGGTTCCCAAGTTGACATATGGGATGAGTCGCCTGGGCCGCAGAGCTTCAAGACGCAGCTCTTCGCCACGCCGGGGAGTGTGGCCCCCTCCTGCATGCGTCCCGGGAACGCATTGAGCCAAGCTCTCCCAGGGCCGGCAAGGTCTGCGATTAGCTGAGGGTTCGCGTGCGCCACGTCGAAGTTTGACCTCAAAAGGTCATCGAGAGGGCTGTCCGAGCCGCCGGGCCGGCCCGGCAGCTCGGTGTCGGGGACGGATGCGCTGAAGAAGTTGTATCCCAGGACTTGCATTCGACGGTCGAAGATCGGGGCGCGGCCCAGTAGGACCGGCGTCGCCGAGTGCGGACCGGCGCTGACGGCCTCGGGTGCGCTCATCATGCAAACCCGAGGAGAAGCATCAACAACTTTTCGGGACGACCGGGATAGAACTTGACTACTAAGTCGGAGGATGCTCCGCTGTGTGTGCGCCCTTCACGGTGTATCGGCCGCTCCCCGTTCACAGTGCCACCACATCGGATTGAACTCTGCTTTCATATCTAAAAGTGCAGTTGCCGACTGCCATTGACCTCCGTTTGCGTTGAGAGGAAGGAGGGTCGCCGTGCCCCGCTTGCGTCAAGTCCCCCGATCCGAAGTGAAAGACGATGTCGTTCGTGGAGCATACGACCGACTTTTCGGTCCTGAGAGGGACCCAGTGTCGAATCCCGGTACCGCCACTGGGACACCCGGTAACTGGTGGACCGTCTTCGCTCTGTCGCCACAGGTGTTCCGACACGCCGTCGCAGGCTTCAGCCTGTACCAAAAGTCGGCTGACCGGCTTCCCCCACAGTTGAGGGAGCTGGCCCAGACTAGGGCCGGCTACCTCGTGGGAAGCCAGTTCGTCTATTCGCAGCACTGCAAGTCGCTTAGGGCGGTAGGAGTTTCGGAGGACAAGATCAAGGCCGTAGCGTGCTGGACGATCTCAAACGTTTTCGACGAAGTCGAAAGAGCGGTCCTCGCCTACGCCGACGCCTTGGCAGGCAGTAACGGACGTGTCGACGACAGGGTCTTCAACGTCCTTAAGGCCCATCTCGACGACGAGCAGATCCTCGACTTGACCTACATCACCGCCATGTACGCCATGCACGCCGTGATATCGAGGGCTCTGCGTCTCGAGTACGACGACGTCGACGAACGCATCACGGAGATAGCAGCCCCAAGCGGAGCCGAAGGTCGCGACGTGGGAGCGGACATAAGCGGGAGCGCCTAAAAGGCGCTCAAGGGTCGGAGCGGGCGGTCGAGAGCAACATCTGCGAGGATTACGAATATGACGGAAGAACTTCTTGTCCTCGAAGCCCAAGACGGCGTGGCGACCGTGACCCTAAACCGTCCGGCGGCGCGCAACGCCCTCAGCCGTCCCCTCCTTCGCCAGCTGAGAGAGACCTTCGCCAGGCTGGGTAGCGATGACAGTATCGGTGTGGTCATTCTCACTGGGGCGGACCCCGCCTTCTGCGCTGGTCTCGACCTGAAAGAGCTAAGTGTTTCGTCGGAACTGCTAGACGGCGTGGAGAAAGCCGATGGGAGCGGCCGACAGGCTCCGAGGGACGACATTGCAGCCACCGAGCAGGCCTCGGCAAGCGCCTCGCCTTGGGGACCGTTCGGAAAGCCGCTCATCGGCGCAGTCAACGGGGCTGCGATCACCGGCGGCTTGGAGCTTGCGCTCAACTGCGACTTCCTGATCGCGTCTGAAAGGGCCGTGTTCGCCGACACTCACGCGCGGGTGGGCATCATGCCAGGCTGGGGACTCTCGGTGCTTCTTCCGGAGCGCGTCGGCTTCACGATGGCCCGCCGCATGAGCTTCACCGGTGACTTCGTCGACGCCCGGCGCGCACTGGAATGCGGCCTCGTCACCGAAGTCGTTCCGCACGAACAGCTACTTGACCGCGCGAGGGGTCTCGCCGCGACCATCGCCGCTAACCATCGCCCAGCCGTCTTGGAGCTACACGGCTCCTACCGCAGGATCGAAGCTGAGATCAACGGAGCAGCTTTGGACATCGAAGCCGACCTCTCTCGGCGGTGGCGCCAATCAGGCGGGGCCGACGAGATAGCCAACAGAGTCCCCGGGGTCATCGCCAGAGGGCGGACCCAGGCCGCCGGCGTTCGCGGCGAGCCCGGCGAGGCGGGTTCTTAAATCCGAAATGCGCTCCTAGTAAGGCTTCTCTCAGATTCTCGGGCGATAATGGATGTCTATGCAGATCGCTTCGTCCACCGGGTTGATCCACGAACGTCCCAGCCGCCTGGAGCTATCGGCAGGCGGTCTGCTGGTTGCGACGGTGGTCCTGCACGTCGTGGCCATGTTCCCGACGTACTTCACGTCTCAGGGGTCCCTGGCCGGCCAGACTGACCAAGCGGCACTTTATGCTGTCCTCGCAGCGTCGTGGGCGCTGGCGCTGGCGATAGGTGTTAGTGGTCCCGACAGAACCAAGGGTGCCGCAGCTCTCGCTGTGGGGATCGCAGCGACCGAGCTCGGGTTTCGCCTGTCGGACGTCGGCGACGCTGTCAAGTACGGGACTCAGACAGCCGGAACCGGTCTGTGGCTGATGTCCGCGGCCTGGGTGGTAGGGGCGCTGGCCGCTGTGGTATCCGTGTCAGCGGTCCTTCAACGCCACCGACCGGCGAGAGTCGAGGTTTCAGGTGGATCCAACTCGGCCCCGCCGGTAGCTGACGGCGAAGTAGGTAGCGATCCCGATCCGGCGCTAGGCTCGGCAATACAGGGTGATGCCCTCGAAGCTGACGGAAACCCGTACTACGACTTGGGCGGAGTGCCTGTCGGAAGTGTTGTGGGACCTGAGGACGCAGGGCTCCCGGTTGCCTTACCCGCGGATACGGCGGCGATACCGGTAATCGATACATCTGCGGTGCCAGTAGTGGATACTGCCGCTCTGCCTGTGGTGGACGCGACGGAGACCCTAAATTCCCCGCCGGCCGACGAAGCGGCGATCCCTGGTGCCGACATGGCAGCCGCATCGTTGCCAGCAGAGGCGTCGGTTGCGGCAGGAGACGTTCCGCAGGCGAAACGCCGCAGGAGGTTTCTCCGCTCGCAGGCTGCGGAAAGCCCTGAGGATGCCCACGAACGTAACCTGTGGACGGTCCTCGTCTTTGCTCTTGGCGCTATCACTGCTGCGGCTTTCCTGCCGGCGTGGGACCGTGGCACGGCGACGAGCTCGATCACGGGGCAAAGCGTCGTGCGGAACCTGGGAAACGCCTTCAGCGGTCCATGGCAGCAGGTGGTGGGTACCGTCGTCGCTGCCGTCGCTGTACTGATCGTCCCGGTCGTGGCGATACGGCTTCGAGACAAGGGGGTCGGCGCTGCTCTGGCTGCTGGCGCAATCCTGGTTCTAAGCACACAACTCGTCGCTGCCGTCGTCCAGGTGAACCTTCCAGTCCCTGCTGCCGACTTCGGTCTCAGCCAGGCCCAGGCTGCGCAGCTGGGTTTAGTCTTAAGCGTGAAGCTGACGGGATGGTTCGTGGTCGACGCTATAGCGGCCTACCTCCTCTTCGCAGCAGTCATCGTTCGGGCTACCCTGCGTGACGTGCCCCAAGAGGCTCTAGCCAACCAGGCGGCGTCCGGCCGCCAGACCCCTTGGCCCCCTGAAGCGTCCCAGGTGAATCCGTGGGGTCAGACGCCCCCGCCCAGCCCGTGGGCTCAACACTAGTTGTGCGAAAAATCTGCCGACGGCCTGACACCGGAGGAGCCGGCCTTGGATGACGACGTAGTACCGTTCTATATCGACGTCGACCCCGCCGACATCGACGACCTGCGGCGTCGCTTGGAGCGGACCCGATGGCCAGAGCCGTCGACCGTCTCCGACTGGTCGCAGGGCGTCCCTCTGGCGTACCTGCGAGACCTTTGCAAATACTGGGCGGATACCTACGACTGGCCTGCGCGCGAGGCTCAGCTCAACTCCTTCCCGCAGTACAAGACGGTCATCGACGGTTTGGGAGTCCACTTCCTCCACGTCCGATCGCCCAACCCGTCTGCCCTGCCGCTGATAGTCACCCACGGATGGCCCGGCTCGTTCGCCGAGTTCATCGACGTGGCAGGCCCCTTGACCGATCCGACGTCTCATGGGGGCGCCGCTTCCGACGCTTTCCACCTAGTGGTCCCGTCGCTGCCGGGATATGCCTTCTCCGACAAGCCGGCCACGAGCGGCTGGGGAGTGCAGCGCACCGCCAGAGCGTGGGCTTCGCTCATGTCCCGACTCGGATACGACCGCTACGGCGCCCAGGGAGGAGACTGGGGTGCTATGGTCACCACCAGCCTCGCCCAGCAGGATCCGGGGCACGTCGCCGGTGTCCACTTGAACATGGTCCTGGGCTTTCCGGGTCCCGGCGACGGCGAGATGACCGACTCGGAAAAGGCAGCTCTAGCCGCCCTGGAGCACTACCAGCGCTACGACTCCGGTTACTCGAAGCAGCAGTCGACCAGACCGCAGACCGTCGGCTACGCACTGGTGGACTCCCCGGCGGGCCAGTGTGCGTGGATACTCGAGAAGTTCTGGTCCTGGACCGACACCGCAGGCGACCCGGTAGGAGTCCTCGGCGCCGACCGGATCCTCGACGACGTCATGCTCTACTGGCTGCCCGCCACGGCTGCGTCCTCGGCGAGAATGTACTGGGAGTCATTCAACAGTCCGCCGCTCGGCCCTGTCAGCGTGCCGATGGGAGCGTCGGTGTTCCCGAAGGAGATCTTCCGGGCTTCGCGCCGATGGGCGAGCCGCCAGTACAGCGACATCCGCTACTGGGGAGAACCTGCGGTGGGCGGTCACTTCGCAGCGTTCGAGCAGCCGGCGATCTTCGTCGAGGAAGTACGCAACTTCTTCCGGACTGTCCGTTGAGACAGGAAAGTCCCTGAGGCCGAGCTTCCGGTCAGCCCGGGTTTCCGGTCAGCTCGGAATAGGCGGGTCTGGGCGGGATAAGAGTTCGGCCCGGGACTTGTGGTCCCGGGCCGAAAACATCTCAGGTTGTCACCCGGGCTAAGCGCCAGCGTGAAGGGGCGATCAGGCCGTTGCGGGGGTAGAGATGCCGAGCTTGGCCATCTCCGCTGCGACCATCGCTTCGTGGGCTTCCTCGTCCTCGCGGGCCTTCTTCGGGGACCAGCGTCCCTTCATGAGCGGCACGGTGCCGAGGAACACGATGATCGCCCCGAAGCACACCCAGTACCAGTTCTTCCACTGGCCGGGTTCCTTCTTGGCGGCTGCTACAACAGCAGCGCCGTGGGCGACGACGTAGTTGAAGCCGTTTACTGCTTTGCCGTTAGCGGTCCCATACAAGGCGGCGTTACCTGGGGCGCTGGCCGCTTCGATGACCGAGGTGATCGCCTTGGTGTTAGCGACGATGATCCCGAAGTTCTTTGCGCCGGCGACCTTCTCAGCCTGGGCTATCAAAGCTGGTGTCGGATGCGCAGACAGCTCCGTGAACAGCGCCGGGTGGGCTTGGATGATAGCCAGTTGGGGGGCGAACTTCTGGGCTGCCGCAAGCTGTGTCGAGTACTGGGCGGCCGCAGCGGACACGCCAGCGCCGTAGTCTACCAGCGGCGTGACAGTGCTGAGGAAAGACGGGAGGATCATGAACAGCGCGAACACGATGACCCTGAGGATCCAACCCCAGATAGCCAGGCCGGTCGCGGTGAGCGCCGGGTTGTGGGCTTCGACGGTCTCGGTGAAGCTCGCCATCCAAGGCACGTAGGCGATCCCGAGGGTGAACGACAGTATGGCGACCAGTATCGCAAGTGTGTAGTAGCTGGGGTGATGGCCGATCTGCTCAAGCCAGACGACCGTCATGATCGCCGCTGCTACGCCGCCAAAGATCATGAACGGTTTGCGCACGTGGAACCGGTCCGAGAGGAAGCCGAACAGTATGGCGGCTATGACGTTGAACCCCCAGTTCCAGTTGCCGAGGCCGTTCCCGTCCTTGGTCGAGAACCCGTAGACGGTGGCGAAGAAGATCAGGCCGAAGCCCACTGCGGTGTAGTACACGAAGAGGAACACCGAGATGCCTATCGCTGATGCGATCACGTCAAGCTTTAGAAGCTGGCCCCAGGGGTTCTTGAGGGACTCCTCGATGTCGATACCCTTGGCCTTCGCTTCGATCAGGACGCGGTCTTGCATGGAGACCATCAGCTGGTCTCTTAGTCTCGGGGAGAGCTCTTTCATGCTAACGACGGCGATCACGGCGACGATTAGCCCGACGACGCCGCAGATGTGGTATTCGTGGGTCCAGAAGCTGTTGGACACGGTGGCCGGGATGGTGTTGGAGGCTACGACGGCTACGACCAGGCTTCCCACGACCGGCCCGGTGGTCCAGAAGCCCATAGCGGTGCCACGGCCTACCTGGGGTGAGAAGTCCCGGATCAGAGCCGGGGTGGCGACCAGGCAGATTCCTTCGATCACGCCTACCAGCCAGCCTTCGATCGTGAAGGTCCACTTGTTAGTGGCTGCTGGGATGATGAACGTCACGAAGATTCCGGTCAGGAGCAGGCCGCCTGCGACGATGTTCGTCCTTCCGATCCGGTCTGTGAGGCCGGCGAACAGAGACCCGAAAGCTCCGATCAGGTTCGAGAAGGCGACGGTGTAGACGTAGAACGTGAAGCTCATGTGCAGCTTCGGCAGGAACAGTGTCGAGACCGACCCTCCCACGTACAGCTCGTAGTAAAGCATGATCGTCGCCAGGACGGTCAGTGCCAGGTAGAAGATTCGTGGCCCGTTCTCCGGGTACGAGTCGAGCTTACGGTCCCACAGGAACGAAATTCCTTTCGATCCTGTAGTCCGGCCCGCAGCGGCTACGGTCATTTCATCGAACCCCCGATTTCGTGTTGGTTTCTGGGTTCACCGGTCGGTTGTCCGGTGACTGCTGTCACAGTAACCAATGGGTAACAGAATGACAACTACCTTTCCCGGACGTTCTCAGCGCCGGCCCACGGTGTGCCCGCTCGATGGTCTGCTCAGGTCCACGTGCCCCGGGCGACCAGAACTTCCTTGAGCGTGGACGGTCGGTCGGTCATGATCCCGTCTACCCCGAGGTCCAGCAGGCGCCGCATCTCGTCGGCCTCGTCCACAGTCCAGACATGGACAGCGACGCCGAGTCTGTGGGCAGCGGCTAGGAACTTGGCGTCTACAAGGGGTATCCGCCCCTGCCTGACCGGCACCTGCGCCGCTCCGAAACGCCCGAGGTAAGTCCCGGCTCGGCGTCCCGACCCGAGCCGGGATCGAGTAGGCAGCACGCTCACTAGCCGTAGCGCCCCGGTCGCAACCGAGCCCATGCCAGAGCAGAGCCGCGGGCCGAGAGCGCGGCGGATGCGAGCGGTACGCCGCTCGTCGAACGACGTGATGCATACACGGTCGATGGCCCCGCTTCGGTGGATGGTCTCTATCAGCGGGCCGACGACGCTGTCGTGTTTGGCGTCGATGTTCCATCTCAGCTCGGGCCATGCGGCGAGGGCGTCGTCGAGGCGGGGGAGCGGATCTTCGCTCCCCGAAGGGCGCATCGCTGCCAGTGCAGACCAGCGGGTCTCTCGGATCAGGTCGGGGCGGGCCATCGAGCGTGACAGGTCGGGGTCGTGGGCTGTCACGACGATACCGTCGAGGGTCGCGTGAACGTCGGTTTCGATGTATCGGTAACCGAGGCTTATGGCGTTGCGGAAGGCCTTCCAGGTGTTCTCGGGGGCTTCGAGCGCCCCGCCGCGATGAGCGAAGGCGATCGGTCCGGGGTGGTCCAAGAAGGCGTATCGCGCTCGGTTCACGCTGTAACGCTAGCCGTGGCGGTGGTCTAGGCAGAAGCAGCGCCGCTCGACGACCCGGATCGGGCGGCCCGTCTCGGGGCGTTTGCGCCGTCCGACTCGGACGGGCGGTAGCCTCGCGCTCAGATGGAATCAGTGTGGCCCCGTCCGATCCCGACGATAGGAGACCGAACCAGCGCGGCGGACCGCTCGTCGGACCCGAGCGGCTGGGCTCTCCCGGATAGGGAACGGGCTGCGATCGCCAGGGTCGTAGCCGCAAGGCGAGATATCCGACGTTTCCGGCCTGACCCTGTCCCAGAAGCGTTACTGCTGGAGGTGATCCACGCAGCGCACCAAGCCCCGTCGGTAGGGCACTCCCAGCCGTGGCGTTACGTGATAGTGAGAGACCCGCTCACCCGTGTAAGGGCGGCGTCCATGGCCGATTCAGCAAGGATTGCCCAGGCTGCAGGGTTGGAACCCGACTACGGGCGTCAACTTCTCGACCTGGACCTGGAAGGCATTCGCGAAGCTCCGGTCGGCCTGGTGGTCTGCTGTGACAGGAGGGTGCCGGCGGCGGGAGTGCTCGGCCGGGCGACCTTCGCCGACGCCGACATGTGGTCTTGCGCAGCGTCGATACAGAATCTTTGGCTGACCGCTAGAGCTTTCGGCCTCGGCGTGGGTTGGGTTACTCTTTTCGAGCCTCGGGACCTGCTCGCATTGGTCCATGCGCCCCCGGGCGTCGAGACCCTCGGGTGGTTGTGCGTCGGATGGCCCGACGAGAGGCCGCCGCTGCCGGGCCTGGAGAGGAGGGGCTGGTCCAAGAGGCAGCCCCTCGAAGAGGTCCTCCTGCGCGAGCGTTGGCCAGCTCCCGGCGGTGCGGTGACACCTCCGGCTGAACCACGCTCGCGGCTCGCAGCGAGTGGAACTGCCGGCGTGGGTACCTTGGCGGCGGTTCCAGACCAGCGGGCGGTGGTAGCCGCCCACGACCTCGCCGACGTCGTGCTCAGCCCCCCCGGGTCGCTCGGTCTGCTCGACCGGGTCGTTGACAAAGTGCTGGCGGTCCGTCCGGGCGGACTGTCCCCTAACGGGGGCGTCATGGTCATAGCAGCCGCAGACCATCCCGTAGCAGCGTTCGGAGTATCCGCGTACGATCCGTCAGTGACCAGGACCGTCGCCGAGGCCACCGCCGCAGGTGCCTCGCTCGGAGCGATAGCGGCGGGGAGCAACGGCCTTGCCACTGTGCTTGTCGACGCTGGCGTAGACGGATCAGGCACAGCGGGTTCGCTCGGCGTCGCCAGGCGGATCGAGTCTGGATCGCAGACCTTGCTGGCGACTCTCGCTATCAGACCCGACGGCCCCAAAGGTGACCTCGTCAACTCAGACGCGTTGAGTCTGCGCGACGCTACAGCGCTCGTCGAGGCGGGGGAGAGTCTCGCGCTGGGCTTGTGCGACGACGGCCGCGACCTTGTGGCAGTGGGGGAGGTCGGGGTCGCCAACACGACTGTCGCCGCAGCGCTGGCGTCCGCGCTGACCGGCGTCCGACCAAATCAGCTTGTCGGCTTGGGTGCTTCGTCGGACTCGGCCATGCTTCATGCGAAGACCGACGTGGTCGTCCAGGCGCTGGATCGTGTCAGGCGGGGGTTGGTCTTGCCGGAGAAGCCCGAAGCCGGCTTTGCTATCGAAGCCGGACCTTTGGACCTGTTGGCGGCTCTCGGAGGCGGTGAGATCGCCGTCCTCGCAGGTGTGGTGCTCGGAGCGGCTAGGGGTGGCGCTGTCGTGGTACTAGACGGTCTGGCAACGTCGGTAGCTGCTCTGCTGGCAGTTCGGATCGACCCGGCCGTGTCCGCCTACCTCGTAGCCGGTCATATGAGCAGGGAGAGAGGTCACTCCGTGGTGCTCGCAGCTCTCGGCCTCGAACCCCTGCTAGACCTGAGGATGCGCTGCGGGGAGGGGGTGGGAGCCTCCCTGGCGTGCTCGCTGCTGCGGAGCGCCCTCGACGTACGCCTCTCGTCCGCTCGAACCGCCTGACGGCCCGCAGCGTGTGCGGTGTGCTCAGCCCGGGTCTGACTCGTGTCCGGGGTCACGGAGGCCCCGGTAGGCGTCGGTCGCTCGTTGGGCGCCTGTAACGACCTTGTGGATCTCCTCGCAGATGGGCAGTTCCACGCCGTGGCGCTCGGCGAGGTCCAGGGCGAGGCGGGCGGTGTTCACCCCTTCGGCGACCATGTGCATCTCCGAGAGGATCTGCTGGAGGCCCAAGCCTTTCCCCAGCTTCTCGCCGACCGTCCGGTTGCGGCTGAGGGGGCTCATGCAGGTTGCTACGAGGTCGCCCATTCCGGCGAGCCCTGCGAGGGTCTGCGCTTCCGCTCCCATGGCTACTGCTAGGCGGGTGATCTCAGCGAGTCCCCTGGTCATGACAGCGGCTCTCGTGTTATCCCCGACGCCGAGGCCTTCCGCTATTCCAGCGGCTATAGCGACCACGTTCTTCAGCGCGCCGCCGACCTCGCAGCCGATCACGTCATGGTTGCGGTATACGCGAAACAGCCGGTGGCGGAGCACTTCCTGCAAGGCCGAGGCGACCCCTGGGTCCTCGGTTGCGAGCACGGCGGCCGCTGCCTTTCCCTGCATGATCTCCCTGGCGAGGTTGGGGCCGCTGAGCGCTGCAGCGGGATGGCCGGGGAGCAGGTCTTCGATCAGCTCGGTCATGCGCATGAGGGATCCTGCTTCGAGACCTTTTGTGAGACTTACCACCGGGATCCACGGACGGACCCACGAAAGCGCAGAGCTGAGAACTGAGCGAAAGCCACCGGAAGGCACTGCCAGGATCAGCACATCGGCGCAGCTGACCGCCTCCTCTAGGTCGCTGGTCGCCGTGATGCCACCGGGAAGGGACAGCCCGGGAAGGTACGTCGAGTTGGTGTGCGAAAAGCGTACCTCGTCGGCTACGACGGGATCGCGAGCCCACAGCGTGGTCGGATGCGTCTCGACGGTCAAGCTGGCGACGGTAGTGCCCCAGGAACCACCGCCGAGGACTGTCACATGCACGTCGTCTGCTCCTCCCTGCGTCCAACCCGGGCTTTAGGCACTATGACCCCCGGGAGGCGCTTTGACCTCGGGCGTTACTGCCCCCGACGCTTCGCGGCTGTCACAGCCGGGGGCTATGGTAGTCATGATGGCTGACAGCGAGCGGTTCACCTCCGACGCGATGGAGTACATGGGCTCGCTCTACGGTGCCGCCCTCAGGATGACACGGAACCCCTCCGACGCGGAAGACCTGGTCCAAGAGACTTACCTGAAGGCCTTCCGGGCCTACGACTCGTACCAGGAGGGCACGAACCTGAAGGCCTGGCTTTACCGTATTCTCACGAATACGTTTATAAACTCCTACAGGGCTCGTAAGCGTCGACCCGAGCAGACCGAGCTTGACGAGGGGGAGGACCTCTACCTGTTCCGGCGTCTCGGCGGTCTCGAAGCTGTAGCTGCGGGGCGGAGCGCCGAGGAGGAAGTCCTCGACCATTTCACCGAGTCGGAGGTCAAGGAGGCGGTGGAGAACCTCCCAGAGCAGTTTCGAATGGCCGTCCTGCTCGCTGATGTCGAAGGGTTCTCCTACAAGGAGATCGCCGATATCCTCGACGTGCCGATCGGTACCGTGATGAGCAGACTGCACCGGGGAAGAAAAGCGTTGGAGAAGACGTTGCACGAGTTTGGAGTCGCTCGAGGACTGGTAAAGCAGGCCTCGGAGACACCGGCCAAGCTGTAGCAGTTCAGCCTTGGATTCGTTTCAGTCAAATCGTCGAGGCAGTCAGGTACCGACTATGGACCATGGAGAAAGCAACTTCAACGTGGAGGATCTTTACGCACCGGTCGACTGCCAAGACGCCCTTCACCGGCTCTACCATTACCTCGACGGGGAGTTGACGCAGGACCGTCGCTCCGCGATCACCAAGCATCTTTCCGACTGCAGCCCGTGCCTTGCGGCGTTCGACTTCGAAGCCGAGCTGAAGTCTCTCGTGGCCCGCTCGTGTCAGGAGCGGGCTCCGATTGAGTTGAAGGACAAGATCGCTGCGGCGCTCAAAGAGGCATCCAAATCTTCCCCTGGGACCGTATAAGAGGCGGTATTTACGGAAGTGGACAAGGCCCACAGCGCCGGAAGTGAGGAGGAACAATGAGCGAGCGTTCTCTCAGCGGGCACAGCTTGAGCGGAAGCGAGCGGCCGTCGCGTGCTTTCGCGAAGGATCGGATGTGCAGGGAGCCGGGCTGCAATACCGTGCTTTCGATATATAACAGCGGAAAGTTCTGCCACCGTCATGAGCCGATGGTGGTCCCGAGAACCCGGGGCCGGAAAATAGCCTGACCGTCGTACGCCTAGCTGGCAACGAAGCCATGCAACTGCGCCGGGACGGTACGATGCGGCATGGCTAGGAGCCCTGAGTGCCGGAGCTGATCGGGTGGGAGACGGCTAGGAGCGTCGGCAAGAAAGTCGCAGAGCGCCAAGCGCCTTTGTCGGAGTACGAGAGGCGAAGCCTCGAAGCGGACTTCGAGGAGATGACGCTGCGAGCGGAAAGTCTTGTCGCAGCGGAGACCGGGCTGGTCTCCCTGGCAGGCCCGGCGCGTGCAAGGGTCACCGACCGCTCGCAGTGGATCGACGTCAACGTAGCGTCGTTCAGGCGGCTGCTGAGGCCGCTGGCGTCGAAACTGGAGTCCAGGATGAATTCCAATCCGCGGTGGTCTCTTCGTTCGGCCGGGCTTACTAGGTACACGTCGGGGGTCGAGCTCGGCGTGGTCCTCGGTTGGATGTCGGGGCGTGTCCTCGGCCAGTACGACCAACTTCTAATAGAAGACGAGGACCCCGACGATCAGGACATCGTCTACTACGTGGGTTCCAACGTCGTGGCGGTCGAGCGTAGGTACGGCTTCGTCCCGTCGGAGTTTCGGTTGTGGCTCGCACTGCACGAGGTGACCCACCGAGCCCAGTTCACAGGCGTCCCGTGGCTGCGCGAGCATTTCCTCGCCATGGTGGACAAGACGCTGGACGGCATCGACTTGGAGCCTCGTGCACTGGTGGATGCTCTGCAGCGGGCAGTTAGCGCCACCCGTGCCGGGATCAACCCTCTGGAGGAGGGCGGCCTCGTCACCCTCTTCGCGAGCCCGGAGCAGCAACAGGCGATCCGCTCGGTGGGCGCTTTGATGAGCCTCCTCGAAGGTCACGGCGACGTGACGATGAACAGGGCCGCAGCCGGGCTGATACCAAGCGCTGGCGTGTTCGCCGACACTTTGCACGCCCGCCGGCAGCAGCGAGGTCCGGCGCGGATGCTCTCGATGCTCATAGGCATGGAAGCCAAGATGCGCCAATACAAGCAGGGGGAGGATTTCATCGGGGCGGTGGAGGACCACGGTGGGCCGGGCCTGCTAGCGAAAGTGTGGGAGGGGCCCGAGTGGCTGCCCGACTGGGAGGAGATCCGCGACCCGAACCTGTGGATGACGCGAGTCGGGGCGGCGAAGGGCGAGGCGACGACGCTTTGAGCGCGCCGGGCGGGGACGCTCTCGCAGCGGAGCTCCTTAGCAGGTGCAGGTTTCCTGCAACCTCTGAAGGCCCGGTGGCTCTAGCGGTGTCCGGCGGTCCCGACTCGACCGCTCTTATGATCCTGGCGCGAAGCTACGGTTTGGAGGGTTTAGTCGTACACGTCGACCACGGACTGCGCGACGACTCGCAGAGCGAGGCGGAAGTGGTCGCAAAGTCGGCTCAGGCTTTGGGTTTCGCTTTCGAGTCACGGAAAGTCGAGGTCCCTGACGGCCCTGATCTAGAAGCCCGAGCTCGCAGGGCGCGCTACGAGGCCCTACCGTCGAAGGTCCTGACCGGCCACACGATGGACGATCAAGCGGAGACGGTCCTACTCAACGTCCTTCGCGGATCCGCCACCGACGGCCTGCGGGGGATGCGCCAGGTGCTGTACCGCGATGCGGGCGGGCGGGTGACAAGGCCACTTTTGGGGTTGCGTAGACACGAAACCGACACGCTGTGCCGGCTTTGGGGTCTAGAAGTGGTGCGGGATCCGTCGAACCGGGACCCGAGGTTTCGTCGCAACCGCCTCCGCCACGAGGGTCTTCCGCTGCTTTCGGACATAGCAGGCAGGGACGTCGTGCCGGTGCTTGCCCGCCAGGCGGAGATCATCGACTCGGAGGTGGAGATCCTCGACGCTTGGGCGGAGGCACTCGACGCAGCGTCTGTAGGCGACCTGCTAGGCGCTCCGCTCCCCGTGGCGCGACGTGCCCTGCGGATGTGGTTGCGTCGCGCGCCTCGCGGCGGGCAGGATCAGGGGGAACAGCATCCGCCGAGCTCGGCCGAACTTGAAAGAGTGATGGAAGTGGTTTGTGGTCACCGGCGGGCTTGTCAGATATCGGGAGGGCTGAACGTCAGGCGCCGCCAGGGGCGACTGTTCCTGAGCGCTCCTGGCGCTGCGGGGGCGGCCAGTGGGATGGGGGCCGCTGGAGGAGCGGCCACAGCCGTTGCGGTGACCACAGAGTCGGGCGCTGACCGCCCGCAGCCTGGGGGCCAGGACTTCGAGAGCAGGGCGCAGCCTTGAACGACACCGCCAGACACGAGCACGGCGAATCCACGCCGGCATATAACCGCCAGTCCGACCCTTGCCTGGGGCCCGTCATAGCCACAGCGGAGGACCTCGAGCGTCGGGTAGCGGAGCTAGGGGCTGAGATAACCAAGGACTACGCCGGGCGCGTCCCGCTGCTGGTGGGTGTCCTAAAGGGCGCATGTTTCTTCCTGGCTGACCTCGCGCGGGCTATCGAACTGCCCGTCGAGGTCGACTTCATGGCCGTCTCGTCCTACGGGAACTCGACCCAGACGAGCGGGGTCGTGCGGATCGTCAAGGACCTCGACGCAGATCTGAGCGGCAGGCACGTCCTGATCGTCGAGGACATCGTGGACTCCGGGCTCACGCTGTCGTACCTGAGACGAAACCTTGCGGCTCGACATCCTGCGAGCCTCGAAGTCGTCGCGCTCTTCGTCAAACGAGGCCTGCAGTCCGTGGACTTGGACCTCGCCTACCAAGGCTTCGAGATCCCGCCGGACTTCGTCGTCGGGTACGGCCTCGACGTGTCGGAGCGCTACCGAAACCTGCCCTATCTTGCTACCTATGTCGAACGCTGACCCCCAAACTGGCGCGCCGGGCGGCGTCGACCTCGCTCGCATCGAAGCTGCAGTCCGGGAGATCCTCGAGGCGATAGGTGAAGATCCTTCCAGGGACGGTCTCGTCGGGACGCCCGGACGGGTGGCCAGGATGTACGCGGAGGTGTTCTCCGGCCTGCGCGAGGACCCCGGGGAGCATCTCGAGGTCGTGTTCGACCTCGGCCACGACGAGATGGTCATGGTACGCGACATTCCTATCTTCAGCATGTGCGAGCATCACCTGGTCCCATGGTTCGGTCGTGCTCATGTTGCGTACATCCCCAACGAGGACGGCCGAATCACCGGACTGTCCAAACTCGCCCGTCTCGTCGACGGCTTCAGCCGCAGACCTCAGGTGCAGGAGCGTCTAACCACTCAAGTCGCCGACCGCATCGAATCGGCTCTGAGCCCTCGCGGGGTTCTGGTTGTCGTAGAAGCCGAGCACCTGTGCATGTCCATGCGAGGCGTCCGCAAGCCGGGTGCTACCACGGTCACCTCGGCGGTGAGAGGCCTGATGCGCGACAGCGTTGCTGCCCGCAGCGAGGCGATGGGCTTCTTGAGAAGCGCGCGCTGAGCACCTCCGCAGGCGCTCAGCGTCTCGCCGGGAGCTCAGGGTCGAAGCGGCTGGCCGCCCTGGGCTGAGCGCCCGGTATTGTTGCGGGGTGGCCAAGGTGATGGGTGTCTTGAACGTTACACCTGACTCCTTTTCCGACGGCGGGTTATGGCTTGACCCTGGCGCCGCTGTGCGTCACGGCCTCCAGATGGTCGCCGAGGGCGCCGACGTCATCGACGTGGGTGGCGAATCGACCCGACCCGGAGCCCGGGCTGTCGACGTCGCCGAGGAGATGCGCCGGGTCCTGCCCGTGGTGGAAGCCCTCTCGGGTGAGGTGACGGTGTCGATCGACACCCGCAAGGAGCAGGTGGCGCGCGCTGCCGTTGCCGCCGGGGCGAAGATCGTCAACGACGTTTCCGCCTCCCTCTGGCAGGTAGCCGCCGACAAAGGCTGCGGGTGGGTGGCGATGCACATGCCCGCTGACCCTACGGTGATGGCCTCGAAGGTGACCTATGACGACCTTCTTGGGGAGGTTACCTCCTACCTGGTCGAACGCGCAGAGACGGCTCGGCGCGCGGGGGTGGGGGAAATCTGGATTGACCCTGGGATCGGTTTCGCCAAGACCGCAGCGCACAACTTTTCGCTTCTCAGGCACCTTGACGTGATTGTCTCGACCGGATGGCCGGTGATGGTCGGAACGAGCCGGAAGTCGTTCCTCGCCCGACCGTCAGGGTCGCCGGCTGGGCGAGAAGGAGAGAGTTCAGCCGCGGAGCGCCTGGAGGCGACGGTGGCAACGTCGACTTGGGCGATCCTGAAGGGAGCCGCCATGGTGCGGGTTCACGACGTCGCTCCAGCGGTGATGGCTGCGAGCCTGGCGGGGTCGCGAAGTTGAGCAAGAGCAAATGGGCGGCAGGAATACCGCCGAGGTACTTCTCGTGGGTGATCAAAGGCAAGCTAGCTGTGAGCGAGCGGCCCGGAGGGTATGCAAGGAACCACCGAAAGGTGCGCCGCCAGGAGGAGATCCTCTGGTTGAGAGGCGCCGAGTTCTCCCGGATAGTGTCGCTGTTGCCGTCACCTCATAATCTCCACGCCTACGACGAGCTGGGTATGAACTGGACTCACGTGCCTATGGCGGCGCGCGGCGAGGTTGCTCCGGTCGTGGCGGAGCTGTACCCGCTCCTAAGAGGTTGGCTAGATGCAGGCGAGCGGGTGCTCTTGCACCAAGATGAGCTCGACGACCGTCTCGTCGGTCTCGTAGCCGGATATCTGAGGTGGTCTGGGATACTTCCAAGCGGACCGGGTGCGATAACCGTCGTCGAGCGTATCGTCGGACGCCAGATGGGGCCCCCTGGGCGTGAGCTTGTCGCTCTCGCCCCGCGGATCCCGGGATACTCGGGCGAGGCCCCGTCGCCTTGACGCCCGCCCGTAGCGACGTGATCGAACTGCGAGGTTTGCTCGTAGCCGGACGCCACGGTCTGCTAGACGAGGAACGCCAAAGGGCGCAACCCTTCGAGGTGGACCTAGACCTGAGAGTTGACCTGTCCGAAGCGGCCAGCAGCGACGACATCGACGCGACGATCGACTATGGATCGGTCGTCGACGCTGTGGCAGCCGTCGTAGCGCAAACCCACAGCGAACTGATGGAGAACCTTGCCTCGCGGATCTTGGACGCGGTGTTCGACGCCGTGTCAGATACGAAAGGCTCTGCCTTGCTGGAGGAGGTGACGGTCTGGGTGAGAAAGACCCGGCCACCGGTGCCCTACCACATGGCGTCCGCAGGAGTCCGCCTCACCAGGCGGTCCGCTGGACGCTGATGGACCGCCGCCGTCGCCAGCCGTCGCCGAGCCCTTCTAGGCCTGCGTCTCCCGACGGGGCTCCGCCGCCCCCGACGACGGTGAGAGACCGCCTCGACCGCTCCAAACCTCGCCAGCCTGTAAGGGCCTTTCTGTCTTTGGGGTCCAACCTGGGGGACCGGCGCGCCTACCTGCGCGCAGCGCTCGACCGGCTGCCTGACGTCGTTGGCGTGTCGAACCTCTACGAGACCGACCCGGTCGGTGGGCCGCCCGGGCAGGGCGCATACCTGAACTGTGTCGTCGAGCTCCGGACCGCTCTCACCCCGAGAGAACTTCTGGCGGTCGCCCAAGCCGCCGAGGCCGCCGCGTCGAGGGTGCGTGTGGAACGCTGGGGTCCGAGAACCCTGGACGTCGACGTCCTGCTGGTCGGCGACGAGAAGGTCGACGAAGCGGACCTGACCGTCCCGCACCCGAGGATGTGGGAGCGGGGTTTCATACTGGTGCCCCTGGCGGACCTAGCCCCCGAGCTGGTCGTCGGGCACCTAGACAGCGACATAGGAAGAGGCGTCAGACGGGTAGGCCGCCTGGCGCCTTCGTAGCCAGCGGCGTAAAGCCCGCAACGACGCTATGGTGTGGGGCTTGACGACCGGCACCTGCGGGGCCGGAACGTGAGAAAGGCTCTAAGGCGACGTGGCAATAGAAGTTATAGACGACCTGGCAACGTGGCGTAGGGCTCTGGACGCGTCGCGCTCGGCCGGCCTGAGCGTAGGGCTCGTGCCCACTATGGGGGCCTTGCACGGCGGTCACATGTCCCTGATAAGAAGGGCCGCGGCGGAATGCGACGTGGCGGCGCTCACCGACTACGTCAACCCTTTGCAGTTCGGACCTTCCGAGGATCTCGGCGCTTACCCCAAGGACCTGAGCCGCGACTGCGAGCTCGCAGCAGAGGCCGGGGCGCAGCTGATGTTCGCTCCGTCCCCGGAGCAGGTCTGGCCGGACGGTGAACCCTCGACGTCGGTGCGTGTCTCCGGCCTTACCGACCGCCTCGAAGGACAAGTGCGACCTGGCCACTTCGACGGCGTCACGACCATCGTTTGCAAGCTGTTGTCGGTCAGCGGCCCGTGCCGCGCCTATTTCGGTGAGAAGGACTACCAGCAGCTAGCGGTGGTCAGCCGGATGGTGGGCGATCTGAGCCTGCCGGTGCAGGTGGTTGGCTGTCCGACGGTCAGGGAGGTTGATGGTCTGGCGTTGTCGAGCCGTAACGCTTACCTGTCGCCCGAGGAGCGGGCCGTCGCCAGCCGCCTGTACCACTCGCTTCTCGCCGGAAAGCGGCTCGTAGAGGAGGACGCCGTGACCGATCCCGCTTGGGTTGAGGCGGCGATCGCCGAGCACCTCGGCGCCGAGAGACGCTTTGAGGTCGACTACGCGGCGGTGGTGGATCCAGCAGATTTCAAGCGTCCCGAGCGGATCGGCTCCGGGGAGGTCCGGCTGCTTGCGGCCGCCCGTCTCGGCAAGGCCAGGCTTATAGACAACATGGCAGCTACTCCGGCGGCGGCGCAGCAGTGAGCGTTCTGTCGGCAGTGAGCGTTCTGTCGAGAGCAGGGGAACTGTAGATGCCGGTGCCACAGACGCCGGCTTCAGGGCTCCCTGCAGGTCGTGAAAGAGTAGACCTGCTGATCCTCGGCGGGGGCGTAGCCGGCCTTTCGGCCGCCGTGAGCGCGGCGGCCCGCGAACCTGGAATCGGCGTCGTCGTCGTGTCGAAAGCGGCCCTCGATCAGAGTGCTACCTGGTGGGCGCAGGGGGGGGTGGCGGCGGTCCTCGACGAAAGCGAGGTCGAGCGCCCTGGCTTCGTGGACTCCGTCGAGTGCCATTTCGACGACACCATTCGAGCCGGTGCCGGACTCTGCGACGCGGGATCTGTCAACGTCCTGGTCCGAGAAGGGCCCGGGAGAGTGCGGGACCTGGCCCGGATGGGCGCGCGTTTCGACGCGGGAGGTGACGGAAGATGGGAGCTCGCGAGGGAAGGCGGGCACTCCGTCGCAAGGGTCGTACATTCGGGCGGTGCGGCGACCGGAGCTGAAGTGGAGCGCACCCTCGCTGCCACAGCGGGGAGCCTCGGGGTTCATCTCGTCGAGGGTTGGACGGCCGTCGACCTGATGGTCGTGGACGGTCGCTGCGCAGGCGTCGTGTTTCTCACGCCGAGCGCGCGACTCGTGGAGATAAGGGCCTCCCACACATTGCTGGCAACTGGCGGTGCCGGGCAGATCTACCCGGTTACGACCAACCCGGTCTCGTCGACCGGGGATGGGATCGCGATGGCCTTGCGGGCCGGCGCCCTGGTCGCCGACGTGGAGTTCGTTCAGTTCCACCCGACGGCCCTGCACGTGCCGAGCCCGCTCGGACCGCGGGTGTTGCTAAGCGAGGCGCTGCGGGGCGAAGGCGCCGTTCTGCGCGACCTGGACGGGGAGCGCTTCGTCGACGAGCTGGCACCTCGGGACATCGTCGCGGCGGCCGTGGCGGAAAAAATCCGTGCGGCGTCGGCGGGGCATGTCTGGCTGGACGTGTCAGGTGTGGAGGACTTCGCAGGCAGGTTCGCGACTTTGGCCGCCCGGGTGGGCGAAGCAGGGATAGACCCGCAAAAGCAGTGGCTGCCCGTGTCCCCGGCAGCTCATTACATGTGCGGCGGGGTCATGACCGACCTCGACGGGGCTACCACCATTCCAGGCCTGTGGGCGGCGGGCGAGACGGCTTGCAGCGGGGTGCACGGCGCAAACCGCCTAGCGTCCAACTCGCTTCTCGAAGGCATGGTTTTCGCTGTCCGAGCGGTCGAGTCGATCCTGGCGGGCAAAGATACCCCCGAGCCCACCGGAGTTCTCGGTCCCGTCATCGACTCGAAACCCGCCGAAGGTGTGTTTCGCGCTATCGAAGCGACAAGGTTGCCCCGACCCGACCGTGGGCGGCTGCTGTCCGAAGGCTCCACCGTGGCGATGGACGGGCTTCCCCACGATCACGCGACGGGGGACTTTGAGGCCGACCGTAGTGCCAGATGCGCCCCGCCGGGAGCGCTGGGCGACGTACGTCGCCGTCTGAGCGCAGCGATGTTCGCCGGCGCGGGCGTGTTGCGCAGCGCGTCTTCCCTGGCGGACGCCAAAGCAGCGGTGCAGGCGCTGCGCTCGGAAGTCCCCGGCGGCTCGGAGCCGTCTGGGCTGTCGGGGCTGGAAGCTGGCGCCGTCGAAGTTCTAAACCTCGCGGAGGTAGCGGCAGCCGTGATAGCGGGAGCGACAGCTAGAACTGAGAGCAGAGGGGGACACCGCCGCAGCGACTATCCCGTCGCCGACGACAACATGTTGTGTAGGTTCGTGCAGTGAAACGCTCTTGGGTGGACCCTCCGATTGGTCAGGTGAGAAAGGTGGTAGCGTCCGCGCTGGCCGAGGACTTCGGTGTGCAGGGAGACCTGACCGCCGGCCTCGTTCCCGAGGACGCCACCGTCACGGCGTCGCTGGTCGCCCGCCGGGAAGGGGTCCTCGCCGGGCGCCTCGCAGCTCACGAGGCCTTCTTGGCCGTGGACCCAGCCGTGTCGGTGTCGTGGAACCTTACCGACGGGGACCGGGTGAGCCCGGCGACCGTCATCGCCACGGTCCGAGGTCCGCTCGCGTCGGTGCTCAGCGCGGAGCGAACCGCCCTCAACCTGCTCTGTCACCTTTCGGGAATAGCCACTTTGACCAGACGGTACGTCGACGAGACGGGTGGAGCCTCCAAGATCCGAGACACTAGAAAGACGACCCCTGGGTTGCGCTCCTTGGAGAAGGCGGCGGTGCGCGCAGGGGGAGGGGTGAATCACCGGGCGTCGCTCAGCGACGGGATCCTCGTCAAGGACAACCACCTGGCGGGCGTGGGAATCGCCGAAGCTGTCAGCGCCGCTCACTCCCGCTGGCCTGGGATCCCCTGCGAGGTGGAGTGCGACACATTGGAGCAGGTCGACCTGGCGTTAGCGGCCGGCGCCGACATGATCCTCGTCGACAACATGACCCCGGCGCAGGTGGCCGAAGCCGTCGAGCGCGTAGCTGGCCGGGTCCCGGTGGAGGTGTCGGGGGGGGTAACCCTCGAAACCGTCCGCGCGTACGCGGAGGCTGGAGCCGACCTGATATCCGTCGGGGCTATAACCCATTCGGCTCCGATCCTCGACATCGGCTTGGACCTGGAGCGCTAGAGGGATGCTCGTCGCCATAGACGTCGGGAATACCCAGACGGTTATAGGAGTCTTCGAGGCGGGGGAGGGTCCGGCTGGCAGCGGTCCGGGCCTGGCGTGTCATTGGCGGGTGGCGACCGTGGCGTCCCGGACAGCCGACGAGCTTGCCCTCCTGGTAGATCAGCTCTTCAGGATGCAGGGCTTCGAGCCCGCCGAAGCTATAACCGGAGTGGCAGTGGGCTCGGTGGTCCCCCGCCAGCGCAGCGCGCTGCGGGAGATGGCCACGAAGTGGTTCAGGGCGGAGACGCTCGTCGTCGAGCCGGGTGTGCGAACGGGAATGCCGATCCACTACGACAACCCCAAGGAGGTCGGGGCCGACCGCATAGCCGACGCCGTCGCCGCATTCGAACGCTACGGCGGTCCCACGATCGTCGTGGACTTCGGTACCGCCACCACATTCGAGGTCGTCTCCCAAGCGGGGGAGTACATGGGCGGCGTGATCATCCCAGGCATCGAGATATCGCTGGACGCTCTTTTCTCCCGGGCGGCTCTCCTCTCGCGAGTCGAGCTCGTCGAACCTCGCCGTGTCCTGGCCAAGAACACCATAGAGTCGGTCCAATCCGGGGTCATCTACGGGGTTGCGGCGCAGGTCGACGGGCTATGCCGGCGTCTTGAGGAAGAGGTCGGACCCGCGACGGTCGTGGCTACCGGCGGGTTGGCAGGCCTCATAGCCCCACACTCCGATGCCATCGACTATCATGATCCTTGGTTGACACTGGAAGGTCTTCGTATTATCTACGGTCGTAACATACCATGAGCGCTGATGTTGCCGGCCAGGGTGGGCCCGATGAGGTTTCCCACCCCCGCGAAGCAGCGGCCGGGTCGGAGCCGTCGATCCCCTACAGGGTCCAGGCGGACGCCCGGGCGTCCGAGCTAGTCGAAAGCTACAAGGACCTGGCCCCTCAAAGCGACACGGGGCGCACGGTGACAGTGGCCGGCCGGCTCATGCTGCGCCGTGAGATGGGACGCGTTGCCTTTGGAACCCTGAGAGACTCCAGCGGCCAGATCCAGCTCTTCGCCGGCAAGGCCTGGACGGACGGCTTCGACGGCTTCACCCGGCTCTCCTTGGGCGACTGGATCGCAGCCAGCGGCGAAGTCGTGACCACCAAAACCGGGGAACTGTCTGTGAGAGTCGCCAGCTGGCAGCTTCTCGCCGAGGCCCGACGAGGCTTCGGCGACAAGTGGCACGGGATCTCCGATCTCGACACCCGCTACCGGCAGCGTTACGCCGACCTGTGGGCGAACGAGGACTCCCGGCGGGTCCTTCTCTTGCGGAGCAGCCTCATCTCTTGGATCAGGCGTTGGCTGGAAGGCCGCGGCTTCGTCGAGGTGGAGACCCCCGTGTTCCACCCGACGCCGGGCGGGGCGACCGCCAAGCCTTTCGTCACTCACCACAACGCGCTCGACGTCGACTTGTACCTTCGCATAGCCCCGGAGCTGTACCTAAAGCGCCTGGTGGTCGGCGGGTTCGAGAAGGTCTTCGAGGTCGCGCGGGTCTTCCGCAACGAAGGTCTCTCTCCCCGCCACAACCCCGAGTTCACCATGCTCGAGCTCTACCAGGCTTACGCCGACTACACCGACATGATGCGCCTTACGGAGGACCTCGTCGCCGGCGCAGCCAGCGATCTGCTCGGTACCACCGAGATCACCTACGGCGGGCGGAGGCTGTCGCTGGCGGCCCCTTGGCGCAGGGCGACCCTGAGCGAACTGGTCGCCGAGCACTCTGGCATGACCTTGGACATTGGCACTCCCATCGGCGAATTACGGGAGGCCGCCGAATCGGTCGGGGTGCAACCCGAGCCGGCCTGGGGGTCGGGAAAGCTGCTTTTGGAAATCTACGAGAAGACGACCGAATCCGAATTGTGGGATCCGGTGTTCGTCACCGACTACCCCAAAGAAGTGTCACCCCTAGCGCGCGACCACCGCTTCAAGGCCGGCTATGTGGAGCGCTTCGAGGCGATCGTCGCTGGGAGGGAGCTGTGCAACGCGTTCAGCGAGCTGAACGATCCTGTAGAGCAGAGGCTGCGCTTCGAAGCCCAGGCGGTAGCCAAAGCGGCCGGCGACGAAGAGGCCATGTCCGTCGACGAAGACTACCTGCGGGCGTTGGAGTACGGCCTGCCCCCCACCGGAGGGCTAGGGATCGGTATCGACCGGCTTGTCATGCTGCTAAGCGACTCGGATGCGATCCGCGACGTAATCGCCTTCCCGACGCTTCGTCCAGAGACCGCGTAGGCGAAGCAGGGACCGTGCAAGTGGCAGGTCTCAGAGCGAGGCGGTCAGCTCGTGAGTAAAATGTCTATGGACTCGGCACTTGTGAGGCGTTAACCTCAAGAGGTAGGCCACCTCAAAGAGCAGACAGGCAGTTTCGGGACCTTGAACTTCCGCTACGAACAACACGACTTGCTCAGCCGAACATGAGCGCTGGGGAGAGGCCGCTACGTGAGTGCAGAAGTTCTCCCGACCACGACCTGAGTGTCGGGTTGGGGCTACTGGTAGCTGAGGGCTTCCACGCGGTACGGAGGGAGCGCGGTACCACCTGGATAGTGAGCGGCGCGGACCGGCGTAGCAGGAGGGGCTTTGTCGACTCCGTCGCCGCCCTGGGACGAGAGGCAGGCCTAGAAGCCCTTGTGTGCCGCAACGAGATGAACCCGACGACTCTCGTCGGGTTGGTGCAGGTCGGAGTCAGACGCAAGCTCCTTGCGGATCCTCCCGGCTTACGTTACGCAGCAGAAGCCGTTCGCAAGGCATTGGGTCTTCCCTTGTTAGCCGACGATCCTAACGAACCCGTCGAATTCGAGGCAGCGTTTGCGTCGCTTGTCTTGGCTTGGGCTTCGCAGGGCCCGATGCTCTTGATTCTCGACGAACTCACCGGGGCTGTTGACCCCAAGGTGCTACGCCTCGTCGGACATCTGGCGTCTGCTGTGGCCGACGCTGCAGTACTTGTGGTAGTCACTTTAGACGCGACGGTGGATCAGTCGACGCGCGCCGTGCTCGACCGGGTCGTGGAGGCCGGGCAGGCGAGACTTCTCTCAGGATCAAAGTCACCCGGTTCGGGGGCGGTGAGAGCAGAAGATCACCTACTTCAGGTGCCCAGGAGTCCTAGGATTGCCGACGAGGTTTGGCTTCTCGACGCAGTCGAGAAGGCCGACTGGTCGAAGGTAGCTGAGATGGAGGCTGCCACGTGTCAGTCGCTGCTAGGCGATGCTTGGCTGACGATGCTATGGGGCAACGGCGACCCGACGCTCATCCTGACGTCGGACGCTTCCCTGTCGAACATGCCGGCAGACATCCGTAGTATGTCGTCGGCCTGCGCCCTGCTGGCTTTGAGCGGAACGGTGGAGTTGGCATCAGACTGGCTGTCCAAGGCCTCTGCGATGCTCGATCCGGTAGCCGACGAGATAAGGTATCTCCAGGGGGCTAAGGCCGTCGTCGATTGGCAGGCGGGCCGATGGGACGAGTCTCTCGACGCGGCGTCCGGCGTGTGCGACGAGCGCTGCGAAGGTGTACCGCCGTGGTGGGCCGTGCTCGCCGAGACTGCCATATGCACCGCCCGCGGCGTGCCCCGGCGGGTGCGGTCTGGCGGTCGAGGCGTACAGCTTGGGGAACCGATAAACCTGTGGGCGACTAGCGGTCCCTGCTCCGAGCAGGTGGCCCGGGAGAACCTAGACCAGATAGAGATGGCTCTCTGCGAGTCGGCGGCGCAGGGCGAGCTGCTATGGGCTCCCATGCTCTGCGGTCGGCTGATCGAGCTGTCGGTCGACGCTGGCGACGAGATGAGAGCGCGGAGCTGGACCCGAGAACTAGACAATCTCATACCGAGGATTGGCACCCCATGGTCAGGTGTTATAGCCCTGCTGGCACATGCCCAAGTCGACGGCGACTTGGGTGCAGCGTGGGACGCAGCGCGTCTGGCCGATCGTCACAAGCTTGGCTATCATCTCCTTCTCGCCCGCTATCACGTCGGGAGGCTCGGCGGGCCTCGGACCGAGGCTGTCGAGGCGTTCGTGGGACTGCGGTCACTTCGCGACGTCACATGGCAACGCCGTGCCCTTCGGGTACTGCGACAGCGCGGCATACCTATACCCCGGTCTCCACGCAGGGAAGCACGCAGCCGGGATGCGCAGCTCAACCTGAGCGATTTGGAGTACCAACTGGCTTGCGCTGCAGCTCGAGGAGCAACCAACCCTGAGTTGGCGGCTAGGTTTGCGTTGAGTAGGCGTACCGTAGAGGCTCGTCTAACAGACGTCTACCGGAAGCTTGGGTGCCGGTCACGGTTCGACCTGCAAGCGGCGATGGGGTCAGCGCTCAAGGCTTCAGACCCACCTGGTTCCAGTTCGTTATGAAGACGCCACTTCCGGCCTCGCGAGCTACCAACGCTAACGTCGCGCTGACCTGAGGTGCAGAGACGACAGCCCCGGGTCCGATCCGAACGCCGACAACCCTAAATCGCACCCCCTGGGAGGTGGTATGCCCGTTCGAGGATTCGAGAGTGCTTCGAATGGCCGCCGCCACCAACGTCACGGCATCGACCTCGCATAGCACTCCAAGATTGCCGCCGAGGGAGCCAATAAAAGCCTCGCTGTGCTCGGAGATCGAGCTGAGAGCCGCCGCTGCTGAGGTGATCGTTTCTGCGACGCTCGTATGGCCGCCGCGATTGAACATTTCTTGCAGCTCGGGCCATGCAACGAGCATGACGCCCACTCCCCGCCCGAGATCGATGCGGCGCTGCAGCTCTTCCTCGAATCGGCGGACACCGGGCAGGTGGGTAAGAGGGTCGCGGTCCTCCGCTTGGGAAACCTGCCATGCCGCAACGCTTCTAAGAAGCTGCTCGACTGAGACTACACCTAGATAAGTGCCATCGTGGTCTATGACTACC
>DAHYHI010000124.1:0-11725 GCA_027391075.1 Acidimicrobiaceae bacterium | reverse complement strand
CGCAGCGGGCGGCTTGACGCCGTGGCGTTTCAAGGTCACCCAGATGCTGGAGGGGGCGGTGGTGATTGCCATAGTGGTGAGCTCGCCGCAGGTGCGGTGGTAGCCCCACTGTGGGTTGTCCTTCGCCAGCCGGGGGACGAGCGTGGTGGTTCTCTCGGCGGTGCCCGGTCAGCCGGGCCGACCGTACGGGTAAGTCCAGCGCCGGTCGGTAGACCTGGCGTCGATGTGTCGTTGCGACCGATAGGGCGGATGAGCTGATGGAGAGGTCGCAACGCCCGGTAGAAGAATGAGAGTGCCATCGCTGGATGCTCTTCGCGCCGGAGTCCAGGCGTCAAGGGGCTGTACGCATGCGATGGATGTCCTTGTCGGCGCGCACGGGTCGGCGATCGTGTTTAATCGGCGGTTCGAGAGCCGGGCAGGCTAGGTGTTTTGGAAGTGGTCGACGTTGTTGAGTGGCCGCCCGGTTACGGTGGCAAGGAGGCGGCCGGCGAGGTAGAGCGCTTGGCGTAGTTCGATGTCGCTGAGGGGTCGCCCGCGTGCGACGGTGTGGATAGTGGTGAGTTCGTCGGCGAAGATCGTGGCCCAGCGGGCGAGTCGTGCTGGTGGTGGGTCGGGAACACCGTTTGTCGTGGTTGGGAAGCGGTCGATGTCTGCTGGCGGCCACTGGTTGGCGGGTATGCGCGCGAGCTGCTCGAACTTTGCAAGTAGTCGTTCTCTTTGTTCGAGCAGGCGTCGTGCTGTGTGGCGTTCTGGCTCGTTTGGGAATGGTTTGGCGAGGTCAGGTGCCAGCAGTGGCAAGGAACTTCTCCTCTAGTGAGTCGTAGCGGCCGATGTAGCGTCCGAGCTCGGAGACGGTCACGGGGTTAGGAGCAACCGAGGTCCCAGGCGAAGGCAAGCCTTCGGTGAGGTCACCGATTTCGAGGATTATCCTGCGGCCGTCTGGGAGTCGGGCGACCAGTTCGAGGTTTGCGTTGAGGGCGTCGACGAAAGAACGAGCTGTGGAGACCAAGAGGTCGTCGCGTCGCTCGATCTCGCTGACTTGTGGTTGATGGGTTCCCATGGCGGTGGCTACTTCGGTCTGTGTGCGGCCCATGTTGCGGCGGAGCTGTGCCAAGGTGGCGTGGTAGTCGCGGTTCCACGCCTGCTGGTCGTCCTCTCCGACTCTGACCGTCTCGGCGAAGGACGGGTCGTCCATGTCGGGGGCGGCGAGGTCGGACCATTCCTCGAACTCGCCGGTGGTATCGGGATCAGTCATGTTTGGTGTTGCCTCCTCAAGTAGTCGCCGTAAAGGGCGTCGGCGGTTGGCACTGCCATCTCATAGCACTCTCGCCAGTTGCCGGATTTGTCACCGGCTAGAACCACGACGCCGACATCGACGTCAACTGCTACGAGGATCCGGAGGTTGATCTACCGGAGGCCCTCGCTCTGTTCGGCGTAGCGCAGCTCCCACATTTTCGGGGCGTGGCGAGATGAGTTGATCTGAGCGGCCCGTGGCCGGTGAAGTCCTTCGACGTTCGTTCGGGCTAGGTGGCTGATGGACACGTTGACTGCGGCCGCTGTTACTTGGCCGCGCTGTGACTGGTCGTCTCGCAGACTCCGGTACCAGGCGGCGAACCGGGGATGAGCTACGACCCTCACGACATCACTATACGCTCAAACATATATATTGTCACGCATATAATGAGTGTGGAAGGCGAGGTTGCAAGCTGGTCCTCAATGGCGAAGGACGTGTGTGAGGTGACCGATCGGGTGCCGCGTTGTCACAGGGCTCATCTCTTGGGGGAGGGCGTGACCTTACGTGACCTTATCGAGATGGATGGGGAGGTTTCTTGAGGGGCACTGAGGGGATTGCAGGGCTGTGACCTGCATATTTTTCGCTAAGGCCCTGGTCAGGAGGCCAGGATTGGTACGTTCGCAACGTAGAAGTCGTGGGTTCAAGTCCCATCACCTCCACCCTGTGCTTTGAATCTTCGCGTCTTTCGGGCTGACTGTCTTGGACTTTAATGCGGTTCGTGGCATTCCCACGGGGTTATCCACAGGGTTTATCGACCTGATTATGGGTGAATGATCACCCTGCCCTACGCAGCCCTACGCACGAGATCCGGCCGCCACACCGGCCGCACGCTGGGGGGACGCGGTCGGCGAGACTCACAGGCGCCTCCTTGCCCTACGCAGCCCTACCGCAGCGTAGGGCAGTGCCTTACTCACCGATTCGACGGCCGGGCAGGTCGATCTTCGTCCTGAGTCCGAGGATGGCTCGACCGTGAGGGTCGTAGCAGTCGACCGCGTCCGCAAGAGGCAGACTGACCATTGGTGATCGATGTGTCTGGTGGTGATGACGAGCCGGTCGCCGTTTACCTGGACACGAACCACTGGTACGCGCTCGGCCGGGCAAATGCCGGCAGACGTGACATTCCGACGGACAGGGAGTTGCTGGAGCGGCTACGGATACTTCGTCGTGAGGGGCGGATCGTCGTGCCCCTCTCCGCGGTCCATTACTGCGAGCTATGGGAGAATCCCCGGGAGCGCCTCACCGCCGAGGCTGCCGAAGTCATGGAGGAGCTCTCGGACTTCTGGACGCTGGCGCCGCTGAGCGCGGTGTTCGCAGAAGAGTTCGACAACCAGCTGAAGGCCCGCTTCGGTCGACCGGCGGTCGTCCGCGTCTCGCCGAAGATCGGGCGAGGCGTCGGATTCGCTAACGGCGTGGCCGGTTCTTTCCGGATCGATGCCTCGCCGGCAGCGATGGAAGCACTGCAGCGCCGCCTGGGCCAAGACGGCATCCATCAGCTCGAATCATCGGCGAATGCAGCCTTCGAGCGTCTCGCCCTGCGCGGTGGCCGAGACGTGCCGGGATTCAATCCTTACGCGGACCGTGACCGTGCCGAAGCCCGCCTTGCCCGAGTCCTGCAAGTGGTCGACAACCTCCGGGCTGACCCGAGCCTGTACCGGCGCCTGGACGACGTGGTCGTGGCTGGGGAGTTCGTCGCCGAGATGTTTGGGGAGTTCCTTGGTGCTCTCGTGCACGCGGACGACGACCCCTATCGGATCGCGACGGAGCTGACGGCGTCAAAGGAACAGATGACCGAGCTACTGCTCGCCATGCCGAGCCGCCGGGTGGCCGTGACGATCCGTCAGCGATACCACCGGGACCTTAATCATCGCTGGACGGTGAGCGACCTTCGGGATATCGACGCGCTGAGCATCGCTATTCCCTATTGCGACGTCGTGGTCACCGACAATGCCGTCCGCACCGCGATTACCCATGCCCACCTCGATCGACTGTTCTCGACTGTCGTGATCAGCCACCGCGAGCAGCTGCCGCAGTTCTTGCCCACAAGCGCTGGGCCGAGGTCGTCAGGCTCAAAACTCAGTGCTCGCCCGATCACTCAATGCCCCCGCCACCAAGTACGGGCGTTTTTCGCGCCTTCTTGCGTATGCACAGGCCGCTGACCAGCATGTTTGGTCGGCGGCTTCTGTGTTTGTGGGGACAGTTTGTGGGGACCTGGTCAGCCCTTGCGTATGCAGCATGTGCAGGGTGGCGCGGGAGCGAGCGGCACACACGCTGCGGTTTCGCGGCTGAGGCCTCGGTCGGGTGGAGCGTTGCATAGGCATGCCGAGGGCATGCATATGCAGTTGCCCTACTCAAAGTGATTCAGGGTTTGGGCGCGGCCCCTGCTCCGGCCAGTCACGGTGGCAACACCGCCTCGCGTTGAGGTGCCGAGGTCCTGGTGGGCGAGCAGCCGCTTTACCATACGTGGCATGGGCAACGTTTGGTCTGCGGTGACCATCGACTGTCTCGACCCCGTGAGGGTTGGCGCATTCTGGGGCGCGCTGCTCGACCGGGAATCGGGACCGTCCCAGGACGGTTGGGTGTACCTCGGCCGACGCGGGGACATTCAGCCGCGACTGGTCTTCCAACCTGTCCCCGAAGTCAAGCAGGGCAAGGTCCGTATCCATCTCGACGTCGCCGTTGAGGACATCGCCGAGGCCGTGGACTCGGTCCTGGCATTGGGTGGCCGGGACATCGGCGAGCGGCACGACTACGACGAAGGGGTCGTCGTCGTGGTCGCGGACCCCGAGGGCCACGAGTTCTGTCTCGTCCAGTACTACTGAGCGTGGTACGGACACCAAGAACGCCACATGACTCTCTGCACTCGTGGTCGCACATCGATGCCACCTATCCCGACCGGACCTCTGTTCCCCGAGGCAAGGCGCGGGCGAGGATCGGAATGTCTACCAACGCAACGATGATGTGGGCTCCGGCTAGAGCAAGCTTCGTTGAGGTTCCGGTCGCTCCGGCCCCCAAGGGCACTATGAGCGATAGCGCGGCCAGGGCGCAGGTGGCGGTCAGAAAAGCCCACTTTGGCCGCCTCGAGAGCTTCCCAACCAACACCGCGAGGACGGTGCCCCAGAAAGTGCACACCAACACCCCGGTGGCGAAGCTGCCGCTTGTGACGGATGAGGCGTGAGTCGCTCCTAAGAAGCCCGCCCTCATAGCGACGCCAGCAGCCTTGACCAGGGCAGCATACGCCTCGACCGCGGCGATCCCGACCAACGCCGCCGAGAGGCCCGCTGTCGCCAATCGTCGGACAGGGACTTCTCGACGGGTCTTCGTGGAAATCTCGAGTTCAATAGGTGTCGTGGTCATGGTGGTCTCCTCTCAGTTCGGTCGACCATGTCGTCGCCCGTCACTTACTGGTCGGAGCCGAGTGGCTGATTTCGACATCGCTCGGGAGGCGATTCGGACCCGCCGGGTGGGCCGGTATTGGGCCGTGCTACCGCCTGTGCTGGGCAGCCGAGGCTCGGCCCTGCAAATAGGCGCGTTCGGGCAGGCTTGTGCAGCGGCGGGCTGCCGTCTCGAACGCCTTCCCGGCCTCGACGAGGTCGCCAGCCATTTCGAGGAGTTGGCCGCGCATTGCGAACAAACGGTGGTGGGAGGCGACCCGTTTGTCAGCGTCGAGGGTGGCGAGAAGGTCCAAGCCCGCCTGAGTACCTTCCACCATGGCGAGGGCCAGTGCCCGGTTCAGCGTCGCCATCGGGTTAGGCGCAACCCGCTCGAGTAGTTCGTAAAGAAGGAGGATCTGCGGCCAGTCTGTGTCCTGGGGATCCTCGGCCTCATCGTGGATCGCGGCGATCGCGGCTTGGAGTTGGTAGACACCCAAAGGTCCCAGCTGGAGTGCGTCGGTCACTAACTGGACGCCCTCTTCGATGAGCGGGCGGTTCCACAGGGCGCGATCTTGGTCGACTAGATCGATCAGCCGTCCTGCAGAGTCCAAACGTGCCGAACGACGGGCCTCAGTCAGCAGCATCAGCGCCAATAAGCCCTTGACTTCGGCATCGTCGGGTCGGAGCCGGTGCAGCTCCTTGGTTAGTCGGATGGCCTCATGCATCATGTCCGCTCTGGTGACCTCGGCGCCCGAGCTGGTGGTGTAGCCCTCGTTGAAGATGAGGTAGAGAACGTGCAGCACGGCTCGAATGTGGCTCTCCAGCTCGGAGGGTGGTGGCATCGAGAATGTGGCGCCGGCATCCCGGATGCCCTGCTTCGCCCGGCTGATCCGCTGGGCCATAGTCGCCTCAGGCACAAAGAAAGCCCCAGCGATCTCAGCGGTCGTGAGCCCCCCAACCGCCCGCAGGGTGAGGGCGATCTGGGTGGGCTGGCTAAGGGAAGGGTGACAACACATCAAGAGGAGGATCAAGCTGTCGTCTTGATCCTGGGTGGCTTCTTCGTCGACGGTGGCCATGAATTCTGCTGGGGGAGAACCGACGACGACCCGCTTTTCGCGCTCGCGGCGGGAGCGCTCGCTACGGGCGTGATCAATCAACCGTCGGGTGGCCACTGTGGTGAGCCAGGCTCGCGGATTTTCAGGGATCCCTCTTGTCGGCCATTGGGTAGCTGCATCGACGAGCGCCTCTTGGACGGCCTCCTCGCAAAGGTCGAAGGCGCTGTGACGGCGGACGAGCGCGCCGAGTACCTGAGGAGCGAGACCTCGCAGTAGGTCCTCGACGCGCTCGTTCCCGTTCACATCTCGGCGCTGGACTCGTGCAGGATCGGCCACACTTCGACCGCATTCTGCGAGGCGAATGGGTACTCGGCGGCGATCGCGAGGGCCCGATCCTCGCTGTCCACGTCGAGCAGGAAGAAGCTTGAGACGAACTCCTTGGCCTCGATGTACGGCCCGTCGGTTACTGCAGGTACGCCATCACGGACTCGTACCGTTTTGGCCGTGAGCTCGTCGCCTAGCCCGTAGGCACCGATCAGCTCGCCCGATTCCTTGTATCGGCGGTTGAATTCGCTTACCTCGGCGATGGCCTTGGTCGCTGCGTCTGGTGTAAACGACTGCCACAAATCTTTGTTTCCGTAGATAATGGTGATGTACTTCATGACTGTCCTCCAGTGTCGATGTCGGGCTGGTAGACCAGCTCGACGCTTCCGTCTTCGTATGTCTCCGGTGCTCGAACCAGCGCCAGCGAGTATTGCGCGCTCGCTGGTGGCGTCAATCTGACCCCGTCGCCAAGCAAGATCGGGAGGACGACGACCTCAAGTCGGTCGAGCCCTCCCACCCCAATGAGACCCTCTATCGTGCGTGGTCCACCCACGACATGAACATCTCCGTCGGACCCTCTGGTTCGCAATCTCTCAAGAGCTTCGGTGGGACCGCCCGATATGCTGATTACGTCCTGAGGGATCTCGGGCGGCAAGGGCTGGGAGGTCATGACGAACACCTGCATTCCTTGCCACGGCCATGTGGGAGCGCCGAGGGCCGGCACGAAGGTCGAGCGGCCCATAAGGACGGCATCGCAGGGCTCGATGAACGACGTATACCCGTGCGACCCGCCGGGGATGAAGCCCGGCATCATCAAAAACGCCGGCATCCCCACTTTGGTGGCCACGAACCCGTCTGCGCTCATTCCCATGCGGGATCGAATCAGCATGCGAATCTCCTGTCTCGCTAGTTCCTGTGACCTCGGACTAACCCAGGAACTCTCGCAGGCAGGTCAGCAGGGCTTCGGGCTGCTGGAGAATGCCGTGATCCTGGCCCTCGAGGGAGAGGTAGCTAGATCCTGGGACAGCAGTCGCCACCTCCTTGGCCGCACGGGCCAACCACGGAAAGGTGTTCGACCCCGCGATGACCAAGGTCGCGACCTCGATGTGAGCCATGCGGGCATTCGGAATGGGGCAGCCCGGCTCGAAAAGGGCGTAGTCGTAGGGGAGGGAGTTGGCGAGCCGGGTGAAGAAGCTCCACATTTCGCTCTGACGCATGCCCTCGACCATCGAGGACGGCAGGCCGATCACCTCGGTCTGGTACAGGGCGGTGGCGCCGTCCCCGTCGTCCGCCTCGACGAAGCGAGCAAGACGCTCGGCGACGTCGGGTGCAGGTCGAGGGCGCGAACCCTCCGGGATGAACGGCGGCTCATATGCCGCCACCTTGTCTACCGGCAGATGGCGGATGGCCGCCTCTAGGGCGAGCACAGCTCCCGAGGAGTGGCCGAACAACGAGGCCGTCCCGCCGAGGTAGGCGATCACGGCCTCCAGGTCATCGACCTCTCGGTCAGCCGTGTAGTCGAGGCTCTCGTCGCCGCTGTCGCCGCGCCCTCGGCGGTCGTAGGTCACGGCCCTGTAGTAGGGAGCGAGCATCTCCGCCAGGCCTGCGGTCGTCGAACGGTCGTTAAAGGCCCCTCCAATGAGTACGACGGGTTGGCCGCTGCCCGTCACTTCCAGCGCAATCGAGGTGCCGTCGGCCGACTGCACCGTCATGGAAGACGTGGTCATCTCTCTGCTCCTTCAATCGGGCGAATCTCGCCTTGCACCTATTAGTCGGAGCCCGACATTCGTTCTCGACATCAGCCGCTACGAAAATTTGCAAAATGGGAGTCACTGAGGGCCCGCGGAGCGGAGCTGAGCGTCCGGTCTGTCGAGGAGATCCCGAAGTCCAACTTCGAAGCCGTGCTCGGGCGAGGTGGCGTCCTCGACCGCAGGAGTACTGAGGCGACCCCGAAGGCAGGCAAATTCTGAGGCGATATCGCCTGCCCTTGCCACGGTCTCGTCAGAGCCGATCCGCCTGGAGGAGACCGCGGATCGTCTGCCGCCTGGGGCAGGACCCTGGTGCAACCGGTTGACCGTTCGTCTCTCAATTGGTGCCCGCTCCTCGGCCAGGAAGTTGTACTGCGATGCCGTCGAGGATGGCGACAAGACCAAATTCAAAGGTGTCTTCGGGGCCGGCGGCGTAGGCCGATGCCGCGGAGCCCAACCGGGCTGCGAGTCGGGGGAACCCACGTGCGATGTCGGCAGCCCGGGCCATCATTTCTTCCAGAAGCGCTTCGCTGTCCCCGCCCGTCTGCTCCAGCCTGCGGCGCATCGAGGCTGCGGCGGCCGGTCCGAGTGCACTGCCAAGTACGTAAGTGAAGACGGTCGTTGCGGCTCGGTCGGCATCGCCGGCCGACAAGCCAGCAGCTTCGAATACCCCGAGCGTGTGGTCGTGGTGGCGCGCCATGCCAGGGCCGAAGACGACGTATGAGCCGAAGGCCTGCACCAGCCAGGGATGGCGCGTCAACATCGCGTGGAGGCCGGTCGCCATCGTATGAGCAGCGCTCCGCCATCCGTTCTCGAGGACGTGGGGCAGCGGCACCTCGTTCCAGACCTCGTCGCCGGCGAGCACGACAAGGTTTGCTTTGTTCTCTACGTGCCAGTAGACGGCAGTCGCCGCCGAACCGAGCCGCTCACCGAGAGCACGCATGTTCAGCCCGTCGAGCCCTTCAGCATCGAGAAGCTCGATCGCTGCGGCGACAATCTGCTCTCTGTTGAGCGTCTGGCGGGGCACGGCACCAGGGTACTTGCACAGCGTGCAAGTCGATGGGGTATAGTGACTTGAACAACGTGCAAGTCAATCAACTCGGCCCTGAGGCGCAGAGGAGGCAAGGAAGCGTGCAACGCGATCTAGCACAGTTCGTTCGCGAGACCGCGACGGAGTTCGGTATCCCCGGTGTCGCAGTCGGGGTCTTGACCGAGGGCGAAGAGCAGTGGGCGTGCCACGGCGTAACGAGCATCGAGAACCCCTTGCCCGTCGATCGGGACACCCTCTTCGGGTTGGGCTCGGTCTCGAAGACGTTCACTGCGACCGCCCTACTTCGTCTTGTCGCCGACGGAATCGTCGAACTGGAAGCGCCCGTGCGCCGATACCTTCCTGAGCTCAGCCTGGCCAGCGCGGAGCACTCCGACCGAGTGACTTTGTTGCAACTGCTCAACCACAGCGGAGGATTGGACTGGGGGCTACAGGTCGACACCGGAGAAGGTGACGACGCGCTGGCCAATTACGTCGCACGTCTCGATGAGCTGCCCGTGATCGCAGCGCCCGGTTCTCGGGCGTCCTACAGCCAAGCTGGCTACAACCTGGTTGGACGCGTGATCGAAAAGGTCACCGGCGCAACGTTCGAGGAGGCAGTCGCCTCCCTCATCTTTCAGCCGCTCGGCCTCTCGCACAGCTTCTACTTGCACGAGGAGGTAATGACTCGCCGGTTCTGTGTAGCGCACAACCGCGAGACCGACGGGAGCCTGTCGCTCCTCCGGATGCGAAGACGCCCCCGGGGCGACAACCCAGGCGGCGGGCTCGCCTCCTCAGTCGGTGATCAGCTCCGCTGGGCTCGCTTCCATCTCGGCGACGGGCGCAGCGGCGACGGAGCCCGGATTCTGCCGGCCGAGCTGCTGACGAAGATGAAGACGCCGACAATCGCTCTACGGGGGAGCAACCTCGGCGACGCAATTGGGATCGGGTGGTTCTTGCGTGGAATCAACGGCGTCCCTGCCGTCGCGCACGGCGGCTCGACGAACGGCCAGTTCGCCGACCTTCTCCTTGTGCCCGACCGTGATTTTGCGGTGATCGCTCTCTCCAACGCGGGACCGGCCGGCATCCTTTTCGACCAGGCCGTCGTCCAATGGGCGGTCGAAAGGTTCCTCGGCCTCACTGAGTCCAAACCGAAGACCCTCCCGTTCGATCCACATCGAGCAGATGAGGTCGTAGGCAGCTACGAAAACGACGTCATGACGCTGACCATCGAAAGCGATGGAACCGCCATGAGTCTCGAAGTCCTGATGAAACCCGAGACTCGGGCTGCATACAAAGAGGCTCCCCCAAACCATGAACCGTTCCGATTCAGTCTGATGTCCGAGGCCGAAGACGAATATATCATCACCAGCGGCGCTTTCGAAGGGCAGCGCGGCTTCTTCACGCGAAACAGTTCAGGCGTCATCGACGGAGTGGACCTCGCCGGACGGCTCTTCAACCGAATCTCCGCTGAGTCGCTTGAACCGTTACCGCTTAAGGCCGTATCCCGCTGATGTCATCCACCAAGCGTCGTTGCGCGGCGTGACCCCATGGGGAGCAGATGGGAGTCCTCTCAAACGTGTCATAAGTCTTCTCGATGGGCGATGGACACTCGCTGCCCTCGCCGAGCTACAGAAAGGTGGGCGCCGATATCACGAACTAGATGACTCCCTGGACGGGGTCTCGCACAAAGTGCTCACCGACACGCTTCGGCGAGCTGAGCGCGACGGCCTTATCGCACGACATCTCGATCCCAGTCGACTTGACACCGCAACTCTTTACCGGCTGACCGACCTCGGTCGATCCCTTAAAGACTCCCTCGCTGTCCTCGAACGATGGGCAGAGGCGAACTGGCTCGGGGTTGAGGCAGCGCGTAAGCGTTGGAGCCGACGTAGCGGATAACGACCTTGCGTTTTCAACGTAGGCGGTTCGGCACCGTTAGCTGCCGCAACACAAAGTTCGAGTGATCGTCCGATTACCCCCGGTCCTCGACCTTGCCTGAACATCGACCGCTCGTGCCTGAAGAGACCTGGCGCAAATGCTCGGAGTGGGAACGATCCTTGACAACACGAATAGGAACTAACCGAGGAGTTGGCCGCCGTGCCCGCAGTGCTGTCGCTCGCTACCGTCCGTCCAGGCCACCCGTGGTCGGGTGGCTTACGCAGTACTGCGCAGCCGGCGGCCTCGCCTCAGAGGATATGAGAACGCGCTCGCAGGAGCGGATCACAGAAAAGTCGATTTTGAATCGTCTAGTAGGAACCGACCACTGGGGTGTGGTCCGGTATGGGAGATGGCCGAAGAACTGAGAAGGCTGGAGGGCGGTTACGGGTTTGGTCGGCTAGCGACGTCCACGAACAGCGCAAGAAGTCGTGGCGAGGGATCGAGGTTCACAACGAGCGTCGCTGTGGAGGTGGCCGAGGCGTCACGGCCCTTGAAGCTGCTGATCTGGGAGAGCTGCCCCGTGATAATGCAAAAGTGTCGTCGGTTGACAATCATTGTGGTCGACCAGTTGAGATCGGTGTGCACGAGGTCGGCGTGTTGGTACCGGAGCAGCCATTCCGACTTGTCGATAATCGGGCTATTAGTTGGCAGGGCGATGAAGCCTGTGGGTGCCGAGAAGGTCATCCGTAGCTGCCACCAGGACTTTCGGTGCACGGTGCCAACGGCGAGGATGCCCCTATGGCGTTCTCGTTCCTCTACTTGGCCTTCGTCGTGGTGGATGAAGACGAGCACGTAGAGCCGACGGAGCAACACCGTGTCGACGTGAAAGAAGTCGCACGCCACGAAGCCAGCCAGCTCCCGAGCGATGCCGGCGACCGCTGGAAGCCGCTGGGCGATGTTGGTGCCGGCCGCCCAGGGTGATCATATAGCGGTGAGCCTCGGGGCTCACTGGCGGCTGCCCGGTC
>DAHYHI010000084.1:0-3699 GCA_027391075.1 Acidimicrobiaceae bacterium | reverse complement strand
GATCGAGGCTCTGGCAGCCGCCGACGGCGGCTCGGTCGTTCCCAGCGCCGTCAGGGTCGAGGCTGGCTGGGACCGGCGCGCCGGTCCTGCTGCGTCCGCCAACCGGCTCGTTGTCGACGACGACGCCTTGGACCGCCACGGCGCTGACCGAGCCGCGGAGCTGCGCGCCTCGGTAGCGGCAGCCTCAGTAGTGGACGCGTGCGTGGCCGTAGCAGCCGAGCGCGCCGCCGCCCGGGGGGATCCGGTAGAGATCCTCACCTCGGACCCAGGCGACATGGTGGCCCTCGCCACGCATCTCGAGGGACGCTTCGAGATACGTAGACTCTGACCGAGCTGGCGCCTACCCGTGCTGCCGGCAACCACAACGTCGGCTGCCAGTATGAACCGCCGCCGGCGCATCAGGAGTAGACGCCATACGTGCCGATCTGTGTGCCCGTCGGGGCGCCGGTCAGGGCCAGCCCGGGCTGGCGATCTGGGCGGTGTGTTCTGCTCGGAAAGGTGAGTCTCGCAAAGGATCAGAGCCGTCGGTATGCGCCAAGAGGTCCTAGCCGTGAGAGCGGGATGGGTCGCGGCCCCTGCGGCGGGGACACCTCCTGGCGGTCCGATCCGGCGCCTGCCTACGGTCTGGGGGTGGAGCGGGGCACGGTGGCGTTCTGGCATGCCGAGGAAGGCTAGGGTGCGGTGGAGGTCCCTGGCCGGGACGGAGTCGGCTTCACCCCACTTCTCCCACATCAGGGGCGTCTCCGGGTACAGGGAGCTGACGGAGTTGAGTCCCGAGGAGTGGTGTATGGGTCGGGGGTGATCTGAGGGGTATCCCGCAACGGTAGAGCAGCGCCTCCCGAAGGGACCTCATCCCGGGGCGACAACTAGGCCATGTCAATGCGACCCGCCAGGGTTCGCAAGAAGGGCGGGTACGCATGGTCTGACGGTTCACCTTGAGCGTCTCCCTGTTTCGCAGCACTTCTCTGACCGCAACCCACGTACCGGCCCTGGACGGCAACGCTAAAAACCCCCATCCAGAAATGCTCCATTCGGAAAGTTCAATTCTATGGGGGACGAAGATCGCGAGGACTGTCGCCGCCTAGAGACCCCCGACCAGCGGGGAGACTAGCGCTGGAATGAGCCGGTCGTTGCCGACGCCACAGCCGCCTCGACCGGGCAGCCGTCCGTCCGGTGCTCGATCCCGCAGTGGCTGTGGACCGCGTCGACGCCAGAGTCGTCAAGCCTTGCGAAGGCTCGACGCTCGCGAGGGGTCGGGACGCGCGGCCCCTCACGACCTCGGCCGGCCCCTCGGGACGGTTCGCGAAAACATTATGCCGCGAGCCGACGTAGCGGGTCCCTCCTCCCTAGCACAGACTCGGTAGTCATGCCCTCCGTGGGCCGGGTCACCGAGCAGCGGGCTGGCGCACCTGTCGTCGAATACAGAGAATCGATACACCTCCGATATGGGCAATGCCCAGCCGTCCAAGGACGGAACGCCGGACAAGCTCGGTCGCTCGCCGCAAGTAGTCGCCCGAGCCCACGTGTCCCATCGCAGGACGTTCCTACCCCCGCGCGCGACGAGGTAATGAGCGGCCTTGCCGGCGAATCGCTGTCATGGGTGGGCGACGCCAGATCCCGCCCTCCGGTCCTAGCTCGTCCGACGCTGACCGGTCATGACAGCGAGCACAGGACGGCTCGGGCGTGGCCCTCCGTGGAGCACCTGTTCAGACGGGGCGCACCGACGCGCGCTCCGAACGGTCACTACAGGACCCGCGCGAGCGGCGCTCATAACTACGCCTGCCGACGCCCAACGCAGCCGCGTCGTGAGCGCAAAACCGGCGATCCGGCCAACCCTGGGGACGGTCGGACGAGCCGGCGTCGCCACATCGACGGAACCGCTGACCGGCGGCGAGGAGACAACAGGACCGAGCCGCCGGGGTGCCGTCCGGGACGCTCGGCCCCGAGGATGGCCCTGGTGGTGTGGCACGCATGTGGCACGCCAGTCGATACCTACCGGGGCTAACACCAGAAATATAGGCTCTGAGCTGGACCTTGTTGTGAGCGAGCGACGGGAATCGAACCCGCGTTCTCACTTGGGAGGGGGCTGTCGCGCCCTTCGCCGACCTGGTGCTTCGAGTGTTCAGGCTGCTCAGACGGCGTTTCGGCTTGACCGTGTGCCCCCGGCTGCGACCAGATTTGACCGGTTGTTGTGGCACGAATGTAGCACGACTCACGCGTCGAGCAGGGGTTGAGCACCGGGCCCTTCGAACGGCGACGAGCCGACCAGGAGCTCGACGTCGCCGTCGGGAAAGCTCGCCACGAGGTGAAGTTCCCCTCCGGTGGCGTTGACGAAGCGGCGCAGCGTGGAGAGCAACAGATCGGTCCGCCGCTCGAGGCGGGAGATCTCGCTTTGGTCCATGCCCATCGCCTCAGCGACCGTCGCCTGGGCGAGAGCCCGCAACTTGCGGACCTTCGCCAGGCACGCCTGATGACGCTCGATCTCCTTGCCGGCACGTTCGTAGGCAGCCCTGCCGGTCGGGTTGGCGAGGATCCGTTCCCGCAGCGCAGCCGCGGATGCGGCGACGTCCTCGAAGTCTCCTCCCCCGCCGACCTGTGCGTCGGTCTGTCGATGATCAACCGGCAGGCGCCGGTGAGCGTCAGTCATCTCCCTATCTCCTCCTCCTGTATCCATGGGTTTGGCTCGCTCATCTCACGACCCTCCAGCCCCGCTGTGCGACGAAGACCCGTCAGTCGCCGCTCAGTTTCGGCGAGGTTGGTCGGGTACCAACGGTTCCCGAGGTCGGTCTTGTCGCCTCCGAGGAGCAGGACCGCTCGCACCTCCCTTTGGACCGGAGCGGCGAACCCGTAGAGGACCCTGATCACCGGAGGCCCCTCGGCGTAGGGCGTCACACCTGTAGGCGGTGTCCGGCGAAGCGCTCGCAATCCCAAGCGTGACGTGACGACCGGATGCGACTCCGGGTTACCCAGCTCACGGCCGTGCACAGCGAGGGCATCGATGAGAGCCTGGATCTCACCAGCGACCTCGATGTCCACGTCGATCAACTCCTCGAACCACTCAAGGAAGTACGGGTGGTGTACGACCTCCACGACCCAACCCTACCATCTCTATGTGCTTGACCACATTCCACCCTGGGACCGGGCATCGAACCGGGAGCCGTGCACGGACACGCAGGTCGGCAGGACACGCGGTGTCGGTCGGTCGGGCGAGCCATGGCGCTACTGCCAATCGGGCCCGACGGCGCCGACGACCGCCACACCATTCTTGAGCGTGTCCCCACTCCGCTCGCCCCCATATGTGCCCTTCTGCGCTGCCGATCACGAGGGAGCGGGCGAGTTAGGGGGCGTCCGTTCTGTCTCGAGTCGCGGCAGCGTCTGCCCCGGGATTGGGTGCGCCTGCTGGCGAGGCTGCATCGTGATAGTCCGCGAGCGGCGGCAGAGACCGCTGAGCTAACCCTACCGCTGTGAGCATGATAGTTCTGATATCGGTATAATAGTTCCGATGTCGGTAAGATCATCCCGAAGGCGTAGCTGACCAGCATGGACCTGGCAAGGCCCTTGACAGTCGTCTCGCCCACCGTGGACGCCGATGTGCTGGCCGTCCTGGCTGGTGCCGAAGCCGAGTTCACCGGTAGGCAAGTCCACCAAGTTGCCGGCCTCCACTCCGAAAAAGGCGTCCGCAACTCCCTGCACAGGCTC
>DAHYHI010000117.1:0-1871 GCA_027391075.1 Acidimicrobiaceae bacterium | reverse complement strand
CTCGTCTGCGCTCAGCCCGAACATCTCACGGGCGACAACGGCGTCGATCTCTGCTCGGGCGGCCGCGCGCAGATCAGGGTCCACGAAGCTGGGCGGAGCGGCGTCCTCAGGAACGGGCTCACACCAGCCGTAGTGAGCCATGGCGTTCCAGTAGGCAGTCATCTCTGGCGCCGTACAGGTGAGCCGCAGCGCGACCCTTCCGAGGCGATCGATGACAGGGTGGTCGATCGGAAGACGGGGAAACGGCAAAGTGTCTAGCGCCGTCATCGACATGTGGAGCGCGACTCGTTTTCGGGCAAGGAAGTCGAGGCAGACACTGTTGGCGAAAGCAAGCCACGGCATGTAGGCCCATTCGAAGTCATCTGGAAAGGTGAGCGTTGGCAACGAATGACCGCAGATGACGTTCGGAGGAATCAGCGCCGCGATCAGAGAACGCTCGTTGCGGGGTGCCGTGACGTCGCACCAGCCAACCCGATACCGCCAGACCCGGCTGCCGAGCTTGCGAGGGATCTTCTCAGGTGGCAGGCGCCACTGGGGGGCGATGGCCTTGCGGGAGTCGCCGAACGGGAGGGCTTCCCACACAGCTGACCTTCCACGTCCGGAGCGGTAAGCCTTGGCCCGGTGGTCGAACTGGTCGACCATCCGGCCCTCGTAGACGGGCAATCCCTCCGCGAAGTCCCCGAAGAGGTCACGGTCCGTGCCCATGTTGACTTCTGCTTGCAGGAACTGGCGAAATGGAGGATCCGCCGTCTGATCGCCAAGCAGGGGCCAGCCGGTGGACATCCGGCTCCCGAGCGCAGCATCGACGGCGCTAGTGACCTCGGGGATCGCGAGGGCATCAGGCGACTGATCGCGGATGTCGGAGACGACGAGCGTCGTGGTGTCACCTGCCAAGGCCCGCGCAAGGTCGGCACTCGAACGAAGCTCGAAGGCGGCCTCGAAGCTCTTGGTAGCTCCTCCCTTGCGGGCGACGTACGCCGCGAACCTCGTCGTCGCGTCCACGCTGGTGAACCAGTGTTCGCCGCTATTGATGAATCCCAGCAAATGAGAAAGCTGCCAGTATCCGTATAGTTCTCGTCGGATTGCAGAGGCGTTAGCCCCACCATAGAACCCGGATGGAACCACCTGCGCGGCGCTGCCGCCAATTCTCGTGAGCTGCATGGCGGTCTCGACGAACATGCGGTAGGCATTGAACCCCCCCTTGCCGAGATGCCCTTGAGCGAAGAGCCGGTAGCGGCCACTCAACTTCATGAAATGGACCGATGAGTAAAGGTCCCGCTGGTACCTGTTCCAGCGTGCTGCTACTTCGGGAATCTCAAGGAGTTCGGTGACCATGAGATCCTGTTCTGCTTTCGATGCAGAACGGATCGCTGGCTCATACGCTCCAAAGAATGACTTTACCTCGGGGTTGAGAGTGTCCCATGGTGGGTTGCCGAGGACGAGATCAAAGCCTCCCTCCCAGCCGGCTTGCATCTCGGGGTCAGCGGCGAACACGTCGGGAAAGGCGAGATGGGGATGGAGGAAGCGGTAATGAGCGGAGAGGTCAGTGACATTTGCGATCACATCAGGGCTGTCGGTGCGGTCACCGGCGATGGCCCGGAGGGTCTGGTCGGTGATGGCCGCGTATTCCGGGGTCTTTGGGACAAAGAAGGCTGCGCACCACGTGTCGGCGACGAGCGTGGCGAGCTGCGTCTCTCGTGCTGTCTGCAGCTCGGCCCAACGTCGCTGCATTCGTCGGATCCCCTCGACGGTCGTGTCATCCTCGGCGTCGATGGCCCGGACGGCATCGGCCAGGTACCCGGCGGCGGAGAGCGCCGAGTCTCCGAGGGCAAGAAGACCTTGGTTGCGCTGGCGGCGCTCCGCCGCGTTGG
>DAHYHI010000094.1:0-7919 GCA_027391075.1 Acidimicrobiaceae bacterium | reverse complement strand
ATCGTCAGCGGGTGGGAGGGGCGGTCAAGGCCGGCCCGTCAGGGCCGCCCGTAGGGGGAGCCTTGAGGGACCCCGGGGGTTCAGTTGTCGCCAGCCACCATGGGGTGGGACCGCCAGCGAGGCGGTCCTGGCTGCCTTGGTGGTTGGGCACAGCGGACCTACACCATTGCTGATCGGAACCGATCAGGCCGACCGGGTTCGGTGGCACGGACATTCCTTCGTTCCGCATGTGGGCGCATGGTGTGTTCCGGCCACAGTCAAGACGGGCTCACTCAGTTACCCCGGCCACGCCCGCAAGCGGGGGGCGCACGTCGATACTCGAGCTCGCGTCCTGGCTGTGTCCGAACCTCTCACCCGGCCTGGGCCAGACAGCGGATCTCGCCGTCTCTGAGCCCGTAGTAGACCAAGGTCAGAAGCTTCCTGGCCGCGGCGACGCGGGCGATCATCTTCCCGCGCCGCTCGGCGATCCGTATGAAGGCGGGAGCGATGGGATCGCCGCCGTGGTAGCGCACCACGGCCTCGGTGGCCGCCCAGCGCACCAGCCCCGAACCCTGTTTGGTGATGTGCCCCCGATGGGTTTTGGTGTCGGACTCGCGCAGGGTCGGGGTCACCCCCGCCCACGAGCACAGATGCCGGGCCGAAGGGAAGCGGGTCACGTCGCCGATCTCGGCCACGAATATGGCCGCCATCACCGGCCCCACACCGTGAATGGCCTGGATGGCCTTGTAGCCGGCGTGGTCCTTGAACAGTCGGCGCATCTCCCGCTCCACCAACGCCAGTTCGCGGTTGTAGATCTCGAGCAGGTCGCGCAGCGACTCGACTCGCAGCCCGTAGACGCCATCGAAAGGCATGGCGTCAAGCAGTTTCTGGCCGCCGGGGCCGAACATGTCATCGAGGGTTGGCAGGATCCCCTGCTTGGCCATCACCGCATGGACCTGCGCCTTGGCCGAGGTCCGCAACGCGGTGAGCTTGGCCCGATACCTCACGATCTCCCTCAGCTCGCGGACCTCCGGCGGGGCGATCCAGCTCTCGGGCAGGTCATTGCGGCGCAGACGATTAGCACTTCGCCGGCCTCGCTCATCCGCACGATCACCGAACGGCGGCGATGCAGATCGATCCCCACGTACTGTTGCTGATGTTCCACCAGGGTCTCCTTCCCTTGTTTACGGATTGGTTGGCGACGCCGAGTGTGGCCTGCACGTTCGGTTCCGTCGGCGGGAGGAGCTCTGGCGGTTCACAACAGACTTGGCCATCACAGACCCTCAACAGCTCGGCGCCCCCAACCCGCACCATCGGGCCCGGTCACGCAAAAGCGGCGCAGCGCTTCTTCATGACATCAGTTCGGCGCTCGCCTTCTCCGCCCGCCCTGGCCAGCGACTGGCCCATATCGTACGCCCATAATGTTCCGGCCAGGGTGTCCCTGACCGCCGGGTAATGGTTGCGCCGTTCAGGACGGTGAGGTGATCGTCCGGTCAGTGACGAACTGCCGGATCTGTGAGCCGTGTTCGATCGTGTGCCCGAGGGCCGCGGCGATGATCCACGCATGCGGTTGGCCGCTGTACCGGTGAGCCGGAAGCAAAGGTGTCGCACCGCTCTCTTCCGTCATATCAGCCAGCGTGTCGTGCACGCGCTGACGGCAGTACTCGACATAGCCGACCATCTCGGATCGGGTCCAAGCCCTCGGGAGCGTCGTCAACCGCCAGTGCGGCTTCCCCGTGAACGGCGGAGGTGGAGCCCACGGACCCAGCTCACCGGTGAGGTCGTAGTCGAGGCATTCGAGGGCATGCCATGCCACGCTCCACGGGGTTGAGCGTCGCTGGACCAAGGGGCGGCGCCTCGCCGGATCAGCCACAGGCTTCCCATCCGGCCCGGGCGGTGTCGCGCCAAACAACTCGGACGGTACCTCCCACATGGGGGACTCCCACAGCTCGTCCGTGCACTCGCCCATGGCTACCGCCAGGAGGTCGAGGGCCTGTTCGAAGCTCTGGGAGAGGCTCTCCACCCAGATGGACGCCACCCGCGGGACGGTAACACAGCGTCGTTTCCGGAGCGGCGGTGAGCCCGGACCGACGATCACCGGCGCCATCGGGTCACCGGGACCGGCGGTATCCCCGAAGAGCAGCGGCACACGCCGCAGAGACTGTCCTCCAACGCCGGCTGGGAGGCGTCTATCTGGCGTGGAGAGGCTCATCACCAAGGGAACACGTCGACGGTCCTCTCAAGCCCTCGTTCAGCAGCGAGGTGTGACGGCTCTGAGTCATTCTCGGCGACGATGACGTTGACCAGGGCGTCGCCGCGCTTGAAGGCTACGGACAAGGCGCTGCCGAGCAGGCCGCTGGCGGTCCGATCCTGAGATTCGATCGATGATGAACACTGGGCCGCCGGGATCGTAGATGGGTGGAGCGGGCACCGGTGGGGAACCCACCACAACCCCATCCTCGCGCGCGAGGCACAGGGCACCGTCCGCAGTGGGGTCGAGACGGAATCACGGGCTCGGCAGGTGCGCCGAGGCACTCTAAAGCATCGCTATGCGGACGTCATCGGCGAACCACTCGACGCTGCTCCCGGTGACGAAGAGCGGACTGATCCCAGTGCCGGGTGCCGAAGCGGGACAGAGGCTCTCCGGACAGGGACTTCGACTTTGCAGTGCGCAACATCGAGTCGCACTATGTCCAAAAGGTTTTCTACCCGGCCGGCGCCATCAGTGCACCGAGCACCTCGGCGGCAGCCCGATCCCGGGCTTCGAGCGCATGGCTGTAGATCCGTAACGTCGTCGTGGCGTCGGCGTGCCCGAGCCGGCCTCCCACCACTACTGGAAAAGGTTGATGTTGTAGATCTACATATTCTCCTCTCGGGCGGGAGTATCCGACCCGAGTGGGTTGGTATGGTTGTGTCAGGTGTGGAGTTCGGGGTGGAGGCCGAGACGATCCATAGCAGGCTGGGCGTAGTAGGCGTGGAGGTTGTTCGCGGTTTTGGTGGTGATGTCGGTGATGCGGCGCATGACGTCAGGGTCGAGAATTCCCACGAGTCGGCGTCGTGCGGCGTTTCGGGCGAGCATTGTCGGGAAGCCGATCCGGGTGAGCTGCTTGGTCATGCCGCTCAGGCTGACCGGCTGGTTGGTCAGCTGTCCGGGAAACAACCAGCGTTGCGGCGTGGATCCGGGTCGTCTTGAGCGATCGGCCAGTCGCAGAGCGAGATCGCCGACCGGAGCCGGGAGCGTGGTTGAAAAGCCACGGACACAGAGTTCGGTGCCGGTATCGGTCTGCTGGACGTCACAACAGCGCAGACCGGTGATAGTCCGCAGGGTGAGCCCGAACATGATGACGAGGAGTCCGACCAGGCGGGGGGCCAGATCCCATTCCTCTCGGCCGATGAGCTCGACGGCCACCTGCGCCAGCCGGGTTTGAGGTAGCTGGTCGTAGCGGGGCTCGGACTGTCCGGTTGATACCTGGAGGTCTTTGACGTGGCCCCGTGGGCGAGCCCAGTTCACGAAGACGCCGACGCGGCGGGCTAGTACGGCGCCTTGCTTGGTGGCCAAGAACTCGTCGAAATCCCCTTGGGTGCATTCCGACAGCATCAACTGGCGTTGATTGAGCCAGCCGACGAAAGCGATAGCGGCCTTCCACTTTCCCGCTGCGGTTCCACGGCCCCGCCCCCCACCGTGACGGTCTTGGGTTCGGCGCAGCTTGCGCAAGAGCTCGAAGCGGGCGTAGTGACGAAGCACGGCTTTGTCGGTGTCGGTGACGCACAGCTTGACCACGTCTTGTTCGATGCTAGCGGCAACCCCGGCGATAGCTTCATTGCGCTCTGATAGAAGACCCGAGGTGACGAGCAGGTCACGCAACATCCGGTGACGGTCACACCCGTTGGAGAGGCGTAGCTCGTCGAGAGTGCCATGGGTCACCGGGACTTGCCCGCGTGCCATGCGGGTCACCAGGGCGGCCGAAGGGCCTTTGAGCCACTTCGATGCGCCTTCGGGCGTCATGGTGTCGGTCAGGGTCTCGTGCAGTGCTGCGAGCACGGGTGCCACCGAGCCGCTGGCATCGAAGAACACCGCTTCGAGCGCGGCCTGCACCCAGCAGCGTGGACACTGCGTGGCCGTCCAGCGGCCGTTCTCCTTGCCACACGTCGGGCAAGTAAGGTCGAGGGCCAGGCCAGAGCACCCCGTGCAGAGCTGATGGCCCTCGGCGTCCCGGCCAGGCGTGATCCTCCACTGCCTGCAGTTGTTGCACCAGGCCCACTCGGTGCGCGCCATTTGGTAGCACGAGTAGCAGATGGCACCGTCGGGCCAGTTCGCCGCTATGGCACGGTCGTGTCCGCACCGAACGCAGGACCGCCTCGGTGGCTTATAACGCGCCCGGCTGCAGCGACTACACAGCGGGCCGTCCTCGGTTCTGCTCACCGGGAGGGCATCGACACGACAACCTTGGCAGGTCTCGAAGAGAGCCGTGACATGAGAGGCGCATCGCACGCATAGCCATTCACCGTCGGGACCTCGCCGGGAGAGGGGACGACGTTGTGTGCAGCGGGCGCAGATCTCCGCTCGTGCCCGCACGTGGCAGGCCAGGCAGAGCCGGCCGACCCGGCGTGGCGAGGTGGTCTGACAGCGCGTACACCTCCAGCGCTGCACATCGACAGCGCCAGCATCGTATAAGGCGTCACAGAGCCGCCGGATGATGGCCGGCATGCCAGGATCGTGTGCGCTCAGCGCGTCGGGGCACGAGAGGAGGTGCTCGGCCAGCTCGCCGAGCATGCCTCGATGGGTGAGGACGCCGGCCAGGACCACCTCGATCCGCTCTTGAGCGATCTGGGGTGCCAGGCGGGCGATGTGGGCCGTCACGTAGGACTGCGTGCACTGGCGACACACAGCGACGTCAGCGTTACGAGCTATGAGGTGGGCGTGATGCCCGCAGTGGCCACACACACCGGCGTGTGTGGGGTTCCGGCGCACGATGACCTCGCAGGGATGGCACAAGATGAGGCCGAGGACCCGTCGTGGCACCGTTGTAATGCCACAACTGACACAGTTGACGCTGCGATGCTCTTTGATGAAGAGGGTGTGGCAGCGTCGACACAGGGCCCGGCGCTCATCGTCCACCCCTGCCACCTTGGCGACGACACCGCATCGACCACACGGGCGCTGGTGCCGGTCGGCGTCACACGTGGAGCACAACGACTCGCTGCCGACCCGGCGCATGGATTTGGGGGTTCGACCGCAGCTGTCGCAGATGGGCAGGGAGATGTCGGTGGCACCCAAGTCACGTAGCGCCCAAAGGAGCCGATGGAATCCAGCCGTCCAGCGCACGCGTCCCTCGCCGTGGTAGTCGGAGAGCTGGACGAGGAGACTGGACAGGCCACGGGTCGACCCGGTGATCTCATCGATGCAAACAGCGACATCTTTTCTCGACAGCACCGGGTGTGCTGCCCTGATCCGCTCGACGAGCTCTAGATGGAGCCGCTCGTTCTCACAAGCCCCGCACGTGCGTGACTTCACGCTGACCCGGTGGCGCCCTGTTGCGCACTGGGCCGCTTCGACCATGGGCCGATCAGTCCAGCATCGGTGCGGGCGCCACCGAGTCGATGGCCTTGGCTATCTTGGCGACATTGTCGCCGTTGACGACGAGGTCTCGGACGTTGTCGGCGACGAAGCGAAAGTCGGTCAACGCCAATAGGTCGCAGTCGCAGATCAAACACAGGCCGGCTAGGTACTCGAGGCTCGCCTGCTTGGGCGCCTTGGCCATCAGCCGCCAGGCGTGCTCGCGTGAGATGGTGATCCCCAGTCCCTCGAAGGCATCGACGAGCTGGGGGGCTTTCCAGATGCCGCGCTCGGCCAAGAGGATCTTGGCGTTCCACCCGACCCGCACGCTCATCGGTTCTCCTCAGTGGCCGCGACCGCGGTCATAGCGGTGATGAAACCCTCGTTCGCCTTGGCCCACTGCCGGCGCTGCCAGTCATCGGAGACCTGAACATACACCGAGGTCGTGGCGGGCGTGCCGTGGCCAACTTGCGAGGAGACCAGGTCTCGTGAAACGCCCTCTTCGATCGCATGACTACAAAAGCTGTGGCGTAGACAGTGAGGGCTGAGCGCGTCGGAGAGGCCGATCGCGTCTCGGACCTGCCGGAAGACCCGCTGCATCGACGCGGGCTGGAGACGGTCACCGCGCTCGTTCAGCCAGCACCACGGCGACGTCGTAGCACCGGGAAACGCGGGACGGATGTCTTGCATGTACCAGCTCAACAAAGGAGTAACAAGCTGGGGACGCCAGTTGAACACCAGCCGCCGTCGCTTCTGCCCGCCCTTCTTAGCCTTCGCGTAACGCACGTGGAGTTGTGCGAAGTCCCCGCACTGCTCGAAGCCCACGAGGGCGGAAAAGTCATCGGTGCCGAGATGGCACGCCTCGTCTATACGCAGACCGAACGCGTAGATAACAGCAAAGAACACGTAGTCGCGCTTGGCCGTGATCGTCCCTTTGGAACCCTTGGCTGCGGCGTGTGAGGTTCGTTCGTGGAGGTGACCCAGAAACAGCGCAATCTCTTCTCGGCTCAATGGCCGGCGTCTGGGATCGCACTCGAGCTCTTCGACGTGCGCAGTGGTGTTCCACTCAAAACAGATCTGCACCGGGTAAGTGCCGAAGCGCTCTTGGCAGAGCGCCGCCCACTCATAGGCGGGATTGGTGATGTGCTCGCAGAACTGGCGGACCGCTCCTTGATAGCTGCGAATGGTCGAGCCCGACAGTCCATCGGTCACCAACTCCGACGACCAGTGACTCATCAGCTCTGGGCGCCACTCCCACGGATCACTCTCCGCGTAATCGCGGAACCGGCTGACGACACTTGCTCGGTTAGCGATGTAGCTACGACCCAAGTGGCGAGCGGTCATCTCAACCTGCCAGCTCGTGGTCATGTCGTTGAACACCTCATCGACCAGTGCATGAGGTGCTCGTCCAGCCGATCCACGCAGCGGGAGAATTTTGGCCATACCGCCTTCGGAACTACTCACAGACGCCTCTCAGGTCGTTGCATGATTTGCACGAACATAGATGTTCAGAAACGACGAGTGGTGGATGCTTGGTGTTTTCCCTGCTAACCAGCACCGTCCGAAAGCCTTGCACCGGGCCTTGAAAGAATTTGCCTACCTTCCGCAAAACGCGTTTGACCTGCATAGAGGGGTCGCGTCAGGCAGCACAAAGTTGCCGCTCCCCGAATATGCGCGCTTTCGCGGTGTCGACACCGGCGGCGAGCAGGGTCATCGCTGTGGTGTGGCGCAGGGTGTGCATTGTGGTGTGTTTGCCGGCGAGGCTGGGTGAGATGATTGCTGCGGCGGCGGTGTGCTTGGCGAGGCGATGCTCGAGCGCGTCCCGGGATAGATGCTGGCCGTGGGGGCCGCAGAACAGCGCTGTGCCGGGCCGGACGGTCCGCTCGGTTAGGTAGGCCGCCATAGCGCTCACGGTCGTGCGGGTCAGCGGGGTGATGCGCTGGCGTCGTCCTTTGCCGGTGCAGGTCACATGAGGGCCGGTGCCGAGGTGGATGTCGTCGATCGTGAGTGAGCAGACCTCGCCGATGCGAAGGCCGGTCTGCACGGTCATAGCCAGCAGCGTGCGGTCGCGTCGCCCGGTCCAGGTCGTCGGATCGGGTGCGTCGAGGAGGGCTGTGACCTCTTCGGGGGTGAGGAACTCGACGACTGGTCTGGTCGTGCGTTTGGGCGGGATCGCGAGGACCTGGGTGATCGTCGCTGCGTGTTCGGGGTGGTCGGGCAGGGCCCGGCTCAGCACAGCACGGATCGCGGTTAGCCGGACGTTGCGGGTTTTGGCGCTGTTGCCGCGTTGCCGTTCGAGATAGTCGAGGAACCCGCCGATGTTCGTCGCGGTGACCGAGTCGAAGTCGAGCGCTTCGACGGGGACTCCGAGTCCCAGGTTCAG
>DAHYHI010000092.1:0-115369 GCA_027391075.1 Acidimicrobiaceae bacterium | reverse complement strand
GCAAGAAGCGCATCCGCTTGCGAAGTGAGCCGACTACGAGCTGGGCTGGTCCTGCTTGGACAGGTGCCCGTAGCGTTCGCGCAGTTCGCGCTTTAGGATCTTGCCGCTCGGGTTCTTGGGGAGGGAATCTGCGAAGGCGATGTATTTTGGCCGCTTGTAGCCGGCGAGCCGCTCGCGGGCGTGAGCGGCGATGTCGTCGACGCTGAGCGTCGCCCCAACCTTGGCTACGACCACAGCCGTGACCGCTTCCACCCACTGGGGGTGGCTTATGCCGAACACCGCCACCTCGGCGACTCCTGGAACTTCGAAGAGGACCTCTTCCACTTCGCGGCTGGCTACGTTCTCCCCGCCGGTTTTGATCATGTCCTTGATCCGGTCGACGACCGACAGGTAGCCGTCTTCGCTCATCACGCCCAGATCGCCGGAGTGGAACCAACCGTTGCGGAACGCCGATGCGGTCTTGTCTTCGTCTTTGTAGTAGCCGAGCGTGGCGTGTGGGCTGCGGTGGACGATCTCACCCACCGTGCCGGGCGGCACCGGGCGGTCCTGGTCGTCCACGACGGAAGTCTCGACGTTAACCGCAGCCCGCCCGGCGCTACCCGCCCGGGTCGCCTGCTCGCTCGGGCCGAGGATCGTCGCTAGTGGCGCCATCTCCGTCTGTCCGTAGAAGTTCCACAGGTCAAGGCCGGGTAGGCGCTTTTGTATCTCTTTAAGCACCTCCACTGGCATAGGCGAAGCGCCGTAGTAGCCCTTGCGGAGCGACGACAGGTCCCGACGGTCGAAGTCGGGATGGCGCAGAAGCGAAACCCACACCGTAGGCGGGCAGAACAGCTTGGTGGCCCGCTCGGCCTCAACCGTCTCCAGTAGCCGGGTGGGCTCCGGTGAAGCCAAGATGACGCTCGACGCCCCGAGGTACACGTCGACGCAGAAGAAGCAGTCCAGCTGTGCGCAGTGGTACATCGGAAGCGAATGCACCTCCACGTCGTCGCCGCTCATCGACCCGTCGACGATGCAGCTTACGTACTGTGCTATCAGCGAACGACTGGAGAGCATCACACCCTTCGGGCGTGACTCGGTCCCGGAGGTGTACATGAGCCGGATCGGGTCGTCGTCGCCGACGGCCACGTCCGGCTCGCCCGAAGGCCCGCTGTCCCACCAGCCGTCGACGTCCTCCCAACCCTGGCCGCCGCCGAGGTCGCCGCCTGTAAGGCGGATCACGCCCCGCACTCGTGGTGCCAGCCCTGACAGGCGGACCGCTTCGTCCATCGTGGCGGCCAGAGAGTCCTCGGCTACCACGGCTTTCGCTTCGCAATGGCCGAGGATGTAGCCGACCTCGGCTGAGTTGAGCATGAAGTTCACCGGAACGAGGAGCACGCCGAGCTTGGCCGTGGCGAAAGTCAACACGGCGAACTGCCAGCAGTTGTGTGACAGCAGCGCCAGGCGGTCCCCTTTGGCCAGGCCCCGTTCGGCCAGACTGTGAGCCGCCCGGTTCGCCGCCGCCTCGAACTGCGCGTAGGTGAAGCTCCCGCTTTCGCTTTTCACCGCCAGGCGCGCCGGGTACCTACACGCAGTCCGGTGCAGCACGTCGCCGAGCGTCTGGCGTCTCGCTCTTTCCACCAACCCCGCCACCTTGGATTCGTCCTCCCCGGTCATGGGCAGATCATAGGGCGCCCGTCTCGGCCGGCAACGCCCCGGCTAGCCGGGCACCACAGTGATGACGCAGCGGATGGCCGGCGCGTGGGCGAGTCGGGCATCGGCTGTCAGCCGAGCAAAACCGGGTTGTCCGCCCATCAGGATGCCCGGCATTGACCGGCCTTAGTCTGAGGGTCACAGACTTCAGTAGAGTTATGTATCTGAGTCTGCACGGAAGGGCGGCATGAGAGGACGGCTCCTCAGCGGTGAGCACTGGTCATAGCTCGTGACGCGCCAAGCTCAAGCTGGCACGCTGTGGGTTGTTGCGGCATCGGTGCTTTGGGGTACGACTGGAGCGACGGCGGCCCAAGCGCCCGAGGTCAGCCCGCTCGCCATCGGAGCCGCGGCGATGGGTATCGGGGGCCTGCTCCAAGCGGCGGGTAACGCCCGAACGGTTCGCTCCTACTGGAGCGAGTTGAGAGCACACTGGCTGACACTAAGCGTGTCGGCGGTGGCCGTCGGAGTGTACCCACTCGCGTTCTACTCTTCGATGCGGCTCGCAGGGGTAGCCATCGGTGCCGTCGTGTCCATCGGGTCGGCCCCGGCGGCCGCGGCGGTAATCGAGCGAATCGCCGATCGCCGTCCGCTTTCCCGGCGGTGGGCCGCCGGTACTGCTGTCGGTTTGCTCGGCGTGATCGCGTTGTCTGTAGGTGGAACGCATGCGACAGTTACTGCGTCATCTGATTCCCGCCGGCTGTGGGGCATCCTGCTCGGCCTGGTGGCGGGGGTGACCTACGCCGGTTACTCGTGGGGCGCCGCACGCGTTATGCGTTCGGGAGTTCCCTCCCGCTCCACGATGGGGACGGTGTTCGGTCTGGGCGGCTTGCTTCTGGTCCCGGTCCTTCTCGCCACGGGGGCTCCGATCCTGCAGTCAAGCAGGAACCTCGCGGCGGCTTCGTACATGGCAGTCGTGCCGATGTTCATCGGCTACAAGCTCTTCGGGCGGGGCCTCGCTTCGATCTCGGCGAGCTCCGCCACCACTATCTCGCTGATCGAGCCGGCAGTTGCGACACTGCTCGCGACACTGGTTCTCCACGAGGAGCTTGCCCCAGTCGGATGGGCCGGTCTGGGTGCCATCGGCTTCAGCGTCCTGATCCTAACCGTGTCGCCCGGGCCTGTCAGCGAGATCCGCCCCAGCCCAAGTGACGAGGAACAGCTGGAATGGCACCGCGGAACCGGCTAGGTAGGCGATCCCCGTTAGCGGATGTGCATGTCAAGCCGTGCTCGGCAAGACTACGAGCAGACCGGCGGTCGCCCTGGCTGCCCGCTTAAAGGAGACAACGTGGAGTTTCGCACCCTGGGATCGAGTGGCTGTTCGGTATCGACACTCACCCTCGGCACTATGACCTTCGGGTCCGAGACCGACGAAGCGGGCTCGCACGCCCAGCTGAACCGGTTCATGGAGGTAGGTGGAAACCTAGTCGACACTGCCGACGTGTACTCCGCCGGAATGTCGGAGGAGATCGTCGGGAGATGGCTGGCCAAAGCACCGGCCGACTTCCGTAGCCGGGCGGTCATCGCCACCAAGGGCCGCTTCCCGACCAGCGCCGACCCCAACGGCGTTGGGCTGTCCCGCAGGCATCTCGCCGGAGCCCTGGATGCCAGCCTGCGCCGGTTGAGGATCGACACCGTCGACCTATACCAAGTCCACGCCCACGACCCCCTGACGCCGATCGAAGAGACCCTCCGCTTCCTAGACGACGCAGTGCGAGCCGGGAAGATCCACTACGTCGGACTGTCCAACTTCACAGGCTGGCAGCTCCAGAAAGCCGTTGACGTGGCCGACGCCAAGGGACTTGCCCGTCCGGTCACTCTCCAACCTCAGTACAACCTTCTCGTTCGCGAGGTCGAATGGGAGATCATCCCGGCATGCCAGGCCGAGGGCCTGGGATTGCTGCCCTGGTCGCCGCTCGGCGGAGGCTGGCTGACGGGCAAGTACCGAGCCGACGAGCGCCCTGCCGGTGCTACCCGCCTAGGAGAGAACCCCGAGCGCGGTGTCGAAGCTTACGATCGCCGCAGTCGCCAACAGCGGACCTGGGACGTGATCGACGCGCTGCGCAAAGTAGCGGACGGACGGGGGATCTCGATGGCCCAGGCGGCGCTGGCCTGGCTGGTCGACCGTCCCGCCGTAACCTCGGTGATTCTCGGGGCCAGGACGACCGAACAACTCGATGACAACCTGGGGGCAGCCATGCTGCACCTCTCAGAGGACGAGACCGCCCTTCTCGACACCGCCAGCGACCCCGGCGCCGCCGACTATCCCTACGGCGTGCCCGGCACCAACCAGAGGAGCAGGAGCATCAAAGGAGCGTGACCTGGCGGTCGTGGTGCACGAGAAGCTGATACCGGTGATTCCTCTACGAAGCCGAGAGCCACTGCAGCCCCTGGGGTGCGTGACGGTGAGTCGGTCTGTAGGCGGGATTCTGTCGGCCCGCCTGAAGGCGGGCCGGGTGGCCATCCATCTAAGCGGTCTACCTGGGGACATGGGCCGGGCAGGCCGTCCCACGTTTGACCTTGCTCCGGGTGGGGTTTACCCAGCCGTCCGAGTCGCCTCGGACGCTGGTGCGCTCTTACCGCACCGTTTCACCCTTACCTGTGGCACCCCAAAAAGGGGGGCGCCCATCGGCGGTCTGCTTTCTGTTGCACTTTCCTGCGAGTCACCTCGACTGGCCGTTAGCCAGCACCCTGCCCTGCGGAGTCCCGACCTTCCTCGACCGGGTCCAACGCCCGGCCGCGACCACCCGACCAACTCACCGTCGCTCTTATGATACCCGGCCCCGGACCGGGGACGCGAGTCCGGTCAGTCGGGCAGGGTGTGCGCGCTCAGCCCCTTGGAGCGTCGCGCCAGCACCACGGCTGCAACGCCCGAGGCGAGCATGAGCGCACCGGCCATCACCAGAACCGTGTCGAGGCCCGACGCGAAGGACGACTCGGCGGCGCCGAGCACCTCGTGGATGATGTTGGCAATAGGCCCGGTCTTGGGCAGCGCCGACGTGTTCGTCTGGCCTGTCGTCACTGCGATTACGACCTCATTGCGCAAGGCCGCTGGCAGGCCGGGGATCGACGACAAGCGGTGGAGCAGGTTGGTGGTGAGCTGCCCGTTTATGATCGCGCCGACGATGGTCACGCCGGCCACCGCCCCGAGCTGGCGGCTGGTATTGACCGCAGACGCTGCCATCCCGGAGCGGGCGGATGGAACGGCTGTGAGGACCGACTGGGTAGCGCCGACCATGAGCACTCCGATGCCGGCGCCGACTATTGCCAGGCTCCAACCGAAAAGCGAGACCCCCGAAGTCGGCTTTATCAGCGCGTTGGTGATCAAAATGCCGGCACCGGCGAGGAAGGCTCCTACGGCCATTGGTATCGCCGCTCCCACCCGGGCTATGAGGCGTCCTGATACAGCGGAGACGACGATCATCGCAACTGCCATCGGAGCGAAGTCGCCGACGAGGTCGAACGAGGTGGAGTTGCCTAGAAGCTCCACGAACAGCGGTATGAGGAAAAAGACCGTGAAAGTGGCGAAGAAGCCGGTGAACGCAAGTATCATCCCGGCGCTGAAGGACCCGAAGCGAAAGAACCGCAGGTCGAGGATAGGTTCCGCTGCTCTACGTTCGCTGGCGACGAACACCACGAGAGCCGCTACGGCTATCACGTACAGGCCTATTATCCACCACTTCGTGTAGCCAGAGGTTTCCCCTTCGATAGTCGCGAACGTGGCGGCTATCACCGCGATAGGCGCCCACGCGAAACCTCCGATGTCGAAGCGCTGCCGGCTCGGGCTGGACAGTTCGGGGAGCACGAGGCGGACTCCTACGATCGCTACGACGCCGACGATGATGTTGAACACGAAGACTGCCCGCCAAGACCAGATCCCGACGAGCAGGCCGCCGATTACCGGTCCCGCTGCCAGGGCGAGGCTGGCGATGGCCGACCATACTCCCAGAGCTTGGGCCCGGTCCGCTCGGTCAGGGTAGAGCTGGCGGATCATGGACAAGGTGCCCGGCTCGGATGCCGCCGCCCCGACACCCATGATGACCCGGGCCCCGATCAGCATTCCCGACGACGTGGCCAAGGCGCCGAGGCCGGAGCCGGCGATGAACACCGCCAACCCGGCGAGCATCACGCGCCGCCGGCCTAGGTGGTCGGCGAGGGTGCCGAAGGTGAGCATCAGCGCTGCGAAGGTGAGAGCGTAGGCGCTTACAACCCACTGCAGGGCTGTTATACCAGCATGAAGTTCGGTTTGGACGCTGGTCAGAGCTACAGCGACGATCGTGTTGTCAAGGAAGGTGACGAACAGCACGAGTGTTATTACCGCCAGCGACAGCCTCGGCCGGGACGTCTCGTGATAGGTCTCTGTGGCAGCCATACCTGCTTCAAGGTATCGACTCCTACTCCCACAGCGGCCAGGTCGGGAGCGGCGGACCGTGGAGGCTGATTGGGAACCGTGGGGCGACGCCCCTACACTGCCGACGGTGCGCATCCGCAGTGCCGACAGACCGCTTTTCGCTGTCATAGCGGCAGTCGCGTACATCCCGATGTTTCTAAGCCGCCCCGGGCAGGTGGTGGCTGACACCAAGCAGTACCTGTACGTGGACCCTTCCAAGCTGACCGCTGGAGCAGCGTTCCTCTGGGATCCGAACCAGGGGACCGGCACGGTCACCCATCAGAACATCGGTTACCTGCTGCCCATGGGCCCGTTCTACAGCCTCGTTGGCTGGTTGGGTATCCCGATGTGGGTCGGCCAGCGGATCTGGATGGGCTCGCTGGTGGCCTTCGCCGGGCTCGGCGTCGCGTACTGCGCCCGTAGGCTGGGCTTGGAGGGCCCAGGTCGGGCGGTGGCGGCACTCGCGTACATGCTCAGCCCCTACATGCTCGTCTACATAGACCGCACGACGGCGCTGCTCATGCCCTGGGCGGCTCTCGGATGGATGGTAGGCCTCGTAGCCACCGCAGCCCGCACGGGAAGGTGGCGCCACGTCGCGCTGTTCGCCCTGGTAGTCGCTCTCGTCGGGGGTGTCAACGCCACCTCGATACTGTTGGTCATAGCCGCTCCCGCCGTGTGGCTGGCCTACGCGGTGTGGGCGACAGGCGAGATCACCCTGCGAAGGGCGCTTGTAACGTCCGCCCGGTTGGCGGTTACGTGCACGCTGGTGTCTTTGTGGTGGGCGGCTGGCCTGCTGGTCGAGGCGAAGTACGGGATCAACATCCTCCGGGTCACAGAGACGATCCCGACCGTGTCGGCGACCTCGTCGTCGGCGGAGGTGCTACGCGGACTGGGCTACTGGTACTTCTACGGGTGGGACAAGGTCCAGCCCTGGACGATGTCGTCCATCCCCTACACCCAGTCGCCGTGGCTGATAGCTGTCAGCTACACGGTGCCTGGAGTCGCCCTAGTCGCCGGAATGCTCACCCGATGGGCCTACAGGGGTTTCTGCCTGGCTACAGTGGCGCTAGGCACGGCGGTAGCGGTCGGAGCGTACCCGTTCGCCCACCCATCCCTGCTGGGAGCTGTTATCAAGGGAGCCTCGGCCGGTTCGGAGCTGGCGATGGCGATGAGGTCGGTGGATCGCATCGTGCCGATAGTCGTCCTCGGACTTGCGCTCATGATGGGTTCGGGCGTGACCGCCCTCAGGTTGCAGCGCCCCAAGGTGGGAACCGTCGCCACTCTCGGTTGCGTGGCGTTGATAGCGGCGAATATCCCCGCAATGTGGACAGGCAGGCTCGTCGGGTCCAACCAGACGCGCACCGCCATACCGGCCTACTGGAATCAAGCGGCCGCCTACCTCAACTCGTTCTCGTCGTCCACGCGGGTTCTGGGGTTGCCAGGCGAGGATTTCGCCGCATACTCCTTCGGTGTCACCGTCGACCAGATAGCCCCTGGACTGCTCGACAGGCCATACGTGCAACGTCAGGTTCAGCCGATGGGATCCCCGGCGTCGGCGAACCTGCTCCAAGCGCTGGACGAGCCGATCCAAGAAGGCACCCTTGACATGGCGGCGCTGGCGCCGACCGCCCGGCTGATGAGCGTAGGGCAGATCCTGCTGCAATCCGACCTGCAGTACGAGCGCTACCACCTTCCTTTCCCTCAGATTCTCTACTCGGATCTGACCTCGAACGCCGCCGGGCTAGCAGCCCCGGTCAACTTCGGCGCTCCCGACACCGCAGCCCAGATCCGCTACCCCCTCGACACCGAGCTTCGCCTCGGTATACCGACCGGCACCCCCGAGCCGCCGGCCCTGTCGGTGTTCAACGTCCCCGGCGCCCGCCCGATCGACCGTGTCGAGTCGACCGCCGATCCGATCGTCCTAGCCGGCGACGGATCAGGAGTAGTCGAGGCGGCCGGGGCGGGCCTGCTCGACGGGAACCAGCCGATCTTCTACGCAGCTTCCTCGGCGGGCAACGCCAAAGCCCTCTCCGGCCAGGTGTCCACTGGTTCGACGCTGGTCCTCACCGACACGAACCCCGATGCCACCTATCAGTGGGGAAGCCTGCAGGCCAACGTCGGCCAGGTCGAGCAGCCCGGCGTGAAAGACCTAAGCGTGACGCCCTCCGACTACGCGTTGCCTGTCTTCCCCGGTGAAACCACGGCCGACCAGACCGTGGCCGTGGTGGCAGGAGTCAAGTCCGTTCAGGCCTCTCAGTACGGCGACTCGCTGTCTCTGACCCCGGAAGGCAAGCCGATCAACGCCTTCCTAGGCGTGCCCGGCCTTGCCTGGACGTTCGGGGCTCACGAAGCTGTGGGCGGTATCTACCTGCTGGCGACCCTTCAGGCTCCGGTGACCACCAACCACGTGGTCTTGCACCAGCTGTCCGAGACGGGGCCGAATAAGAGGCAGATCACGTCGGTGACTCTCAGCTTCGACGGCAAGGACCCGATCAAGGTGGCTCTCGGCCCCGCATCCCTCTCCAAAGCCGGCCAGACCGTAACTTTCCCGACCCACACCTTCACCACGTTCCGTCTTACCGTCGACGGGGCTACGGGTGGCGCTCACGGCCGTTACGACGGCCTGCCGGCGGTCGGGTTCACAGAAATCTCCATACCGGGAGTGCCCCACGTTTCGGAGTCGCTGCTCTTGCCGACCGATCTGCTCGGCGCTGCCGGGGCGAGATCGCTGGCCGATCCCCTCGACGTCCTCATGAACCGCCAGCGGGTGTCCAGCCCTCCCCGCAGCGACCCCGAGCCTTTCATGAGCCGCACCTTCGTCCTTCCCACGAAGCGCAGCTTCGACGTTTCGGGCACAGCCGAGATCAACGCAGGCGACTCAGACTACCTGATCAACCAGCTTGTGGGCCTCACCCCGTCCGGCCGTCTGCCGGCGCCCCAGCCGGCGACGACACCCGGTCCGGCTGTGGTAGTCGCCGCCAACTCTTCGACGCGTCTAGACGACGACCGCAACGCGAGAGCTAACGCCGCCTTCGACAACAACCCCGCTACTGCGTGGCAGGCTGAGCTCGGTCCGCAGGCGGGGGAGTGGCTGAGCGCCACCTTAAGCAAGCCGATCACTTTCGACCATCTCAACTTCGTAGAGGTCAACGACGGCCGGCACTCGCTGCCGTCCCGCGTCACCATAACCGCCGGTGGCCGCTCTGAAACGGTGAACGTGGCGGTACCGTCCGTGGGAAACGGGCGCCCGGCCGGCGCTACTAGCACCGTCGAGCTGAACTTCCCTGCCCTCAGCGGCTCTACGGTCAAGGTGACTGTAGACGCAGTCCACCAAGTGAGAGCCCTCGACTACTACTCGACTTACGCCGGGCTCACCGACGAGCTGCCCGTCGGGATAGCCGAGGTCGGCCTGCCCGGCGTTGTCTCCCCGACAGCGCCCGCCACCCTCCCAGCGGTATGCCAAAGCGGACTGCTCAAGATCGACGGCAAGCCGATAGACGTGGAAGTGACCGGCACCACCAAGGACGCGCTCAACGGCGACGAGCTGACGATCCACGGCTGCGGAAACTCGGCGCAGGGGATTACCCTCGGACCGGGACCTCACAGCGTGGTAACGAGCCTGAGGTTGCCCTCGGGCTGGTCGATCGACCAACTGTGGCTGTCTTCGGGCGCCGGCGGAAGTGCCGTCCCGCTCGGCTCCACCGTTGCGCCAGCCCAAAGCACACCAGCGGTTACCGTGACGGCCCAGACGCGAACGGCTCAGACCGTCACTGTGAGGGGGACCGGCAAGCCGATGTGGCTTGTGCTGGGCGAAAGCTACGATCCGGGTTGGACAGCGAACGTGTCGGGAGGTCCCGACCTGGGGGTTCCTAAGCTCATCGACGCGATGTCCAACGGTTGGCTGCTACCAGCGGAGCCGGCCGGCAAGCTTGTCAGCGTGACTTTGACCTTCGCTCCCCAGACGGTCGTCTGGGTGGGGCTGGGAGTGTCGGCGTTCGCCATCATGGTGCTCTTGACTGTCGTCGCGTGGCCGGAGCCGGCGGGCGGCGGATGGGAGGATCTCAAAGCCCGCGGCTGGCGCCGCTCGGGGCGTCGCCGTCGCAGACGTTGGCCTGAGATCCCGCCACCGCCGTCCCGGTTCTCCCCAGTGAAGGCCACTATGTCGGCTCTTGTCGGCCGGCAGGGTCCCGGTTCGGCTGTGGCGTCATGGCGTGACGCCATCGGCGCAGGGATCGCTTGGGGGTTGGTGACAGCCGTCGTGACCAGACCGGCTATCGCAGCCGGGGCCGGTGTCGCGGCGCTGTGCGGATGTCGCTGGGATTGGGGGCGAACCGCAAGCCGCGTCCTCGCTGTAGGGGGACTGCTGGTTTTGCCTGCGTACGCCGTTTGGGAGCAGGTCACCTACCACTACTGGCCTTCTATAGCGTGGCCTTCGCAGCTAAGCGCTGCCAACGACATAGCCTGGGCAGCTCTCGCTCTGATCGGCGGGGACCTCGCCGCCGGCTGGGCGAGGTGGAACTCGGCCCGCCGGCGGGCGGCTGCACGCCAGAATGAGACCTGATGAAGCCGTGCTAGGGGGTGAGCCCCGGTGCTCTTAGAGCTCGGATCCGCCAACGGGGGGACAAGCGAAGCTCTCGGGGCCGTCTTAGCGTCCGCGTCCGCCGTCGCCTACGACGCCGGTTACATCATCGAGAAGAAAGCGCTCGGAGCCCTGGCGGATCCTGCCGACCGAATCGGGGTCCTCTTGCGCCGAGCGGTCCGCTCGAACCTGTGGTTGTCCGGCTTCGTGGTAATGATCGCAGCGCTAGGTTTGCAGGTTTTGGCTTTGACGCTCGCGCCGGTCTCGGTGGTTCAGCCGATCCTCGCCGGTGGGCTCGTCGCCCTAGCAGCCGTGAGCTCCATCTTCACCGGTGAACGTCTCGAACCCAGGCACAAAGCCGCGCTCGGCTTGGTCCTAGTCGCCGTGTCGGCTGTCGCCGTGTCGGCTAGGAGCGCCAGCCAGGCGGTCCCGCCGGTGTCAGCGCGGGCGATGGTGGTGGTGTTGGCTGCGGGATCGCTGCTCGCCGGCGCAGCCTCTATCGTCGCCTTGGCTCGCTCTCGGGGCCGAAGCGTCCCGGACGGGACGGGTCGGGCTTCGCCGCCGGGTCGCTCGGGTATGGACAGGCACCGACTCGTCGCGCTGGCCTTGTCGGCGGGAATCTTCTACGGCCTCGGTGCTCTCGCTGAGAAGGCTGTCGCTGACCGACTGAGTCAGTCTGGGCTGTTGGCAGGCGGCTTGTCATCTCTTACCAGCGCCTACCCTTGGCTTTTCGTGGCTGTAACCGCCGCAGGGCTAGTAGCCTTCCAGGCCGGCCTGGCCGACTTTCCAGTGTCGCTGATCGCTTCGCTCACCAACATCGCCTCGACGGCTTGCGCTCTACTCGGAGCGAGCGTCGTGTTCGGCGAGCCGGTACTCGCCCCGGGTGGATGGGCTATCTTACGCGCTGGTGGCCTCGCGTGCGGCGCCGGCGCAGTCATCGTGCTGTGGATGCCGGCGTCGCGCCACTACACCCCGGCACGAGACTCGACCTAGCGCCTAGCGCTACGTGCCGGGCGGATCCAGCTCAGATAACGTTGATGGCGTCCGCTACGGATCCGGCGAGCTCGCTGTCGCCGCTGATCGTCACCGACCCGTCTCGCCACGACTTGCGGCGCGTTCCCCACGACACGAAGTCGTGGACGCTGCTTGTCAACGTGGCGGCCGCAGTCGAAGGGGAACCCGGAGTCACTTGGCACAGTCGGGAATCCCCGGGGACTTCGATGACCCAGCTTCCCCCGCCTGGACCTTCGAGTACCAATCCAACAGGTGCTGTGACCACGTCCCGCAGCTGCGTTGCGCACATCTGGGGAAGGCCCGCGAGCATCCACACCCTCGTCTCGTGCAGGGCTTCCTCGTCTCGGGGTTGCGCTGCTGCCCGCTCGATGGTCGCTCCAATGTCGTGGCGAATATGGCAGTAGTGGTCGAAGACCAAGGCGTTCGCCAAGAGGTGCAGCGGGTGCGTTCCCAGGTTGCCGAGGGGCACCTCCATCTCCGCCGCGGGTGGCTGCTGCATACCGGCGAGAGTCTCGAATCCTCTCGACGCCCAGCTGCGGTAGTACTCTACGACCTGGTCGGGAGTCCAAGCCCTGCGAGCCTGCACCGGGATCTCAGCGGCGGCTTCGACGTCGTCGGGCGGTCCGGACTCGATGGTCGCCGGGTCGGATATCGAGTGGAACACGCAGCCCATGTGGCAGACGACGTCTTGGACCCGCCACCCGGTGCAGCCGCTCGGCGCTTCCCACTCCGCTGGAGTGAACGTAGCCGCAAGCTCGACAAGCCGGTCGGATTCGCTACGCAGAGCGTCAAGAGCACGTTGGGTCACCTACATAGAGTTGCCTGTTCGGCGAGGATCCGCAAGATGCCAGTCGCCGCGACGTCCCAGCTCAGCTCGCGAGCCTTGGAGCGGGCGTTGTGCTGCATCCTGCGGCGCAGCGCCGGGTCGTTTAGGAGCAGGTCGAGCCGCGCCACCATCTCCTCTCCCGGTTCGGCCAGAAATCCCGTCCGGCCGTCGTCTACGGCGTCGAAGTGTCCGGCTATCGGGCTTGCTACCGCGGGGGTAGCGCAGGCGGCCGCCTCGGAGATCGTGAGGCCCCAACCCTCGAAAGCCGAGCTCGAAGCTACGACCCACGCCCGCTGGTAGAGCCTGACCAGCTCGGCCGGCTCGACCCGCCCGGGTAGCGAAAGCCAACCCTGCGCGCCGCGAGCCGCCACGAGAGCCTCAAGGTGGGCTTTCTGCGAGCCGTCCCCTGCGATCACCGCCTTCAGCTCCGGGTGCCTGGCCTTGAGCGACACCATCACATCGACGAGGGCGTCGAAACGCTTGTAGGGCACCAGGCGGCCTACCGCCACTACGAGCGGAGCCGCGGACCGCCGTCCCGGCTCGAAGCCTTCGTCCACTCCAGGGGGGACCACGTCTACCTTGGAAGGGTCGAGGCCGAGGCGGCGGACGATGTCGAGCCTCGACGACGCCGAAAGGGTGACAAGCCGGGTGTTGCGGTACAGAGGTGGGGCGAGCCGGGTCTCTAGAAGGCGGCCCGCCGCGGCGAGCGGCCCGGGAAGCACCGTGTCCCACATGCGGTCGTGGACGTGGTGGAGCAGCACGACCCGAGGCTGCGAAGCCCAAAGCGGCGTTAAGAAGGGCATTCCGTTCCATATCTCTACCGTCGCTCGCCCGGGTATGGGCCGTCTGCGCGCGCCTCGGAACATGGTCGAGGGGAAGATCCGGTATCTACCCGCCGGGCGGCTCACGGTGTAGCCGTCACCAGCCCACTCGCGCGAAGCGCCGTCTGCGCGTGATGCGACGACGCGAACTTCGAGGCCGGCCCTGGCCCACCTCTCGGCGATCCTCGCCGAATGCACCTCCGAACCTCCAGCTTCGGGGTGCCCGGCGTCGCGCCAGGCGATGATCTCCACCGACGTGATACCGCTAGCAGCGGCCAGCTCGGCCATCTCGGTGCGGGGATCGACGCCCGGTACCGCAGTGTCGGTGGGGTCCGGCGCGCCAGGCGACGACGCCGCAGCCGGTAGGGGAACGACGCTGGAAGCATCCTCTTTCATCGCGCCGCTCCCGTCATCCCGCCGTCCCCGGCCATGCCGCTACCCGCGCCGCCAGCCCTGAGGTGGGCCAGCGCCGTTCGATAACCGGTTTCTCCAGGGCAAAGTAGCTGACCGCAGCGCAGGTCAGGCCTAGAGCTGTTGCGGAGAGGAACAGCAGGGGCCACGACACGGAGAACAGGCTCGCTCCGCTCCAGGACATCACCATCGACACCCACGTCTGGTGCCACAGGTAAAGCCCGTACGACACCACACCGACAGCCGCCAGGACCCGGGTCGTGAGAAGCGCACGGATCGGCCCGTCCCGAGGAGGTCCGAACACGGCGGGGGCGACCAGGAAGAAACCGAAGGCCCCGTAGAGGGCTTCCTTGGCGAGGCTCGCAGCTAGGTCCCCCGTGCCGAGAGGCGACAGCGGCAGGCCCAGGTTGCCGACTGCCCAATAGCAGACGCCAGCTATACCCCATGTTGCCCAGGGCATCAGCGGGTGCCATAGCCAGGCGGGCCTTGCGCCGCTTAGCTCGAACCACGCGCTCGCTAGCGCCAGGGCCATGCCGAGAGCGAACTGGCCTATGTAGCCGGGCAGCCAGTTTGGCATCGTCGCAGCCAGCGGCGAGTGGATGGCGCTCACCGTGATCCGATAGGCAACGCACAGTCCTACCAAGGCGCCGATCCCCGCTACCTCGACTGCCAGCTGGTCCTTTCGCGTCCTTACCTTGCGCCCGAGCGCGACCGCGTAGAGGGGCAGGAACAAGTAGAAGCTCATCTCGGTGCACAACGACCAGGCTTGTGTGATTCCGGTCAGGATGTAGTTGGGGAAGTAGATCTGCGCGAAGCCCAGGTACACGAGCGGGGCCTCCCAGCTGTGGCGGACGTTGTCAGCCCTCAGCAGGTAGCTGATGACCACGAAGGCGCCCCAATATGCGGGGATGATCCTCGCCAACCTGCGCTTCCAGAACTCCACGAGCCCGGGCGACGGCCGTCCCGCCAGGTGCGCCAGGGCGAAACGCCGGTAGAGGAGGAACCCTGAAATGACGAAGAAGACCCCGACTCCAGCGTCGAGGCGGGCGGTGTAACGGCCGAGAGTGTCGTGGACGGTAAAGCCACTCACGAACGCCGTGTGAACTCCGACCACCATCAGCGCAGCGAGCGCTCTCAGCCCGTCGAAACAGACGAAACGCCCGGCAGTTGAGGTCTGCGCCGTCAGGCTTCGCCTTCTCGGCGCCGGGTGTATTTCTAAATCGGGTCTCACCTCGCAGGCGAGTATCGCAGGTTGCTAGCCATCAACACTAGCCCGGAGCTCTCCCAATCAACGTAATCTCAGTGCTGTTACTATCAGAGCTGTCGTGGGAAGTTCGGCTGGGCGTTCGGCAAGGTACCGTTACAGGCGCGCCGGCCTCCGCCGGTTGGCGACGCGCGTGGCGGCTGCGGCTGGTGCCCTAGCCTGCGCTCTAGGGGCGATCTACGTCGCGGGCGTCTACGGTTTCTCGGGCGCGCACCTAGTCGTAGAGGAAGTCCTCTCCGGCTTTGCGGCTGCCTTGGCGGTGCTCTCGTGGTGGGGACCGTTCGGCCGCGGGGAGATGTTCCGCTGGCAGCGCGGGGCGATGGGGGAGGAGTCCACCGGGTCGATACTCGACGCTGTTGCGTCGCGGCGCTGGAAAGTGTGGCACGACTTGGCGGTCCCGGGCGCTAGGGCGAACATCGACCATCTCGTGGTCGGCCCCACCGGGGTGTGGCTGGTCGACACCAAGACCACGACGGGTGCGGTCAACACGAGATGGGGTAAAGTGCGAATCGCGGGTCGTCACCTCGACGTTTCGAGCACAGCATGGGAGGCGGAGGTCGTGGCCGCAGAACTGTCCCGGGATCTCGGATGGCCCGACGGGCCAGCCGTCACTCCTCTGGTGGTTCTTCATGGCCTCGGGCGGCGCCGTCGGACTGCGAGGTCAGCTGGGATTGCCGTCGTCGCACCCGAGACGCTTGAGCGCACCCTGAAGTCGGGCAGGCGGACCCTGACACGAAACGACGTCTCAGTTATAGCGTCACGAGTGGAGTTGTGTTTCGAACCTGCTTCTAAGCGGCTCAGGAGGTCAGATGCGCGAGGGTGAAATGCCTTCCGGCGCTGCGGCGTCCGAGCGGGACGCAACCCCCGCTGCGACGGTGCTAGCGGTGAGGGACGTGGAAGGATCTGTCGAGGTGCTCATGGTCCGGCGCAACTCAAGGGGACCTTTCGGGAGCATGTGGGTCTACCCGGGTGGCCAGGTCGACGACGCTGACCGGCGGGCCGTGACCGCCGCGGAGGCCGAACGCTACACCCCCGGCGTTGCCGCTGCCCGTCACGCCGCAGTGAGGGAAGCCCGCGAAGAGGCCGGCATCGTGATCGACGTCGACCGCCTCACAGTCCTGTCGTTCTGGTTGCCCCCACCCGAAGCCCCAAGGCGTTTCGCCACTTGGTTCTTCCTCGCCGAGGTTGACCTCGACGCCCAGGTACGCGTCGACGGGGCTGAGATACACGACTTCGAGTGGATCACACCCCACGCAGCCATGGCAGCAAGGAACTCAGCGAAAATGGGCATGGCCCCTCCCACGTATATGACCTTGTGGTGGCTGTCGGCGCACCGAGACACTGCGTCGGCGGTCGCCGCCGCCCGACGCGAGGGAATCCAACGCTTCGAGACCAAGATGGTACCGGCTGTCGCTGGTGGCCCTCCCGCAACCGTGTGGGAGGGCGACGCAGCTTTCGGCGACGGAGACTTGCGGCGTCCCGGTCCGCGTAGGCGTCTGATCATGTCGGACCCGGAATGGTCGGTCGAGGTGTCAACCGCTTAATCGGGCATGCACCTGGGTCTAGTACTCGATTCCTTTCTTGGCCTTTATACCCCGGTCGTAGGCGTGCTTGACCTTGCGCATCTCGGTGACCGTGTCTGCGACTTCGATCAGCTCTTCGGGCGCGTTCCGCCCGGTCATGACCACGTTCGTGGACGGGTAGCGGTCGCGGATAGCCGCGGCGACGTCCCCTGCGGGCACCCAACCGTAGGTGACCGCATAGGTGATCTCGTCGAAGATCACCAGGTCGTAGTCACCTGAGGAGAGCATCCCCGCAGCGACCTGCCAGGCGTGACGCCCCTTGGCGGCGGTCTCGTCCAAGTCCGTGGACTCCCATGTGAAGCCGTCTCCGAGGGTGTGCCATTCGATTCCGAGGTGGTCGGCAAGCTTGCGCTCCCCGGTCTTCCACTTTCCGCTCTTCACGAACTGGACTACCGCCACCCTCCAACCTCGTGCCCACCCGCGCGACATCACCCCGAACGCAGCGGAGGACTTTCCCTTACCGTTTCCGGTGTTGAGCAACACGATCGAATCCGCTCTGGCCATGGGTGCAACTCTACGGCTAGAGTGTGGTCTGCTTGAGCAGGGAACCCGGTGGGAATCCGGGGCTGTCCCGCAACTGTCAACGGGGAGTAACCCCCACCTATGGCCACTGCCTTCGGGTGGGAAGGCCGGGGGGAGCGGATCCGTGAGCCAGGAAACCTGCCTGCGGTAGTACGCGAGGACGTGACCAGCTTGGCCGACAACACATGATCATCTTGCTCTTAGGCGGAGCGAGGAGCGGCAAGTCCCTCCTCGCTGAGCTCGCCGCGTCAAGATGCCCAAAGCCGGTGGTCTACGTGGCGCCGGCCTTGGTCGAAGACGAGGACTTCTCCCGGCGCGTCCGGGTCCACCGCGAGCGCCGGCCCGCCGACTGGGAGACAGCGGAGCCGGGTGCCGGGCTCGTCGACTACGTGCTTGGCGCCCCGAAAGCGACGCTATTGATCGACTCCCTCGGCTCGTGGGTTGCGGCCACCGCCGACTTCGCCGTGGACGCAGCCGGACTCAGTGACGCTCTGCGCCGCCACGACGGCGACGTCGTTATCGTCAGCGAAGAGGTTGGCCTAGGCGTGCACCCCTCCAGCGAGGTCGGCGGGCGCTTTAGGGACGCGCTGGGAAGTCTGAACAGCCAGGTGGCGGCTGTCGCCGACCAGGTCTACCTGGTGGTCGCCGGCAGGACAGTCGAGCTGAAAGTCCCGACGGGTCTCCTGGCGCCACCGGACCTTGGTGGGCGGAGCTGACAGCTTTGCGCTCCGCCGTGTCGTTCCTCACCGTCGTCGGACGGTCCGCCCCTCCGGGTCCTCGAACGTCGGAGTGGTTCGCCCCCGTCGGGGCGCTGATCGGCGCGCTCCTGGGAGGCTTGTGGTGGTTGTCGGCGAGGGTGTGGCCTCCCGGGCTTGCAGCGGCGATCGTCGTGGTCGGAGACTTGGCGTTGACGGGGATGTTACATTTCGACGGGCTGGTCGACTGCGGGGACGGTCTCGTCGCTCCCATGACACGCCAGCGCCGTCTCGAAGTAATGGCAAGCCCCGAGGCCGGAGCGTTCGGGGTCGGCGCCGGTGCGGCGGCTGTCCTCCTGCGTTGGGCGGCGCTCGACGCCTTGCACCCGTCGGTTCTGCTCCTCGCCGGGCTGTGGGCGTTGTCTCGGGCTGGGATGGCGGCGGTGGTCCGGACCCGACCCTACGCCCGTAGCGGCGGGGGTCTCGCCTCGGCGTTCGCGGGGGACGCCCGCAGGGTAGTGCTCGGCGCCGGAGTCCTAGCTGGGCTAGCGCTCTGCGCAGCCTGGCGGCCCTTTGACGGCCTCGTTAGCGCCTCAGCGGGGTTGTGCGCAGGCGCCGGAGTGGTCGCCTTGGCCCACAAGCGCCTCGGCGGCTACACCGGCGACGTGCTCGGAGCGGCGGCTGTGCTGGCCGAGACGGCAGGGTTGATCGCGGCGGCCGCCCGGTGGTAGCGGTCCGGTGGCGGCCGCCCGGCGTTTGGCGCGTTGTCGCAGGGATCAGCCCGCAAGCCGCTGCCGGCATTCTGCTGGCTGTCGCCGCCGACGCCGCCTTGGGCGACCCACCTGACTTGGCACACCCGGTGGCCGCCTTCGGGCAGGCGATGACAAGGCTCGAAGGTCGTGTCTGGGCTGACTCGAAGCTTTCGGGGGTCGGTTACTGCGCCGCGGGGGTCGGCGTCGGTGCTGGCGTAGGCCTCGTCGCGGCCGCTGTTGGCAGCTCCGTCGGGGCTAAAGGCAGGGTCGCCGCCGCTGCCGTAGCAGGATTCATCGCTATCGGGTCGCGCTCACTTCGCGAAGCGGCGTCGGGTGTTGCCTGCGCCCTTGACGCCGGCGATCTTGTTCTCGCACGCCGGAGGGTGCGCAGCCTGGTCGGGCGCAACCCTGAAGGTCTCGACGGCGGCGAAATCGCAAGGGCGGTGGTTGAGTCGGTCGCGGAGAACACCGTCGACGCTGTGATAGCGCCCATGCTGTGGGGTTTGCTGGCGGGGGCGCCCGGCGTGCTGGCGTATCGGGCTGTCAACACGATGGACGCCATGGTCGGCCACCACAGTTCCCGCTACGAGCGCTTCGGGTGGGCCTCGGCCCGTCTCGACGACGCTGCCAACTGGCTTCCTGCTCGCGTCGCAGCGGCGCTTGTGTGTATCTGCTCGCCGCCGAAAACCCGTCAGATCCTCCATGCTGTGCGCACCCAGGCGCCCGCGCACCCCTCCCCGAACGCCGGGGTTGCCGAGGCGGCTTTTGCCGCGGCGCTCGGGGTCACGCTTGGCGGCGTGAACGTCTACTCGGGGCGAGTCGAGACCCGTCCGCCACTTGGGCGGGGACGTCCGGCGGAGCCAGTCGACATCGAAGCTGCTTGCAGGCTCTCGCAGAGGGTGGTCCTGGGCGCCTGCGGCGCGCTCGTAGCGGCATGGGTGCTAGCGGGTGCCCGGGCGTCGCGGGTCTCACGCGGCGTCAGTCGAACCCCGGCCGGCCGATGAGTCACGACTTTGCGCCCGGCGCCCATGGCGGTGACGGGGCGCGCCTAGCCGAGTCGCTCGGCGTAGCAGTAGAGGAGGTCCTGGACCTGTCAGCCAGCCTGAACCCGGTGGCACCCGACTTCGAGGTTCTATTGCGCGGGCATCTCAGAGCCCTCGGCCGTTACCCCCAGGATGGCCGGGCCACGGCGGCGTTGGCGGCGTGCCTTGGAGTCGACCCAGGCCTGGTCGTGCTCACCAACGGTGGAGCTGAGGCTATAGCGCTGCTGGCGGCCGAGAGCCCTGTGGGATGGGTTCGCGACCCTGAGTTCTCCCTGTACCGTCGCCATCTGCGCGAGGTGGCACCCGGGGCTCCACGCTGGCGATCCAACCCGCACAACCCGAGCGGTCTGCTGGCCTCGGCGGAGGAAACCGCCGAAGTGTGGGACGAGGCTTTCTGGGCGCTGGCCACCGGGACCTGGACTAGGGGTGACTTCGAACGGGGAGGCGTCGTCGTGGGCTCTCTCACCAAGCTGCTCGCGTGTCCCGGCCTTCGTATCGGCTACGTCGTCTGCCCCGATCACGATCTCGCCGGGCGGATAAGACTCCGCCAGCCTGCGTGGTCGCTGAACGGCCTCGCGGCTGCGGCGCTCCCCGACATGCTCGGCGAAGTCCGCCTTGGCCAATGGGCGGCGACTATAGCGGACCTTAGGGACGATCTTCGAGGTGTTCTTGTTTCTGCCGGCTTCACCCCGGAACCCTCGGACGCCAACTGGCTGGTCGTACGGGCCCCAGGGCTTCGCGAGCGTCTGGCGAAAGCGGCTATAAGCGTGCGGGACTGCGCCAACTTCGCCATGCCGGGATACGTTCGTATAGCGGTTCCCGACCGGGAAGGCCTGGAGCGCCTCGCTGACGCGTTGGGGCGGGTCGCCCTGTGACCGGTCGTCCTGTGACAGGGCGCCCTGTTAGGAAAACCTGCGGTGGTCTCATGGTGTGCGGAACAGGGTCGGATTCGGGCAAGTCGACCCTGGTGGCGGGCATCTGTCGGATGCTTGCGCGCCGGGGTCTGCGTGTCGCTCCGTTCAAGGCTCAGAACATGTCGCTCAACTCGACCGTTACCATTACAGGCCAGGAGATATCCAGAGCCCAAGCTTCGCAGGCGGAAGCTGCCGGAGTGGAGCCTGAAGCGGCTATGAACCCGATCCTGCTCAAGCCGTCCGATCACCGTAACAGCCAGGTGATCGTGGACGGACGCGTGTGGGCGACACTCGACGCCGCCTCCTACCAGACCGCCAAGGCAGAGTTATGGCCAGTGGTGCTCGACAGGCTGGCATCGCTGCGCGAACGCTACGACGCCGTTATCTGCGAAGGTGCCGGCAGTCCCGCCGAGATCAACCTGCTCGCACATGACATAACCAACCTCAGAGTCGCCGAGGCGGCCCGCCTGCCGGCGATACTGGTCGGCGACATCGACCGGGGCGGCGTGTTCGCCTCGCTGTACGGGACGGTGGCGATCCTCCCTTCGGAGTTTTCGAGCCTTATCAAAGCGTTCGTGATCAACAAGTTCCGAGGTGACCCGGCGATCCTCGCAGGCGGTCTCGACCAACTCGAAGATCTCACCGGCCGGCCGACGCTCGGCGTCGTTCCGTGGATGGAAGGTGTCGGTATCGACGCCGAAGACTCGATGGCTCTCGAATCGTTCAGCTCTGCCGGTTCGGATCGTCTCCGACCGCCGTCGTCGGGAGGGGAGGTGCTCGACGTAGCCGTCGTCAGGTTCCCGAGGATCTCCAATTTCACCGACATAGAAGCCCTCAGCCTCGAACCGGCGGTACGGGTCCGCTATGTAGAGTCAGCCGGTGCGCTCGGCCGCCCGCACCTTTTGATCCTCCCGGGCACCAAGACGACGATAGGCGACTTACGGTGGCTCCAAGCCAGCGGCCTGGCATCTGCCGTCACCGCTCTTGCTCACCCCGCGCACCCAGCGGGTACTACGACGATCCTCGGCATTTGCGGTGGCTATCAGATGCTCGGGCGCACGGTAAGCGACTGGGTGGAGGAACCGGGCGGTTCGCAAATGGAAGGGCTCGGCCTGCTCGACGTCGCAACAACCTTCGAGGAGACGAAACTGACCCGAAGAGTGTCAGGCGAGTCGCTGGGTGAGCCGGTCGTCGGCTACGAGATTCACCACGGCCGTACGTCGGCCTTCTCCCGGGGGGGACCGCAGGGTCCGTGGATAACTACGCAGTACGGTGCCGAGGGAACTAGGTGCCCTACACGCAACGTCTGGGGGACGTCGCTGCACGGGTTGTTCGAATCGGACGCATTTAGGAGGGCGTTCTTGTCCGAAGTGGCGCTTCGCGGTGGCGTGCGCTGGGACCCAGGCGACGCCGTGTCGTTCTCCGGCGCGAGACATGCCCGTTTCGACATCATCGCCGACGCCGTCGAGGAGCACCTCGGCGCGAAGAAGATCACAGATCTCATAGACGGAGCCAGACAATGATCTTGTACCTGACGAACGCGCCGAGCGAGATCCTCGCTTTGCGCTCCATCGTGGAAGGACTCCCCGACGGCTTCCCGGAGGTGCGGGCGGCCGACGTCACGACGCTGGGGGAGGCTCCGTCACTCGAAGGCGTCACTGTGGTCGCTGTCCGGCTGCTCGGCGGTGCAGACGCATGGCGGTCCCAGCTCGCCCGGTTGCGCGCGGAAGCCGACAAGCGGGGCGTGTCCCTGCTCGCCTTTGGAGGCGAGTCCGCCCCCGACGCAGAGCTGACCGCAATGTCCAATGTTCCCAGCGCAACCGTCGCTCAGGCATTCGAATACCTGCTGCACGGCGGACTGGCCAACCTTGAGCAGATGCTCAGGTTCGTATCCGACACCCTGACCATGACCGGATTCGGATTCGACCCACCAGTCGAGGTGCCAGTGACCGGCGTCTACCACCGAAGCCCCGAACGGGGCGGCCCAACCGTCGCAGTGCTGTTCTACCGTGCACATCTGATCGCCGGTAACACCACGTTCGTGGACGACCTGTGCGAGGCGATCGAAGCTCGCGGCGGCGAGGCTGTGGCCGTGTGGACGTACTCCCTGCGTCCCGACGCGCAAGGGGAGGTGGAAGCCCTCCGCCTTCTCGGCGAACTGAGGCCGGACGTGATCGTCACGACGGTCCTCGTTTCGGGCGCTGCTGGCGACGACGGCCTGTGCTGGGACGCATCGGCCATCGGATCGATCGGCGTGCCGGTGCTGCAAGCGATCACGTCGACTGCTTCGCGCTACACGTGGGAGGAGTCAGCGGGGGGCTTGGCGCCCATGGACGTCGCGATGCGGGTGGCGATACCCGAGTTCGACGGGAGGATCATCTCAGTTCCCTTCTCTTTCAACGAGGAGGTCGATGACGAGACTGCGCTGGGTACTTCGGTGAGCGCTTACCGCAGCGTGCCAGACAGGGTCAGCCGAGTGGCGGGAAGTGCTGTCAGGCTGGGACGCCTCCGCCGGACACCCAACGCGATCAAAAAGGTGGCGGTCGTATTGTCTGCTTATCCGACCAAGAGGGCGAGGATCGGCAACGCCGTTGGCCTCGACACTCCAGCCTCGGTCGTAGAGCTACTAGAAGCGATGCGACGAGCGGGTTACTCGATCAGTCGAGTGCCCGGCAGCGGCGACGAGCTCATGGCAGAACTGATCGACACCATGTCTTACGAGTCGGAGGCCCTCACCGCCGAGCAATTGGCCGGCGCTCCCGGGCGCATGGACCCGCAGTTGTACGCACAGTGGTTCGCCGGGCTTTCCGAAGCGCTTAGAGGCTCGCTGGAAACCGCGTGGGGCCCAGCTCCGGGCGGCGTGTACGTCGACCCGTCTTCGGGGGATCTGGTTTTCGCCGGCTTGGACCTCGGTAACGTGTTCGTCGCTGTTCAGCCCCCGAGGGGTTTCGGGGAGAACCCGGTGGCGATATACCACTCTCCCGATCTCGCTCCGACGCATCACTACCTTGGCTTCTATCGATGGTTGGACATGGTGTGGGGAGCCGACGCTATCGTCCACGTGGGCAAGCACGGCACCCTGGAATGGCTCCCCGGTAAAGGGGTCGGCCTGTCCGCCTCGTGCTGGCCCGACGTGGCACTGGGCGACGTCCCGGTCGTGTACCCGTTCATCGTCAACGACCCCGGAGAGGGGACTCAGGCCAAACGGCGCGCTCACGCCACGATCGTCGACCACCTGCTGCCGCCGATGACGCGCGCCGAGACTTACGACGACATCGCAAGGTTGGAGACGCTGCTGGACGAGCACGCCCAGGTAGCAGCTCTCGACCCGTCCAAGCTGCCTGCGATCAGAGCGAAGGTTTGGGACCTTTTGGTGCGGTCCTCCTTGCACGAGGACCTCGGCGTGGACGCCCCTCCGCAAGCCGATGCGTTCGACGAGTTGATCAACCACGTCGACGGCTACCTGTGCGAGCTGAAGGACGCCCAGATCCGAGGCGGCCTGCACGTCCTCGGCGCTGTGCCCCACGGTCAGGTCCGCTCCGACCTGCTGGTTGCTTTGACCCGTCTGGCTCAGCCGGGAGTCCCTTCTCTGCGTGAGTTGGTCCAGCGCCGCCTCTTCGAGGGAGGAAAGGTGGATTCCTCCGCGAGGCAGGCCGCCGACGAGGTGCACGAGGAGTGCGTCGCCTTGCTGGCCGGCGATGCCGTTCCTGGAAGCGACGAGGAGCGGGCGGTTCTCGACTGGGTTGCTTCGACCCTCGGGCCGGCCTTGGATTGCACTCCCGACGAGATCTCTAACGTCCTGGCGGCACTCGAAGGGCGTTGGGTGCCGCCAGGTCCGAGCGGGGCGCCGACGCGCGGCATGGCGCACGTCTTGCCCACGGGCCGCAACTTCTACTCCGTTGATCCCAAAGCGCTTCCGAGTAGATTGGCGTGGGACGTCGGAGTCAAGCTTGCCGATGACGTGATCAGACGGCACTTGGAGGAGGAGGGGAGGTGCCCGGAGCGAGTCGGTATCGTCGTTTGGGGCACCGCGGCAATGCGCACCGGCGGGGATGACATAGCCGAGGCGCTCGCGCTTCTCGGCGTGCGCCCGCGTTGGGCGGCCGAGTCGGGGAGAGTGATCGGAGTGGAGCTGATCCCCGATGAGGAGCTCGGCCGGCCACGGGTGGACGTGGTCGTCCGCATATCAGGGTTCTTCAGGGACGCTTTCCCGCACCTCATCGCCCTCGTAGACGAGGCGGTCGAGCTGGCTGGCTTCGCTGACGGAGACCCGCGTATCTTCGGTGCCAAGCCGGGGGCTTACGGGTCGGGGATACTCGCCCTTCTCGACAGCCGGGACTGGCGCAACGACGCCGACCTCGCCGACGTCTACACGGCTTGGAGCGGTTTCTCGTACGGGCGGGCTGGTATGGGAGTGCCGGCCGAGGCTGCCATGAGGCGGGTTTTCTCGACGATCGACGTGGCGGTTAAGAACCAGGACAACCGGGAGCACGACATTTTCGACTCCGACGACTACCTACAAGATCACGGGGGGATGATCGCAGCTGTGCGCGCCCTGTCGGGGCGGGCTCCCAAGGCAGTGTTCGGGGATACGGCCAACCCGGCCGCTCCCCGGAACCGCAGCCTGGAGGAAGAGGCAGCGCGGGTGGTCAGAACCCGGGTGTTGAACCCCAAGTGGATCGAGGCTATGACCCGCCACGGCTACAAGGGGGCCTTCGAGATGGCCGCCACCGTCGACTATCTCTACGGCTACGACGCCACTGCGGGAGTAGTGAAGGACTGGATGTACGAGAAGGTCACCGATTCCTATATTGCCGACCCGGCTGTGCGTAAGTTCTTGGAACAGTCCAATCCGTGGGCTTTGCGGTCGATGGCGGAGCGGCTGCTCGAAGCCGTCGAGCGTGGGCTGTGGAGAGCCTCTGACGAGTCGCTCGCCGTGCTGCGCTCGGCGGTTCTCGAAGGTGAAGGCTGGGAGGAGGGAAGGTGACCCCTCCTATGTCCCGCTTGCCCTTCAGTGCGGTCGTCGGCCAAGACGACGCCAAGCTGGCTTTGCTTCTCTGCGCTGTCGATGCCGGTATCGGTGGAGTGTTGTTGCGCGGCGACAAGGGGTCGGCGAAGACGACACTGGCCCGAGGTCTGGCCGACTTGCTCCCCGGTGGGGCCCCGTTCGTGGAGCTTCCGGTGGGTGCCACCGAGGATCGCCTTGTCGGCACGCTCGACATAGCCTCGGCCCTCACCGGTGGCGACGTCCGCTTCTCGGCGGGCCTGCTTGCCTCCGCTCACGGCGGTGTCTTGTACGTGGACGAGATCAACCTCCTCCCGGACCACCTAGTGGACGTGCTCCTCGACGTGGCGGCCAGCGGAGTGAACCGGGTCGAGCGCGACGGGGTCTCTCATGTGCATGCCTCCAAGTTCGTCCTGGTCGGATCGATGAACCCCGAAGAGGGGGAGCTGCGCCCGCAACTGCTCGACCGTTTCGGTCTGGCGGTGGACGTGAGGACTCCTGCCGGGCCGGGCATGCGGGCTATGGCGTTGTCGCGCCGCCTAGCGCTCGACTCGGACCCCGAAGTGCTTTTGAGCTCCCACAGCGCTGCTCAGGAGGACTTGGTGGCCCGCTTGGCCGTCGCTCGACCAGCTCGCTTGGACGGCGACTTGGTCGACCGGGTCGCAGCGCTGTGCGAGGCGGTCGGGGCTCAGGGCTTGCGGGCTGACTTGGCGATCTGCCGGGCGGCAGCAGCCCTCGCAGGCTGGGAGGGACGTAGCACGGTGTCAGCTGGAGACGTCAAGCGGGTTGCGCCGCTCGCCCTTGCCCATCGGGCACACCACGACCCTCTTGCCGATCCCTCCTACCAACGGGAGGAGATCGAAAAGGCGTTGGAAGAGCACCTCGACGACGACGGCGTAGACGAACCGGATCCGCCAGGTGGAGGGTCGGCGCAGCGCCAGCCTCCCTCCGGTGAGGCGGACCCGGCTTCCGGCGAGGCGGAGCCCGACGGCGGGGGAGAAGGTGACGGTGTCGGACCTAGGATCAAACAGCCGGGAGGCCGCGAGGGTCCTATTAGTTCCGACCTCGCTCGGGCGCTCGGGCAAGCAGCCGGGCGGCGCCTCGAGGGGGCGTCCCGTTCTGCCGCCGGGCGGCGCGGTCCGTCCACGGCAGCCCGGGGACAGCTGGTCGGCGATCGACGTCCTGAGGGGCCCGTGCAGTCGGTTGCGGTCGTTGCCACGGTCCGCGCTGCAGCGTCGAGGAAGGCTGGAGCGCCCGAAGGTGCAGAGGGAGTGCGTGGGGGGATATCCGGCACGGGCCGGTTAGTCGAGGCGTCAGACGTTCGCGAGGCGGTAAGAGAACATCGCCGGGCGAACCTGATCGTGGTGGCGGTCGACGCTTCGGGGTCGATGGGAGCGCCCCGGCGGGTAGAAGCGGCTAGGTCAGCTGTGCTGTCGCTCCTACGTGACGCCTACCAGCGCAGGGACAGGGTCGCCATGGTCAGCTTTCGCGGGCAGGGCGCGGAGGTTCTGCTGGCTCCCACGGGAAGCGTCGAGGTCGCGAAGGCCCGTCTCTCGGTAGTCGGTACGGGCGGGCGAACGCCGCTCGGGGAAGGCATTCGTGCAGCGCTGTCGACGGCGACGTCACGCGGGTCCGGTGGAGACTACAGCCCTCTCCTGGTGTTCGTGACCGACGGCCGGGCTACCTCGGCGCCTGGAGGTGCCGACCCGTGGAGCGACGCGACTGAAGCTGCTGCGAGGGTTGCGGCGTCGAAAGTCCCGTCCTTGGTCGTGGACGTAGAAGCCGTAGACGCCCGGATCGGCTCCGCACGTCTCGGTTTGGCGTCGGTCCTCGCCGAGCGCATGGGAGCAAGCTACGTGGCCCTCGAAGCGCTCAGCTCCGATACGCTCGCCGGTCTGGTTAGGAGCGCAGCAGTCGTCGTAGCTTCCGCGGCGAGCTAGGGGCCGGCCCGCTGTAGGTGATCCTGAGACCGTCAGCGGCGATAAGCCACGGGGCTGGACCAGGGCACATCTCCAGCCAGGCGCTACTCGACATGACCACGTCCAGCCAGTCCGGCGTCAGGGATCGCAGCACGCCAGCGTTCTCGGTGGCCGGGTCGGGGACGATGGCGACCAAGCGGCGTCTCTGAGACGGCCCGGATCTGTTGCGGAGGCCGAATCTGCTGCGAAGGCCGCATCTGTTGCGGGGGCCGGAGATACTACGAAGGGCAGACCAGACGGGCATGCACCCGTGGCATGAGGAGGTGAGGAAAAGCACTGCCATGGGATTAGGAGACCCCAAGTCGACGCGGACCTCGGCACCTGAGAGGCTCAGTCCGCTCAAAAAAGTCGCTCCGATGCGCTCTGAGTCCGCAGGATTCCCGCGCGAAGCGGGTGAAGGCCACACCCCTTGAAGTTAGCTCCCTAACGGCTCTGGCAGCGGCGTGTCGGGGTCCGGCTCGACCTGAGTGCCCTCCGCGTGCAAGTCTGCGAGGGTGAGAATCGGAGTTATAGGTGGAACAGGGCCGGCCGGGCAGGCTGTGGCGGTACAGTTCGCAGCGGTCGGCGTCGAAGCGGTAATAGGGTCACGAACCTTGTCGCGCGCCGAGGAGATCGTTGCCGAGCTCAACGAGAAATGGCGCTCCAGGGATCTACGCCTCGCTGCCGGTACCAACGAGACGGCAGCGGAGGCCGACCTCGTGGTCGTCGCGACCCCTTGGGACGGGGCTCTCGGAACGGTCGCTCCCCTGGCCGGCGTTCTAGCGGGCAAGGTGGTCGTTTCGATGCTGAACGCGATCACCCGCCTGGGCAAGGAGATGGTCCCGCTCATACCTCCCAGCGGTTCCATGACCGCCGCGCTCGCACGGGCGCTGCCCAAGTCCCGCGTAGTGGGGGCATTCCACCATTTACCAGCCGGACCGTGGGGCGACCTCGACCACCAGCTGGACGCGGACGTGTTGGTATGTGGGGACGACCGGGAAGCAGTCGCGCAAGTGGTCGGGCTCGTCGACGGGCTCCCCGGTCTGCGGGGCATCGACGCCGGCGGGATCTCAGGGGCCATGGCTATAGAGGCGCTCACCCCGACGCTGCTGGAGATAAACCGGCGTTACAAGACGCACGCCTCGATACACCTGACCGGCATACAAGCCTGAGGAAGCACCAGTCACACATGAGGATTTTCGAGACTTCACAGCAGAAGGTCGTAGCCTTGGACCTCGGGCCCGTCGTGAAGATGTACACGTGTGGGATCACTCCCTACGACGCCGCTCATCTCGGTCACGCAGCGACCTACCTGGCTTATGACGTGCTGCAGCGGCGCCTTCGCGACCTCGGCCACGAGACACGCTGCGTGCGTAACGTGACCGACGTGGACGACGACATCCTGCGCAAAGCCCGAGAGCTCGGCGTGCACTACCTCGACCTCGCCGCCGAAGAGGTCCGCCGCTTCGACTTCGACATGGCAGCCCTCGGTCTGCTCCCCGCCTACTCGGAGCCACGGGCGACGTCGGCCATTCCCGACATCCTCGGCTTCATAGGTATGGTCCTCGAATCCGGTCACGCCTACCAGGCTGGCGGCGCGGTGTACTTCGACGTGTCCAGCTTCGAGCGTTTCGGCCAGGTGAGCGGCTACGATCGCGCGAAGATGCTGGACCTCGCAGCCGAGCGGGGCGGCCGTCCCGAGGACCCTGCCAAGCGCGACCCGCTGGACTTCGTTTTGTGGCAACCTTCTGCTCCCGACGAACCGGCGTGGGATTCCCTGTGGGGTCCCGGTAGGCCCGGATGGCACATAGAATGCTCCACCCTGTCGATACGCGAGCTCGGCGAGACCGTCGATATCCACGGCGGCGGCTCGGACCTGATCTTCCCGCACCACGAGTGCGAGGCCGCCCAGTCCGAGGCCGTGACCGGTGAGACGTTCGTGCGGTACTGGATGCACACAGGGATGGTCTGCCTGGACGGGGTCAAGATGTCCAAATCCCTCGGAAACCTCGTCTTCGTGCACGACCTTCTCGCCGAGTGGGACCCTGCGGCGATACGCCTGGCGGTCCTCGGTCATCATTACCGTGACGAGTGGAGCTGGTCGCATCACCTGCTCGAAGAAGCGACCGCCAGGCTGGCAGTGTGGCGAAGCCACGGGGAAGGAGACGGCGCATTGACCCAGGTGCGTGAGGCGCTCGACGACGACCTCGACACCCCCGCAGCGATAGCGGCCATCGACAGGGCCGCGGCCGCTGGCAGCGGAGTGGCACGCGCAGCCGGGTTGCTCGGCGTGGATATCGTGGCGTGATGGCAGGATACGAAACTACCGACGCGGCCCGCGAAGTCCTTCGCCACTCCACCGCCCACGTTTTGGCCCAGGCTGTTACCGACCTGTGGCCCGGCGCGAGGTACGCGATCGGACCGCCGATCGAGGACGGCTTCTACTACGATTTCGAGCTTCCCGGAGGCGCTAGGTTCTCCGAGGACGACCTCGGGCGTATCGAGGAGCGGATGCGGGGGATCGTCGCCGATGACCAGCCTTTCGTGCGTGAGGAGCACACGATCGCCGAAGGGCTCGCACTTTTTGCCGACCAGCCCTACAAGGTCGAGATAATCGAAGGCGTGGGGGAGGCAGCCGAGGCGGAAGGCGTCGGCGAGGGAGTGGTGAGCGCATACCGTAACAGCGACACGTTCGTCGACTTGTGTAGAGGTCCGCACGTCGCTTCGACGGGCAAGCTCGGACATTTCAAGCTGACCAAGGTCGCCGCCGCGTACTGGCGCGGAGACGAACGGCGGCCGCAGCTGCAGCGGATCTACGGGACCGCCTGGGAGTCCGAGGACGCTCTAGCCGCGTACCTGCACCGCTTGGAGGAAGCCGACAAGCGCGATCACAGGCGCCTCGGATCCGAGCTGGACCTGTTCCACTTCCCGCCGGAGATCGGCGGAGGTCTGCCTGTGTTCCACCCCAAGGGCGGTCTCATCCGCAAGCTGATGGAGGACTTCTCCCGCGAGGAGCACGCGAAGGCCGGCTACGAGTTCGTCTACACGCCGCATCTCGCCAAGTCGACGCTGTTCGAGATATCGGGGCATCTGGCCTGGTACAAGGACGGAATGTACCCGCCCATGGAAATGGAAGGGGCAACATACTACCCCAAACCGATGAACTGCCCGATGCACATCTTGATATACAAGAGCCGGCAGCGCTCCTACCGGGAGCTGCCGTTGCGGCTCTTCGAGTTCGGCACGGTGTACCGCTTCGAGCGTTCGGGCGTGCTCAACGGCCTCCTGCGCGTCAGGGGCTTCGCCCAGGACGACTCGCACATCTTCTGCACCCCAGACCAGCTCGCAGGTGAACTCGCGGATCTTCTGTCGTTCGTGCTGTCGATCCTCAGAGCTTTCGGCCTGGAAGACTTCGAGGCTGAGCTAGCCACCCGGCCGGAGAAGTTCGTCGGGGACCCAGCCGAGTGGGACACAGCGACAGCCGCGCTTCGCGAGGCGGCCGAGTCCGCGGGCATCGACTTCATCGTGGCCGAGGGCGAAGGAGCCTTCTACGCACCCAAGATCGACGTCCACGTCAAGGATGCGATAGGCAGGCGCTGGCAGGTGTCGACTCTGCAGGTGGACCTTCAGATGCCGCAGCGCTTCGATATCGAGTTCGTCGGTTCCGACAACACCCGCCACAGGCCTTACATGATCCACCGGGCGCTGTTCGGGTCAGTGGAGCGCTTCTTCGCTATCCTGCTTGAGCATTACGCCGGTCAACTGCCGGTGTGGCTCTGTCCCGTTCAGGTTTCGATTCTCCCGGTCCGAAGCGACCATCAGCTTTACGCCGACAGCGTCGCCTCGGCGCTGAGAGCCCATGGGGTGCGAGTCGACGTCGTGCCCGCCGACGAGCAGTTGGGCGGGCGAATCCGCCGGGCGAAGATGGACAAGGTACCTTTCGTGGCGGTCGTGGGCGACGAGGACGTCTCCAACTCGACGGTCGGCGTCAACTCGGTGGGCTCCACACGGCCGGAGCGGGGGGTGGCGGTCGGTGATTTCGTGTCGAGGGTCGTCGAGGCGGACCGCAGCCACTCGCTCAAAGGGTGAGCGGCCTGGATCGCCTCTGGGCGGGCTGGCGCAGCTCCTACATCGAGTCGGTCACCTCCGCAGGTGGCGCCGGGGCCACCTCGGGGGTGTCGCGCCACGACGGCGATAGTGCGGCCGCCTGCGTGTTCTGCGCGATTCTCGCATCCGGCGAGAACGACGAAGCGACGCACGTCCTGTGGCGCCACGGTAGCGGATTGGCGGTGGCGATCCTGAACGCCTACCCCTACTGCAGCGGGCATCTCATGGTAATGCCCGCCCGCCACGTGGCATCCCCGGAGCTTCTAGACCCAGCCGAGGCGGGAGCGCTCTGGGAGGGCACGTCCAGCGCCGTTTCGGCGGTGCGAGCGGCCTACGTGCCCGACGGTCTCAACCTCGGTGCGAACCTGGGCCGCGCCGGCGGCGCGGGAGTCCCCGGCCACCTGCACGTGCACGTCCTGCCCCGCTGGGACGGTGACACGAACTTCATGACGTCGGTTGCTGACACAAGGGTCCTGCCCGAGCCGCTCGAGGTGTCCGCTGGCAAACTTCGACGATCCTGGCCGCCGGCAGCGGGAGCGTAGCGAACGTCAGCCAGTCACCCTGGCTGGTCGGGCCACGGACGCCCAAATGTTCGGCGGTGCCACGTCGTAGTGGTCGTGGGAGACGGTGAAGCTGCCCCGGCCACCGGTGATGCTACGCAGATCCACCGCGTAGCGCAGCACTTCGGACGTGGGAACCAAAGCTGTGATCACCGACGCCCCGTCTTCTGCGGTGCCCGTCTGGGTTACCCTCCCGCGACGCGAGTTCAGATCGCCTATGACGTCGCCCTGCCCGAAGGCGGGGACGGTCACCTCGACCTTCGAGATTGGCTCCAACAGCACCGGGCCCGCTTTCTCCATCGCCTCGCGGAATGCCATCGCCCCCGCCATCTTGAAGCTCATCTCGGAGGAGTCCACCGGGTGGTACTTGCCGTCGAAGAGGGTGACTGATACGTCCACGACGGGCCACCCGTGCACTCCGCCGGCGGCCATCGCCTCCTCGATGCCCTTCTGCACGGCCGGTATGTACTGGCGGGGGATCGCTCCTCCCACGATCTCGTCTACGAACTCGAAACCCGCTCCGCGCGCCAGCGGTGACAGCCTGATATTGGCAACGCCGAACTGGCCGTGGCCACCGGTCTGTTTCTTGTAGCGACCTTCAGCCTCGGTTTGGGTGTTCACCGTCTCGCGGTAGGGGACGACCACGGGCTCGGTGACGACCTCTACGGAGAACTTACGGGCGAGACGCTCGGCGACCACGGCCAGGTGTGTCTCGCCCGCCCCGCACAGCAGCGTCTGGTGGGTCTCGTCGTCGCGACGCACTTGAAGCGACGGGTCCTCCTCTTGTAGGCGGTGCAGGGCGGTCATTAGCTTGTCCTCGTCGCCTTTTGACTTCGGGTGGATCCCGATGCAAAGCGCGGGTTCGGCGGTGGCGGGAACCGCTAGAGACACGGGGGTTCCCTTGGGGGCGAGGGTGTCGCCCGTAGCCACGTCGGCGAGCTTTGCCACTGCACCGATGTCTCCGACCGATAGGCGCTCGACGGGCACCTGCTCCTTGCCTCTCAGGGAGAACAGGGAGTGTAACCGCTGGTCGGTTCTCGTCCGGGAGTCGACGAGCACCGCGTCGGGGCTTATGGTCCCAGATAGCACATGGAGCAGGCTGATCTTGCCAACGTGGCGGTCCACGACGGTCTTCCACACGACCGCCAGAGGCGGACCGTCCGGGTTTGGAGCCACAGTCGTGGTCGCCCCGCCAGCGCTCACTTCGATCGGTCCCCGGTCTAGGGGGGAAGGGCCTATCTCGCATATGAAAGCTCCGAGACGGTCAACTGCGACGTCCTTGGCTGCGGAACCGCACAGCACTGGGAAGACCGCAGCCGCCGACACGCCATGGGCGAGCGTTGCCTCCAGGGTCGCTACGCTGGGGATCTCGCCCTCCAGGTAGCGTTCCATGAGGTCGTCGTCGGCGACGACGATCCCCTCGACCAGAGCGTCGTGGATCGAGTGCTCCCGAACGGCCATCTCTTCGGGTATCGGCCCGGTGGTCGCCTTGCCGGTGTCGTAGGTAATGGCGGTATCCGAGAGGAGGTCGGCTACACCTCGGAAGGTCCCCTCTTCTCCGATAGGCAGTTCGAGAGGGGCGATGCCGGCGCCGAAAGAGCTCTGAAGTTCGGAGAGCGTCCGTTCGAACGACGCTCTCTCCCGGTCTAGCTTGTTCACGAAGATCAACCTGGGAAGGCCCAGCCTGGCGGCTTCTCGCCATAAAAGCTCGGTCTGTACCTCTACGCCTTCGACGGCACTCACGACGAACACCGCTAGGTCCGCGACGCCGAGCGCGCTGGTCGCCTCGGCGGTGAAGTCGGCGTAACCTGGGCAGTCAAGCACGTTTATCTTGAAGCCTTCCCACTCAATGGGTATCAGGCTCGTCGAGATCGACATTCGGTGCTTGTGCTCTTCGGGTTCGAAGTCGGCGATCGTGTTGCAGTCCTCCACCCGACCTGGCCGGCTGACTGCTCCGCAGTGATAGGCGAGCGCTTCCGCCAAGGTCGTCTTGCCGGCACCGCCGTGGCCGACCAAAGCGACGTTCCTGATCCGCTCAGGCGGGAAAGCTTTCACCGCCGCACCTCCTTCGACATGGCAACTCCTTCCCGGGACGAAGAACCGGTCCCCCAACCGTCCGCCTCCGCGGCGGTCCACCGTGGTACCCTACAACCACAAGACATGCAGCCGCCCAAACTGGCGGTTTCGAGGAGCTACCACCATTGTTTGACGGACGTTTTCGCTCGGGCGTGGACCGTGTGACCAGGCCGGCCGCAGCGCTGCTGCGTCGGACGGGCCTTTCCGCCGACCACCTGACTGGACTCGGACTACTCCTGGCGGTCCCTACGGCCTGGGCGATAGGTTCCGGGCGTATCGGGCTGGGACTGGCACTGCTGATAGCGTCGGCGGTCCCGGACCTTCTCGACGGTCCCCTCGCCAAGGCGACCGGAGCGTCCAGCGTTAGGGGAGCGTTCTTCGACTCCGTAGCCGACAGGGTCACCGACACCCTCGTCCTCGGAGGTTTCGCCTGGTACCTGTCCGACACCCATAAGGGGCACCTTTTCATCCTCCCGGTGGCGATCCTTGGGGTGTCCGTGCTCATCTCCTACCAGCGGGCGAAAGCGGAGTCCCTGGGACTGTCCGCCAAGGGTGGGATCATGGAACGTGCCGAGCGGATCGTGGTGATCTGCGCCGCGCTGGCGTTCGGCTTTGTCATGGTCCCGCTTTTGTGGCTGATGCTGGCGTTGAGCGCTTTCACGGCCGTGCAGAGGTTCGTCGCGGTGTGGAGGCTGGCCAACGCGCAAGGAAAGAACCCGCCCCGGCGCGAGCCACTGCGGAACCGTTCGACGCGTCGCGGCGGTTACGAGGCGGCACCGGTGACCGACCGTTTGAGGGCGTGGAGGGAAGCGGGAGGGTGGAGTTCCACCCCGGGGCGTTACGCTGCGCGCCGCTCGCGGCCGTCTCCTGACGGTTCTCGGTGGGCAGAGCGGCGTCGGGCGCGGCGGGACCGTCGTTTCGGTGCCGGGCGGCCCTGAGCCGCACCCGGGCCGGAAGCCTTCAGCTTCGAGGCTCAGCCACCTCGGCCAAGATGCGCTGCTGGGAACCCTCAAAGCAGCGGAGGCTTTGGCCGGCGTCGTCCCAGCGCCAGTTGCGAGGGGACTCGCGGAAAGCCTGACCGTAGCCGCTTCGTACGCCCCGCACTGGACTGCCGGCGAAGGATCCTGGGCTACGCGGCGGCGGCTTTTGGCCGAGCACCTGGTGAAAGTCGTCGGCCGCGACGTGCCCGCGTCGAGACTGCGGGCAATGGTCGACGAGGCGATAGCTTCCTACGCCCGGTATTGGGCGGAGAGCCTCAGGCTGAGCAGCGTTACCCCCGAGGAGCTCGAAGCCGGCATCGTCTACGAGGGATTTGACCGCTTGGAGGTCAGCATTGCCCAAGGTCGCGGGACCATCCTCGCCGTACCGCACCTGGGAGGTTGGGAGTGGGGCGGGGCGGACGTGGCGCGCCGCGGATGGCCCGTAAGCGTCGTCGTGGAAAGACTCGTCTCGGACGGGTTCTTCGAGTGGTTCGTCGACCTGCGCAGCGGCCTGGGCATGAGCGTCATACCAACCGGCCCCGGTGCCGCCACAGCGTGCACAGCGGCACTCGGACGCAACGAGGTCCTCTGTCTGCTGTCCGACCGCGCTGTCGGCACGACAGCCACTGTCGACGTCGAATTCTTCGGGGAGGTGACCGGCCTGCCTGCCGGGCCCGCAGCGCTCGCATTGCGCTCGGGCGCCACTCTGCTCCCAGCGGCAGTGTACTTCGACAGGCGCACTTCGAGGCATCTGGGTGTCCTCGCCGAGCCGATCGAAGCCACCCGATCCGGCCGGTTGCGCGAAGACGTCATACGGGTCACTCAGAGCCTCGCCCTGTCGTTGGAGAAGCTGGTGAGGCGCGCTCCCACCCAGTGGCATCTCATGTCGCCTAACTGGCCGAGCGACCACGAGCGCCAGGTCGGAGCCCGGGTCAGGCTCCGCTAGCTTGGCGGGATGCGTGTCGGCGTCGTCTGCCCTTACAGCCTCACGCTCCCCGGTGGCGTCCAAGGCCAAGTGCTAGGTCTCGCCGCCGCCTTGCGCCGGCGCGGTGTTCAGGCCAGGGTGCTCGGCCCGTGCGACGGACCACCGCCCGACCCGGCGGTCACCCCGCTGGGAAGCTCGATACCGACAGCTTCGAACGGTTCGCTGGCGGCTATAGCCCCCGACCCCGCTGCGTCGCTTCGAACCCTGCGAGCGCTGCGAGACGAACGCTTCGACGTTTTGAACATCCACGAGCCGCTCACACCCGGCCCGAGCCTCACCGCCTTGGTGACAGCGTTCTGCCCGACCGTGGGAACCTTCCACCGAAGTGGTCCGAGCCGCTGGCTCGACCTGACCCGCCCGCTGGCGACCTACGGCAGCGGCTACCTCGACGTGCGGGTGGCCGTCTCCGAGGAGGCCCGCCAGACTGCCGCCGAGGCTGTCGGGGGGGACTACGAACTGGTGTGGAACGGCATCGACGTCGGCCGCTACGAACGTTCCGAGGTCTGGGCTAAGACCGGCCCGACAGTCCTTTTCGTTGGGCGCCACGAGCCTCGCAAGGGCCTAGAAGTGCTCCTACGCGCCTTTCAAAGCCTCGATGCGGGAGTGACGCTGTGGGTGGCGGGGCACGGCCCGGAAACGGAACGTTTAAAGAGGATCTTTGCCGACGACCGCCGTGTCGAATGGCTGGGCAGGATCGGCGAAGCGGAGAAGGTAGCCAGGATGCGAGCCGCAGACGTGTTGTGCGCCCCGTCGCTTGGCGGGGAGAGTTTCGGTGTCGTCCTGTTGGAGGCTTTAGCGGCGGGCACGCCGGTCGTAGCGTCGGACTTGGCCGGCTACCGCCGGGTCGCGAGGTCAGGAGTGGAGGCTATCCTTACCCCGCCCGGCGACGACAAGGCGCTGTCCGACGCACTGCGCAAGGCCCTCGGCGGTACCGCCTCGATACAGGACATGGTCGTCAACGGTCGTGCCCGCGCTGAGGAGTTCTCCATGGACTCGCTGGCGCAGCGCTACTTGGAGCTGTTCGACCTGGCAGTCCAGCGCCGCTCGTCGATTCCGCCGAGCCGGTACGAGAGGCTCGTAATGTCTGTGGCTTCCACCGTGGGAGAATGGAGAATACGATCGTGGCGATGAAGCCTGACCGGCCTGGCCACAAAGCCGCCACCCTCGCTGCGCCTTTCGCCGCCGGGCCTGCTTTGGTCGTGGCCGTCGTCGCCTGGGTTCTCGGCGGGCCGGCGGTTGGTGTCGTCGCCTTCGTGGTGGTCTTCGCAGCGCTGGCCGGATGGGTGTTCTGGGGGGCTGACCGCCTTGTCAGGTCGGGTTTGAGCAGCTCCGGTGTCGCCTGGCGGGAAGCGGACGCTCGGGTCGATGCCCGCCTGTACAACACGGCCGAGGGGTTGGCCACCACGATAGGCGTCCGCTGCCCTAAACTCGCCGTCGTCGAATGCGACGGCCTCAACGCCATGGTGAGCGGAGCCCGTCGCGGGCGCGAGCTTGTGGTGGTCACCTCGGGGCTGCTCGAAGGGCTGGACGTGGTGGAGCTCGAAGCCGTTCTGGCAGAGGTGCTCTACAGGTTGCGCTCCGGCGAGGTAGCAGCCGAGACGGCTCTGGTGGCGACGTTCGGGCTAGGACGGTCCTTCCTCTTAGGCGCCGGGCACGACACTCGCCTCGACGCGGAGGCGGTCAGGATTACCCGCTACCCACCTGCTCTTACCTCGGCGTTGGAGAAGATGGAGTTAAAGGGCTCGGCGGTGCGAGGCCAGACCGCGCGCAGCGCCCACCTGTGGGTCGCCGACCCGCTGGTTGGAAGCGACGCCAGCCGGTGGCGTATGCCCCTCTCGGGACGTCGCGCAGCGCTACAAGAGCTGTGAAGCAACCTAGAATGCGACCATGAACGATCCCGAGCAGCGCCGTCGTACCGGAACACCCCTGGTCAAGCGGGGAATGGCCGACATGCTCAAGGGCGGCGTCATCATGGACGTCGTCACCGCCGAGCAGGCCAAGATAGCCGAGGACGCCGGGGCTGTGGCAGTGATGGCCTTGGAGCGTGTGCCAGCCGACATCCGCCGAGACGGCGGGGTGGCGAGGATGAGCGACCCGGCCTTGATCGAGGGGATTAAAGCCGCTGTCACGATACCCGTGATGGCAAAGGCACGCATCGGCCACATCGCGGAGGCTCAGGTCCTCGAGTCGCTTGGAGTCGACTACATCGACGAGAGCGAGGTTCTGACTCCCGCCGACGAGGTTCACCACATCGACAAGCACGCTTTCACCGTTCCCTTCGTCTGCGGCGCTACCAATCTCGGCGAGGCGCTGCGCAGAATCTCCGAAGGAGCGGCCATGATCCGATCCAAGGGCGAGGCCGGGACCGGTGACATCAAAGAGGCCGTACGGCACATCCGTTCGATCACCGCAGACATAAAGCGCATTACAGTTTCGGACTCCGCTGAGATCTTCAACTGGGCGAAAGTCCTTCAGGCCCCCGTCGGGCTGGTGGAGGAACTGGCGGAGACCGGAAAGCTCCCGGTCCCCCTGTTTTGTGCGGGCGGCATTGCTACGCCGGCGGACGCTTCGCTTGTTATGCAGCTCGGCGCCGAGGCGGTCTTCGTCGGAAGCGGAATCTTCAAAAGCTCGGATCCCGTCCGTTTCGGAAGGGCGATCGTAGAGGCCACCACCCACTTCAAGGACCCGTCGATAGTCGCGAAGGTGAGCCGGGGGCTGGGCGACGCTATGAGAGGCCAGGACTCTTCTGTGGTGGATACGCGCCTGTCCGAGCGGGGTTGGTAGACGAAGCTGTCGCGTCAACGCAAAATCGGGATTCTCGCCCTACAGGGCGCTGTCCGGGAGCACGTCGAGGCGTTCGCGGCGATCGGAATTGGCGCCCTGGCCGTTGCGGACACGTCGACACTCGACGATGTCGATGCGATCGTCATACCAGGTGGCGAGTCGACGGCCATCTCGCGGCTGCTTGAAACTTCGGGGATGTTGGAGCCGCTCAGGCGGCGTATCCAAGAGGGACTTCCAGCTCTGGGCACCTGTGCCGGCATGATCCTGCTCGCAGACGAGGTGCTCGACGGCCGGCCCGACCAGCACCAGCTCGGAGGGATCGACATTTCGGTCAGGCGTAACGCCTTCGGGCGTCAGGTGGACTCTTTCGAGACCGACCTCGAGGTGGACGGACTCGACCGGCCGTTCCACGCCGTGTTCATCAGGGCTCCGATAGTCGAACGAGCCGGTGCGGGCGTCGAGACGCTCGCTTCGGTCGAGGGTTCCGACGGGACGCGACGGGCCGTGCTGTGCAGGCAAGGTTCGCGTATGGTCAGCGCCTTCCACCCGGAGCTGTCAGGCGATCCCCGGCTTCACGAGATGTTCTTGACGATAGCTTTCGGCACGGGCGCCGTAGGGACCGCGCCCGTGCCCCGAACCAACCTCTAGGAGGCAATCCGACCATGTCCGGCCATAGCAAATGGGCGACGATAAAGCACAAAAAGGGGGCAGCTGACAAGGCCCGGGGTAAGCTGTTCGCAAAGCTGATCCGCCAAGTGGAGGTCGCGGCGCGTGAGGGAGGCGGCGACCCTGACGCGAATCCGACCTTGCGCACCATGTTCCAAAAGGCGAGGGAAGCATCGGTGCCTTTGGACACCATCGAGCGGGCCATCAAAAGAGGCACCGGCGAGCTGGAAGGCGTGCGCTACGAGCAGGTCAGCTACGAAGGGTACGCGCCGAGTGGGGTGGCGGTCATCGTCGAATGCCTGACCGATAATCGCAATCGAACCGGAGCCGACATCCGCTCGGCGTTCTCGAAAAATGGTGGTTCGATGGCCGAGCCGGGCGCTGTTTCGTGGCAGTTCGAGCGCAGAGGCGTGATCAGCGTTGAGCGTTCGGTCGGCGAGGATGAGCTCATGCTCGCCGCTCTTGACGCTGGCGCTCTCGACATCGTCGACTTGGGCGACGAATGGCAGGTCACGACTCCACCAGCGGAGATCGGCGCTGTCCGCCAGGCCGTCGAGGATTCGGGGATCAAGGTTACCTCCGCTGAAGTCACCCTCCTGGCAACCACGACCGTCGAGTTGTCCAACGAGTCCGACGCCCGCAAGGTGCTGCACCTCGTGGACCTGCTCGAAGACCACGACGACGTGCAGAACGTATACGCCAACTTCGACATACCCGACGCAATACTGAACCTCGTCGAAGCGTAGTATAGTCGAACTGGTGTTCGCTCTAGGTATCGATCCGGGCTTGTCGCGCTGCGGGTACGGTGCCGTGCGCTCAACCGGGGCTGAGCTGCGCTGCGTGGCTTTTGGTCATCTCACCACACCCGTCGACGCTCCGTTGGCGACACGCCTAGGAGTCCTGCTCGCCGACTTGGAGGACCTCCTCGACGAGCTGCGCCCGGAGGTGGTCGTCGTGGAGCGGGTCCTGTTCCAGGTGAACGCTCGCACGGCGATGTCGGTAGGCCAGGCCAGCGGCCTTGCCCTTGCCAGTGCGGCCCGCCGCGGTATCGAGGTGGTGCAGTACAGTCCCAACGAGGTCAAGCAGGCCGTCGCCGGGTACGGCTCGGCTGACAAGCTTGCGGTGGCTACGATGGTAGCGACGTTGCTCGGGTTGGCTTCGCCGCCGACGCCGGCGGACCGTGCAGACGCTCTGGCCTTGGCGGTGACACACCTGGCAGGCGCCGGCCTTCGAGCTGCGGAGGCGGCGTTACGGTGATCGGCTCGCTGAGGGGATCCTTGGGTGACTGGTGGCGCCGGCCGGGGGGCCTAGTGGAGGTTCTCGTCGATGTCAGTGGGGTCGGGTACAGGGTTACCATGGCCGAGCAGGCTCTGTCTTCCCTCGGTCCGCTCGGATCCGAAGTGCTGCTTCACGTGCACACCCATGTACGCGAGGACGCCCTGATCCTCTACGGGTTCGTGACGAAAGACCAAAGAGCGTGCTTCGAGGCGCTCATATCGGTCCGAACCGTCGGGCCTGGCGTGGCTCTCGCCATGCTGGCTGTCCACACCCCAGACGCGTTGCGCCGGGCGGTCGGCGCGAAGGACATCGATGCGTTGAGGCTGGTCCCGGGCATAGGAGCCAAGACGGCGGCCCGCCTAGTAGTCGAGTTGGATGCCAAGCTGGACGACTTTGTCGACAACCCCGTCGTCGGCTCCCGTGAGGGTGCTCCGGTATCGGGAGGTATCGGTGTGGTCGGGGCGTTGGGCTCGCCGCCGTCGGTGAGGGAGGACGTCAGAGGAGCTCTTGGCGCTCTGGGCTACGGGGCCGACGAGATCCGCTACGCCGAGTCGGTGGTGAACTTCGAGGGACCTGTCCAGGAGGTTCTGAGGATGGCCCTGCGCGAGCTGGGAGCCCGACGCTGAGCCGGCCCGCTGAGCCGGGAGGTTCCGCCGGTTCGCGGAGGTTGACGCCGTGAGGGAGGAGGCGGACCTGAGACCGGTCGCGGCGACGGCCGACCCGGCGGAGTCGGCGGAGGAAGCGGGACTGCGACCCAGGCGTCTAGAAGAGTTCGTCGGTCAATCCGCTCTCAAAGAGCACCTGTCGATCATGCTCGAAGCGGCCAGACGACGCGAGCAACCCGTCGACCATCTCCTCTTCGCCGGACCGCCTGGACTGGGCAAAACCAGCCTGGCGGGGATCGTAGCCAACGAGGTAGGCGCCGGGCTGAGAGTGACGTCAGGTCCGGCGCTGGTGAGGGCTGGGGACTTAGCTGCGATCCTCACCAATATCGACGAAGGTGACGTCCTGTTCGTCGACGAGATTCACCGCCTCGGTCGGGCTGTGGAGGAGATCCTCTATCCCGCAATGGAGGACTTCCAGCTTGACATCGTGTTAGGGAAAGGGCCGACAGCTAGGAGCATCAGGATCGACCTGCCCCGCTTCACCCTGGTCGGGGCTACCACCAGGACAGGTCTCATAACCGGGCCTTTGCGGGACCGTTTCGGGTTCGTGGCAAGGCTCGACTTCTACAGCCACAGCGAACTGCAGACGATCGTCGACCGATCGGCGCAGATACTCGGCACTGAAATCGACCCGCTCGGGTCTGCGGAGATAGCCAGACGTTCGCGTGGCACTCCGCGCATAGCCAACCGCCTTCTAAAAAGGGTCCGAGATTTCGCGGAGGTCCGAGCCGCCGGCCATGTGGACCTGCAAGTGGCAAGGCAAGGCCTCGACCTGTTCGGAGTGGACGAGCTCGGCTTGGACAAGGTCGACCGTGCGATCCTTGCAGCGGTGTGCTCCCGCTTCGGTGGCGGACCCGTCGGGCTGTCCACGCTCGCCGTGAGCGTCGGCGAGGAGACCGACACCGTCGAGGACGTCTACGAGCCCTTCCTGCTCCAACTCGGGTTGTTGATGCGCACACCGCGAGGTCGGGTGGCGATGCCCGCCGCCTGGCAGCATCTCGGGCTCCCGTCCCCCGCGGGGAGCGAAGTGGACGAGACGAGCCTGTTCTGAACGCTTCGCACTCCCGGCCCGCCCAGGGGTCTAACACCGTCACCGGGAGCGACGGCACCGCCGGAGGGTGGCGGTAGTGGACGTCCCTGAATACCACCTTCCAGACGAGTCGATCGCCCAGACGCCGGTCGAGCCGAGAGACTCGGCGCGCCTGCTCGACGTCCGCCACTTCGACGCTGAGCACCCCGAGGCAGGCCTGGTCGATCGCGTGGTGTCCGACCTGCCCGGGCTGGTGGAAGCCGGTGACGTCGTCGTGGTCAACAACACCAAAGTGCTGCCAGCGCGCCTCAGGCTCCGAAAGGCCGCCGGGGGGGCGGCCGAGGTGCTGCTACTGGCCCCCGATCCCACTGACAGCCGCAGCTGGTCGGCGCTGGTCCGGCCTGGTAGGAGGCTGCCGCCTGGGTGCGTGCTCGGCATCAGCACCCGCAGCGACTCTGCGCCGGACGGTTTCGTCGCGCTGGTGGAAGTCGGATCCCGCTTGGAGGGCGGCCTGAGACAGGTCACGCTTCTAGACGAGGCCGAGTCGGTGCTCGCCCGCTGCGGGGAGATGGCCCTGCCTCCCTACATCAAGGCTGCGCTCGACGACCCCGAGCGTTACCAGACTGTCTACGCCGCTGTACCCGGGTCGGTTGCGGCGCCGACAGCCGGTCTACACCTGACGCGCTCAGTCTTAGACGGTCTCACCGCTCGAGGCGCTCGACTGTGCAGCGTAGATCTGGCGGTCGGGTTGGGGACTTTCAGGCCTGTGAAGGTCGACCGCGCCGAGGACCACGAGATGCATTCGGAGCGCTACTTGGTGCCGGAGAGCACCTGGGAGGCATGCCTCGCCGCCCGCCGGGAAGGACGGCGGGTGTTGGCGGTCGGTACGACCACTGTGCGGGCTTTGGAGAGCGCAGCGGCCACGGGCAGCCTTTCCGGAGATAGCAAGCTGTTCATCCGTCCTGGGTTCGAGTGGGCCGTTACCGACGTGCTGCTCACCAACTTCCATCAGCCCCGCTCGACCCTGCTGCTGCTCCTGGAAGCTTTCGTGGGGCCGTCGTGGCGTGACATGTACGCGCAAGCCCTCAGTCGCGGATACCGGTTCCTGTCCTTCGGCGATGCCATGATCGCCTCCCGGCTTAAGATGCCACGGCGATGAGGAAGGCCCGTCTGAGCATCGAAGCAGCCGACGGGGACGCACGCTGCGCGACTGTGCAGCTCGCCCGAGGGTCCTTCGCCACGCCGTGCTTCATGCCAGTGGGCACTCGCGGCCCGGTCAAACTGCTCGACGCTGGCGACCTGGAGTCTCTTGGCCCGGAGGTGGTCCTTGCGAATACCTACCACCTGATGCTGCGACCTGGAGCCGACGTGGTAGACGAGCTTGGAGGCGTCGGCCGTTTCACCGGGTGGCCGGGGCTCATGCTGACCGACTCCGGGGGCTTCCAGGTGTTCTCCCTCGGGGCCGAGGTCGACGCCGGGGGCGTCAGCTTCAGGTCGATCTACGACGGCTCCCGCCGTCGCCTCGACCCTGCCGGGGCGGTCAGGATCCAGGAGCAACTCGGTGCTGACATCCAGATGGCCCTGGACCACTGCTGTGGCCTCCCGGCGGCCGGTGAGGTGATACGCGAAGCTGCAGAACGGACCCTCGCTTGGGCGGCGACGGCGAGAGGCGTTCACCGCAGGGAGGATCAGAGCCTGTTCGGCATCGTACAGGGTGGCGTTTCGGAGGCCCTTCGAGCCGAGTGCGCCGAGCGAACCGTCGCACTCGACTTCGATGGATACGCGATCGGCGGCCTTTCCGTCGGTGAGTCCAGGCGGGAGATGCTCGCAGCGCTGTCGGCGACGATACCCGGACTGCCCGTCGACCAGCCCCGGTACCTTATGGGTGTCGGCGATCCAGTTTCGATAGTCCACGCTGTCGCCACCGGGGTGGACATGTTCGACTGTGTCGCACCAACTCGTCTCGCTCGCCACGGGGTTGCTATGGCACGCGGTGGTCGAATCAGGCTTCGAACGGCGCGCTTCGCTCGCGACGACGGTCAGATCGACCCGGACTGCTCCTGTCCTGTTTGCAGGCGCTACAGCGCCGGCTATATCAGGCATCTCCTCGTCGTCGGCGAACCGACGGCCGGGAGGCTGATAAGCCTTCACAACCTGCACTGGATGCTCGAGTTCATGTCGACGATCCGTGACTCGATCAGAGCTGGCACCCTCGCTAGCACGGTTCGCGAGGTGGATGAAGCCTGGAGCAGTGGCAGTCTGCGCTAATGTCCAGCGAGCCCGACGCCGGGCCACTACCTGAGGGTTCAGATCAACATGCACATCCTGCTCTCATCATTGGCGCAGAGCACGCCATCTACGACCGTAGCCAAGAGCACCTCCTCGTCGGGTTCCCTGACGCCGTTCTTGGTGCTGATACTCATCTTCGGCGGCGCCTATTTTCTGTTCATCCGCCCGAGGAACAAGCGGACCCGTGCCCAGCAGGCCACCTTGCGCCAGGTCGGTCTCGGCGACGAGGTAATGAGCGCCGGGGGGATCTTCGGCACGGTGGTGAGCGTAAGTCCCGACTCAGTCGGCGTGGAGGTGTCACCGGGTGTAGTGATGACCTTCCTTCCCAGGATGGTGAGCCGACGTCCGAACTCGCCCGCAGGCGGCCCGCCGCTTGGGGCGCCCCCTGCGCCCGCAGGTACGGGATACGAGGAACAAGAAGACGAGCCCGAAGGCTACGACGAAGAGTCCGACGAGTACGCGGACGCCGAGGACGGCGAGGAATACGAGCCGGGCGAGTACGAACAAGGCGCCGACGGCGAGGAGCCGGAGGGGAACGCGGAACCACCGCAGCGCCCCGGGCCTCCCAGAGACTGAGATGAGACGAAGCCTCATATGGTCGCTCGTCTTCATCTTCGTGGTGGCTATCGGCTCGCTGGCGGCGACGCTTGCCGCCGGGCACACCCCGCTACTCGGCTTGGACTTGCGCGGTGGCGTGTCGGTCGTGTTGCAGCCGCAGGGTACGTCCAACGCCTCCGAGATCGACCAGGCTGTCACGATCATCGACAGGAGAGTGAACGGCCTCGGGGTCAGTAACTCCAACGTCACCCGGCAGGGCAACGACGTGGTGATCGACCTGCCCGGGCTCAAGAACTCCCAGCAGGCCCTCTCCGAGCTCGGCCAGACAGCGGTCCTGTACTTCAGGCCGGTTGACTGCGTAGTACCGGCCTACGTAGCACCTCAGAGCACTTCTTCGACTACCACCGTTCCGGCGTCTACAACGACGATTCCGGGAGCGGCCGCAAAGCCGGCCGGATCGACCGTCCCGTCCACAACGTCGCGTTCGGGGCTCGGGCTCGCGGCGCAAGCCAAGCTCACGGCTGCCTACCTATCAGCTGGGTCTACGACCACGGTTTCCCCGGCCACCACTGTGGCGCCGGCGACGACCACCACGGTTTCCCCGACGACGACAACGACGCTGGCGCCGGGAGCCGTCAACGCCACCACGGCGTGCTCTAGCACCAACCCTTCGTCTATCCCGACGACCACCCCGGCGCAGGACAAGCCCGGCTCGGCGGTCGTGCTTCCCGTCGACCCCGCAGCGTTCTCCACGGACCCGACCGTACGCTACGTGCTGGGCCCGGCGGACATGACCGGCTCGGTGATATCCAACGCCGTCGCCGAGGTCAACTCGACGACAGGCCAATACACGGTGGCGTTGACTCTCAACTCCAAAGGGGCCGTAGAGTTCGACAAGATCGCCGCCGCCCGCTACGCCTGCTACCAGCAGTCTCCTACCAACCCCCCTCCGTGCAGCGAAGAAGCTTTCGAGCTTGACGGACTGGTGGAATCCGCGCCCGACTTTCAGGCTTCGAGCTTCAACGGCAACGTTTCGATCAGCGGAAACTTCACCTCGGCGCAAGCGACCGCTCTGGCCAACCAGCTCAAGTACGGGTCACTGCCAGTCCGTTTCGTTCCCCAGACGGTCCAGACGATCTCAGCGACGATCGGCAAGGACTCCCTTCGCGCCGGGCTGCTCGCCGGTATCGGGGGTATCGCCGTCGTGATGCTCTACATGCTCGCCTACTACAGGGCGCTCGGATTGGTGGTCTTAGTCGGCCTGGGCGTCGGCGGGTCCATCTTGTACTCGATCCTCGCGGAGCTCAGCCAGACGTCGAACCTGACCCTCACTTTGGCCGGTGTGACCGGGATAATCGTGTCGGTCGGCATAACCGTAGACTCCTACGTGGTGTACTTCGAACGACTGAAAGACGAGGTGAGGGCCGGCCGGTCGGTCCGCCAGTCAGTCGAGCGGAGCTTCTCAAGGGCGTTCCGAACGGTACTGACAGCTGACCTGGTGTCGTTCATGGCGGCACTGATCCTCTATTTGCTCACCATCGGTGACGTTAGAGGGTTCGCTTTCACGCTGGGACTGTCGACGCTTTTGGATGTGTTCACAGCCTTCTTCTTCATCCGTCCCGCGGTCATATGGGTCGGCCGGCGGCGCTCGATCACCGACAACCCGGTGTTCGGTATCGCCCGGGGCCTCGGCGCCAGGACCGGTTCGTAGCCGGTGAGCGGCGATACGAAACGCCCAGGGGCGTTCCGCCGGCTGTTTCGCGGGGAGACCTCGTTCGACTTCGCTGGACGCTGGAGGCGGTGGTTCGCGATCTCGGCAACGGTCATAGTCGTCGGGCTGATCTCGCTCGGCGCCCGCGGCTTGAACTTCTCGATCGACTTTAAAGGTGGGACGATCTGGAGCGTCCCCTCGAACGCCTCGGTGTCGACCGTGCGCTCCGCTGTCGGGGCGGCGGTGCCGGGCTTCGGCCAGTCGACCATCCAGGTCCTCACCAACAGCCTTACCCACCAGCGGACCGTACAGGTCGAGGCCGCAGCCAAGGTCACTAGCAACCAGAGCGAGGTGACGGCGGTCACGGACGCGCTGGCGAAGCTCGCCCACGTCTCCCCGAACGCCGTCGCCCTAAGCGACGTCGGACCGTCTTGGGGGTCGATCATCACCGACAAGGCGATCGAAGCGGTGATCGTCTTCTTGGTAGTCGTGTCGATTTACATCTGGCTTCGCTTCGAAGGCAAGATGGCCGTCGCAGCCCTGACGGCATTAGTCCACGACATCCTCGTCACCGTGGGGATCTACTCGCTGTCGGGGTTCCAGGTGAGCCCTGACACTGTCATAGCGTTCCTCACCATCCTCGGCTACTCGCTCTACGACACGATCGTGGTGTTCGACCGTGTCCAAGAGAACACGCGTGGTCTCGCCTCGTCTAACAAGCTCACCTACACCGACACCGTCAACATCTCTATGAACCAGGTTCTCGCGAGGTCCCTCAACACTTCGCTGGTCGCGATCCTGCCGATACTGTCGATCCTTGTGGTCGGAGCTTGGATCCTCGGCGCCACAGCCCTTGAGGACTTCGGTCTCGCATTGGTGGTCGGTCTGACGACGGGTGCGTACTCGTCGATTTTCATAGCTTCACCTCTGCTTGCCCTGATGAAAGAGCGCGAGCCGCGCTACTCGGAGATCCGCCGCCGGCTCGGCTCGGCCCCGCGCCGCAAGCTCACCCCGGTGCTAGCAGCCGGGTCGGCGACCTTGGACGGGGAGGCATCCGACGACGTCCAACTTGGCCCGGAGACGTTACCTGTCGAGACTCCCTTCGACGGCCGCCAGTCCACTCCCGCAGGTTCTGGCGCCGGGTCTATCCCCCTGAGAGCCCCTACCCGGCCTTCGGGTTCGGTGCCCCCCCGGCCACGAAAGAAGGGCCGGAAACGCTGAGGCGGCCCGGGCCTGGTTCGTTGAAGCGGCTAGGGCTCCGCCGCGGGTAGTTTGGAGAAGTGCACGCACCCCCAGAGCAAGTCGACGACTACCGCAGCTTCATTAGAGACGTAGCCGACTTCCCTCACGCTGGTGTCGCTTTCAAGGACATAACGCCCCTCCTGGCTGACGCTCAGGCGTTCTCGGGGTTGGTGCAGGACATGGCCCGGCCGTTTCGTGAAAGTGCCATAGACGTCGTAGTCGGCATCGAGGCTCGCGGGTTCATCCTGGCAGCTCCTGTCGCTTTGGCCCTCGGGGCGGGGTTCGTTCCGGTTCGCAAGGCCGGAAAACTCCCGTGGGCGGTCCACGAGGAGACCTACGAGCTGGAATACGGTGCCGGCAGCCTGGAAGTGCACGAGGACGCCATAAGCTCCGGTCAGCGGGTCCTTGTCGTCGATGACGTGCTCGCCACGGGCGGAACCGCTGCGGCGGCGGCCCGTCTCGTCGCCAAGATGGGCGGGGTGACCGCCGGGTTCTCGTTTGCTTTGGAGCTCTCCTTCTTGGAGGGACGCCACAGGATCGAGGACCACTCTACTTTTTCCTTGGTGACTTACCGATGAGCTGCCAGTAAGGAGAGAGACGCAAGTGACCAGGCAGGCGCGGTGAGCAGAGGCGACACGCTGAACAGGTCGAGGGCCGTAGTGACCGTCGAGCGGGTCCTCGCGTGGCGCCGTCAGGTGCAGACTGCCGACGCGCTCACGCCTCTCCTGGCCGCCTTCCGGGAGCGCCACCCAAGGAATGCTCTCGGGCTGATCATCTCCGCTTACGAGACGGCAGCTGAGGCTCACGCCGGCCAGCTGCGTAACTCAGGCGAGGCCTACATAAGCCACCCCCTAGCGGTGGCGACGATCCTGGCATCGCTCGGCTTGGACGACGTCACTATCGCTTCCGCGCTGCTTCACGACGCCGTGGAGGACACGGCGGTCCGTCTCGAGGACCTTGAGGCTTCCTTCGGACCCGAGGTGGCAGCGATCGTGGACGGAGTTACGAAGCTCGACCGTGTCCGTTTCGACTCGCGCCAAGCCCAGCAGGCGGCGACGATGCGCAAGATGCTCGTCGCGATGGCCAAGGACCCCCGGGTGCTTTTGATCAAGCTCGCCGACCGGCTGCATAACATGCAGACCATCGCCGCCATGCCCGAGTGGAAGCAGAAACGCTCGGCGCAGGAGACGCTCGACATCTACGCTCCGTTGGCTCACCGCTTCGGTATCCAAGACATCCGGTGGCAGCTCGAGGACCTGGCTTTCGCCGCTTTACATCCCCGCCGTTACGCCGAGATCGACCAGATGGTCGCCAACCGTGCGCCGGAACGGGAGATCTACCTGGCGCAGGTGGTCGACCAGGTGAAGGAGCGCCTGGATGCGGCCCGGGTCGTCGCCCAGGTCACGGGCCGTCCCAAGCATCTGTACTCGATCTATGAGAAGATGGTCGTCAAGGGCAAGGAGTTCGACGACATCTACGACCTCGTAGGCGTGCGGGTGATCGTCGACTCGGTCAAGGACTGCTGGGCCGCGCTCGGAGCTGTCCACGGGGCGTGGACGCCGGTTCCGGGAAGGTTCAAGGATTACGTCAACACGCCCAAGTTCAACCTCTACCAGTCGCTCCACACCACCGTGGTGGGGCCCCAGGGAAAGACTCTCGAAGCGCAGATCCGTACCGTGGAGATGCACCGGCGCGCCGAGTGGGGCATAGCTGCTCACTGGGGGTACAAGGAGAAGGCGACAGCCGCCGACGTCGCCTGGCTCCAGCGCATCGTCGAATGGTCCGCCGAGAGCTCCGACCCCTCGGAGTTCCTGGAGACCTTGAAGTTGGACCTCGACACCGACGAGGTTTACGTGTTCACCCCGAAAGGCGACGTCATCTCGCTTCCTACGTCGTCGACTCCGATCGACTTCGCGTACGCGATCCACACCGAGGTCGGCCACCGCTGCATAGGAGCCAAGATCAACGGGCGGCTCGTTCCTTTGGACTCCAGGCTCTCGTCGGGTGACACCGTAGAGATCTTCACCTCCAAGGTGCCGTCTGCCGGGCCGAGCAGGGACTGGCTGAAGATAGCGGCGAGCCCGAGGGCCCGAAACAAGATCCGCCAGTGGTTCAGCAGGGAGCGTAGGGAGGACGCTATCGAGTCCGGCCGGGAGGATCTCGCCAAGGCCTTGCGCAAGGAGGGTCTCCCGGTTCAGAAGCTGGCAGCTTCTCAGACGCTGGCCAAGCTGATCGAGACTCTTAACTACGCCGACCTCGAGGCGCTTTACGTGGCGATCGGAGAAAACCACGTTTCGGCGCAGTCGATAGCCCAGCGCGTCGCCAGGGATCTGCGAGGAGGCGAACACGAAGAGCAGCTGCCGAGCACGGCCCGCTTGCCCCGACGTGGCGGCCCCGCCCGGCGTGGCGTCGGCGTGCACGTAGAAGGTCTAGACGACATGATGGTTCGCCTATCGCGGTGTTGTACCCCGGTCCCCGGCGACGAGATCGTCGGTTTCGTCACCCGGGGGAGGGGAGTGAGCGTGCACCGCACCGACTGCCCGAACGCGGCGGCGCTCGCATCGGGCGAGGTAGGCCGGATGATCGAAGTCGAATGGGACCAGGCGTCCAACGGCAGCTTCGTGGCCGCTGTCGAGCTCAAGGCTCTCGACAGAACCCGCCTCGGAGTGGACGTGTGGAAGGTGATATCCGACAACCACCTGAACATTCTGCGTAGTGAGTCCTTGACCGGCAGCGACCGGGTGAGCAGGATGCGATTCGAGTTCGAGCTGGCCGACCCAGCTCACCTAGAGTCAGTCATAGCCGCCTTGAAGCGGATCGACTCGGTCTATGACGCCTACCGGGTGTTGCCCAACAGGACCTGAGCTCTGTGGCGGGTACGCTCGGCTGCGATGCCCGAGCTTCGCAATCCGCCAGGAACCTTCGACGTGCTGCCATCCGAATCTGGACCGTGGCAGGAGATGCTCTCGACTTTCGCCTCCACCGTGGGCGGCGCCGGCTACGAGCTGATCGTAACGCCAACCTTCGAGGACCTCGGCGTGTTCACCCGGATCGGCGAGTCGACCGACGTCGTCCGCAAGGAGATGTACGACTTCGTTGACAAAGGCGGCCGCCACGTCGCCCTCCGCCCCGAAGTGACCGCCTCGGTCGTGCGGGCTTTCATCCAGCACCGGCCGGTGACCCCCTGGAAGGCGTGGTACGCAGGCTCCAACTTCCGTTTCGAGCGTCCTCAGGCGGGGCGTTTCAGGGAATTCCACCAAGTCGGTATCGAAGCTTTCGGCAGCTCCGACCCCGACCTGGACGTGGAGGTAGTAACCCTCGGATGGGATTTCTTCGCCCGGCTCGGGATCAAAGGTGTGGACCTTCTCGTCAACTCTCTCGGGGACGCCGCCTGCCGGCCCGCTTACCGTCAGAAGCTCCTCGACTATCTCATGGCGCGTCGCGGTGACCTCTGCGAGGAGCACCGCGGCCGCGTCGAGGAGAACCCGCTACGGGTCCTCGACTGCAAACGGGAAGCCTGCCGGGCTCAGACCGCCGGAGCGCCCCTGCAGGTGGACAACCTCTGCGACAGCTGCGCTGCCCACTTCGAGCGGGTCACGGCGGGCCTGTCGGCCCTTTCGGTCCCCTACCGTGTCGATGCACACCTGGTCCGGGGATTGGACTACTACACGCGAACCACTTTCGAATACGCAGGCACCATGTTGGAGTCGTCGCAGAACGCGTTGGGCGGCGGTGGCCGCTACGACGCTCTAGTGCAGGCCATGGGAGGGCCCCCAACCCCGGCCGTAGGCTTCGCGATCGGTGTCGAGCGGACCCTTTTAGCGCTCGGCGCCAGCGGCACGTCTCCACGACCGCCGGCGCGTCTCCACGCTTTCGTCGTGGACTTTGCCGGTGGCGACGCCGCCCGGGACATCACCCGCGAGCTGCGCCAGGCCGGTCTCAGGGTTGACCGGGCTTTCGACGGCCGCTCGCCCAGAGCACAGTTCAAAGCGGCTGACCGTTCGGGGGCAAGGTTCGCGCTCGTAGTCGGGCCTGACGAAGCTGAAGCGTCGCAGGTGGCCATCAAGGACCTCACGGGCGGCGAGCAGCGCTCGGTGGGACGAGGAGAACTGGTAGCTACCCTACGTGGCATGCTCGAAGCCGGCCCCGGGAGTTCCCGGTCAGGTCCTTCGCTGCCAGGGTACAATCGGGCACCTTGATAGCCGTACTACTAGCCGTGGTCGCCACCGCCGTCGTGGCCGTCCTCTTCGGGGCCGGTCTGTCGCTTCGGCGCAGCGCCCGGGAGCTCGCCTCCCTCGTCGAAGAGTTGGACGGGCATCTGCAGGCGCTGATAGGAGAAGCCGAGAAGACGATCGGCGTCGCAAGGAGCGAGCTCGCCCGCGTCGACGAGCTGGTCGGCTCGGCGGAGGCGATAACCGCGACTGTCGGCTCGGCGTCGCGGGTCGCTCACGCAGTCCTCGCGGCCCCGCTCATCAAGGCGGTGGCGTTTGGTTCGGGTACGCTGCGCGCGGGACGCAGCCTGAGGAGGCGGGCCTGATGCCCAAAAGGACACGGTGGCTGGTCACCGGCGTAGCGCTTGGAGCTGGAGGTTCACTGTGGGCTCAGCGCAAGGCCAAGACGGCGGCAGCCCGCTACGGGCCCGCCGGGATCGTCGAGGCGACCGGTCGACGCATTGCCGCCGCGCTCGCGGACGGACGTGAAGCCATGAGGGAGCGCGAGGCCCAGCTCAAAGGCACCTCGTCTGACGACGACCGTCAGGATGGGCTGCGACACACACCGGGAAGCTCTTCGGGGGCCGGTGGTCGCCGACCGGGCGGGGACGCCCCGGCCGGCCCACTTTCGAGCTTCCGGCGCCGTAACATCTAGGCTGGAGCGGTCATGGACGCCAACGCCTTACGTCGCGCCTTCACCCAGTTCTTCGTCGACCGCGGCCATGTGGCGGTGCCGTCCGCTGGTCTGATCCCTCACCACCCCCGCGCCCCTCTGTTCACCAACGCGGGTATGAACCAGTTCATCCCTTACTTCCTCGGTGAGCAAGCACCGCCTTATCCGAGGGCGACGAGCATCCAAAAGTGCGTCCGGGTGCGAGGCAAGCACGACGACATCGACCTGATAGGACGTACTACCAGGCACCTGACTTTCTTCGAGATGCTCGGAAATTTCAGCTTCGGGGACTATTTCAAGGGGCTGGCGATTCCACTGGCTTGGGAGTTGCTCACCGATGTCCTCGGCTTGGAAGCGGACCGTCTATGGGTGAGCGTTTACCGCGACGACGACGAGGCGGTCGGGATATGGCGCGACTCGGTCGGGGTAGCCCACGAGCGGATCGTCAGGATGGACGAGGACAACTTTTGGGAGATGGGCGACACGGGACCGTGTGGGCCGTGCTCGGAGATCTATTTCGACAGGGGGCCGGAATGGGGTGAGGAGGGAGGTCCCGGGGTCGGCGGAGAGGAGCGCTACGTCGAGGTTTGGAACCTCGTCTTTATGCAGTTCGACCGTCAAAGAGACGGGTCGTTGCTGCCCCTTCCCAAGCCGAACATCGACACCGGGGCCGGACTGGAGCGCATCCTGACCCTCGTCGAAGGCGTCGAGACGATATGGGATACGAGCGTACTGCGGCCCGTCATTACCGTCGCGGAGGCGCTCACCTCGAGGCGCTACGGTACCGACGAAGCGACAGACGTGTCGCTTCGGATCCTCGCTGACCACGCCCGCTCCATGACATTCCTCGTGGGCGATGGGGTCGTACCTAGCAATGAGGACCGCGGATACGTGCTCCGCCGGTTGATCAGAAGAGCGGTTCGTCAGGCTTTCGCGCTGGGAGTGGACAAACAGGTGACTCCCGCTTTGGTCGAGGCGTGCGTCGGTGTGATGAGCGACGCCTACCCGGATCTCGGCGCGTCGCAGGCTTCGATAACAGACGTCGTAGCGAGGGAGGAGGCCCGTTTCCGGGCCACGCTTCGCACCGGTCTGGCCATGCTCGATGCTGAGATCTCCTCCGGATCTTCGAAGATCCCCGGCGAGGTTGCTTTCCGTCTGCACGACACCCACGGCTTCCCGATCGAACTGACCAGGGAGATAGCAGCGGAGAGAGGGGCAAGCGTCGACGAGGACGGCTTCGCTACGGAGATGACCCGCCAGCGCGACCAGTCACGCGCCGGTGGGAAAGCCCAGGTGGGCGGTGACGAACGCCTAGGCGAGTACCGAAAACTCCTAGCCGATCACGGGGGGACACTCTTCGTCGGCTACGAGACGGCGGCGGCTACTACTACGGTCACGGGGGTTATTCCCACCAGCGACGGCACGGTCGAGATCTTCCTGGCGGCGACGCCTTTTTACGCCGAGGGCGGCGGTCAGGTCGGCGACGTCGGGTTCATCGAGACCGACTCGGGGCGGGCGGCCGTCACCGACACGACCCGGGCACTTCCCGACCTGTACCGCCACGTCGCGAGGATCGTCGACGGTGAGATCAGGCCGGGCCAGGCGGCGACGGCGACGATCGACGCGCAGAGGCGCAGCGCTATCCGCCGCAACCACACCGGCACGCACCTGCTGCACTCCGCGCTGCGCCGGGTTCTGGGCGAACACGTCAAACAGCAGGGCTCCCTCGTCGCCCCGGACCGGCTGCGGTTCGACTTCACGCACTACCATCCCCTCGGGGAGGCCGAGATAGCCCAAGTTGAGGACATCGTGAACGCGCAGATCCTCTCCGACGACGGTGTCTCGGTGCGTGTCATGGCCAAGGTGGACGCAGACGCCGCAGGAGCCTTTGCGTTCTTCGAGGACAAATACGGTGACCAGGTGCGCGTCGTGGCCGCCGGCCCCGCGTCGTTGGAGTTGTGCGGTGGAACGCACGTGACGCGACTGGGTGAGATCGGCCCGTTCAAGATCGTCTCGGAGGGATCGATTGGCTCTAACCTGCGCCGCGTGGAGGCCGTCACCGGCACGGCGACGCTCGCCCGGATGCGTGAGGCGGACCGGGAGATAGCCGCTTGCGCAGCATTGCTTCGGGCCAGGCCCGACGAAGTCATCGACGCTCTCGAACGTAGGCTGGGAGAGCTTCGCGCTTTGCAGGGACGCATGGAGGAACTGGAGCGTGCTGCCCTGGACGGTCGTGCAAGGGAGCTCGCCGGTATGGCGGCGGGTGCCGCCCTGGTAGCCAGGGTGGACGGTCTTAACCCCGACCAGCTTCGGGAGCTCGCAGCGAAGGTCCGCAACCTCGCCGGCTCGGAGGTCGTCGTGCTCGGAGGTTCGCCGGACGGCTCTAAGGCGGCTCTGGCCGCGGTGGTGGCGAAAGGCTCGCCTCGAAGCGCGCCTGAGCTAATAGGGCCGCCGGCGCGGATCGTTGGCGGTGGAGGTGGAGGTCGCAACCCCGAGCACGCCACTGCCGGCGGGCGGGACCCCTCCCGACTAGACGAGGCCCTCGACGCTGTCCGGACGGTCCTAGGGGCGTGAGCATGGTGGAGCCTGCCGGCAGGGTGCTCGGCGTCGACCTGGGGTCCAGGAGGATAGGGGTGGCGGTCAGTGACTCGCGGCGCGCTGTCGCAACCGCCGTTACGGTCCTCGCTAGGAGCCCGCAGCGGCGCGCTGACCACGCGACGCTGGCCGGCCTCGTCGATAGCTACGAGGCCGTGGCGGTGGTGGTCGGTTTGCCCCTGTCGCTGAGCGGCGCTACGGGCCCTGCCGCGACGGGCGTCCTCGAAGAGGTCGACCAGTTGCGTCGGGTGCTGACGGTGCCGGTGGAGACAGTCGACGAGCGTTACACCACGGTCGTGGCGTCGGGCGCGATGCAAGCGACGGGGCGCACAGCAAGACGCCAACGCTCCGTGATCGACGCTGCCGCCGCCCAGGTTCTCCTCCAGGGCTGGCTTGACCGAACTAAGGTTGCCTCGCGGGTCGAGCTTTGACGCACTACCGAGAGCCCGCTAAAAGCCCGCGTCGCACTCCGAGGGGTCGCAAGCCGCCAGGGCGCCGGCCGGCTTCCACCCGCTACCGTCACGACGGTCCGAGACGCTGGATTGCGATAGTCGCAGTGTCGGCGGTCGTCGTTGCGGCTTTGCTCCTAGGGGGAGGGCTGTGGGCGAGAGCCCAGATAGACCCGGGCGGTTCGCCAGGTCAGAAGGTCACGGTGGTCATACCTAAGGGTGCTTCGACGTCGGCCATCGGAGACATTCTCGCAAAGGCAGGCGTGATCCACGACGGGTCGCTCTTTCCGCTGTACGTCAAGCTGAAAGGGTCGGCAGTGCTGTACCCGGGCACCTACCACCTCGCCAGGAACTCTCCGTACTACCAAGCGCTCGCAGCCCTGAGAGCCGGTCCAAAACTCCTCACCGACAAGCTTGTCATACCAGAAGGCTTCACCGTGGAGCAGATCGCGCAGGCCGTAGCGGGGCTACCGGGGCTGCACCTGTCAGCCGCCGCGCTTCTCGCCGCTGCGTCCAGCGGCGCGGTTCGCAGCCCCTATGAGCCGGCTGGAGTGAACAACCTCGAAGGTCTGCTCTTTCCTGCTACGTATGAGATATCCCAAAACGACACGGTCATCGACGTGTTGGAGGAGATGGTCGGAGCTTTCGACGACCGAGCCGCTCAGATCGGTCTGACCGCAGCGGCGAAGAACCTCGGCTACAGCCCCTACCAGGTGGTTACGGTGGCGTCGATCGTCGAGCGTGAAGCGAAGTTCTCCTCGGATTACGGCCCGGTGGCCAGCACCTTGTATAACCGTCTGAGGTTGGGCATGCCTCTCGGCGCCGACTCCACTCAGACCTACTACCTGCGCCAAAGCGACCCGAAGCTCGTGCCGAGTGCTGCTCAGCTGGACCAGCCGAGCCCCTACAACACGCGACTCGACAAGGGCCTGCCCCCGACTGCGATATCCTCCCCGGGTCTGGCGGCGTTGCAGGCAGCGGCTGCGCCGCCCTCGACTAGCTACCTGTACTTCGTGGAGGTAAATCCCGACGGTAAGCTCGGCTTCGCTTCCGACACAGCCGGTTTCGTGTCCCTGCAGGCTCAGTGCAGGGCGGCTGGGCTGTGTTGAGGACTCCGGGTCCTACCACAAGGGTTGCGGCGCTGATAGGCGATCCAGTCGCCCACTCATTGTCTCCTGCGATGCACAACGCGGCTTTCGAAGCTCTCGGCTTGGACTGGGTCTACACGGCGTTCCGGGTGGCGCCGGGTGCTGCTGGCGCCGCAGTGGACGCGGTCCGAGCTCTCGGCCTCGCTGGTCTGTCGGTCACGATGCCCCACAAGGGCGCGGTGGCGTCGGCGGTCGACTCGCTCGGACCCGTAGCCGCCAGGCTAGGGGTGGTGAACACGGTGGCGTGGTCGCCGGAGCGACCAGGGGAGCTGGTCGGCGAGTCGACCGACGGGCCGGGCTTCGTGGAGGCGCTGCGAGAGGAGGGCTTCGACGTCGAAGGCAGCAGTGTCGTGGTACTCGGCTCGGGGGGTGCCGCCCGGGCGCTCACCGACGCCGCAGGCGGCGCCGGCGCCGGGTCGATCACGGTCGTCGGTCGGGACCGGGGGAGAGCGGCGTCGTGCGCAGCGCTCGGCGGACCAGCAGCGAAAGCCCTTGTCGCCGCCGACACCGCTGCGCTTAGGGCAGCGCTCGACGTAGGCGAACTGATAGTCAACGCGACGTCGGTAGGTATGTCGGACCCTCACCTTGTGCCCATGGACCTAACGCCAGGGTGGTTTCGCTCCGGCCAGCTGGTGATGGACCTCATCTACCATCCGGCGACGACGCCGCTCATGCGCGTCGCCGAGGATGCAGGAGCCCGCGTCCTGAACGGACTGTCGATGCTCGTCCACCAAGCGCGAGCGCAAGTGCAATGCTGGACCGGCCTGGTCCCGCCGGTCCAGGTGATGCGGGCGGCCGCTGAGGCAGCGGTCAGTCACCGCAACGGCGAAACCATGTAAAGGCAGAGCCTAGCTGCGCCGATAGGACCAAAGTCACCCTATTCGGAGGTCCCCGCAGTGCTGCAAGGCTCGCTTCAGACAGTCGCAATCCCTGAGGTCCTACGCTTCTTGGAAAGCACCTCCAAGACGGGCGAACTTGCTGTGAGCGGATCTAACGGGCGCGGGCGCCTCTGGTTCGACGGCGGGGTGGTGTCGGGCTTCGAGTCGCACTCCAGCCGGGAGCCAGCAGAGGCCGTCTTCGAGCTGATGGGCATCACCGACGGCGAGTTCGTCTTCACCGCAGCTGACAGTCCTCAGCCGGCGCCCACCGGACGGGCCGCAAGGCGGGAGGTAGGACCGCTTCTCGCCGAAGCGGAAGCTCTCCGGGAGGAGTGGAGCTCGATAGTCGGCGTCATTGCATCCCTCGACTATCACGTGGAGTTGGTCGCTGACGCTCCGAGCGACCCGGTGACCCTCGGACGGGCCCAGTGGGCCGCCGTCGTGGCGGTCGGGTCTGGCCGCAGCGTCGCTGACGTCATAGCCGGATGCGACCTTAGCGAGATCGCCGGGTGCCGGGTGATCCGCGACCTAGTAGAGGCGGGTGTGGCTACTGTCGCCGACCGGCCGGCCGTTACCACCAAGGGGGATGTCGAAGGCGACACGGTCGTGCTCGGGAGCGCCTCCTTCGACGAGCCCTACAGCCAGGTCGACGACGTCAAGCCCGCCGTCGAGGAGACTTCTGGCGATCGACGTGGGATACTCGGCTTCGACTTCGGTACGCTTGTCGCTGACTTCCCGGTCCCCGCAGCTTCCACGTCTCTGGAGGAGCCAGTAGAGGCCGAGCCCGAGAGCAGCGTGGTCGTCCCCGACGTCACCTTCTCCGATCTGAGCGAGCTGTCCTCATCGCCGGGGGACTTCGACTCCCCCGAGACTTCCGCCGAGGACCGCTACGCTGCCCTGCGAGCTGCGATGCTTGAAGTCGGAGAGAACCTGGAGAACACCGGCGACACTAACGGTGCCGACCCGGTCGACTACGAAGTTGCTGACAGCAGCTACGGCGGGGCGGACGGAGGTTACGGTTCTGGCAGCGTACACGGGGTCGGTCATTTCGATGCTCTCGCCGACCGCGGACCTTGGTCGGAGAGGGAGCTCGCTCAAATCCACGAGTCCGGCATGTGGGAAACGCCCGGCTCATCGGCCGACGACCAGGGGTACTACGAGAGGACCACTGAGGCGCCTTCCGCTCAGTCGGAGTCGTCTCCCGAACCGTCAGACGAGCACCCCTCCGAGGAGGCCGAGGGCGGCGACGAGCCCGCCGAAGAGCCTATCAACCGGGGTCTGCTGCTCAAATTCCTCTCCTCAGTTCGTAACTGAGCCGAACCCGTCTCGCCGACACCGATAACTGAACTGTGAAGTGACCTCACCGATGCCGCCACTCCCGCCGAACTCGGCTACAGGACTCGGCGACGACGACCGGCTTGGCGCCTTGTTGGTGGAGGGCGGAGTCCTGGGACAGGACTCCCTGTCCCACGCCATACAGCTCAGCGTCTCCCGGGGCGAGGGTTTGACGCGGGTTTTGATAGAGGAGAACCTCGTCTCAGAAGCCGACCTGGTCGCTACGCTAGCCAAGCACCTCAGGCTCGACTACGTCGACTTGGCGGACTATCCGGTTGACGCCGCCGCCGCTCGCCTGGTGAGCGACTCGCTGGCGCGTCGCTACCTGGCGTTGCCGATCGGTTGGTTCGAAGGTCGTCTGATAGTGGCGATGGCGGACCCGTCGAACGTGTTCGCGATCGACGACATCCGGGCGGTAACCGGCGCCGAGCTTCACATAGCGGTAGCGACCAGCAACTCCATAGTCGAAGCCATCGGTAAGTTCCACCGGGTGATGTCCTCAGCCGAGGACGTCTCAGCGGAGGCGTCGAGCGTCTTCGACGAGGACACCTCCCTCGCGTCGGTTCGTGAGATCAGCGAGGACTCGCCGATAGTAAAGCTGGTCAACCTTCTGATCGGCCAGGCGATCGCTGACCGGGCATCGGACATCCACATAGAACCTGGTGACAACTCGCTTAGAGTGCGGTTCCGCATCGACGGTGTGCTCCACGAGGTGATGCGCCCACCTAAGAACATCCACTCTGGAATAGTCAGCCGGCTCAAGGTGATGGCTGACATGAACATCGCCGAGCGGCGAGTCCCCCAAGACGGGCGGATCAACACGAAGATCTCCGGGCGCGACGTCGACCTGCGAGTAGCTACCCTACCGACCGTGCACGGCGAGAAAGTCGTGATGCGGGTACTTGACAAGTCGACGGCGCTTTTGCGTTTGCAGGATCTCGGGTTTCTTCCCGAGAACATGGCCCGCTACGAGCAGTGCTACCGCAAACCCTACGGGACGATCCTCGTCACAGGTCCCACCGGCTCAGGCAAGTCCACGACCCTCTACGCGACGTTGAACATCGTCAACGACGAGACCAAGAACGTGATCACCGTGGAGGATCCGGTCGAGTACCAGCTCCCCGGCATCAACCAGGTGCAGGTGAACACCAAGGCCGGGCTCAGCTTCGCCGCGGCGCTGCGGAGCATCCTGCGATCAGACCCCGACGTGGTCCTCGTCGGTGAGATCCGAGACCAAGAGACGGCGGTCATCGCCATCGAGGCCGCTCTGACAGGACACCTTGTCCTATCGACACTGCACACCAACGACGCGGCGTCGACGCCGAGCCGCCTGGTGGAGATGGGGGTCGAGCCGTTCCTGGTGGGAAGCTCGATCGACTGCGTCGTCGCTCAACGCCTCGCCCGCAAGCTTTGCTCTCGCTGCAAGCGAGCGTACACTCCTAACAAGAACGAGTTGGCTGCCACCGGCTGGGACTTCGAACGCCTCGGCGAGCCGGGGGACTCCTACGAGACGTTCCAGGCGGTCGGCTGCGGCGCATGCGGGGGCACCGGCTATCACGGCCGCTTCGCTATCCACGAGGTGCTGGTCGTCACCGAGGAAGTCGAACGGGCGATAGTCGAGCGCGCCCACACCGAGGACATACGAAAGATCTCCATCGGCCAGGGAATGTTGACACTGCGCCAGGCGGGAATGGTCGAGGTGGCCACTGGCGTGACGTCGATGGAAGAGATCCTCCGGGTCATCGCCTGAAGGCTTTCGGGAGTTGACCACTTCTACAGCCATGCACCCCACAGACCGAAGGAGAAGGCATGCTCGCCACATCTAGGGCCGTCGGGGAGTTCCTCGTCGAACGCAAAGTCCTCTCGCGCGACTCCTTGGAGGCGGCTCTGCGCCGCGAAGCCGACACCGGGGTACCGCTGGCCAAGATCCTCTCCAGCGAAGGTCTCGTCGCAGAACGCCACCTCGTCGCCGCCGTAGCCGACCAGCTCGGACTCGCCATGTGGGATCCCGACGCCGAGCCGATCCCTGCGATCCTCGGCGGGATGCTACCAGTCGGTCTCTGCCAGCGCCTGCGTGCCGTAGCCGTCGGCATGGACGGCACCGAGCTGATCGTCGCCATGGAGAACCCCATGGACCAAAAGGCGGTCGCTGACATCACCTCCGACACCGGTTGGCAGGTCCGCCCTGTCCTAGCCGCCGCTTCGGACATCTCCTTGGCCATAGAGGTCCTCTACGGCGTCGAGGACCGCCCGGCAGGCGACGCTGCCGCCGCGGGCTCGCAGGGCAAAGCAGCCACGGAACTGCACATCAACGACCTTCTAACCGAGATGGTCGACCTAGGAGCTTCGGACCTTCACCTCAGCGCCGGGCTACCGCCTTGCATCCGTGTCGACGGGTCGATACGCCCGCTTGCAAATCAGGAGGTCCTCACACCGTCGGAGATCCGGCGACTGTTGTACTCCATCCTCACGCAACGCCAGAGGGAGCGTTTCGAGGAGCACCTCGAGCTCGACACTTCCCACGTCGTCACCGGGGTCGGACGTTTTCGTCTGAACGTGTTCATCCAGCGCGACTCCGTCGGTGCCGTGCTGCGGGCGATCCCCTTCAAGATCGTGCCGCTCGATGCGCTCGGCATCCCGGCTATCGTCGGAGGGTTCGCAAACCTCCAGAGAGGACTTGTCCTCGTGACCGGGCCGACCGGGTCGGGGAAGTCGACGACTTTGGCTTCGCTGGTCGACGTGGTCAACACCACCCGCCCGTGTCACATCATGACAGTAGAGGACCCGATCGAGTTCGTTCACAGTCACAAAAGGGCGGTGGTCAACCAAAGAGAGGTAGGCGAGGACACCAAGTCGTTCTCGTCGGCTCTCAAGCACGTCCTTCGCCAGGACCCCGACGTGATCTTGGTGGGTGAAATGCGAGACCTCGAGACCATCTCGACCGCCCTGACCGCAGCCGAGACCGGCCACCTCGTGTTCGGGACCTTGCACACCCAAGACGCCCCTCAATCCATCGACCGCATCATCGACGTGTTTCCCTCCCACCAGCAACAGCAGATCCGCGTGCAGCTTGCGGCTGCGCTCCAGGCCGTCGTTACCCAGCAGTTGCTTCCCAGAGCTAACGGCAGGGGACGTACCGTAGCTTGCGAAGTGATGGTCGCCACTCCCGCCATCCGAAACCTCATCCGGGAGGGCAAGACCCACCAGGTGTACAGCTCGATGCAGGCCGGCGGGCAGTTCGGCATGCAAACCATGGACCAGTCCCTCGCCGCTTTGGTCCGCTCGTCGGCGATCGGGCTCGACGTGGCCCTGGAACGCTGCCATAACGAGGACGACCTTCGCCGTCTCGTCGGAGGGGTCCGCTGATGCCTACCACGTACGCGTACAAGGTGCGCGACACCGCCGGCAAGGTGATATCTGGGTCGATCGACGCAGAGAGCACGGCGCTTGTAGCCAACCGTCTCCGCCAGATGGGATACGTCCCGATCAGCATCGACAAGAAGGCCGGTCCCGGCTTCAAACGAGAGATCGCCATCCCGGGCTTCACGAACCGGGTGAAGCTCAAGGAGATCGCCGTCTTCAGCCGCCAGTTCGCGACGATGGTGGCATCGGGGCTCACGCTGCTGCGCAGCTTGTCCATCCTGGCCGTTCAGACCGAGAACAAACAACTGGCGACTGTCATCGACCAAGTCCGAGCTGACATCGAGTCGGGTTCGTCTCTTTCGCAGGCGTTGGGACGTCACCCCAAGGAGTTCAACAACCTCTACCGTTCGATGGTCAGAGCCGGCGAGGTGGGCGGTAGCCTCGACCGCACTCTCACAGACCTGGCGGACACCATCGAGAAGCAGGTGGCTCTGCGAGGAAAGATCCGCAGCGCTATGACCTACCCGATATCGGTGCTGGCGCTCGTACTCGGGATCCTCTCTGCGATGATCCTCTTCGTCGTACCGATCTTCAAGAACATGTACGCCCAGCTTGGAGGGAAGCTCCCAGCTCCGACGCTTCTGCTCGTGTCCATATCGAACATAGCGGTGCACGGGGCGCCGTTCGTGCTCTTGGCTGTCATCGCCCTCGTCGTGCTCTACCGACGCTGGGTTCGCACTCCGGCGGGTAAGTCCACCCGGGACTCGCTGCTGCTTAGACTGCCGGTCTTCGGTGCTCTGCTGAGAAAGACTGCCTTGGCGCGCTTCGCCGCTACGCTGTCTACCCTGTTAGGGGCGGGCGTACCCGTCCTGGAGTCGCTTGAGATCACCTCCGAGACGGTCGGTAACACTGTCGTCGCCCGCGGTGTCAAGGCGATAGCCGAGGGGGCCAAAAGGGGAGAGCCACTCACGCGCCCCCTCGCCGATCACCCGGTGTTCCCCCCTATGGTGACGCAGATGATGTCAGTAGGCGAGGAGACCGGTTCGCTCGAAGCCCTGCTTCGCAAGGTCGCCGACTTCTTGGAGCAAGAGGTCGAGCGTACGGTAGACGCGCTCACCTCCATCCTCGAGCCGTTGCTTATAGTCGTTCTCGGCTCAGCGGTCGGCTCTATGGTCATCGCCTTGTACCTTCCTATGTTCGACATCATCAAGCTGGTAGGCAACAACAACTGACTCCGCCCTCCCAGTAGTATTTAACCTAATAGCGCCGGGCCGGGAGCGGGTTTTGTTACCCCTGCTGGCCCGGCCTTTTCGTCTCTAGGTACCTGGATGCAGGGGGTATATTCGGCAGGACTTCGGAAATGGCGGAATAGCAGACAAGAGTCTCTCAGGTTGAGGGATCACGCGCCGAAAATAGTTCTGCGGGGCTCTACTAAGCACTTTTAGAGTGCTCGGGCTCCTGCATAAAAAGCAGAACAAACACTAACCGAAAGGCAATAATCAGAATGCTAGATGCCATCAAGGGGCGCCGGGAGCGCGACGACGAGGGCTTCACCCTCATCGAGCTCATGGTCGTCCTGCTCATCATCGCCATCTTGATGGCGATCGCCATCCCGACGTTCCTCGGGGCGAGAAACACCGCCAACGCAAGGGCCGCCCAGTCGAACCTGACCAACGCCCTGACCGCCGAGCAGACCTACTGGACCAACAACCAGGCCTTCTCGGCAAACCTGACAACCACGGAGCCGAGCCTCACATGGGAAACGGCAGCTCTAACGACCGGCCAGAACGGCAACCAGGTCTACGCCGTGCCCGGTGACAGCGGCCAGGCCGTCGTCATCACGGCGCTCGGCAAGGACGGGCAGTGCTGGAGCATCGCCCAGATCAACGACCCGCAGGCATCTGCTAACAGCGTCGGCCCTGACGGCACCTACTACCAGCGGGCCGCTACCTCAAGCGGTGGCTGCGCCTCCCCGGCCGTTCCAACGGCTGCCGCCACCTCCGGGTCAGCCACCAACGGGACAGCAGGCAGCTGGTACACCAGCTTCTAGTCGCGAATACATAGCACCACAAAGGCAGCGGGATTCCTCTCGTCGCCTGAGTGGATAAGAGGGACCCCGTCTATCTGGCGGGGTCCCTCTTCGCGTGCATAAAGCCGGATATCTGATCCCTTAAGGGCTATTTCGCCATCTTCCGCGTCGGTCGTGTCGATCAAGAAAGAGCCGGTAAAGCCGATAAGAAAAGCAATGTCAACGCTAGCCCAGATGGGAGGCCGACCGTGGAGTCGGTAAGCATAGGACTCGACATCGGGTCGTCGGCTATCCGTGCCGCCGAGATCGTCGTCTCGAAGGACGGTAAACGTTCCCTTCGCCGTTACGGCCAGGTCGGCTTGCCCCGTGGTTACGTCGTGGACGGCGAGATCAACAACCCGGTGGGCGTCACCGAGGCGCTGCGGCGTTTGTGGGCCGAGACAGGCTTCAAGACCTCCAAGGTCGTGCTCGGCGTGTCGGGGCCCCGAGTGTTCGTCCGTCAAGCCGAACTGCCGGCCATGAGCGCAGAGGAGACGCGGTCGAGTCTGCGCTTCGACGGCCAAGAGTTGATCCCCGTTCCGATGGACGACGCCAGCTTCGACTTCGGCTTCCTCGGGGACCCCGTCAAAAGCCCCTCGGGGGAGGCGACCCAGAAGGTCCTACTGGTCGCAGCGCATCGCGAGGTGCTGCACTCATATCTCGACGTTCTAAACGCCGCCGGCCTGAAAGCGACGGTGATGGACGCCTCACAGCTGGCGCTGATCAGGGCGGTCCCCGAGCCTCCCTCTGGGATTGCCACGTCGCCCAAGGTGGAGGTCGTCGTGTCGATCGGGGCGGAGCTCACCACCGTCGGAGTTCGCCAAGGCGGCGTGCCACGCTTCATAAGGTCGCTCGCCGTCGGGGGTTCGAAGCTCACCGACTCGATCTCCGAGCAAATGCACCTCGAGGTGGCCGTCGCCGAAAGGCTCAAGCGTGGCGATGCGGCACCAGAAGCCCAGGCGCTCACCGTCCAGGCGAGAAAGGCGATGTCGGCCGGCATTCGCGATCTAGCCGAGGAGATCCGGGCGACCATCGACTTCTTCGTCTCCCAGGCCAACAACGGCGCCATCGACAAGCTTCTCATCACCGGCGGAGCTGCTCTCACGATGGGCTTGGCGGCTTCCATAGGAGGCAACCTTCCGGTGGAGGTTCGCCTTTTGGATCCGCTCGCAACTCTCGACTGTTCCGCCCTGCCCTACGACGAGGACCAGCTGAGGGCTATCGGCGCCGGAGCGGCGACAGCGGTAGGCCTCGCCCTGTGGCCGACCGACGCTCCTCTGATCCGCCTGTCGATCCTCCCCGACGAGGTTCTCGCCTCTAGACGGGCGAAGCGGCTGTCGATGATGGCCATCGCCGGCGTCGGGGTTGCGGCAGCGCTCCTCGCCGTCGGCGGCGTCGCCGAGCTCTCCGCAGTTCACCACGCCCAGGCGAGCGCCAAGGCCGAGCAGGCCAAGGTCCCGGCGCTGACCTCCGAGGTTTCCCACCTCCAGACGTTGACATCCGTGCACTCACAAGCTCAGGCTCGCGCCGGCTTGGTGTCGACGGCGCTGAAAGGCGACGTCGACTGGGTGCGGGTGCTCGGCCAGTTCGCCGGCGTGTTGCCTCCCCAGCTGAGCATCACGAGCTTCAGCGGCACGAGGACCGCCCCGGCTGCGGGGTCGACTGCGTCTACCCGCCCGGCCGGCCCGTTACCGGTGGGGAACGTCACCTTCGCCGTGCAGGGCACCGGAGGGCTCCCCTCGGCGGCGCAGTGGATCACCCAACTCGCCGGTGACCCCGACTTCACCAACTTGACCATCGGCTCCATCGCAGTGAAAAGCAACGGCGGGGCCGTGACTTTCTCGTCGTCGGCGGGCCTTACCCTTGACGCCGAGAGCCCCCGATCCAAGGGAGTTACCAAGTGACCGTGTCCACCCGCAAGCTCTACAGCCTCGCGGCTGTGGCTGTGGTCGTACTAGCCGCAGCGTGGTATCTCGCAATCTACCGGCCGTCGAGCGCCAAGATTGCCTCGGCTCACAAGTCGTACGCTTCAGCTGCGAGCCAGGTGAGCAAGCTCGACTCGCAGGTGGCGTCGCTTCAGGCCTTGGAGGCGCACATCCCCGCCGACAAGGCCCAGCTCGCAAGCCTCGACCAAGCGGTCCCGACCACCGAGAACCTGCGTGGACTTCTCGACCAACTTCACGCCCTGGCCACTTCGACTGGAACTGAGCTGACGACGGTCACCCCGAGCCCACCTCAATCCGCTACGGGGACCCAGTCGTCTTCGGCGCCGGCGACCTCGACGACAGGCCTGCAGGAAATACCGGTGACTATGGCGGCTTCCGGCACCTACGGGCAGCTGACAAGCTTCATGTCAGGTCTTACGAACCTGCAGCGCAGCATGGTTATACAGGGCGTGTCGATATCGTCGGGCACCAACGGTCAGCTTACAGCTTCGTTATCCACCCAAGTCTTCTACGCCCCCTGAACTGGAGCTGACGACATGATCGACTCGACCAAATCCCCGATGCCAGCCTGGCGTAGGTACGCAAGCGTCGTAGCGCTAACCGTGCTGGTGTTCGTCGCAGGCTTCGTCATCTGGACCAAGGAGCTTCATCACAACACGAGCGCGACAGCCTCCGTGAGCCCACCAGCTGTAGCCAAGACTGCCGCACCCAAGTCGGTCCCCTCTACGACCACGACGACCGTACCCGGTGGTCTTCCGATCAGCTCCCGGAACCCGTTCGGCTGACAGGGCTCGGCTCGCCTCTCCTTTTGTGGAGGCTACGCCAGGATCCGTCCCGGCTTTAGGCTGACGATAGGCGGGCGACTAGGATCGTAGGTTGTGCTGCGTTTTTTGACCGCCGGCGAGTCGCACGGCAAAGGCCTCGTCGTGATCGTGGAGGGCCTCCCGGCGGGCCTTGAAGTGACCGCAGAGATGATCGGAGCCGAGTTGGGTCGCCGAAGGCTCGGTTTCGGCAGGGGACCGCGAATGCGCTTCGAGGCGGACGAGCTCACCCTTCTGGCCGGTGTACGCCACGGCCGCACTCTCGGCTCGCCCGTAGCGGTGGAGATCGCCAACACCGAGTGGCCCAAGTGGACCGAGGAGATGTCTCCCGCTCCGGGCGTCACCTCCAAGCCTTTGCACCAGCCACGCCCCGGTCACGCCGACCTGCCGGGAATGCAGAAGTACGCTTTCTCCGACGCCAGGGACGTCCTAGAGAGGGCGTCGGCCAGGGAGACCGCTGCGCGAGTGGCCGCCGGTGCGCTTGCGAAAGCACTTTTGGCCGAGATCGGGGTGACGGTCGTCAGTCACGTGGTGCAGATCGGCAGTGCGTGCTCGCCCAGCGACGAACGGCCAGGCCCCGACGACCTGGACAAAGTAGACGCGTCGGAGGTTCGCTGCTTCGACCCCTCAGCGGCGGAGTCGATGGTCGCCGAGATCAAGGCGGCGGCCAAGGTAGGTGATTCGCTCGGTGGCGTGGCCGAGGTGATCGCCTACGGGGTGCCCGTGGGACTAGGCAGCCACGTGCACTGGGACCGAAAGCTCGACGGCCTGTTAGGACAGGCCATGCTGAGCATCCAGGCGGTCAAAGGTGTCGAGATTGGCGAAGCGACCCAAGGTGCTGGAAGGCGAGGTTCTGAGGCTCACGACGCGATCTCCTGGGAAGGTGGAGCTCCGAGGGCTGACACGACCAGCGGCGGTGGCTACCGCAGGCAGACCAACAGAAGCGGAGGTATCGAAGGGGGCATCTCCAACGGCGAGCCGGTAGTCGCCCGCGTGGCGATGAAGCCGCTGGCCACTCTCAACCGTCCGGTTCTAAAGACCGTGGACGTGGTGACCAAGCAGGAGACGGTGTCGTTCAAGGAGCGCACCGACGTCACAGCGGTACCCGCGATGGGTGTCGTCGCAGAGACGATGATGGCTCTCGTCCTCGCCGGGGAGGCGCTGCGCAAGTTCGGCGGTGACTCTGTAGGGGAGTTCCGCCGCAATCACGACTCCTACCTCGCCAACCTCGACGTGGCTGGCGCCAGGACCTGAGCGGGTGGGTTTCAACGAAGTCCGAGTCGACCTTGGGGAGCGTAGCTACCCGGTCGTGGTCGGCAGGGGAGCGCGCGCCCGCTTAGGCGGGTTGATACCCTCAGGTGCCCGCAAGGCGGCCCTGGTGACCCAAGAGCAGATCCCGTGGAGCGTCGAGACAGGCATCGAGCAGAAGACGTTCCTGATAGGCGGGGATGAGACCGCCAAGGAGATGGCCACGGTGGAGTCCCTCTGCCGAGGTTTCGCCGGGTGGGGGCTGCACCGCGGGGACGTGGTCGTCGCCGTCGGCGGCGGGGTCGTCACAGATGTTGGTGGCTTTGCCGCGGCTGTGTATCACCGCGGTGTCGCCGTGGTGCACGTAGCCACGACTCTCCTCGCCCAGATCGACGCCGCCATCGGCGGCAAGACCGGTGTAAACCTTCCGGAAGGCAAGAACCTCGTTGGTGCCTTCTGGCAGCCGGTAGGGGTCGTGTGCGACACGGAGACCCTCGATACGCTCCCTGACCGGGAGCGCCGCAGCGGCTTGGGGGAGATGGCCAAGTACCGCTTCTTGGGCGTCGAGGGCCTGGAAGACATGGGACTCGACGACGCTGTAGCTGCGTGCGTTCGAGCCAAGGCGGAAGTGGTCGGCTTCGACGAGCGAGAGTCGGGTCGGAGGGCTCTTCTCAATTACGGCCACACGCTCGGTCACGCCTTGGAGACCAGCGGGAGCTACGAGCTGACCCACGGGGAAGCCGTCGGGGTGGGAATGGTCTTCGCAGCTCACCTCGCCCGGCGACTCGGGCGCATCGACGACGCCAGGGTGGCACTGCACGAACAGGTCGTCGCCGGCTACGGCCTAGCGGTTCGGCCGCAGCGCCAGCGCCGGCCGGACGACCTGGTGGCGCTCATGCGGCGGGACAAGAAGTCGGCCGACGGCGGCCTGACGTTCATTCTCGACGGTCCGGAGGGGTTGGAAGTAGTCGACGGTGTCGACCAACGGGCCGTCGAAGAGACCCTCGCAGACCTCCTGCCCTAGAGGGCGCTCGGGCCTAACCCTCGCCGCCTTGGAGTCCGATACTTCCGTATGACCTTGGAGTCGACTCGGGGCGCGGTACGTCCCTTGCATTGGGAAGGTTGGCGATGGGCGGCGCTGATGTACCTGCTCGGCGTTACGGTGGCGGCCTGGATGAGCTTCGGGATGCCCTACGTGCTCGGGGTGCCGAGCCAGTGGATCATGAGCCGGGACGTCTGGACCACTACCAACGCAGCTCAGTACTCCTGGAACGGAGGCGCCGGCTTCGTCTTCTCCGCGAACCCGTGGTTTGCTGCGCTGCCCGGCTTCGTGTACCTCTACGCCCCGGTCGTAGCGCTTGGCGGGCACTTTGGGCTGGTCGCCTCCTATCCGATACCACTGGACAAGCCTTCGATGTGGCTCGTGAGCGGACCGTTCTTCTTCCTGTGCGGAGCGACAGCGGTGCTCGGCGTCGACTACCTTGCAGAGACTCTCCAGGTGAACGCCGCCAGGCGCAAGCTGATAACCCTGGCGGTGGCGGTGGCAGTAGTGGGACCGACTCCGGGGTTCGAAGGGCACCCTGAGGACATGCTCGCTCTTGCCTTCGTGTGCTTGAGCTTCGCTCTTGCCTTTCGGGGTCACTTCGCCGGGGCTGCGGTGGCGCTGGGCTTCGCTGTCTTGATGCAGACCTGGGCGGGCCTCGCGATCCCGGTGCTCGTCGCTGCCTCCCCGCCGGGAGTCAGGCTGAGGACGCTGGCTAGGACGGCCGCAGCCCCGGCCGTCCTAGGAGTCACCCTGCTCGCTGTCGACTTCCACCAGGCTTCAGTGGACCTACTCCGCCAGCCTATGCCCGACATCGGCCAGCACCTGCCGTGGTGGGGTCTCGCTCCGAAGTTTCTCATATCCACCGTCTACGGCACCCAGCACATGGTGGCGGGATCGACGACCCGGTCGTTGGCGGTCGTCGTCGCTGTCGCTGCCGGCTGGTTCGTCAGGAATCGCCGTGATCCGAGCTCGGTGACGGTGGCATTGAGCGTAGCGATGTTCGCACGCGGCTTCTTCGAAGTCGAGTACTGGCCGTACTATTTTGCGCCGGCGGTCGTGTTGGTGGTCGTCGCCGGGGCGCTCACAACGCAGGGAGCGACCAAGCGTTTCGCGACTCTGTGCGTCGGGGCATGCCTTTTGTACCTGAGCTCGACCGGAAGCCTCCTCGGCGGTTTGCTCCCCCCCTGGCTGGAGATGGCGGTCGTCGCCACCACCGGAGCGTTGTGCTTTGCCAGCCTCACCCGCAGCGGCGCCGCCGCCGAAAAGTGGCGCCTCGCCCGAGCTGGCCTGACGGGGGCGAGGCGCCCAAGCGAGATACTTCAGGCGGGGTAGTGAAACGCCCCGCCCAGCATGAGCACGAAGAACGCACCGGCGGAGAGGAACACCCCGAAGGGGATCGGCGTGCGCCGGTCGGCCTTTCGCAGCGCTATGAGAGCTATTCCCACCCCGGCGCCGAGGAGGTTTGCGGCGAAGAAACCGGCGAGAGCGTAACGCCAGCCTAGCCAGCCGAGCGCTAAAGCGATGACCGGGCCGAAGCGGACGTCCCCGAAGCCGAGAGAGCGAGGGCTCGCTGCGTTCAGGGCGAACAGCAAGCCGAACTCGACCGCCGCGCAGGCAAGTGCCACTTCCAGCCGCTTCCAGCTGCCGTCGTAGGCCGCAGCAGCGACCAGGCCGGCGAGGACGAGACCGCCGAGGGGGTATACGACCACCTTGGGGAGCAGCATGTGGTCGTAGTCGATGAACGAGAGGGCGACGAGACCGGCTACGAAGATGATCTCAGCGGGCAGCGTGGCGCTCCACCCGAAACGCAAGGAGGTTGCGACGAACGCCAAAGCGGTCAGCGCTTCCACAGCGGGGTATCGCGCCGAGATCGGAGCACCGCACGACCTGCAGCGGCCCCTCAGCGCCACCCATGAGACGAGAGGGATGTTGTCGAGCGGGGCGATACGCCCCTCGCAGGCGGGGCACGCCGAGGGCGGCCTTACCACCGATTGGTGTAACGGGACGCGGTGGATCACCACGTTCAAAAATGATCCTATGACCAGCCCGTAAAGCCCGGCCGCAACGGCGAGGACGGCTGTCACGGGATGGTCCGTGCGGTCACGGAGATACTGTAGATGCTCATATGCAACCTATGGCCGTCTCCTCGCGGCTCGGCGCTTTGCGTTCGCAGCTACAAGAACTTTCGGTTCTCCTGGTGTCTTCCTTGACTAACATCCGCTACCTCTCGGGCTTCACCGGCTCTGCCGGTCTCCTCGCTGTCGGACCCGAGCGGGCGCTGCTAGTCACGGACGGCCGTTACGAGACCCAGGCGGCCGAGCAGATCTCCGCTTGTGGAGCTCCCGTCGAGCTGGAAGTTGCCGGGCTCGCAGGCCAACGCGAGGCGCTGGCCCGTTTCGTCGACGAGGTCGGATGTCGCAGCGTCGGCCTGGAAGCGGCGAACGTCACCTGGTCGAGGTTCAAGGCCTTCCAGGAGGACTGGTTTCCCGAAGTAGACCTAGTCCCCACTGAGGGTTGCGTCGAAGCCCTGCGGGTGCGCAAAGACCCCGGGGAACTGGACCGGATGCGCGAGGCTGCCCGTATAGCTGACGCGGCTCTAGCAAAGCTGCTCCCGAAGCTCGGCGCCGGCCTCTCTGAGGCGTCGTTCGCTCGTCTGCTCGACTTCGAGATGCGCGAAATGGGAGCTTCCGAGCCGTCTTTCGAGACGATCGTCGCATCCGGACCGAACGCAGCGAAGCCCCATCACCGTCCCGGTGGTCGCACGATCGGAGCCGGCGAGGCTGTCGTGGTCGACTTCGGAGCCCGTTTCGACGGCTACTGCTCGGACATGACCCGCACGGTTTGGGCTGCTACCCCGCCCGCCGATGCACAGCTGCGCCGGGCTATGAGCGTGGTGGCGAAAGCCCAAGCCGCTGGCGTCGCAGCGGTCAGGCCTGGCGTTCCCGCCGCCGAGGTGGACCGGGTGTGCAGGGATATCATCGCCGACGCCGGCTTCGCGGAACGCTTCGCGCACTCCACAGGCCACGGTGTTGGACTCGACATCCACGAGGCGCCGTCGGTGGCGGCCGGCTCTGGGGATACACTCGCAGCGGGACATGTCGTCACCGTCGAGCCGGGCGTGTACTTACCCGGCGTGGGCGGAGTTCGCATCGAGGATACCGTCGTGGTAACCGAGGACGGCTGTCATCCCTTGACGCTCAGCCCGAAAATATCGATCTAGGGAAGAAAGTAACCCATGCCTTCAGTTTCAACCAACGACCTCAAGAACGGGATGTCCCTCAACCTCCCCGAAGGGCTCTTCTCGGTGGTGGAGTTCCAACACGTCAAGCCCGGCAAGGGCGGGGCGTTCGTCAGGACGAAACTCAAGAACGTCCGCACCGGGGCGGTCATCGAGCGCACCTACCGCGCGGACGAAAAGCTCGACCAAGCTCTCATCGACAAGAGGGAGATGCAGTTCCTCTATCCCGACGGGGACAGCTACGTGTTCATGGACACCTCCGACTACGAGCAGATGCAGGCGCCCCGAGGATCGCTCGGGTCTGCGGCGTCCTACCTCAAGGAGGGTGACGCAGCGGTCATCCAGCTCTTCGACGGGGAGATCGTCGGTGTCGACCTGCCAGCGTCGGTGGAGCTGACCGTCACCGAGACCGAGCCAGGCGTCCAAGGGGACCGGGTGTCGGGGGCCAGGAAGCCTGCGACCCTCGAGACCGGCCTTTCGCTCCAGGTGCCGCTTTTCGTCAACGTCGGCGAGCGAATCAAGGTTGACACCCGCAGCGGCGAATACCTGACCAGGGCCTGAGAGGCTTGGCTGAGGCCGCCACACGGCGCGAAGCTCGCGAGCGTGCGCTCATGCTCCTCTACGAGGCGGAGGCTAAGACCCTGACGCCGTCGGCGGTTCTCGACGACCTTCCTGTCGTCCCAGACGACTACACGTGCGCGGTGGTGCGCGGCGTAGAGGCCAAAAGCCCCGAGGTCGACAGCCTCATAAGCCGCCACGCTATCGGCTGGGCGCTCGACAGGATGCCCGCAGTGGACCGGGCCGTTTTGCGTGTCGCCACCTACGAGCTCTTGGAGCGTCCCGACGTGCCGACGGCCGTGGTCCTCTCCGAGGCCGTAGAGCTCGCCGGGGAGTACTCGACCGACGAGTCTGCACGTTTTGTGAACGGGGTCCTGGCGTCGGTAGCAGCCGATGTCCGGCGATCGACGTGAGTCGAAGGGAGGTGTTCGCCAAGCGGCGTGTCAGCCGTCGCGTTCGCAGCTCGCCGCTGCCCGCAGGGGGCTCGGGTCGATCTTGAATGTAGAGTAGGAGAACGAGTCGATGAAGTCGCTCGCCATCCGTCGTAGCGTCAGAGGGGCGGTGATGGCCTTGAGGTAACGGCCCATTTCCCCACATGTCAGAGCTTTTCGAGCTTCTTCAACCTGTGCACGGTCGGGCTGGAGTGTTAGGGCGTTCTCCGGCGGCGACGTCGGAAGGAAGTAGTCGGCAGATGCCGGTAGAAAGCGACCGTCCATCCAAACCACCGGGGCCAGCTGTGAATGACCCGGTCGACTTTTGGAGGTTTCCCTCAGGTGACTGCCGACCGGGTTTGCCAAGGACAGCTCGTCGTAAATGTAGACCCGGGGACCTGCTGCTAGCCCTGCGATGCCGATGTTGTCGACGGGCGCGATCACCTTTTCAGCCATGTTGGTCGTCACGAGCACCCCGGATGCGGTGTCTCCCTGCTGGCCGTCTAAGAGAACGAGTGATTCACCTTTTGGGATCGACGACCCGGCAGCCCGGCTAAGCATCGTCCCCACCATGCCGAAAGTCCCGTAGCGGTACTCGTCGGGCGTGACAGGATGCGGGTTCTGAGACTGGTTGATATACCACGCCCGCTCGTTGGCAATGCCGTTGATGACGGTAGCGCGCTGGGGGTAGTGCAGGAAGGCTGCAGCGGTGACCGACCAACAGCAGGCTGCGCCTGCTACCGCTATCTGCGCGCTCGTGGCTAAGGGCACCCAGAAGGTCAGGCCGACAGCGAAGACGGCCGGTAACAGCATGCGTCCGTGCATGAAGTCCCCGCCGACTCTCACCACGTAGCTCCCGTCGAGGAGAGCTCCCAAGAGGGGGGAAGCGACAACAGCCATCATGGAATAGCTCCGATTGGATGCCAGTTGTCCCAACCTGAGCGCTGCCACCGCCGCCGCGAGCAGCAACGGTATCCACAGCAGGTAAGGGTCGACTAGGTCGCGGAGGTATACGAGTCCCTGGCCCCACCACGCCGAGCCGGCGGTCTTGGCGAGTGCTGTGTTAGGTACCACCATCGCGAAGTAGGTCATCCGCCAGATCTGGTAGAGCACCGGACAGGCCCCCGAGACGGCCAAGATAGAAGCCGCCCTACTCAGCGACCGACGAGAACTCAGGCCGGTGATCGAGACGGCAATTAGAGCTGCCAGGAACGGCAAGCTGAATAGGAGCAAGTCCGGTCGGACCAGAGGGCCTAGTCCCATAACCGTAGCTGCGCTGAACTGCGCTCGCCGCGACCTGTGCTGCCCGACGGCGTGGCCTGCGAGCATGGCGTAGCTAGCCCCGAGCCAGCCGAAGACCATGCCAGTCTCAAGTCCGGAGGTTGCAAAGTCCCAGGCGGCGTCGATGGACACAAACATCAGCATGCCCAGGGGCACAACTAGGTTCGCATGCTCGCCTGAACCTGACGGCGAACGCCCTTTTACAGCCGGGCTCAGGCGTTGCCCGGACCGCCCTCCCATCCACACTCCGCAACCCGTGAACACTATGCCGAGAATCACCGCCCACCACTGGATAGCCAGAAGTCCGATCCAGTGGAAAAGGGTAAGAAGGCCGACCCAGAGAGGGTCGGTATAAACCTCGACACGCTCCCCACGGTTGTAGACGGGGCCGTGACCTGAGGCTAGGTTAGCTACCACCCGGAAGTCGATGTAGGCGTCGTCGGCGACCCAACGTCGAGACCATCCCTCCCATACGATGACCGCGACAGGCAAAGCGGCCAGTGCTCGGGTGAGGGATACGAACCCACGAGACGGCGACGGAGGAGCCTTACGCGCGCCGGACGCCTCAAGCGGCCTCTGCGTCGAGAGCACACAGTTGTTTCGGCCTATTGCGCCCGCGGCTTGACGCTAGACTGATCGTCGCACCGTGAAGCCGGTCCCGTGAGGCCGGCACGGACTGTGGAGGAGATTTTGGCTGAACGAGAGAGGTCCCTGGCGCCCCCTTACGGGGGCGTTTTCGTTGCCCGGACGACCGTCATGGACGCCGAGGACGTCCGGCGGGCGATCTGGCGGATGGCGCACGAGATACTCGAACGGAACCGGGAAGTGTCGGGGCTCGTGCTCGTCGCTTTGCAGACAGGCGGCGTGTGGATAGCAGAGGCGCTCGGACGGGTCATCGGCGAGGTGAGCGGCCACGACGTCACCATCGGAAGTCTCGACGTTGCGTTCTACCGCGACGACATTGGCCTTCGACCGGTCCTGGCGGAGGCTGCTACCGACATGCCCGGCGAACTGACCGGCCGCACGGTCGTGCTGGTCGACGACGTCCTGTTCACCGGCCGGACGATCAGAGCAGCCCTCAACGCCCTCGGGGACTACGGCCGGGCGAAGGCGGTGCAGTTGGCCGTCATGGTCGACCGTGGCCACCGTGAGCTCCCGATCCGACCTGACTACGTAGGCAAGAACCTGCCGACGCGCCGCGACGAGATGGTGGACGCCTCGCCGGACGGGGTGGTCATCGGAGACGTGGTGAAACCGTGACGGCCCGCACCTCAGATCAACTCGTGACTTCCGCCGTCCGCTCTGGCGGCCAGCCGGGAGGCGCTGTCGGCGAAGCGGACCGGCCGCCCCGGCACTACCTCGGCGTGACCGGATCGGACCCCGGCGATATACGGGAGCTTCTACGGCTCGCTGACCGATTCGCGGAGGTGAACCGCCGGCCGATCCCGAAAGTGCCGGCGCTTCGAGGTAAGACGGTCGTCAATATGTTCTTCGAGGACTCGACGCGGACTCGGCTCAGTTTCGACACGGCCGCCCGGCGGCTGTCCGCGGACGTCGTCACCTTTTCAGCAGCGACGTCGTCGTTGAACAAAGGGGAATCCCTGCGCGACACCGTCGAGACGGTGGAGTCCCTCGGAGCCGACGCGTTGGTCGTCAGGCATTCGTCCTCGGGGGTGCCATGGCAGATAGCTTCCTGGGTGAACAGGCCGTCGGTGGTGAACGCCGGCGACGGTTGGCACGAGCACCCCACCCAAGCGCTACTTGACTGCTACACGGTAGCGAGACGATCCCCTGTTCTCTGCGACCGCTACGGGCCCGACTCGGACGGGTTCGACTTTCGAGGGCTTCGGGTCGGCATAGTCGGTGACGTAAGCCATAGCCGTGTGGCTCGCTCCGACGTGGCAGCGATGACAGCCCTGGGCGCCGAGGTCACGCTCGTCGGACCCCCAACCCTGATGCCACCTTCCCTCGCCGGATGGCCCGTCGAGGTGTCAAACGACCTCGACAGCCTGATAGGGGACCTCGACGTGTGCTACCTACTTCGCTTGCAGCGCGAACGTACCGCCGAGGCGCTGCTGCCGTCACTGCGCGAGTACCGAAGCTTGTACGGTCTCACCGACGAACGGGCGGACAGGCTGAGAGACGGCGCCCTGGTGATGCACCCGGGCCCGGCGAACCTCGGTGTAGAGATCGACGCCGGCGTAACAAGGAGGCCGTGCTCGGTGATAGGTGACCAGGTCGCTAACGGCGTATCGGTTCGCATGGCCGTCCTCTACTTCCTGCTCGGATCGGGGGTGGACCTTGTCAACTCGTGAAGGGTCAACTCCTCGGGGTGCTACGCCACGCGGAGATGAGCGCCGACTTGGAGACGTGGCGCTGAGAGGTGGGACGGTGCTCGACGCCGAGGGCTCTCGGAAGGCCGACGTGCTCGTATCGGCGGGTTCGATAGTCGCCGTAGGTGACATCACCAGCCTGGTGCCAAGTGGAGCGATGGTCCTGGACGCGTCGGGTTGCGTCGTCGCGCCCGGGCTGGTCGACCTGCACACCCATATGCGCGAACCCGGCTACGAGGACGCCGAGACGGTGCAAAGCGCAGCTCGCGCAGCGGCCCTGGGAGGCTTTAGCGCTGTGGTCGCTATGCCCAACACCGACCCCCCGGCTGACAACGCCTCGATCGTAAGCCACGTTAGGGCTTTGGGGGAGCGATCCTGCGTCGACGTCTACCCGGCTGGCACGATAACCCTAGGACGTGCCGGGAAGGCCCTCGCTCCGATGGCGGAGATGGCGGCACTCGGGGTGAGGATTTTTACCGACGACGGGGCCGGTGTCCAAGATCCCAGGCTGATGCGCCGTGCCATGGAATACGCCAGGGCACTGGGGGTTACGGTCGCAGAGCATTGCGAGGACGCGGCTATGTCAGCGGGCGGCCACATGCACGAAGGCGAATGGTCGTCGCGTCTTGGGATAGCCGGCCAGCCTGCCGAGGCCGAGGAACTGATGGTGATGAGAGACCTCGCCCTCGCTCGGATGACTGGAGCGAAACTTCACCTTCTGCACCTTTCTACCGCAGGGTCTCTCGCCATGGTCGCCGCAGCGCGACGCAGCGGGCTCGACGTGACGGCCGAAGTCGCACCGCACCACTTCACGCTGACCGACGCCGACGTCGCCTCCTACGACCCGGTGTTCAAGGTGCACCCACCCTTGCGATCCGCCTTGGACGTCCAGGCCGTGAAGTCGGCTCTCGCTGACGGGACCGTGGACGCCATAGCAACCGACCACGCCCCGCACCCACGCCACGCCAAGGAAGCACCTTTCGACGTGGCCCCACCGGGGATGCTGGGGCTCGAGACCGCCGCCGGACTGGCTCTCGGCGAACTTGGACTGCCGGTCGCGGCAATACTCGCGCTGATGTCCTGGCAGCCTGCGGCGATCGCCGGGATCACGTCGAAACATGGGGGACCCGTAGCGGCCGGCCGGCCAGCCAACCTGTGCGTCATCGACACTGCGAGCACCTGGGTGGTGGACCCCGAAAGGAGTGCAAGCTTGAGCCGCAACAACCCCTACAAGGGTAGGCGGCTGACCGGCCGTGTCCGTCACACCGTCACCAGGGGCGAGCCGGTAGTGATCGGCGGGGAGGCGCAAAGATGACCCACGCAATGCTCGTGCTGGCGGACGGGACGAGGTTCGAGGGGGAAGCCGCCGGGTGGTGGGATCCCGACGCGGCCCGCCCCGCTACGGGGGAAGTCGTGTTCAATACGTCCCTGACCGGCTACCAGGAGATCCTCACAGATCCCTCCTACGCTGGCCAGATCGTGTGCTTCACCTACCCCCACATCGGCAACTACGGGGTGACACCGAACGACGACGAAAGCTCCCGGGCTTGGGTGAGGGGTGTGATAGCCAGGGACTTTTCCGCAAGGCCGAGCAACTGGCGTTCCACCATGAACATAGGGGAGTTCCTGGCCAAGGAGCGCATCCCGGCGATCGTCGGAGTGGACACCCGCCGCCTGACCCGCCACATACGCCAAGCGGGGGCCATGCCGGCGGCTTTCGGCCCAGTGTCAGGTCCGCTCGGGCTCGCAGTGTCTGACCTGGCTGCGGCAGCGGCAGGCGAAGCGGGGACGGACGGGGTCGACCTGGCATCGGAGGTGACCACGCCCGTGCCTTACACCTACGGCACCGGTCGGCTTTCGGTGGTCGCGTACGACTTCGGTATCAAACGGTCCATTTTGAGCCAGCTCGGGTCGATCGCGACTGTCGAAGTGGTTCCAGCGGCGACGAGCGCCGCCGAAGTCCTCAGTCGTAACCCGGACGGCGTGTTCCTCTCGAATGGTCCGGGTGACCCCTCAGCCGTCGGCTATGCGTCGAACGAGATAGCCAAGCTGCTGGGCAAGGTTCCTGTGTTCGGGATCTGCCTGGGCCATCAGCTCATGGCGATCGCGATGGGTGGGAGCACTTACAAGCTCGCCTTCGGCCATCACGGTGCTAACCATCCGGTTCGCCGCCTGGCCACTTCGAGAGTCGAGATCACCGCCCAAAACCACAACTACGCCGTGGCCCCAGACAGCATCGCGTCGGCCGAGGTCACCCACGTCAACCTCAACGACGCCGTAGTGGAAGGCTTCGCGTCGCCCGAGCTTCGCGCTTTCGGCGTGCAATATCACCCTGAGGCCGGCCCGGGACCCCACGACGCCAGGTACCTTTTTTCCGAGTTCGAGCAGCTGATGACAGGGGGAGCGTAGATGCCCAGGCGCGACGACATCGAAAGCATCCTCGTCATCGGGAGCGGGCCTATCGTGATTGGCCAGGCTTGCGAGTTCGACTATTCCGGCACGCAGGCTTGCCGGGTCCTTGCTGCCGAGGGTTACCGGGTGGTGCTGGCCAACTCCAACCCGGCGACGATCATGACCGACCCGTCGATGGCGGACCGCACCTATGTCGAACCTCTCACCGCGGAGGTCCTAGAAGCGATCGTGGAGCGGGAACGCCCCGACGCGGTGCTTCCCACCCTCGGAGGCCAGACCGGCCTCAACTTGGCTATGGCCCTTCACGGCAACGGCGTCTTCGAACGCTACGGCGTCGAGATGATAGGAGCGAAACCCGAGGCGATAGCAACGGCCGAGGACCGGGAGCGTTTCAAGGCGGCGATGACCGAGATCGGCCTCGCAGTACCCGACTCCGGCTTCGCCTACACGCTCGAAGAGGCGCTCGCGGTGGGGGAGAGCATCGGATACCCGCTCATCGTGAGACCGTCCTACATTCTCGGCGGGGCGGGCACGGGCATAGCCGCCAGCCGCGAGGAACTGGTCCACATAGCGTCGGTCGGCCTGGCAGCGAGCCCGATATCGGAGATCCTCGTCGAGCGTTCGATAGCGGGGTGGAAGGAGTTCGAGTTGGAGGTGATGCGCGACAGGCTGGACAATTGCGTGATCATCTGCTCCATCGAGAACTTCGACCCGATGGGCGTCCACACAGGCGACTCCATCACTGTCGCACCGGCCCAGACGCTGTCAGACTGCGAGTACCAACAGATGCGCGACGACGCCTTCGCGTGCATCAGGCGGATCGGTGTCGAGACGGGCGGCTCGAACATCCAGTTCGCTGTGAACCCGCAGACAGGCGAGCAGGTGGTCATCGAGATGAACCCGCGGGTCAGCCGTTCGAGCGCGCTGGCGAGCAAGGCGACGGGCTTCCCGATAGCCAAGATCGCGGCCCGCTTGGCGGTCGGCTACACCCTCGACGAGATCCCGAACGACATTACTGGCGAGACGCCAGCCAGCTTCGAGCCGACGATCGACTACGTGGTCACGAAGATCCCGCGGTGGGCTTTCGAGAAGTTCCCCGGCATACCCGACGTGCTCGGCACGCGTATGCAGTCTGTTGGCGAGGCGATGGCGATCGGCCGTACGTTCCCCGAGTCGCTCCAAAAAGGCCTCCGCTCACTGGAGCATGGCCGCAGCGGCCTGAACTGCGACCCCGCCGAGGCGCTCTCGGAGCGCTGGGACGACGACGAACTGGTTCGCAGGGCATCCATAGCCACTCCCGACAGGCCCTTCCAGCTCGAAGCGGCGTTGCGTAGAGGCATAAGCGTCGAGCGCTTGCACGACGCAACGGGAGTTGACCCGTGGTTCTTGGACCAGATCAGCCTCGTAGTCACCGAGAGGCGCCGCCTGGCGGGGTTCACTTCGCCAGACGATCTGACCCGGTCGGATTGGCGCCAGGCGAAACGTCTTGGCTTCTCCGACGCGCAGCTCGCCTACCTTTGGGGCGCCGACGAAGAAGCCGTCCGCAGGCAGCGCCTCGCGGCGGGTGTCAAAGCCACCATGAAGACCGTCGACACCTGCGCCGCCGAGTTCGAAGCTTCCACTCCCTACCACTACTCGACCTACGAGGACGACGACGAGGTCGCCGCGTCGAGCCGGCCGAAGATCGTCATCCTCGGGTCCGGTCCGAACCGGATCGGCCAAGGGGTCGAGTTCGACTACTGCTGTGTGCAGGCAAGCTTTGCGCTGCGCGACGCAGGTTTCGAGACGGTCATGGTGAACTGTAACCCCGAGACGGTGTCCACCGACTACGACACGAGCGACCGGCTCTACTTCGAGCCGGTCACCTGGGAGGACGTCTCCAACGTCTTGGACGCCGAGTCGGCGTCAGGGGAACTGCGAGGGGTGATAGTAGCTCTGGGCGGCCAGACTCCGCTCAAGCTGGCGGGCATGTTGCCAGCCGAGTTGCTCCTCGGAACCCCCGCGTCGTCTATAGACCTGGCCGAGGACCGGGAGCGCTGGAGCGGTCTGTGCTCCGAGCTCGCCATACCGCAGCCTCCCGGGGGAACGGCGACGAACTTCGACGAGGCCCGCCGCATCGTAGAGACGGTCGGCTACCCGGCTCTGGTAAGGCCCAGCTACGTTCTCGGGGGGCGTGCCATGGAGATCGTCTACGACGAGGAGGACCTGCGCAGAGCGATGCAGGAGATGGCCGTGTTCGGCTCTCTCGGTCGCGAAGGCGGGCTGTCGGCAGACCGGCCCGTCTTAATCGACAGGTTCCTCGAAGACGCCATAGAGGTCGACGTCGACGCCATCAGGGACGCAGCCGGCGAGGTGCTCGTAGGCGCTGTGATGGAGCACGTCGAAGAGGCCGGAGTGCATTCCGGCGACAGCGCGTGTGCTATACCACCTCAGACTCTCGGTCACGCCACGGTTCAGACGATCGAGGGCTACACCGCTGCCATAGCTGCAGCCCTTGAAGTGGTCGGGCCGATCAACGTGCAGTTCGCGGTGAAAAAGACAGCGACGCCCAGAGCCGGCGATTCTCCTTCGGCGGACACCGGGGACGAGGTCTACGTGATCGAAGCGAACCCCAGGGCCAGCAGGACAGTTCCGTTCGTCTCGAAAGCCACCGGGGTTCCCCTCGCTCAGGTTGCTGCTCGGGTGATGGCCGGCTCCAGCCTGGCAGAACTGCGCGCCGAGGGTCTCCTGTTCGACCCTGTCGGGGGCGGTCACGTGTCGGTAAAGGAAGCGGTTCTTCCCTTCTCGCGCTTCCCCGAAGCAGACACCCTGCTCGGCCCGGAGATGCGCTCCACAGGGGAAGTCATGGGCATCGACACCACTTTCGGCCTGGCTTTCGCCAAGAGCCAGGACGCCGCCGGTGACCGGCTGGTGTCGTCTGGGACCGTGTTCTTCTCCCTGGCTGACCGAGACAAGGCCGCCGGCGTGGACGTCGCCCGCCGCTTCGCCGACCTCGGCTTCGCGCTGGCTGCCACTGACGGCACAGCGGAGTTCTTCGAGTCTGCCGGGGTCCCCGTCGCGACGAGAGTCGCCAAGGTCGGCGACGGCTCTCTGCCGTCAGGCGATAGCAGCCCGAACGGAGAGAGCAAGCCATCCGCGGAGAGCAGGCTGGACGCTGCTGCTCTGATTAGAGACGGTAAGGTCCAGCTAGTGATCAACACCCCACGGGGGAGGGGACCGCGTGCCGACGGAGCCTATATACGTCGAGCAGCCAACAGCCATCGGGTCGCTTGCCTGACGACGATCGCAGCCGCTCGGGCGGCCGTCGGGGGTATCGCCGAGCGCAGGCTCGAGCCGCTGCGGGTGAAAAGTCTCCAGGAGCACCACCAGCTCCCCTCGGGGACCCGACAAGGCGCGTGAGACCAGCCGGCCGCCGGTCGCGCCGCCCAGCTGTCGACGCGCCCAGGTTCGAGACCCGCGTCGGGGACGTCGTTCTGGCGAACCCTGTCATGACAGCGTCGGGCACCTCGGGATACGGTCGGGAACTGGCCGCCTACGTAGACCTCGCTTCGCTCGGCGCTGTCGTGGTCAAATCGCTATCAGCGCAACCCTGGGAGGGCAATCGCGCTCCCAGGGTGATCGGGACGGCCTCGGGAATGCTCAACAGCGTCGGGCTCGACAACCCGGGGATAGCCGAATGGCTCAGACGCGACCTTCCGCCTCTCGCCGCTACCGGCGCTACCGTCGTCGTGTCGGTCTGGGGTTTCAGCGTAGACGCCTACAGGGAGGTGGCATCGCAGCTGCGATCTGCTGTGGCCGCCGGTCGGGCGCCGGGCGTCGTGGCCGTCGAAGCGAACATTTCATGTCCCAACGTCGAGGACCGCCGGAGGATGTTCGCCCACAGCGCCGAGGGTGTGGCCGCCGCTGTCGGGGCCACATCGGAGGGCCTTCAAGGTGCCCTGCCCATCTGGGCGAAGCTCAGCCCGAACGTGACCGACCTGGCGTCGCTGGCCGGTGCGGCGTCAGCTTCCGGCGCGGCTGCGGTGACTCTGATCAACACGTTGATGGGACTCGCCTTGGACCCCGCCACCGGACGCCCACGGCTCGGCGCAGGCGGCGGAGGTCTGTCCGGACCGGCCATCCACCCTGTCGCAGTGCGAGCGGTGCACGACTGTCGCGCTGCATGGCCAGACCTGCCTATCGTCGGGGTGGGTGGTGTAACGTCTGGGATAGGGGCAGCGGAGCTGATCTGTGCCGGCGCTGACGCAGTGCAGGTGGGGACGGCAACTTTCGCTGACCCGAGGGCCCCTGGGCGCATCCTTACAGAGTTGCTCTCCTGGGCTGACGCGCACGGCATCACCGACCTAGGACAACTGAAAGGAACAGCGCATGAACGCGACAGAGGCTGCGAAGCCCGACCTTCGTAGGCACCTCGCTCTAGCCCTCGACGTGGACGACACGGTCGCGGCTGGCCGCCTGGCCAGGGAGCTCAGGCCGTGGTTCGGCGTGGCGAAAGTCGGCTTGGAGCTGTTCAGTGCGGCTGGGCCCGCCGCAGTGGCGATGCTCGTGGAGGACGGCTATCGGGTGTTCTTGGACCTGAAGATGGCTGACATTCCCAACACCGTCGGCAGGGCAGCGAGCGTCCTTGGGTCGCTTGGAGTGTCCTATCTGACTTTCCACGCCTTCGCCGGTCCTGCGGTTCTACGGGCCGGCGTCGAGGGCCTGCGCGAGGGAGCCGAGCGGGCAGGCTTGGATACTCCTGCTGCTCTTGCGGTCACGATCCTCACTTCCGATGCGGACGCCCCGCCACACATTCTCGCGAAGCGTGTCGCCAGCGCAGTGGAAGCTGGCTGTGCCGGCGTCGTGTGCGCAGCGTCGGACGTCTCCGAGGCGAAGCTGATAGCACCGAGGCTCCTCGCGGTCGTCCCTGGCCTTCGGCCCCCTGGAAGCCCTTCGCACGACCAGGCCCGTTCGGCAACGCCGGCTGCAGCTCTCGCGGCAGGTGCTGACCTGCTGGTGATCGGCAGGGCCGTCACCGCCGCCGAGGACCGCAGAGCCGCTGCGGAGGCAATCTTCTCGTCGCTGGTGCCACATTTCTCGTCGGAAGACGGCACACGGACCTCGCCGGCGCGCTAGGGTGCGCGCCATGCCTCAACCGCCTACCCTCACCCCCGAGCAAAGACAAGCTGCCCTGGAGAAGGCTGCGCAAGCACGTCGCGCGCGCGCGGAGCTCAAGGAAAAGCTGAAGATGGGGTCCGTGACCGTCGCCGATCTGCTCGCCAGGGCGAGCACCGACGAGATCGCCGGGAAGATGAAGGTCCTGTCCGTCCTCGAGTCCCTGCCCGGCCTGGGCAAGGTCAAGGCTCGGCGGGTTCTCGAAGAGCTCGGTGTCGCCGACACGAGAAGAGTGCAGGGCTTAGGCGAACAGCAGCGTAAGAAGCTGCTCGAGCTGCTCGGCTGAGCCCAACACTATCCTGAGCTGCGCCGGCGCATCCTAAGAATGATCTTCGTGGTGTGCGGTCCCGGTGGGGTCGGCAAGGGTACGCTGGTCAAGCGGGTCCTAGACCTGGTGGGAGACGTGGGGCTGTCGCGTTCGTGGACTACCCGATCACCGCGCTGCGGTGAGGATCCCGGTGCTTACGTGTTCGTCGGGCGGGACGACTTCGAAGCCAAAGTTCGAGCCGGCGGGTTCTTGGAATGGACCGAGTTCCCCGGCACCGGTCATCTCTACGGCACGCCTCGGCCTGAAGCTGGTCTCGGCCAGTTCAGGGATCTGCTCCTCGAAATAGAGCTCGACGGCGCGAGGCAGGTCCGTCGCGACCACCCTGACGCGGTCGTGATCCTCGTAGTCGCCCCCTCGATATCGGTCCAAGAGGAACGCCTTCGGGGACGCGGCGACGACGAGCCGTCCATCGTGAAGCGTCTCGCTGTCGGCCGCGACGAGGAGAGGATCGGCCGCGAGCTGGCCGATCACGTGGTCGTCAACGACGACCTTGAGCGGGCTGCAGGTGAGCTTGCCGGTATAATCGAAACCTACCGAAAGCGGATGGAGACAACTTGACGGAACGTCCAGCCACCATGATGGAACCTCCCGTAGAGGACCTGTTGGAGCGAGTCGACTCGAAGTTCACCCTGGTGAGCCTTGCTGCGATGCGCGGGCGGCAGGTGAACGCGTACTTCAACCAGTTGGGTGCCGGCTTGGGTTCGATCGTTCCGCCGCAGGTGACGTCAGTGTCTCGTAAGCCGCTTTCGATTGCCATGGAGGAGATAGCTGCAGGGAAGATCACCTACAGCCGTCCCGACCCTTTGGCTCTCGCATTCGTCGACGCTGCTCCAACTGAGGAAGAGGCGTCGGCTGAGGAGTCCGACGTTCTCCAAGCGGACTATCAGGACGACGCGAGCTGAGCGGAGAGTCCGAACGCGACGACTTGCGGGCCCTCGACGGGCGCCGGGTCGTCTTAGGCGTCACCGGTGGTATTGCCGCCTATAAGGCGGCTGAGATCTGTCGCCGCCTGGTGGATGCCGGTGCCTGGGTGTCGCCGGTGATGACCGAGGCAGCGCAGCGCTTCCTCGGCGAGACAACCCTGTCGGCGCTGGCCTCCGAGCCGGTCAGGACGAAGCTGTGGGGTGCGGCCGACCCGATCCCTCACACTCTGTTAGGTCAGCGCGCGGACTTGGTGCTGGTCGCCCCGGCCACTGCAAGGATTCTCGGTGTTTACGCGGCGGGAATCTCATCGGACCTGCTCAGCGCTACGCTGCTCGCCACCCGGGCGCCGGTGCTCATGTGCCCCGCGATGCACACCGAAATGTGGGAGAACCCCGCCGTGGCGGAGAACATAGCGACGCTGACCCGTCGAGGGGTGCAATTCGTCGGCCCGAAGGTCGGCCGGCTCGCCGGTGGGGATCTCGGAGCGGGTCGGATGGCCGAACCGGAGGAGATAGTCCAAGCAGCGGCACGTCTTCTAGCAGCGCCGGCGCCTCTGGCGGGGCTGTCTGCGGTGGTGACCGCCGGTGGTACAAGGGAACCCATCGACCCGGTCCGCTACGTCGGGAACCGATCCTCTGGGCGTCAGGGTTACGCTATCGCAGCCGAGCTGGCGGCCAGGGGCGCCAAAGTGCGTCTTGTGAGCACGGTGTCCTCCACGCTGCAGGCACCGGCTGGGGTCGAAACCGTCGAGGTGGAAACCGCCCTGGAGATGCTCGCAGCGGTGCAAGCCGAGCTCACAATAGGTGCTGGGACAGCTGGAAAGGGCTCACCGCCTGGTGGCACGGCTGTGGGGGGTGGAGCCGACCTTCTCGTCATGACCGCCGCTGTCGCCGATTTCCGACCTGCTCGACCTGCCGGGGAGAAGCTGAAGAAGGCTCAGGGTATTCCCCCAGTCGAGCTCGTCGCGAACCCCGACATCCTCGCCACGGTCGGCGAGGCTCGCAGAGCCGGTCCGCCCGGGGAGCCTCCTTACGGACCGCTGCTGGTCGGCTTTGCTGCTGAGACCGTCCAAACCGGCGGCCCGACGCTGATCGAACTTGCGCAGCGCAAGCTCGCATCCAAACGCGCCGACCTGATAGTCGCCAACGACGTGTCACTTCCCAACGTCGGCTTCGGTCACGCCACTAACGCCGTCGTCATCGTGGATGGGACCGGACGGGTCACAGACGTCCCTTTGAGCTCCAAGGAGGCGGTAGCGGCTGCTGTAGTAGACGCAGCGCAAACGTTGCTGGCCGAGCGGGGCCGACTACGCAGCTCCGGGCGCACCGGTCTTTCCCAAGACTCCACCACTCCCAGAAAGAAGGAGAACTTATGAGCCGCTGGACTTTCACCTCGGAGTCGGTCACTGAGGGCCACCCCGACAAGATGGCCGACCAGATATCCGACGCCGTGCTCGACGCGCTTCTCGAGCAGGACCCGATGTCGAGGGTGGCCTGCGAGACGCTTCTCACCACCGGCCTTGTAGTCGTCGCTGGCGAGATCACCACCAACGGCTACGTCGAGATCCCAAAGTTGGTACGAGACGTGGTAACTGGGATCGGCTACACCAGCTCAGACGTCGGCTTCGACGGTGTTACCTGTGGGGTTGCGGTCTCGATCGGCTCGCAATCCCCTGACATCGCCCAAGGTGTCGACACCGCTATGGAGGTCCGTTCCGGTACCAGCGGGGAGGACATCCTCAACGCGCAAGGAGCAGGGGACCAGGGGATGATGTTCGGGTACGCCTGTGACGAGACGGACGACCTGATGCCCCTGCCAATATGGCTGGCTCACCGGCTCGCCCAACGTCTCGCCCAGGTCCGTAAGGTGGGGACTCTCGGATACCTCCGCCCGGACGGCAAGACGCAGGTGACTTTCCAATACGAGGACGGCCGGCCGGTGAAGCTCGAAACAGTCCTTGTATCCACCCAGCACAAGCCGGACATCGATATAGAGACCCTGCTGCTGCCCGACCTGAGAGACCACGTGATCTCCCCGATCGTTCCGGCGGCCTTCGCCGACGACGGTTACCGGATCCTCGCCAACCCAACGGGGAAGTTCGAGATGGGCGGGCCCCACGCCGACGCCGGGCTCACCGGACGGAAGATCATCGTCGACACCTACGGCGGCGCAGCCCGTCACGGCGGCGGAGCGTTCTCCGGTAAGGATCCTTCGAAAGTTGACCGCTCGGCCGCTTACGCTGCGCGCTGGGTAGCCAAGCACGTGGTCGCTTCGGGCGCCGCCCGCCGCTGCGAGATTCAGGTTGCCTACGCGATAGGCGTTGCCCGGCCGGTGTCGCTCCTGGTGGAGACGTTCGGCACCGAGCAGGTAGATCCGGCTGTCGTCGTGCGTGCTGTTAACGAAGTGTTCGACCTGAGGCCCGCCGCGATAATCCGCGACTTGGATCTTCGACGTCCGATCTACCAGAAGACCGCAGCCTACGGTCATTTCGGCCGTTCGGACAAGGAGTTCACCTGGGAGAAAGTGAGCCGGCTCGAAGACTTCAAGAGTGCCATCGGCGCCTGAGGGCCAGTCTCTTACAACCCGGGCGGTGCCGGGAGCGCCGTGGTGTTGATCGCGTCAGTGGTCACCGACGTGAGAGGCATCGACAAGCAGTTCGACTACCTCGTGCCGGCTGATCTCGCCGGGTCGCTGGAGGTTGGCTCGCAGGTTCGCGTCGACCTGTCAGGCCGACGGGTGGGCGCGTGGGTGACAAAGGTAAGAACCGTGCCGCCGGGGTTGCCGCCGCGTCCTCAGGATGGTCAACTCAAAGCCATAGCGTCACTTAGAGGTAGCGGTCCCCAAGCCGACGTAGTCGACCTGGCGAGCTGGGCGGCTTGGAGGTGGACCGGGAGGAGAGCCCACTTCCTTGGAGCGGCATCGCCTGATCGGGCCGCGCGCAGGCTGGTGGGGCCGCGTCTCACCCGCCCGGCTCCCCCCTCGTCGCGGCGCCTTCCCAGTGGCGGCGGTGTGCACGTCGTTCGTATCGGGCCGGCCGCTGACCCGACACCGCTGATAGCCGAAGCGGCTCAGCTCGGGGCGATCCTCGTTGTCGTCCCCACGCACTCGCGGGCCTCCGCTCTCGCGTACCGGCTAAGACGGGCGGGCGGCGACGTCGCCTTGCTCCCCGAGGGATGGGTTCAGGCGCGTTCGGGTGCTGCGGTGGTCCTCGGCAGCCGGCGAGCGGCTTGGGCTCCCTGCCCGGGGATGGCGGCGATCGTCGTAGTCGACGCACACGACGAGTTGCACATATCCGAGGCTGCACCCACTTGGAGCGCTGTCACCGTGGCAGCAGAGCGAGCCCGACGCCTCGGCCTTCCCTGCTACCTGCTCAGCTCCTGCCCGGGAGCGGAGCTGCTGGAGCTTGGACCACTCTGGAATCCTGACCCTGACAAGGAGAGGTCCGGATGGGCGAACCTCGAGGTCATCGACCAGCGAGAGGAGGATCCGAGGAGCGGTCTGTACAGTCAGCGGGTGGTCGAATTGGTGAGGACTCCCCGACGGGTGGCCTGCGTGTTGAACAGGACCGGTCGCACCCGACTTCTGGCCTGCTCCAACTGCGGGGCCGTAGCCCGCTGCGAGGTCTGCGAGGCGGCGGTCTCGTCACCGCAGCCCGGTCTGCTGTCGTGTCGCCGATGCGGCGCGACCCGGCCTTACGTGTGCTCGTATTGCACTTCGATCCGCCTGTCAGCTCTTCGCATCGGAACTTCGAGAGCCCGGGAGGACCTGGAGCGCCTTTCGGGCCGTCAGGTAGGCGAGGTTACTCATTCGACCGGCGACCTGCCTGACGCGGAAGTTCTTGTCGGTACCGAGGCACTCCTCAGACGCCTCGACCCGGCCGCCGGCTTCGAAGTGGTGGTGTTCTTGGACTTCGACCAGGAACTCCTCGCTCCGCGCGTGTCGGCCGCCGAGCACTCCCTCGCCTTGGTGTCAAGCGCGTCGAGGTTGGTGAGGGGTCGGAGGGGTACGGTGTTGCTCCAGACCCGCACGCCGGACCACTACGTGATACAAGCTGCAGAGCAGGGCGACCCCGGCGTAGCGGTCGAAGCGGAGCGTCACCTCCGAGAGATGTTGCAGCTGCCTCCTTTCGCCGCGGTTGCGGTGGTGTCAGGCGAAGCCGCCTCAGGATGGGTCGACTCCCTCCGAGCGCTGAAGTCGCCGTTTGTAGAAGTTCACGGCCCTTCCGGGCTCGGCCTCACCCAACCGCAGCCTCCGAGCGCGTCCCAAGCGCAGGGACGCGACTACGAGCCAAGAAGGCCGACACGCGCCGAGTGGCTAGTGAAAGCACCCGACCACCGCACCCTCTGCGACGCCCTGTCGTTGGTAGGCCGCCCGGCAGGCAGGCTTCGAATAGCAGTCGACCCACCGAACCTGTGACAGCGCACGCCTGTGACGGCGCAAGCCGGCCACGCGAGCGGTTGCGGGCCGCTACGGTGGGCGTCTGTGAGCGACCTTTCAGAGCTGACGGTACTGGGCGCCCAAACCCGTTACCGCTACGAGGATCCCGACGCTGGAATCCTCGAAACGTTCGCCAACCCCAGGCCGCAGGGAGGTTGGGCTGTCGGGTTGGAGTGCATGGAGTTCACCAGCCTGTGCCCGATGACCGGCCAGCCGGACTTCGGACGCCTGCACGTTCACTATGTTCCTCAGCTTCGCTGCGTCGAGTCCAAAAGCCTCAAGTTGTACCTTGGGGCGTATCGCAACCACGGGGCTTTCCACGAGGATTGCGTGAACCGTATCGCCGATGACCTGTTCGAGACGTGCGCTCCGGCTTGGCTCCGGGTCTTCGGGGATTTCGTTCCCCGGGGCGGGATCTCCATAAGGCCGATCGCCATTAGGGTCGCTCCCGGTCTCGACGAGCTGCAAGTCTCCCGCTGCGAGAACCTGGTCGCGGCGCACGACGCTGTCAGCGCCACCTGGGTTGCCCGGCACTGAGGTGCCGGGAGCAGCCGGCCGCCGTCACGTCCAATCCCGCCGGCGCAGCTCGTAGACGCCGACGGCAACTGCCGTAGCCACGTTGAGAGAGCCGACCCTTCCCGTCAGAGGCAGGTAGGCCACAGAGTCGCAGGCTTCGAGAGTCGAGGCAGGAATTCCATGGTCTTCGTTGCCCACCACCAGGCAGACGTCTCCGCCGTGGACACTCTCGTGCAGCGGATCCGCTCCCTCGGCGAGCTCCAGGCCCACGACCCTGAAGCCGTCCGCGCGGGCGGCTCCGACCGCCTCGGCCCCTCGTTCGAAAACTGACCACGTCAGGTACCTCTGAGTGCCGAGCGCCACTTTGGCCGCCTTGGCTGACGTGGGTTCGGGTGTCTGACCGCACAGGTACAGGTGCTCTACCCGCCACGCTGCCGCGGTCCGGGTTATCGATCCCACGTTGAACGGGGACTGGACTCCGTCGAGGATGAGCGATATGCGCGAGCCGGGACGCCGGTTCCATTCCCGGTGGAGTCGCTTGAGGTCCGTCGGACGTAGCTGCTTCACGACGCGTCACCCGCCCCGGGGCTGCCACCCCTACGGACGGCTAGGAGCCTGTAGCCACGCTTGGAGGCGTAGCGGTCGACTCGGAACCCCTGCTCAGCCAGCCATCCGGCTAGTGAGTCCGCCCCTAAGTTGCGCGCCACGACGAGACGCGCCGTCCCTGCCCCGGCCAAGCGGTCCAGCCAGGCACTGAGAAGTTCCTGCAGTGCAGTCTTGCCAATTCGGATAGGCGGGTTGGACCAGATGCCCTCGAAGGCCACGTCTTGGGGTATCTCCTCGGGCGTCGCGGTCACTACGTTGGTGAGGCCGAGTCGGAGCGCGTTGCGCCCGGTAAGCTCCAGCGCCCGTTTGTTGACGTCGAGCGCCCAGACCGTCGCACGAGGGTTACGGTGCGCCACCGTGCAGGCGACAGGCCCATATCCGCAACCCAAGTCGAGAAGGTTCCCTTCTAGGTCGCGCTCCGAGGCCGTTGACACCCCCGCGTCCAGCAGTACCGCCGTTCCCGGATCAAGCCGCGCGGCTGAGAAGACCCCGCGATCCGACACGAGCTCAGCGTCGAAGTCAGCCAACCGCAGCAGTACTGTACCCGGCCGCGAAGCCACGCCGGGAACCTCGTCGAAGTAGTGGGGCATCACGCAAGGTTCGCAGAAAAGCGCTGCCTTGCGCCGTTCCGGCCAGTTCGGGCGTGCCGGCGCTACCATGTAACCGTGTCGACGTATACGATCCGGCTCTTCGGCGACCCAGTCCTCACCCAACCGGCCAAGGAAGTAACCGACGTGGACGGCCGGCTCGCCAGCCTCGCCGAGTCGATGTTGGAGACGATGCATGCCGCTAACGGTCTGGGTTTGGCAGCTCCGCAGGTGGGCGTCCAAAAGCGGATGTTCGTCTACCAGCTCGGCGACGCCGAGCCGGTCACGATCATAAATCCGGCGATCGCCGATCAAAGCGGCGAGTGGGAGTACGACGAGGGGTGCTTGTCCATTCCTGGATTGTTCTTCCCGATCGTGAGACCCAAGGAGATCCACCTGACTGGCTACGACCTCGACGGTAGGGAGATCTCCATAGAAGCCGACGAGCTTGAGGCGCGATGCCTCCAGCACGAGATGGACCATCTCGACGGTCGGCTTCTGCTGAGCCTTCTCGACAAGGACCAAAAGAAGCAGGCTATGAAAGAGTTGCGCCGTCGAGGCCAACTCGACGAGGCCTGAGCGCTGAGAGTCGCCTTTCTGGGCTCGCCTGAACCTGCTGCGGTCGTTCTCTCCGAGGTCCTTCGGGCCGGGCACGACGTCGCAGTGGTCGTAACACGACCCGACAAGCGCCGGTCGCGTAGTGGCGCGCCGTCTCCGACCCCCGTTAAAGCTCTGGCGGACCGGTTCGCCATTCCCGTCGAGCACACGCCTCAGGGTTGCCTTGGCTACGGAGCGGAGATCGGGATCGTCGTCGCCTACGGCAGGATTATCCCTTCCGATGTACTCGCCCGGCTCGAAATGGTCAACGTCCACTTCTCACTGCTGCCCCGCTGGCGTGGTGCCGCTCCCGTGGAACGGGCGCTACTCGCCGGTGACGAAACGACAGGTGTATGCCTGATGAAGGTGGAGGAGGGCCTAGACACTGGCCCGGTGTACCGGCGAGCGGAGATGGCTATCCAAGCCTCCGACACCGCAGCAGAGCTGACCAGCCGACTGGCTAACCTGGGGTCGGCACTCCTGGTAGAGGCCCTAGCTGACGGGCTTGGAGACCCCGAACCTCAAGTCGGCGAACCCAGCTATGCAGCGAAGCTGACCACTGGCGACCTCGAGTTGGACTGGAACAGACCCGCCGGCGAGCTAGAGCGGGTCGTTAGAGCCGGTCGCGCTTGGACGACATGGCGTGGCGAGAGGCTGCTGGTGCTCAAGGCGGAAGTCGCTCATATTCAGGGTCCTCCCGGCCGCCTCGACGGCGCCGTCGTCTTCGCCGGTGCAGGAGCGTTACGCCTAGTCGAGGTCCAACCTCAGGCGAAACGCCCGATGGACGCAAGCTCGTGGTTGCGTGGCGCTCGGCCGGCGGCGGGGGAGCGCCTCGGATCCACGCGGCCGCCTGGTTCTCGCGACGTCGTCGATACACACGGCACTCCGCTTTGAGCCGGCGTGGGCAGACGGCGACAGCCCGGGCAGTCGCGTTGGACGCGATGGTGGCGGTCGAGTCCGGTGAGCGTGCCAATGTCGCCGTACCGGAGCGTCTGGGGCGCTCCAACCTCGACGAACGAGACCGGCATCTCGTCACCGAGTTGGTTTATGGGGCATGCCGTATGCGCCGAGCGGCCGCCTGGCTGATCGAGCGTCACTTGGCGCAACCCCGGAGTGCCTCGGGCTCGAAAAGGCCTCCTCAACTTCGGGGCGCGCCCGGGTCGACGAGACCTCCGGGACCGGTTACTCCGGCTGGCGCCGGGGGCCGCCTTGACGCTTTGGACCCCGATATCAAGGCGTCGCTTTTGCTGGGGGTGTACCAGTTGGTGTGGACTCGGATTCCCCCGCACGCCGCTGTCGCAGCAACGGTGGAAGAGGTTCGAGGGCCCGGACGCTCCGTCGTGAACGCGGTCCTTCGGAAAGTGTCCGCCGAGGTGGCTGAGCGACCAGTCGAGTGGCCCGACACGGCTACCCGCCTCAGCTACCCGAAGTGGATAGTCGAGCGTCTCAGTGCCGACCTAGGTGACGCCGAAGCCCTCGGGGCGCTCGAAGCGATGAACCGGCCGGGCCGGGTCACGCGACGCGCCGACGGCTATATCCAAGACGCCGCCAGCCAGCTGGTCGCAGCCTACGTGTCGTCAAAAGCCGGCGAAGGTGCGCTACTCGACGTGTGCTCAGCCCCTGGCGGCAAAGCGACGGCGATCGCCGGGTCTACAGCGTTCGCAAGGGACGAACCCGGGGCGTGTCCCGCCCGGCCGGGCCCCGGCTTGGTGGTGGCGGCTGACATATCCGAGCCGCGCGCTAGGACAGTCGCTTCCAACGTCACTGCCTTGGGCTGCGGATCGGTCGTCCCGGTGGTGGCTGACGGAGAGCATCCACCGTGGCGTCGGGAGGCGTTCTCCACGGTGCTCCTCGACGCGCCGTGCTCCGGGCTGGGCGTGCTGCGCCGCCGTCCTGACGCCCGTTGGAGAAGGTCACGGGCAGACGTGCAACGCCTGGCGGCGCTGCAACGTCGCCTCGCCCAGGTTTCTTGGGAGCTTCTCGCTCCCGGCGGGATCTTCGTATACAGCGTGTGCACGGTCACCGCTGCTGAGACGGTCGACTTCGACGTATGGTTGAGCGACGCCGCCGACTGGCTCGTGGCGTTGGATCCACCAGGCCCGCCATGGCGTCCCCACGGCAGGGGAGCTCTGCTGCTTCCCCAGGACTGTGACAGCGACGGAATGTTCGTGCTCGGGTTACGTTCCCAGGCCCCGTCGGGTAGTTTGGGACCGTGGGAGCACAACCCCGACAGGTGAAGGTCGCGCCGTCGATACTGTCCGCGGATTTCGCCTGCCTTGGCGCTGCGATAGACGGCGTTCGCCCGGAGGCCGACTGGTTGCACGTCGACGTCATGGACGGCCACTTCGTTCCAAACTTGACCATAGGACCGCCGGTCGTGGCTGCCATACGGAAGCACTGCGACGCATACCTCGACTGTCACTTGATGATGACCAACCCTGGGCAATACCTCGAGGCTTTCGCAGCGGCAGGAGCCAGCAGCGTAAGCGTCCACGTCGAGGTGGGTGCCACAGCAGACCTGATCGCCAAGTGCCGCAGCTTGGGGATAGGAGTCGGGCTGGCGGTCAACCCCGAGACGCCTATCGAAGCGTGCGAGGAGTTCCTCGGCCAGATCGACGTGTTGTTGGTCATGTCCGTCCATCCGGGCTTCGGCGGGCAGAAGTTCATGCCCGTCGCTGTCGACAAGATCGAATGGGCGGCCAACTACGCCGAGCGGAACTCCCTCGATCTGTCGATCGAAGTGGACGGAGGAATCGACGTGGAGCAGGCCGCCTTGACTTCCGCTGCTGGGGCGACCATTTTCGTCGCTGGCAGCGCAATCTTCGGACGTCCCGACCCGGTGGCCGCGGCACGAGCGATACGAAAGTCGGCTGAGCTTGCCCTCTCTGACCAGGAGGGTCACTGACATGGACGGTCACGGGGCGGAGACACCTTCGCAGTCAAGTGGCGCCTACCTGGCCAAGGTGATCACCGTCTCAGACGGAGTCGTCCGGGGAACCAGGGAGGACCGTTCCGGCGCAGCGCTCGCAGAGGTTCTCGAAGCTGGAGGGTTCAGCGTGGTCGAACGGTCCGTCGTGGCCGACGGTGTCGCCTCGGTAGCAGGGGAGCTCGCCAGGGCCAGCGCCAGCTTTCACGGGCTGGTCGTCACTACAGGGGGAACCGGGTTCGCTCCGCGGGACCAGACCCCAGAAGGCACCCGGGAGATCATCGAACGCGACGCCCCAGGGCTCGCCGAGGCTATGAGATTAGTGAGCCCACTGGGAAGGCTGTCCCGAGGTGTGGCGGGGATTCGGGGCAAGGCTGTCATTATCAACACCCCCGGCTCGCCGAAAGGGGCGGCGGAGTGCCTGGGAGCGGTAATCGAAGTCCTTCCCCACGCTTTGGACCTGCTCGGGGAGCGCCCAGCACAGCACCCATGACCGGTCGGTGGACCCCGCAGGGCGCCGGCACCCCAGGCAGCGACGACGAGTGGATGCTGCGAGCTGTCGACGTCGGTGAAGCTGTGAGAGGGTCCACGTCGCCGAACCCGTGGGTAGGAGCCGTGGTAGTCGGCGCTGACGGTACGCAAATCTCTACTGGGGCGACGTCACCGCCGGGTGGGTCCCACGCAGAGCTTCTCGCGTTGAGAGCGGCCGGATCCGCCGCAGCGGGAGCGACGCTGTACGTGACGCTCGAGCCCTGTTCTCACCACGGCCGGACGCCACCGTGCGTTGACGCCATCGTCGACGCAGGCGTTTCCAAGGTTGTGGTAGGAGTGGTGGATCCCGACCACCACGTATCGGGGAGTGGTGTCGTGAAGCTCAGGGAGGCCGGGGTTGAGGTCCTAGTCGGCGTCGCCTCCCGGGCGGTGGAAGCCTCGCTGGCCGCCTATCTCAAGCACCGCCGAACCGGCCGGCCCTGGGTTGTGGTGAAGCTGGCAGCCACGTTGGACGGGCGCATCGCTGCTCCTGACGGCACCTCGAAGTGGATCACAGGACCCGAGGCGCGTGCCGACGCCCACCGTCTGAGGGCGATCAGCGACGCCGTGGCAGTTGGAGCGGGAACGGTGCGCGCCGACGACCCGGCTCTCACGGTGCGCGACGCCGTCGGCCGTGACCCGCTGCGAGTGGTGCTCGGCCGTGCCAGCTCCGTCGACCCGGGTGCGAAAGTGCACCCCGCCTTGTTCCACGACGGTGACCTAGGAGAGCTTCTAGATCTCCTAGGGGGGCGGGGAGTGCTGCAGCTTCTCGTCGAGGGCGGCGCACGCGTCGCAGGCGATTTTCACCGCCAGCGCCTGGTGGACCAGTACAGCGTGTACTTCGCTCCCGCTCTAATGGGGGGTGACGACGGGTTCGCAATGTTCGCGGGTCCCGGGGCATCTACGATGAGGGCCGTCACCCGAGGTCGGATCACTTCGGTTCGCTCCCTCGGAGGCGACCTGCGAGTCGATCTGGTGACCGGGGCCGGCGATAGCCTACGGTGAGGGCCGTGTTCACCGGGATAGTAGAAGATGTCGGGATCGTCGAGGCTATCTCGTCGCTTGGCGCCCCCGAAGGGGGCCGCTGCATTCGGGTCCGCTCCGAGCGTCTAGCAGCCCGGTTAGTCGTGGGTGGGTCCGTCGCCGTGAACGGGTGCTGTCTAACGGCCACCGAAGTCGGCGCCGGACACTGGTCGGCGGATGCTGTCCCCGAGACGCTCGCCCGAACGAACCTAGGCGCCCTCGGCGTCGGGGATCCTGTGAACTTGGAGTTGCCGCTTAGCGCACAAGACGTACTTGGCGGTCACCTGGTTCAAGGTCACGTCGACGCTACAGGTGCCGTTCTGTGTCCCTCACCCGAGCTCAAGGTGTCTCTACCCCCAGGTCTCGGCAGGTACATAGTCGAGAAGGGGTCCGTGACCGTCGACGGGGTCAGTCTCACCGTAGTTGAGGCAGGCGAGGATTTCTTCGCAGTCGCCGTCATCCCCCATACCATGGAGGCCACCATCCTTGGCCGCCGCAAGGTCGGCGACGCCGTGAACTTGGAGGTAGACGTCATCGCCAAATACGTGGAGCGGCTTCTCAGGGCAGGGGCTTCGACGCCGTACGCGTCTTCCCACAGCGCTGTAGGCGACAGCTCGAACCGTGACGGCGGAGCCGCCCAATGACGTTCTCCAGCGTGGACGAGGCGGTTGCGGCCATAGCAGCGGGGCGGATGGTCGTTGTCGTCGACGACGAGGACCGAGAGAACGAAGGGGATCTGATCGTAGCCGCCGAGCACGCCAGCCCTGAGACGATGGCCTTCTTCGTCCGTCACACCTCAGGACTGATCTGCGCTGCGATAACGAACCAGCGAGCGGACGAGCTCGAGTTGCCTCTGATGGTCGCACGCAACACCGAAAGCCAGCGGACAGCTTTCACTGTCACGGTCGATCTGCGGTCTGGCACTACTACGGGCATTTCGGCGCAGGATCGATCTGCCACTGCCGTCGCTCTAGCTGACAGGAGAACGTCTCCTGACGACCTTCTCAGGCCCGGCCACCTGCACGTCCTTAGGGCCCGCGACGGAGGCGTGCTCAAAAGGGCCGGCCATACCGAAGCAGCAGTAGACCTCGCCAAGATGGCTGGGTTGGCGCCGGCCGGAGTCCTGTGCGAGATCGTCACCGAGGACGGTATGGGTATGGCGAGGCGTGCCGAGCTTGAGACATTCGCCGCTCGTCACGGGCTTCCGATCGTTACCATCGCAGACCTCATTCGCTACCGGCGTCGCACGGAACGACTGGTGACACGAAGCGCCGATGCTCGTCTCCCGACGACGTTCGGCGAGTTCCGCTGCGTCGCCTACACCAGCGTCTTGGACGGCGAGACGCATCTGGCTTTCGTCATGGGAGACCCGGCCCACGCCGAGAATGTCTTGGTCAGAGTGCACAGCGAGTGCCTCACCGGGGACGTGTTCGCCTCCATGCGCTGCGACTGCGGAGCGCAACTTCACGGTGCGATGCAACGCATCGCCGAGGAGGGCCTCGGCGTCGTCGTGTACCTGAGAGGCCACGAGGGCAGAGGCATCGGGATCTCGCACAAGCTGCGCGCCTACGAACTCCAAGACGGCGGTCTGGACACCGTGGACGCGAACGTCGAGCTCGGCCTGCCCGTGGACAGCAGGGAGTACGGGATAGGAGCTCAGATCTTAGTCGATCTCGGTGTAACGACTATGCGCCTGATGACCAACAATCCCGCAAAGCGCGGTGGGCTGGAGGGCTACGGACTGCAGATAGTCGAGCGGGTGCCGATCCACACCGAGCCAAACGAGGAGAACATCCGCTATCTTCGCACGAAGCGAGATCGTCTCGGACACCTATTCGAAGAGGGAGCAGGTCTGTGAAGACGTTGGAGGGCGCCCTCGCCGGCACCGGCAAGCGGTTCGCGATCGCAGCGTCGCGATTCAACGACACGATCACCACCCGCCTCGTGGACGGGGCCCTCGACTGCCTTCGCCGTCACGGCGTCGCCGAAGCCGACATCACCCTCGCCTGGGTCCCCGGCGCCTTCGAGTTGCCGCTGGTAGCGTCCCGGCTGGCAGCCTCCGGTGCTTTCGACGCGGTGATCACCCTGGGAGCGGTGATACGCGGAGCGACCGGGCACTACGACATGGTGGCGGGGCAGGCAGCGGCCGGGGTCGCGCGGGCAGCGCTCGACACCGGCGTCCCCGTCATCTTCGGTGTCCTCACCACCGACACGATCGAACAGGCCGTCGAGCGTTCCGGGACCAAGGCCGGCAACAAGGGATTCGAGGCTGCTCTCGGCGCCATCGAGATGGTGAACCTCCTAGCGGAGATACCGGCTGTTTCGCGGGAGGGCTAAGCGGTGTTGAAGCTGGTCCTTCCGAAAGGCTCACTCGAACGCGCAACGCTCGAGTTGTTCTCCGACGCCGACCTCGCCGTCAGCAGACAGTCCGACGTCGACTACAAAGCGACGATCGACGATCCCCGCGTAGACGACGTGCGAATCCTTCGCCCCCAGGAGATCCCCCTTTACGTAAGCGAAGGCCTTTTCGACCTGGGGATCACCGGCCGGGACTGGATCGAGGAAACCGCCAGCGACGTGGTCTCGCTCGGCCAGCTTCGCTACAGCAAGGCCACCACCCGCCCGATCCGCGTGGTTTTAGCTGTGGCCGACGCCTCGCCTGTGAGAGACGTCGCCGACCTTCCACCCGGGACCCGGGTGTCTACGGAGTACCCACAGCTGACCGCTAGATTCCTCAAGGCCCACGGGGTGCGAGCCGAGGTGCGCCTCTCCCACGGTGCTACAGAGGCGAAGATCCCCGACGTAGCCGACGCGGTAGTAGAGATCACCGAGACCGGCCGGGCCCTTAGGGCGGCGGGCCTTCGTGTCGTAGCGACCGTCTTGGAGTCCTACACCGAGCTGGTGGCCAACCCGGTGTCCTACGCTGACGACGCGAAGCGCCACGCAATGGTGCAGCTCAAGAGCTTGCTGGACGGAACGCTGATCGCGCGGACACGTGTCCTGGTCAAGCTGAACGTCGACCCGGGATCCCTCGACGCTGTAATCGGCATCCTTCCGGCCATGAAATCTCCGACGGTGTCGAAGCTTTTCGGGGAGGACGCCTTCGCCGTCGAAGCCGTCGTTCCAAAGCACACGATCAACACTTTGATCCCTGACCTCAAAGACCATGGGGCGACCGACATCATCGAGCTGCCGATCGCGAAGATCGTGCCGTGACGAGCCCTGTCACAGGTGAGCGCCTGGTAGGGACGGTGGTCGACTTCGACGTGCAGGTCGGCATTGGAACCGTGGAGGTCGACGCTCAAACAGCTTTGCGTTACCGGTTTCACTGCACGCAGATAGCAGACGGAACGCGCAGCGTCGAGGTGGGCGCCCGAGTCGGTTTCGTCGCCGTGGCGGCTCACGGAGGCGTCTTCGAAGCAGCCGGCATAGCTCCGGCCTAGCCGGAGGGCGTAGAAGGTCCGGCCTAGACGGTTGTGGCCGGTGGTCCTCCCTGTGCTGCTGACGCAACCTGAACGAACGCAAGGCGCAGCTGGCTGAGAGCCTCACGTAGCTGGGCGGCGGGCTCGCCCAGACGGTCCCCCAGACCTTCGACCAGCACGCCGAAAGCGTCGATGCACAGCCGGGCTTGGTCAAGCTGGGGCGGGTCGAGCGACAAGTGAAGTCCGGCGAGCTCGAAGATCCCATACGCATGGTTTGCTATCACCACGTCGGCCGGTGTCGCCGCAAGGCGGTCCCTAAGGAGGCGAAGCTCCTCCTGGTCGATCGTAGGGTCCCCGCTGCCCTCGGACTCGCGATACCCGCCCGAGGTGTCGTCGTGTCGGGCGGTGCTCGCGCTACGGTTGGGTGAGGGCTGTTCGGAGGGCGGTGCCGGTCTGGGGATGGGACGCTCTCCGCTAGGTGTCCAAAGCGTGCTCATTTCAGCTACCCTAATAGGGAAAATGAAAATCGCAGACCGTCCATGCCACTCGATACCAGGAGAGATCTCGCATAGCCCCTTCGACTGATCAGAACGAGCACCGGACCAACGACCGCATCCGTGCACGCGAGGTTCGCCTTATCGGTCCGGACGGTGCCCAGCTAGGGGTCAAGCCTCTTCCCGAAGCTCTTAGCATTGCGCGCAGGTTGGATCTCGACCTTGTGGAGGTCGCGTCGGAGGCGAACCCTCCAGTGTGCCGGATCATGGATTTCAACCGTTTCAAGTACGAGGCGGCGCAGAGAGCCAAGGAATCGAAGCGCAAGTCGACCAGCGCGGGTATCAAGGAGATGAAGTACCGACCCAAGATCGGTGTCGGGGACTTCGACACCAAAACCCGTCAGGTCGCCCGGTTCTTGGGTGAGGGTCACAAGGTCAAGATCACCATCATGTTTCGCGGTCGTGAGATGAGCCATCCGGACCTGGGTAAGAAGATTCTCGACCAAGTCGCTGAGCAGGTCGAAGGCGTCGGCAAGGTCGAGGCAGCTCCCAAGCTCGACGGCCGTAACATGATCATGGTCCTGGCTCCGGAGCGCAGACCGCAGACCCGCAAGCCGGCGACCGCACCCGGGCAGGCTTTGCCAGCAGATTCCGCTTCGCATGCCGCGGCCGGCCCTGCCGTCAGCGACGATCCGCCCCTGGTGGACACGGAGCTTTCTGACGCTGCCCCTGCGCCGAAAGAAGATGCGGTTGGTGGTAACGGCGTTGACGCGGCCAGCACGGTCGACGCAGCCAGCACGGTCGCCAGCGCCTCCTGACGCAGGCAGCGGCCCTCGTTGGGGTCCCAAGCGCGCCGAAGTGGCTATGGGCGGGCTAAAACAGCTAGACTTGTCGATTCGAACTAGGAGTTGTCACGAGCATGCCGAAAATGAAGACCGACAGGGGCGCTGCGAAGCGCTTCAAGGTCACTGGTACCGGGAAGCTGCGGCGTCGCCGCGCTTTTCGTTCACACATCCTCGAGAAGAAGTCTTCGACCCGTACCCGCCGTCTAGGCCGCGAAGCCGACGTGTCCAGCGGGGACGTAAGGGCGGTTAAGCGACTTCTGGGTCTGTGACAGTCCCCACTGCCGTGAGGCGGTCCACGCACCGGACCGTAGGGTCGGCCCCGCCGGAGTTCCCAACGGTGTCTGGGACGAGTGAGCCTTATACGTCTATTCTGAGAGGAGCCGGCGATGGCAAGAGTCAAGCGCGCCGTTCATAGCAAGAAGCATCGTCGTGCGGTACTAGAGCAGGCCCAGGGTTACTTCGGTAATAAAAGCCGAAGCTACAGGGCCGCTCACGAGCAGGTCATGCACTCTATGCAGTACGCGTTCCGGGACCGCCGGGCGCGTAAGGGTGATTTCCGCCAGCTTTGGATCCAGCGCATCAACGCAGCGGCCCGGCTCCACGGCCTGAGTTACAGCAGGCTTATCGCGGGGCTCCACGCTTCTCAGGTGGAGGTGGACCGCAAGATCCTCGCGGATCTGGCGGTCCACGACGAGGCCGCATTCGCCGGTTTGGTACAAGTGGCCAAGGACGCCTTGGCGTCAGCTTCGAGCTGACAGCACAGCGAAGCTTGGCGGATCCCGGCGCCGGGGAGTCGCTTTCGGCGCGTAACCGGAAGGTGCGCTTCTTGGCGGACCTTGTTGGCGACCCACGCGCTAGGTTTGCGGCCAAGAGGTTCGTGGTAGAGGGCCCCAAACTGGTCGAGCTGGCCCTTTCGTCGGGCCGGCAGGTCGACTCTGTGTTCTTCGATTCGGAAGAGTCTCGTAGGCGATTCGACGATCTCGGGCGGCGGGCGGCGGCTTTAGGGGCTCGTGTCGCCATCATAGCCCCGGGTGCCATGAGGCGGGTTTCTGCGACGGTCAGCCCGCAGGGTGTCCTGGCGGTGACCGAAATGGTTGAGGCATCGCTGGGGGATCTCCCCGCCCTCGGTTTGGTCTTGGTATGCGTCGACGTTGCCGACCCGGGAAATCTGGGTACTTCGATCCGAGCGGCGGTGGCGGCGGGAGCGGAGGGCGTCGTGGTCTGCGACGGCTGCGCCGACGCGTACAATCCCAAGGCGGTCCGGGCTTCCGCTGGGGCGTTGTTGCACTGCCGGCTGATCACCAAGGTGGCCGCAGGGCTTGCGCTCGCCACACTGGCGGACCTGGGCTACCGGCGCCTCGGGGCGGTAGCGCGTGGGGGTGTCGACTACGACGAGGTCGACTTAGCGGGTCCCGTAGCGGTCGTCGCCGGCGGTGAGAGCCGGGGTATCCCAGCGGACCTTCTTAACTCCCTGGATGGCGGGGTTACGATCCCGATGGCTGTGGGCTCGGAATCCTTGAACGTCGCCATGGCCGCAGCGGTGTTGTGCTTCGAAGTGGCCCGGCGTGGTCGATCCTCTCGGGAAGTCGGGCGGGAGTCCGAGCGACCGGCGGGTAATGTTGAGCCTGACCGATCGAAGGCGACCGGTCCGCGTCACCCCCGCCTGGAGCAGGGGAGCAGAGATCTCGACAGGCGGCTGAGGCATTGACGGACATCCAGACCATACGATCGACACTTGAGAGCCTGCGCTCCGATGCCGAGATCCGCCTGGGCGTCGTTTCGGATCTTGAGACACTCGCCGAGGTCGAGCGCTCTATCCTCGGGAAGCGGTCGCCTCTGGCAGGGCTAGGAGCAGCCTTGAAGGATCTAGCCGCCTCGGAGCGAGCCGAAGCAGGCAAGGCGCTCCAACAGACTCGCCAGGCCCTCAGCGACCTCGCCCGGCAGGTCCGCGACGAACTGGCCAGGCGCGACGCCCAGCGACGCCTCGTCGAGGAGCGTCTTGACCTGAGCGAGATCGCCTGCGGATGGCGGCGCCCACCTTTGGCCGCTTCGAGCAGATCAGCCGGCCACCTTCACTTGGTCACCCAGACACGCGACGAGCTGGAGGACACTTTCGTCTCTATGGGCTTCAACGTCGTAGAAGGCCCTGAAGTGGAGACGGACTGGTACAACTTCGAGGCTCTGAACATGCCCCCGGACCACCCGGCCCGGGGTATGTGGGACACGTTGTACCTGCGCTTGGGAACTCCTGAGACGGTACTTTTGCGCACCCACACCTCGCCGGTGCAGGTGCGTCTCATGTCGAAAGGTGACCTTCCGATCTACTCGGTGATGCCGGGTCGCTGCTACCGTAGGGACACGCCAGACGCCAGGCACCTGCCTGTGTTCCACCAGATCGAGGGTCTCGTCGTAGACGAGGGAATCACCTTCGGGGACATGGCAGGGGTTATCGACGTATTCACGGAGGCTTTCTTCGGTGAGGGCATGCACTCCCGTCTTCGGCCGTCGTTTTTTCCTTTCACCGAGCCGTCCGCCGAGTTCGAGGTGACCTGCCCCATCTGCGCCGGGTCTGGATGCCGCACGTGCAGCGGGTCGGGTTGGATCGAGCTCGGCGGCTGCGGAATGGTCGACCCAAACGTGTTCGCGGCGACTGGGATCGACCCGGAGCGCTACAGCGGATTCGCATTCGGGTTCGGAATCGACCGGCTGGCACAGGTGAGGACCTCTCTCGCCGACATGCGGGCGCTTCTCGACAACGACGTCCGATTCCTCTCCCAGTTCTAGGAGCCTGAGATGAGAGCCCCCCTGTCCTGGCTGCGTGACTACGCCCCCCTCGACGCCCCCACCGAGCGCATCGCCGAGACTTTGAGTGGCCTCGGGCTGGTCGTAGAGTCTGTCGAGACGGTCGGGGAGGGCATCGGCGACGTTGTAGTGGCGAAAGTCCTCGACATTCGAAGGCATCCGGATGCGGATCGCATCAGGATCGTCGACGTCGACGCTGGAGACGGCAACGCCCTTCAGATCATCTGCGGCGCGTGGAACTTCGACGTCGGCGACTTAGTCCCCCTCGCCCCGGTGGGGGCGGTCCTGCCCGGCGACTTCAAGATCTCGAAGCGCAAGATGCGCGGTGAGGTGTCCAACGGGATGCTGTGCTCCCCGGCGGAGCTCGAATTGAACTACTTGGGAGGGTCCGACGGGCTCCTGGTCCTACCCGAAGGCAGCGCTGCACCTGGAGTGCCCCTCGCCGAGGCGCTGGGCGTCCATCCTGACGTGGTCTTCGATATCGACGTGACGCCGAACCGGCCCGACGCTCTGTGCATGGCGGGGATAGCACGAGACCTCGCCGCCGCGCTCGGCGAGAAGTGGTCCTGGCCTTCTACACCCGTGCCGGGGACTCCCGACCCGCGGGTCGCCGTCGCTCCGCTTAGCGTCGACGCCGGCGAGATCTGCCCACGGTTCTGCGCGACTGTCATAGAGGATGTGCCCGGTGGACCCTCCCCGCTTTGGATGAGCCGCCGCCTGACCCTCGCCGGCATGCGCCCGATCAGCGGGATCGTCGACGTGTCCAACTACGTCATGCTGGACGTCGGCCAACCCAACCATGCCTACGACCTCGACCGTCTGGGCGGCGCCGGCCTTTCGGTGAGGCGAGGCCGCGACGGGGAGACCGTCCGCACCCTAGACGGGATGGTGCGCCATGTCGGGCCCGAGGACTGCGTGATCTGCGACGCCGATGGCTCCCCGGTCGGCATCGGAGGCGTGATGGGTGCGGCGAGCGCCGAGATCGACGACGCGACTCGTCGGGTGCTGCTCGAATGCGCCTATTTCGATCCGAATGCCATCGCCAGAACCGGCAAGAGGCTGGGGCTGGGCTCCGAAGCTCGGACGCGCTTCGAGCGCGGCGTCGACCCGGAGCTTGCCGGCCGGGCCCTCGAACGCTTCGTCGGCCTTCTGGGGACGCTTGACGGGGGCGACAAAGTGCGCTTCGGGGCGACCGCCGAGTACCGCGACCCCGTGCACACCCCCGCGGCGCCGGTGGTGGGGCTGCGCACGGCGCGTGTCAACTCGCTTCTGGGGACCTCCCTCTCTGACGATGAAGTCGAGGAGCTGCTGACGCCTCTAGGTTTCGCGGTTGAGGGGACGGGTGAAGGCCGAGCGTCGGTGACCGTGCCAACGTGGCGTCTCGAGTGCAGCCGGGAGATAGACCTCGTCGAGGAGGTCGCGCGAATGCTCGGCTACGGGCGTATTGCGAGGACGCTTCCCCCGTCACGCAAGCGCACCGGCGCTGTGCGTTCCGCCGTAGCCGACCAAAGACGTCGCCTGCGGGGGGTTCTCGTAGGAGCTGGCTTCGACGAGGCGTGGACTACTACGTTTATCTCTACGGCGGATCTCGACGCGGTCGGGGTCGGGCCTGCTGGAGTTCAAGTCGACAATCCTCTTGACGCCAGCGAGTCGATCCTGCGGCCGTCGTTGCTGTCGGGGATGCTGCGTGCGCTGCGTTACAACAATGACCGCCAAGCCGACGACCTCGCCCTGTTCGAGATAGGACGGGTCTTCCAAGCTCCCTCAGGGGATGCAAACCTACCGGTCGAAGAGGAGCGCCTCGGCGTCGCAATCGCCCTGCCCCGGTCTGCTGGCCGGGACGGGCCGGTAGAAGCGGCGGTGAGGACTTGGGTGTTGATAGCGGACGCTTTGCGCCTCCAAGATCCGGTCATCGCCGGCGAACCCGCAGCCGGATTGCACCCGGGGCGCGCCGGCCGCATTGGGGCCGGGGGTGTGAACCTCGGGGTCGTCGGAGAGGTCGCCGGGGAAGTGTCGGCCGCCTACGGGCTGGCCGGCAGGGTCGGCTGGCTGGACATCTCCTTGGATGCTCTAGTCGGCGTGGCCCGACGGGACCGCCGGGCGCAGGAGGTGAGCAGGTTTCCAGCTGCGGACATCGACCTGGCGTTCGTAGTCCCCGACGCCGTCGCTGCGTCCACGGTCGCCGCTACCCTTCGCATGGGAGGCCTGCAGGGAGCCGGCGGGTCGGCCGGCGGCGGAGCGCCTGGTCACACCCCGCCCTCTGCGCCGCTCGGCGGGGAAAGCCCGGTGGAAAGCGTCACCTTGATCGACGTCTACCACTCGCCCGAGCTTGGTGAGGCAAGGCGCGGCTTGACTTTCCGTGTTCGCCTTCGGGCAACGGACAGGACCCTCGACGACTCAGAGATCTCGCAGGTACGGGAATCGATGATCCATGGAGTGGCCCGCCTAGGCGCACAGTTGAGAAGCTGACGACCCACTGCTAGAGCCGCGCGGCCAAACAGGCCGCATGACTATGCAGAGTTGTGTATAGTACTGCAATGGTTTCCAGGCGGTCAGTGGGAGTGTTCGGTGCGTCAGGCTTCGCCGGCGCCGAGCTTCTGAGGATTCTCGCCGGGCACCCCAGCTTCGAGGTCGTGATGCTCAGCGGTGACAGCCAGGCTGGAACTCCCGTCGCTTCGCTTTATCCCAACCTTGCTGTTGCGTACCCCGACGACGTCTTCGTCGAAGCCGACCCCGAAAAGGCCGATGGGCTCGACGTCGTCTTCTTGGCGATGGGCCACGGGGTCTCCCAAAACCTCGTGCCGCGGCTGCGCTCCAAGGTGGGTGTCATCGTGGATCTGGCTGCCGACTTCCGCCTCCGCGATCCGGCCCTCTACCCGCTTTGGTACAACCACGAGCATGCATGTCCCGAGCTTCTCTCCGAAGCGGTCTACGGCCTCCCGGAGCTGTACCGTGAGCAGCTTGCTGGAGCGTCTTTGATAGCAGCTGCGGGCTGCTACGTGACAGCGGCGGCTCTCGCGCTAGCTCCGTTGGTCAGGAGCGGGTCGGTCGACCCGTCCGGGGTGATCGTCGACGCCGCAAGCGGCGTGTCTGGAGCGGGGCGCGCGCCCAAGCCCAACACCCACTTCAACGCAGTCGACGAGGACTTCGTCGCGTACGGCCTTGTTAACCACAGGCACACACCCGAGATCGAACAAGCCAGCGGAGCCCAGGTCATCTTCACCCCGCACCTCGCACCGATGAACCGTGGGATCCTCGCAACCTGTTACTCCCGCCCTGCGTCGCACTCCGACCCTCTCGGCGTACTCGCAGACTTCTACAAAGATGAGCCGTTCGTAGTGGTGTCCGAGCGGTCGCCTTCTACCAAGGCGACGCTCGGATCGAACACCGCTCACCTGACGGCCCGACGCGACGAGCGCACCGGTTGGGTCATTTCGATTTGCGCCCTCGACAATCTCACCAAGGGTGCGGCCGGCCAGGCGGTTCAGTGCGCCAACGCCGCCGTCGGCATCGACGAGCGCAGCGGGCTGTCGACGATCGGACTGTATCCGTGAGCGGCCTATCTGCGTCCGCTAAAGCCGAGATCCTCGTCGAGGCCCTGCCGTACATCCGGCGCTTTTGGGGCCAAGTGGTCGTAGTCAAGTATGGCGGGAACGCACTGGGGGTCGACGGAAGCGTCGGTCACGACGAGGCGCTGCAATCGTTCTGCACCGACGTGGTACTGATGCGCTCAGTCGGCATGAGACCGCTCGTGGTTCACGGCGGCGGTCCACAGATCGGGGAGCTCATGGCCCGGCTCGGAAAGGTACCGGAGTTTGTCGACGGGCTGCGGGTCACCGACGCCGACACCCTCGACATCGCCCGCATGGTGCTGGTCGGCAAAGTGAACCGTGACATCGTCGCAGCGATCAACCGCCACGGACCGCTCGCCGTGGGCGTGTCGGGCGAGGACGCCGGGGTGATAACCGCCGAGGCGAAAGATCCCAAATTTGGTTTCGTCGGCGAGGTGAGCTCTGTTCGCCCAGAGCTGCTTGACAGGCTGATGGCAGAGGACCTGATACCGGTGGTCGCGACCATCGGCACCGACGAGCACGGACAGGCCTACAACATAAACGCGGATACTGCTGCAGGGGCGATCGCCGCCGCAGTCAACGCCGTGAAGCTCGTCTATCTAACCGACGTCGACGGCATCCGCACCGACCGGGACGATCCTGCAACACGCATGTCGACGGTGCCTGTTAGCACGCTGGCTTCAATGATCGAGCGCGGAGATATCGACGGTGGGATGATCCCGAAGGCACGTTCGGCGATGAAAGCAGTCCAAGCCGGCGTCGGCAACGTGCACATCCTCGACGGAAGCGCACCGCACTCGCTACTCCTGGAGATCTTTACCAGGGAAGGGATAGGAACGATGGTGACCGACTCATGACCCTGATGGGAACCTACCCGCCACAGGCGGTGACCTTCGTCAAAGGCTCGGGTAGCGTGCTGTGGGACGAGCGCGGCAAACGCTACCTGGACTTTCTCAGCGGCCTCGCGGTCACGTCGATCGGTCATTGCCATCCGGCGGTGACCAGAGCCGTCTGCGAGCAGGCCGGCACCCTCGTACACGTGTCGAACCTCTTTGGAACTCTGCCACAGCGGGAGCTATCCGAGGTTCTCGACCGGCTGATAGACGCCGGTCCGGGCCAGGTGTTCTTCGCCAACAGCGGGGCAGAAGCCAACGAAGCAGCCATCAAGCTCGCCCGGCGCTTCGGAGGGCGGGGCCGTCACGTCGTGGTAAGCGCCTACGGGTCGTTCCACGGCAGGACGTTGGCGACGCTGCACGCGACCGGCCAGCCTTCCAAGCACGAAGCCTTCCAGCCGCTGCCGGAAGGGTTCCGCCACGTTGCCTGGAAAGACCCCGAGGACCTTCGCAAGGCGATGGACCCCTCTGTGTGTGCCGTCCTTATCGAGGTGGTGCAAGGCGAGGGTGGCGTCAACCCTGCCGGCGAGCAATATCTGCGTGAAGTGCGTCGAATCTGCGACGAAGCCGGGGCGCTTCTCATACTCGACGAGGTTCAGACGGGTCTCGCTAGAACAGGTCGGTGGTTCGCCTTCCAAAGATACGGGGTGGCCCCCGACGTGGTCACCGTCGCAAAATCGTTGGGAAACGGGGTTCCCATAGGGGCATGCTGGGCGAGACAGGACGTCGCTGAAGCCTTCGTGGTCGGCGATCACGGCTCGACCTTCGGGGGCCAACCCTTGGCGACCTCGGCTGCGCTGGCGACGCTCGGTGTAATGGAGTCGGTTGACGCACCCAAGCGCGCCGAAGCGGCCGGGGCTTATCTGTCAAGTAAGCTGTCACAGCTAAACGGAGTGCGAGAAGTTCGCGGGCTCGGCCTGCTGCTTGCTGCAGAGTTGGAGCAGGGACGTTCAGCCGGGGCGCTAGCGGCCGCAGCGCTCGACGCCGGCTTGGTTGTGAACGCCGTCACGCCCAGTGCTTTGCGCCTGGCTCCGTCGCTGCTTGTGAGCGAAGCAGAGATCGACGAGGCCGTGGGGATCCTTTCCCGGGTGCTCGGATGAGGCACCTTCTCGAAGTAGACGACCTTTCTGAGGCGGACCTGGTAGGGGTCCTGGCGGCCGCGGCGAACCGCCGGCCGGCACGGATCCTCGAAGGTAGAGGCGTAGCCTTGATCTTCGAGAAGCCGTCGAACCGGACGCGTAACGCCTTCGAGATGGCGGTCGTCGCCCTTGGCGGTCACCCAGTTGCTATTCGCGGAGAGGAGATCGGCATCGCCACGCGCGAGAGCGTGGAGGACGTGACCCGCGTTCTCGCTCGCTACCACGCCATCGTGGCCGCTCGAGTGGCCGAGCACGCCTCGCTGGAGGGAATGGCCAGCGTCGATGCCGTGCCGGTGGTAAACCTTCTCTCCGAGGTTTCGCACCCTTCGCAGGCAGTAGCGGATCTGCTCACGATGCAACAGCGTTGGGGCACCTTGAAGGGTCGGCGCGTAGCGTGGGTCGGTGACGCCAACAATGTCGCTCGAAGCCTGGTGATCGCCTGTTCCATGGTGGGCGTGGACGTGGCTGTTGCGAGCCCGCGAGGATACGAGCTCGACGAGGCCACCCTGCGTGCCGCAAGGAGCCGCGGCGTGTCCGTCGAGGTGACCACAGACCCTTATAGCGCAGTGGGCGGAGTTGACGCCGTGTGCACCGACGTGTGGGTGTCGATGGGCCAAGAAGGCGAGGAGGCGGAGCGGGTCGAGGCCTTCAGGGGTTTTTGCGTCACCGAAGCGCTCATGTCGCGCGCTGCGCCCCAAGCGGTGTTCATGCACTGCCTCCCTGCGCATCGGGGGATGGAAGTCGAAGCGTCTGTGATCGACGGTCCGAGGAGCGCAGTCTGGGATCAGGCGGAGAACCGTATGCACGCCGCCCGGGCGATATGCGAGTGGGTGGTCGGCGAATGAGGCTCCCCCGAGCGGCGCGCCAACACCGCATCGAGCAGATCTTGGAGCTCCACGCGGTAGCCAGCCAAGGTCAGCTCGTAGAGCTGCTGGCCGAAGCTGGAGTCGAGGCTACACAGGCGACGGTGTCACGGGATCTAGAGGAGATAGGAGCTGTGAAAGTTCGAGCGGCCGGAGGTGAGTCCATCTACGCCGTCCCCGACCTACCTAAAGATCGTGTAGCTCCTGAGGAGCACCTGCGGAGAGTCCTAGGCGACTGGGTGGTGGAGGTCACCTCGTCGGCGAACCTGGTGGTCGTAAGGACACCGCCCGGGTCTGCGCACGTGGTGGCGTCGGCGTTGGACCGGGCGGGACTTGCCGAAGTGGTAGGTACTGTTGCTGGTGATGACACGTTGCTGGTGGTTGCCGACGAACAGACTGGAGGTTGCGCTCTTGCCGATCGAATTTCACGCCTCGCCGGGCTGTGATGGGCCGTTGAACGCTACCGCAGGTCTGGGCTGCTGATGGCGACCCTATGGCAGGGTCGTTTCGGTGCGACTGACCCAGCGGAGGCGCTGCTCGATTACACCGTGAGCCTCGGCTACGACAACAGGCTGGCACTCGACGACATCGCCGGTTCCAAAGCACACGTCGCAGGGCTGGTAGGGGCAGGTATCGTTGCCGAGTCCGACGGCGTGATCATGCAGGCGGCCCTCGACCACGTGCGGGAAGAAGTGCTGAGTTCCAAACTGGAGTTTCACCCCGGGGAGGAAGACATCCACAGCGTCGTGGAACGACGCGTCACCGAGCTGGCTGGCCGGGCTGGCGCCCAGCTTCACGCCGGCAGGAGCCGCAACGACCAGGTTGCCACCGACCTCCGCCTGTTCACAAAGCGGGAGCTACGCCGAGTCGCTCGCAACCTCGTCGGATTGCAGAAGGTCTTGCTAGGGCGTGCGATCGAGGCCGGCGAAGCGTACTTGCCGGGCTACACGCACCTGCAGCGAGCCCAGCCTGTTCTGCTCTCGCACCATCTGCTAGCGCACGGGTGGGCTTTCGCTCGCGACGTCGAGCGACTAGAGGATGCTCGACGAAGGGTCGACGTTTCCCCCCTCGGGGCTGGTGCCCTCGCCGGGTCGTCCTTAGCCTTGGATCCTGACCGTACGGCGGCTCTGCTCGGCTTTGCTCGCCGCTTCGACAACTCGCTCGACGCTGTATCTGACCGCGACTTCGTGGCTGAGTCGTTGTTCGCGCTTGCGCTGATCGGCGTTCACCTGTCCCGGATCGGCGAAGAACTTGTGCTGTGGTCATCCGAGGAGTTCGGTTTTGTCACCTTGGACGACGCTTATTCTACGGGCAGCTCGATGCTGCCGCAGAAGAAGAACCCTGACATCGCCGAGCTTGCTCGCGGTCGCTCGGGGAGGCTTATTGGGGAGCTGGCCGGTTTCATGGCGACTCTCAAGGGGCTGCCCCTGTCTTACAACAGGGACCTCCAAGAGGACAAGGAGCCGCTCTTCGACGCGTTGGACCAGACGAACCGGGGGTTGAGTGCCCTTACGGGCCTGCTAGCGACTGCTACTTGGAACCTGGCCAGGATGCGACAAGCCGCTGACACACCTTTCGCTTGCGCGGTGGACCTGGCTGAGTGGCTCGTCGCTGGGGGCACGCCCTTCCGCGAGGCGCACGCCATCGTCGGTGGTCTGGTGAGGGACGCGATGCAACGACACGTGCCGTTGGACGAGCTGGTCGAGGCGCACCCGGCCTTGGGAAGCGAGGCCGTCGGTCTCCTTGAACCTGGGACCGCTGTGTTGCGGCGCACGACCCCCGGCGGTGCCGGACCGCTCCCTGTGCGGGCCCAAATTGAGAGCTTCAAGGAGCTGATCACCAAGGTCGAGCTCGAACTTGGTGGACACTCCGAGGCTTAGGTCCGGAGGTGCCGGCCGCAGCTTTTCGAGACAGCTTCTACGAGACAGGGCCGACGTAGTTGCCCCGGCCCTGCTCGGCTCCATCCTGGCAGGCGGCGACGGGCAGCTCGGGATTGTCGTCGAGGTAGAGGCCTACGGCGGCGCCGATGACCCCGCTTCGCACGCCTATCGTGGCAGGACCGCTCGGAACGCGACGATGTTCGGGAGGGCCGGGCTGTTGTATGTCTATAGGAGCTACGGCGTCCACTGGTGTGCCAACGTGGTGACCGGCGACGAGGGTGAAGCGGGAGCCGTGCTAATCCGTGCTCTCCTACCCCGTGGTGGTGTCGAGGTGATGAGACGCGGGCGTTGGAAGGACGGCCGGGTAGGCAGGGACGCAGACCTTTGCTCAGGTCCGGGCCGTTTGACACAAGCGATGGGCATCGACGGCACACACGACGGAACCGACCTTTGCGACCCGTTAAGTCCGGTCACTCTCCACGAGGGTCAAAGAAATCATGCAATAGACTTAGCCCTGGTCAGGACGCCTAGGATTGGAATTTCGAAGGCGAATGACAAGCTTTGGCGCTTTGTCTTGCCGCGACGTAGTCAGAACCTGCTACAGTGACACCCGCTCCACTGAACCCCGAAAGTCCGGAACCAAGTCACTTGACAGGAACCCGGCAGGGGAGTAAAGTGTGAAGCCGCTTCGAATCCAGCTGCTAAGCTGGAGGAGATAGCAGCGCCGACAGGACAGCGAGCTTTTGGCCCGCTACCGATACGGTCCAGCAAGATGCTGGTAGCGAAACCGAGCACCTCCGGTCTTATGACTGTGTGCCCGGGCAGTGCTCCTTGAAAACGGAACAGAGGAAAACAAAAGCTAGTGCGGGCATCTCCGCCTGGTGCTTGCCTTGTAGGTCGGATTTCGTCCGGCTCCTACGGCGAGTGCCTACGGAAGATGTCAACCACAATTCAGCATTAGACGGACAACAAATCCGTCTTGTGCCAGTTGGGCGGGATCTGCCAGGTCCCGCTCGGCTCTCTGGTTTGCTTGCAGCGCAAGTTGCGAGTGGATCTCGATGGAGAGTTTGATCCTGGCTCAGGACGAACGCTGGCGGCGTGCTTAACACATGCAAGTCGAACGAGGTCGATCCGGCAGCAATGCCGGTGAAAACCTAGTGGCGAACGGGTGAGTAACACGTGAGCAACCTGCCCCGAAGACCGGGATAACAGTGAGAAATCGCTGCTAATACCGGATACCCCCACCTGGTCACATGGCCGGGTGAGGAAATGGATTCCGCTTCGGGAGGGGCTCGCGGCCTATCAGCTTGTTGGTGGGGTAACGGCCTACCAAGGCGACGACGGGTAGCTGGTCTGAGAGGACGATCAGCCACACTGGGACTGAGACACGGCCCAGACTCCTA
>DAHYHI010000048.1:0-26765 GCA_027391075.1 Acidimicrobiaceae bacterium | reverse complement strand
ACGCTCGACTCGATCGCCATGAACTTCTCCACAACCTACGAGAACCTCGCCGCCATCAACCATATCGGCGACCCCAACCTCATCTACCCCGGACAAGTTCTCCAACTCGACGGTAACCCACAAGCCGCACAACCCACGCCCGCCGTCACCACCCCCTCAAACGACCAGAGCTCCCCCAGTAGCCCGAGAGCCGCCGGCTCCGCTCTGCCCCCCTCGCAAACCGCAGCACAGCTAGCGGTGCGGATGGCACTTGAACAGGTCGGTAAGCCCTACGTATGGGCTGGAGCCGGTCCGAACGACTTCGACTGCTCAGGACTCGTGATGTACGCATGGGATGCCGCTGGCGTGAGCCTTCCCCACTACAGCGTGGCGCAGTTCGACGACACGGCCCGTATAACGAAGGCAGAGCTAGAACCCGGCGACTTGGTCTTCTACAACAACGGTTCGGGCCCCCAGCCGGGACATGTGACCCTGTATGTCGGAAACGGTCAGGTCGTCGCAGCCGACTATCCGGGCTCTGACGTCCGCTTGGAGCCCATGGGCTATGACGGCACCCCGATGGCCTTCGGTCGGGTGCAGTAGTCCGGGACAGCAGGCGGAGCTTCCGGCTTCCGGGCGGAGTCGGCCGTATCTTCAACCGCCGGTGGTACGTGGCGTTGCGGGCGCAGTCGTCGGACTCCGAGACCCCGCCGGTACGGTGGTGCTGGTAGTCGGAGGAGGCGGAGTAGGCATTTCGAAGGTCAGGGTAGTAGTCGCCGACTTCACTACGGCTGCGTGAGTCCCAGACGTCCCCGACTGGGGTGGTGGCGTGACATCAGCGGTCACTGTGAGCGTCACCGGAGTGCCCTTGGGCGCGCTGAGAGGGCCAAGGCTGCTTATCGCGTAAGCTTGTCCGACTGCGAGGTTCACGAAGTCCTTCGCCGTCGACGATCCGCTGCCCGCTGGGGAGATTGTGGCTGTGACCGTAACGTGAGACGCCGGTTGGTTACCCGTGTCGGCCACTACGAGATCGACGCTGATAGCTGACGTGTCAGGCAGCACCAGAGTAGAGCCTCTGGTGGTGATCGGTGACGGGTTTAGCGAAGCCGAGAAGATACTCAGCTGGTAAAGCGGGCTCGTGGTGACAGCACTCTGCAGAGAGGTCAGGAAAATCTGAGCGGGCTGATCCTGGTATGGCTTCAAGTCGGAACCCCACTTGGAAGGGGGCATCTTGACCCCTGCGGACGTCGGGAACGTAGAGAGAAACAGTTGGTAAGCCTGATCGCCTACTGCTATATCTGACGCGGCCTGGGCTAGCAGGGGAGCTTCGGCAGACGGCGGAGCGGCAGTACTGTCTGTGGGCGCCCCCGGGCGCGTCTGGCCCGCAGCCGCACCGAGCGTGGCCAGGAGCACTTTCTGGACCGTGGAGGCTGCCTGGCTTCGCGCCAAGAGGCTCGCTTCGAGCAGACCGGCCGATCCCCCGAGGGAGCTGGGAGGGTCGAGCTTGCTAATCGTCGTGTAGTCAGAGACCGACTTAGCTGCGGCCCCGTCGATCGTCGCTGCAAGAGTCGGCCCTGAGCGAGGCAACCCCCCCGACCAGATGCCGGCGATCACCTCGCCTTGCGTCGTAGACGAGGTTATAGCGGGCAGGACCTGGTCGACCCATGCGCCTACCGCAAGCCGGTGGGTGGGAGTCGGGGACTTCGATTTGAGAGAAGCGTCGATCAACAGGATCAAGATCGTTACGACCACCCCGACGGTGATCCAACGTAACCCTGCACCACGGCGCCGGGAGGGTAAACCGGCCAGCGTCATATCCGCTCTACGATACCTGCCATGAGATACCGACAGCTCGGCGCCTCCGGCCTCACCGTTTCAGTGGTCGGACTTGGATGCAACAACTTCGGGGGGTCCTTCGGAGGAAGGCTGGACGTGGCCGGCACCAAGGCGGTGGTAGACGCGGCCATCGATTGCGGGATCAACCTTCTCGACACTGCGAACACCTATGGGGATCGCGGCGGAAGCGAGACCCTGCTCGGCGAAGTTCTGGCCGGCCGGCGAGACAAGGTAATCCTTGCTACCAAATTCGGCTCTGACATGGGTGAAGGCCCGGGCATAGCGAGGGCGTCTCGATGGTACATGCGTAGGGCTGTCGAGGACAGCCTGCGCCGCCTGCGAACCGACTACATAGACCTTTACCAGCTTCACAGGCCTGACGGGATCACCCCGATCGATGAGACGCTCGCAGCCCTTGACGATCTCGTACGGGAGGGCAAGGTTCTCTATGTCGGCTCGTCGAACTTCGCCGCTTGGCAGGTAACCGAGGCGGAATGGAGTGCGCGACGGGATGGTCGAAGCCGGTTCGTGTCAGCCCAGAACCACTACAGCCTCCTCGAACGTGGCGCCGAGCAGGAGCTTCTCCCAGCCTGCGCGCAGGCTGGGGTCGGGCTTCTGCCGTTCTTTCCTCTTGCCAACGGGCTTCTCACCGGTAAATACCGCCGAGGCGAGGAACGCCCGACAGGTACGCGTATGGACGGCCGCCAGATCTCCGATAAGCAGTGGAGTCGCATCGAGGCTCTCGCCGGTTTCGCCGCCGACCGAGGCCACAGCCTCCTTGAACTCGCCTTCGCGGGGCTTCTCGCCTCCCCGGTCGTGTCCTCGGTCATCGCCGGGGCGACGAACGCCGAGCAGGTGCGATCTAACTCTGTGGCCGCCGACTGGGTACTGACCGTCGAAGACGTCGCAGCCCTGCAAGCGCTACCTTGAGAGCTGTCGGCCGGAAAAGTTCCTTTGGAGCCCCAGATGCGGAGCCCCAAACTTGGAACCCCCAGACGAGAAACGCCCTTTGCGGGACCCCCGTCTCGCTTGCTTCGAGTCGAAATGGGCACCAAGAGATCGCCGAGAGAACCTTTCGCCGGCGAGGATCAACCCTCCGATCCGCACAAAGCCTGCGCCTGACGCCAAGGCGAAGACGTTGTCGACGCCGGTGTTAGCAAGCGTGGCCGACTGAAGTCGGGGAACACTCGTCGTGGTGGCGCCGCCAATGACGCCACCGTGGTCGTCGTGGCGGCCGTGTTGGTGGTCGTAGTAGTCGCTGGTGGGCTGGCGACAAAGTAGGCGAACTTCACATATCCATTTCCGGTATTGGTGGAGGATTCAGCCGCGCTGAACGTGCCGCCTCCGGACAAGGCGCCTGCGATGAAATCTGAACCTCCCCCTCCCCCTCCGCCTCCGCCGTACTCGGGCCCGGCTCCACCACCGGCACCACCGCCCACGAGGATGGGCGTCGGCCCGATCGACACCGAGGTTTCGCTTCCCCCTTCACCCCCTCCAAAAGCACGCGCCAGGTTGATCGATACGTTCGTAACTCCTGGCGGGGCGGTCCAAGAACCGGAGGTCGTGAAAGTGACGGTGCAGGCTGAGCCCCCGGTAGCGGGATCACACGACAGAACCGGAGCCACCGTCACGGCGCCCGCCCGCGAAACCAGCCCTACTGCTTACAAGCCCGCAGCACAGGCCAAGACAGCCGTCGCCCTTGCCCTCCATGGACGCCGATGGCGCTGCTTCATAGTTTTCCTTGCACCCTCTTCGAACATCCTTCTACCGGAATCTCGACCATCCCTTCCGATTAGATTTAAGTCTCCTAGGAGTCCAGTGTCTGCTGTCACCTGGTGTCTTTGGAGAGCATGAGAGGAGGCCGGCGGTTACTGCCCCCGCCTTAGATGAACGATCCCCGAGATGTCGGCACGGTCAGAGGCCTTCCAGGAGAACTTCCTGCACAGCGTCGACGTCCGAGAGGTCGTCGAAAACAGCGTCCGCTCCCAGGTCTGCCAGCTCGACGTAGGAATAGCCTCCAGTAGCCACGAGAAGACAGTGCGTTCCACCGGCTCTCGCGCACGCCAGGTCCCGGGGAGTGTCACCTACCACCCACACGTCTTTCGGTTCGAACGCAACACCGTGCGCATCTCTCGAACGCTCCAGGGCTATAGGAACAAGGCGGTCCCGGTCGTGGTGGTCACTTCCATAGGCGCCGGCGTCGAAGTCGAGCCAACCGTCGAGACCGAACGCTGCGGTCTTCAGCCTTGCGTTGGGGGCGACGTTGCCTGTGAGCAGGCTCGACAGGACCCGGTCGTCGTCGAAGAGCCGTTCGAGAAGCTCTGCAACACCGGGCAGAGCGAAGCCGCCAGAGCGGATCTCCCCTCTGGCGTCGGCCTCCGCGAGTGCCACGCCCAGCGCTTCGAGCACCGCCGAGACGAGCTTCTGATCGCGTGCAACACCGAGCGCTTCGAGGTACTCACGGACGATCTGGCCGTCGGTCTTACCTGCCATGTGAGGTCGTTCGACCGGTGTGACCCCGAGGATCACCTCGACGGCCCGGTCGAACGAAGACGGGCCGACCTCCCCGGCTCTCACTAGCGTACCGTCCACGTCGAAGAGCACGAGCCTGCGCAGCGTCACGCCAAAGGGTATCCGCCAGCCCGCTGATTGGGGCATACTTCGGTGGTGCAGATATCACCAGTTCGTATCTCAGAGACCCCCGAATGGCAAGCGCTCTCAGCCCACGGTGAAGAGATGCGCGAGGTCCACCTGCGCGACCTGTTCGCCTCGGATCCCGAGCGGGGCCGTACCCTCAGGGTCGATGGGTCCGACCTGCACCTCGACTACTCCAAGAACCGTCTGACGGCACGCACGATCGACCTCCTCGTCGCCGTCGCTGAGAGGGCAGGGCTGGCTCAGCGTATAGAAGCAATGTGGTCCGGCGAGCACATCAACGTCACGGAGGACCGACCGGTGCTCCACATCGCACTTCGCGCGCCTAGGGGAGCTTCGATCACGACGGGAGGCGTCGACGTTGTACCCGGGGTTCACGACGTTTTGAACCGAATGTCTGAGTTCGCACGCCGTGTTCGTTCGGGGGAGTGGACCGGCCACACAGGTAAACGGATCACCACAGTGGTCAATATCGGCATAGGCGGCTCCGACCTAGGTCCTGCAATGGCCTACGAAGCCCTTAGGCCGTTCTCCGACCGGAGCATCGAATGCCGTTTCGTCTCCAACGTAGACGGCTCCGACATCTGGGAAGCGACCCACGACCTTGACCCTGGCGCGACCCTTTTCATCGTCAGCTCCAAGACTTTCACGACTTTGGAGACTCTCAACAACGCCAAAACCGCCCGGGATTGGCTCGTATCGGGTCTTGGCGACAGTTCTGCGGTAGCCAGACACTTCGTTGCTGTGTCAACAAACGCCGAGAAGGTCGCCGAGTTCGGAATCGACACTTCCAACATGTTCGGCTTCTGGGATTGGGTGGGAGGTCGCTACTCCTACGACTCGGCGATAGGCCTCTCGCTCATGGTCTCTGTCGGCCCGGAGGCGTTCGTCGACATGCTCGAAGGTTTCCACTCCGTCGACGAGCATTTCCGCTCAGCCCCCTTTCGCGAGAACCTCCCGGTCCTACTGGGCCTCATAGGGGTCTGGTACAACGACTTTTTCGGAGCGGAAACCCAGGCAATCCTGCCCTACAACCATTACCTGGCGCGTTTTCCCGCCTACCTGCAGCAGCTCGACATGGAGAGCAACGGCAAAAGCGTCACCCTCTCGGGAGAACCCGTCGACGTGGCCACGGGTCCGGTGGTGTGGGGGACGCCCGGTACCAACGGCCAGCACGCCTACTACCAGCTCATCCACCAAGGCACCAGGTTGATCCCAGCCGATTTCATCGGCTTCGTGACCCCCAACCACGACGTCGGGGACCATCATGACCTGCTGATGGCCAACTTCTTCGCGCAGACCGAGGCATTGGCTTTCGGTAGGTCGGCCCCGCAAGGCCAGCCTTACCGGTACTTCGCGGGCAACCATCCGACCAACACCATTCTCGCCGAACAGCTCACGCCGCGTATCCTCGGCGAGCTTGTCGCCACCTACGAGCACAAGGTCCTCACCCAAGGTGTCATCTGGGGGATCAACTCCTTCGACCAGTGGGGGGTCGAGCTAGGCAAGGAACTGGCGCAACGGATCGTCCCAGAGCTCACCGCTCCTGAGGCCCCTCCCCTTGCCCACGATTCGAGCACCAACACCCTCATAGCCCGTTACCGGGCCGGCCGGGGTCGGCCCTAACCGGACTCGCAGGATAGCCGGGTTGTCGCTAGACGCTGCGCCGGCAGGCCTCAGTGGAACCCGGCAGCACGTGGCGCCACCTGACCACCGCCCTGTACACGGCGGACGCCAGCCAGCTAGTCGGTGGATTGAGACATGCCCAGCCGAGGAACCACCTCCAACCTCCCCCGGCTTGCAACGCCCTTCCGACGGCTCTGTGGCCCCGCTCGGCAGTTCCTCCCGAACCCACCCACCACGCGGCGGACTTTACGTCGGCGACTGACAGTCCCATCGAAGCAAGCACATCCGCTCCCAGGCTCTGCCAAGGTAAGGCGACCTGCGCGCCTGTAAAGGCTTGCTCGGCCCACCGCGCGCTCGCAGTGCAGAAACCACAGTCCCCATCGAAGATGAGCGTCGCAACTCCCGGCCGATAGGGCAGGGCGGGCCTCGTAGATGTTTCGGCCTTCGTAGATCCGCTGGGATTAAGTGAAAACACGGGCGTGCCCCGAGGCTACCGCCTGGGGTCAGGCGTGCAACCGTCTAGCCATCTCGAAAGGGTTGTGGCATCCGTCACCGGCTGCTACGCTAACGAACGATCGTTAGGCACTGTCAGCAGGAGGGATGATGGACCTCGAAGAAGCCATGCGCACGCAGGGAACCTGCCGCTACTACCAGGATCGGGAAGTGCCCGACGAGGTGCTCTACCGAGCCTTCGACGCTGCGCGCTTCGGGCCCCAAGGCGGCAACCGCCAGCCTGTCCGTTTCGTAGTGGTACGCGACCCAACCAAGAAACGTCAGCTCAAGGAATGGTACCTAGGCCCGTGGAAGGCATACCTGTCCGGCATCGGCACCGGCGAGGTGCGCGCAGGGGCTCTGCCGAAAACGGTGGAGGCCGCAGACCATTTCGCAGAGCATTTCGACGAGGTCCCCGCTCTAGTAGTGGTATGTGCCGAGGTAGACGGGTTGCACCCGACCGACCACGAGCTCGGCCGGCTGAGCGTCGTAGGGGGTGGTTCGATCTACCCGATCGTGCAGAACTTCCTGCTGGCGTGCAGGAACGAGGGATTGGGCAGCGCTCTCACCACCCTTCTGTGCGTGTTCGAACCTCAGGTCAAAGAGTTGCTGGACATCCCCGACGGGGTCATAACTGCCGCCACCATCGCCGTAGGCTGGCCGGCGAAGCCCTTCCCGAGCAAGCTGACCCGGATCGACGTGGACGATATGGTCCACGTCGACTCCTACGGCGGCCGGACGCTCTCGCGCTGAGCTGGGCCGGCGCTGAGCGGGACACGGCCGTGAGCGGGATAGAGGAAGGCACCTCGCTGGACGGGGAGCCTGGCAACGCAGGGCGGCGGGAAGGCGCCAGCCGCACGACAGCGCCGGCTTACACGACCTCGTCGGGCATACCACTTTCAGCTCATTACGGCCCTGGGGACGTCCCCGACGACCACTGGCTCAAGGTGACAGCCCCACCCGGACAGGCTCCCTTCACCCGTGGCGCCTATCCGGAGATGTACCGGAGCAAACCATGGCGGATCTTCCAACTCTCCGGGTTCGGGAATCCAGAGGACGAACGCGAGCGGATCCGTTTCCTCCTAGAGCACGGCGAGACCGGCTTCTTGATGGAGCACGACCGTATGACCGCAGATCACCTCTATGACGTGGATCACCCGGAGGTGGTCGCCCGGCGCGATGACGTGGGTCTCACCGGAGCTGTGATCCTCTCCGTCGACGACTACGAGACGGTCCTGGACGGCATCGACATCGCCAGCACGTATGCTCACGCCGGGGGTGCCGTCGTGCAGCACGCCCCGTTCGCGAACGCCTGCTACTGGACCGTAGCCAGGCGGCGGGGCATCGACCTTCGTCGGCTGGCCGGGACCGGACAGTCGGACTTCAACCTTACGTACCTCGGTTGCATCAATAAGGTGCAGGTGCCACCTCGTGACGGGCTTCGCTTCAACCTGGACCTGATCGAGCATTGCACCCGCTACCTGCCCAAGTGGGTTCCGGTTTCCATAGCCGCCTACAACGCCGCCGACACAGGCCTCAACGCTTTCGAAGAGCTCGGCGCTCTCATGGCCAACGCAGCCGAGTACCTCGACGGCATCAGACAGCGCTCCAAGCTCGAGGTAGCCGACGTAGCGCACGGGGTCGGGGGAGTCAACCTGCGAACTTCGATGGACTTCTTCGAAGACATCGCCAAGCTCCGCGCTGCGCGTTCCATGTGGGAAAGACTGCTCCGGGAGCGCTACGGGGTGACTGACGAGCGTGCCCGCCGGCTTCGGATCCACGTGGTCACAGCCGGGTCGGCAATGACCTACTCCCAGCCGCTCAACAACATCGCCCGCGGCACGCTGATGGGCTTGGCCGCAGTACTCGGAGGTGCTCAGTCGCTAGGCGTTTCTGGCTACGACGAGGCGATCACTATCCCAAGCGAGCACGCCCACCAAATGTCGGTGCGCATCCAGCAGATACTCGCTCACGAAGCGAACCTCACGGCCGTTGCCGACCCTCTCGGCGGTTCGTGGCTCGTGGAATCCTTGACGGCGCAGCTCGAAGAGCGGGCGTGGGAGTTCTTCGAGCTGATACAACGCGAGGGGGGCTATGTCGCCACGCTCGATTCCGGCTGGTTGCATCAGCGTGCCTCGGCGGGAGCCTCGCTCGCCATGGACCAGGTGGAGAACGGCGACCGGATCCTCGTCGGGGTCAATGCGTACCAGGACGACGTGTCCCCTTTCGAAGTAGAAGGCTTCGAAGGGACGACCGACGCTTGGGATCGGGCCATGACCCGCCTCGCTGCTCTGCGGCGCGAGCGAGACTCCCGGGCGGCCGCATCGGCGCTTCGGACGCTTGAAGGGGCCTGCCGCTCCGAGGTGAACATTATGGGCCCGATGCTCGACGCTGTGGAAGCTCGGGTGACCGTCGGTGAGATCGGCGACGTGTTTAGGACTGTGTTCGGGAACTGGGATGTCCCCATCGTCTTCTAGGAGGTGCTTTGAGCGACGAACCTGCGCGGATCCTGATGGCCAAGACATCTTTGGACGGCCACTGGAGGGGCGTAACGATCGTGGAACGCGCCCTTCGCGAAGCGCATTTCGAGGTGATAGCACTCGGGATGGCCACCGCGGAAGAAATAGTCAGAGCGGCGGTCGACGAGGAGGTGGACTTGGTGGGCCTCAATCTCGGAGGGCGTTCCGCCGTGGTAGAGCGGATCGTCGCCGAGCTTCGAGCCCAGGGGTCTGACGTTCCGGTGATGGTCGGAGGGGTTATCACACCGCAGACCAAGAAGAGACTCGAATCATCGGGGATAGCGGTGTTCCCTCCGGGGTCGTCACTCGAAGACATTGTCGCCACAGCCCGACGCCTGTGCGAACACAGCGCTGAGATGAAACAGGAGGCGCAGTAGTGGGAGACTTTCTCTCATCGCAGATGCAGCCGGTCGGCCGGGCGACTCTCGGGGATCAACTGCGACGTCATGCGATCGCAAACCCAGACGCCGAAGCTGTCGTCTCCTATGATGAGGTAGGTCGTCGCCGAAGCTTCACCTACTCCCAGCTCCACGCTAGGGCCAACAGGATCGCGAATGCGCTGAGCGCCGCGGGCGTTCGCCGCGGCGACAGGATCGCCGTCATGGCAGCAAACTCGGCTGACTGGGTTGCGATCTGGTACGGGGCTTTGAGCATCGGGGCTCCGCTTACCGGCATCAATCCCAACCTCACCGTCGACGACATCGCCTACCAGTTGGCGCACGCCGAGCCGGCCGCCATCTTCGCCGGGGCCGACCTAGCTGGTAAAGCACAAGCGGCCCTCGAACAGACCGCGAACCACCCGAGCGGGCCACGTTGGCCTCTGGTCGCCCGGGTCGTCATCACCACACCCCCAGGCCCACTACGCGACGCGACGGAACCGCAGCTACCGCAGAACTGGGTTCGCTTGGACGACTTGTCGGGTGGCGCGCCAGACAGCGACCCCGACGGGGCCGTAGACGAGCATGACATCGCGATGATCGTGTACACGTCCGGCACGGAGGCACGACCCAAGGGGGTGATGATCCCCCACCGTAACTACCTGTGCGCGACGGTGCCCGGGTGGGCTTCGGAGATAGGTATCCGCCGTGGTGACCGCTGGCTGTTCGTCATGCCTTTCTTCACGATGGCGGGGATCGGTTCCATGACCAACCTCACCCAGATCGGCGCGACGCTGGTGATCCCGTCGGCGATAGATCCCAGACAGGCCATCGAACTGATACAGGCCGAGTCGATCACCACAATGGCGCAGACGCCTACCTTCTTCTTGTCCATGGCCCGTCAGGAAACCTTCCAGGCATCCCGGGTCGCACATCTCCGCCGTTGCATCACCTACGGGGGCCTCGTCCCAAACTCGATGATCGAAGCGTGGTCAGCCGTGAAACCCGAATTGGAGTGGGGCACCTACTGGAGTCAGTCTGAGCTGTCACAGGTTGGGACGTGCGGATGGTTCAGGACTTTCGACGACGTACCCGGCCGGGATCCCGCCTGGGTTGGTCGCGCCATGCCACAACTCGAACTGAGAGTGGTCGACCCCGAGGGAAACGACACCGAGGTGGGAGAAGTGATCTGCCGTTCTCCTGCGGTGATGGCCGGCTACTTCGCCGACCCTGACCGCACCGAGGACGCTCTCGGATCGGGGTGGCTCCACACCGGGGACGTGATGCGGATAGACCCCGACGGGAACCTCTTCTTCGTGGATCGCCTGAAGGACGTGATCAAAACCGGCGGGATGAACGTGTCCTCGGTCGAAGTGGAGCGGGCGATTGCCACCCACCCGGCCGTCGAGCGAGTAGCAGTCGTCGGCGTGGCCGATCCCTACTGGTCTGAGGCAGTCACAGCATTCGTGGTACTCAAGCCCGGCGCGAACTGCACCACCACCGAGATCGTCGAGCATTCCCGCACGACACTTGCGCCTTTCAAAGTGCCGAAAGCTGTCCACGTCGTCGACGCACTCCCGACGGATAGCCAGGGCAAGGTTCTCAAGCGTGTGCTTCGCGCCGGACCGTCCTGGTGACCACCCAGTGCTGATGATAGACCCAGAGCCTGCCGGGGCATCGGAGGCAGGCGGCAGGCGGGAGGAGATCGTGGAGATCGCCAGCCGTCTTTTCGCAGAGCGAAGCTACCGGGGTGTGGGCATGCGCGCCATCGCTTCAGCCGTTGGAGTGCAACCGGCCAGCATTTACCACCACTTCTCATCAAAGGCTGACATTCTTGACGCCATAATTGCCGATGTCACAGAGCGCTTCATCGCTGCTCACCTGTACTTGTTGGACCCCAAGTTCGTCACTGCTTCCTCGATGCGACAGCTAGTCACCGAGCACGTCGTGTACTTCTGGCAGCACCGCATCGCCGAGGCGGTCGGGCTACGAGAACTGAAAGAGCTGAGCGTCGCAAGGGCCGAACACGTCCGCAGATCCAGGCGCAGCTACCAGGATGCCTGGATCTGCGCCATCCAGGTCGGCGTATCCGGCGGATGGCTGCCGGCGCAAAACCCCAGGGTCGCCGCCTTGGCGCTACTGTCGATGATCAACGGCGTAAACGCCTGGTACCGAGAGGACGGGCCGCTAAGCATCGCAGAGGTCGCCGAGATGCACGCGGAGATGGCAGTCACGGGTCTTTTAGGAAGGCCCTCGAAGCGCCACGTCGACTCGCCTCGGCGTGGGTGATTCCAGCTAGTCGGCCTGGTGGATCGGGCCTGAGGTGTCGCGCAGCGAGCGGGCGTCGCGGTGGTGAACCACAGCTTGGATCTCCGCTGCGATAGCCAACGCCACCTCAGGAGCGCGACGGCCGCCCAAGTCCAGCCCTATCGGACGGTGTATGCGCTCGAGGTCGCCTTGGCCGACGCCGGAAGCCGCCAGCCTCTCGATACGGCGGGACTGGGTATGACGAGAGCCCATCGCCCCTATGTAGGGTATAGGCCGGCGAAGCCCTGCAGCCAGAGCCGGCACGTCGACGTGGGGGTCGTGGCTTAGCACTATGAGAGCAGCGGTCGCGCCAGCCCATTCGAGCATCTCGTCCACGCCTTCGTGGTCGGGACCCGAACGGACCTCCCACCCGAGGAGGCCCGCCTGCGCGTCGATGGCTCCTACCACGTCCCCGGTGCCTACAACGACCAGCCTAGGGGAGGGAACCCAGGCTTCGATCATTGCTGTACCTACCTCGGTGGTTACTTTACGGCGGGCAGTCGCGGCTTCTTTGAGCATCCCGAGTGCCTCTGCGACAAGCGAGTCCGCCAGAGCGGTGCCGGCGTCGCCAGAAGCGCCACTTGCGGCGGCGCTCAGAGCTCCCACCCTCGACCCGTCCCCGAGGACAGTTAGAGCCTTCGGTCCGGTGGCTGGCCCGTCGATGATCGTGATCAGCGCCACGGGCGCCCGGCCGGCGATGGCGGCCCAGGTCTCGGTTGGGACGCTCGATGACGGTTGGAGGAGGACACCGACCCGCCCGCCGCAGGCGAGTCCCAGCTCGGACACGGCGGACCCGCCGATGGTTATATGAACGGTTGCGAGGCGGGGCTGATCGGAGTCGAGGAGGTCGCGTGCCACCGGTGCCATCGCCTCGGCGCCGGTGACGCCCAGCAGGTCCCCGAACACCCGCCCTTGGCCGTCGAGTGCTACCAGTTCGTCTACTGGAAGGGTGGAGAAACCCTCGACCTGAACGACCCTTGCGACCACCATCGGATCGCCGGACGCAGCGGCTTTGGCGAGCATCTCCGCTGTGTGCTGTGTTGCCTGCATCACGTAACTCCACCTTTCGGAACGCTCCGACTGGCCGGGCGGACCGAACCCAGCAAGTCGTACCAGCTCTGTCCTACCAACGAAGCTCAGGCTACCCCCAACCGGACACTTTCCCCGCTGGCTGCCTTCAGTCGTGTTGGGGAGACTCGTGGGCTGCGTGGCGCGCAGGTTCGAGCTGGAAAGTAGAATGCTCAACGTCGAAGTGACCCGCAAGGCAGGCCTGAAGCCGATCCAGCACCTCAGGCAGCCGCCCGTCGCAGAAGCACTCGTCGCTCACTACCACGTGAGCTGAGACCGCCGGCAGGTCCGACGTGACCACCCAAGCGTGAAGATCGTGCACGGCCGTGACATCGCCAATGCCAAGGATGTGCTCGCGCACCTCCCCCAGGGCAAGGTCGTCGGGTGCCGCCTCCAGCAACACCCTCCCCGAGGCCCGCAGCAGTCCCCACGCCGCCCTAGCCATTATCACCACCACCACGAGCGAGGCGATCGGGTCGGCCCGGCGGAATCCGGTGAAGATTACGATGACACCCGCTACCAGCGTCGCTACGAACGCCCACACGTCGGTGAGCAAATGCGCTAGTGCCCCGGCCATGTTCAGGCTGCGGCGCTGCGCCCCGGCCAGGACCAGAGTCGCCGCTCCGTTAGCCGCTATGCCAGCAACGGCTACGACCGCCACGACCGCCCCGTCGACCGCCACAGGATGAACCAGCCGGGCGATCGCCTCGACAGCCACGACTGCTGCGACGACGACCAGAGTTACCCCGTTCGCAGCGGCCGAGAGAATCTCAGCTCTTTTGAAACCGAAGGTCATAGAACCCCCAGCCGGCCGGGCGGCCAGGTGAGTAACCCACCAGGCCATACCCAACGCTCCGGCATCAGCGAGCATATGACCCGCGTCGGCTAGAAGCGCTAGGGACCCGGCTAGCACCCCGGCCAGCACCTCTACGATCATGAACGCCAGGATCACGCCTAGAGCGACAGCCAGACGACCCGAGTCCGTGACGGGACTGCCATGGTCGTGGTCGTGGGAGCCGCTCACCTTCGCGATGCTACCGGGCCTCGTGTGGATCACCCAGGCTGGTGGATCACACTTAGTTCAGGACCTTGCCCTGGGACCGTGCCGATGCCTGGCTACGCTCCCGCCTCTCCGGACACCTCGGGTTCAGCCCCGCTTCGCGGGAAGGAACGCGACCCCAGGAGCGTTGTGATTAGCGATATGACTCCTTTATCGGTGCTTGACCTTGCCACTATCGCTTCGGGGTCGAACGCTGCACGTGCCCTGGCCGAATCCACGGAGCTTGCTGGCGTGGCAGAGGAGCTCGGTTACCGGCGGTTTTGGGTTGCGGAGCACCACGGGATGCCAGCCGTCGCCAGTTCGTCGCCGCCGGTGCTCATAGCCCACCTCGCAGCTCACACCTCGTCTATCAGAGTCGGCTCGGGAGGGGTGATGCTGCCCAACCACTCGCCTCTCGTCGTCGCCGAGCAATTCTCGACCCTAGAAGCTCTGCACCCAGGCAGGATCGACCTCGGCCTGGGTCGGGCCCCCGGAACCGACCAGCTGACCGCCAGGGCGTTACGCCGCGACAGCGCCCTAGGTGCAGAGAGCTTCCCTGACGACGTCATCGAGCTGTACAACTACATGGCGGACCATGCTGGGGGTCCTTCCCGGCCTGCGGCCGTACCCGGCCGTGGCTACCTCCCTGAGATCTGGTTGCTCGGCTCGTCGCTCTACAGCGCTCAGCTCGCCGGACACCTGGGATTGCCTTTCGCTTTCGCGTACCATTTCAGCCCCGGACCTCTCGACGCTGCCGTCGCCGCCTACCGCGAGACCTTCAAGGCGTCGCCGCTGCTCGACTCCCCGCACCTGATGGTCGCTGTCTCGGTCATATGCGCTCCCACCGACGACGAGGCGAAGTGGCTCGCGGGATCGTCGGCGTTGTCGATACTTCAGCTTCACACGGGCCGGCTCGGACCGATGCCCTCCCCCGAGGAAGCGGCGGCGTACGACTTCTCACCAGCGGAGCGGGCACACGTCGAATCTGTCATGAGAACCCACGTGATAGGCAATCCCGGGAAGGTGGCTGCAGGTCTCGCCGAACTTGTGAGACGCACACGGGCTGACGAGCTGATTATCTCCACCCGGCTTCACAGTTTCGACTCGAGGCGACGCTCCCTTGAGCTTGTCGCCTCGGCTAACCTCGCTGCTGCGGCCTGAACTCCTCTCAGTCCCGGACGGCGACCCCTTCGAATGTGTAGCCGAGCGCCTTAGGTGCTCCCAGACTGTAGTTGTCCATTTTCATTAGCCGGAAGCCGGCGTCCACGATCAGACCGTCTATCGGCCGGTTCAGGTGGCATCCACCGAACAAGCGGGCCTGGACAGGAGTGAGCCGATCCTGCCAAGCGGCCACCCGAGGATTCTGGGAGCGTCCGTGTTCGACGAAGTGCAGTTGCCCGCCGGGGCGCAACACCCTTCTCATCTCCGACAGAGCGTCACCTACGTCTGGAATGCTGCAGAGGGTCCAGGTCACCAGGACGTGGTCGACACTGGCGGTTTCCACTGGAATGCTCTGACCGTCCGTTCCGACGAACTCGACCAGCACCGAGGTCTCAGACAGGCGCCGCTTCGCGAGACGTCGCCCGAGAAGCGCAGGGTCGACGGCCCTCACCCTCTTGACCGCCAAAGGGTAATGAGGGACGTTCAGTCCCGAGCCGAAACCAACCTCAAGCACCTCGCCTTCTAAGCCTGACGCCACCCTCTCTCGGATCCGGGAGAAATGTTCTCCGCGCAGAGCGATGTCGATGACTCGGGGAAGGATCCGGTCCTCGTAGAAGCGCCCAGCCGACCTCGCTCGTCGTTCGGCCGTTGCCACACATTCAACGCTACACGGGCGGCGCGCCAACATTGGGTGGGGAGTCGATTTTGTCGGACGTCGTCTTTCGGCCACCTCGGCGGCGGAAGCCGAACCGTATCAGTTCCCACACGACCGCGCCGGCCGCAGCAGTCACGAACAGGACCATCCACTCCGGGGCATCGAAATGGAAGGCCACCCAGTTGATCCTGACCGAGTGACCGTTTTGGACTATGAGCAGGGTGACGGCTACGGTTACCAGCGCACCGAACAGCACACCTGTGTGAAACGGACGCCATCTCGAACTCCGGCTGGGCTCTGACTTTATCGAGGCACCACGGCCGACCGCGAGGCCGGGGCCGACCGCGAGGCCGGGGCCCACCGCTAACGCCGCGACATCCGTGTTCCCCAACTTCCCGGTTTGGTTGTGCTCGGGCTGAAACTGTAGCGACTGCTCCTGCCCGGTCTCATCCGGATCGCCTACTCGCACACCTTCACCTCCGTCCTCGGAAGCTTCGAATACCGAACACATCTGAACGATACCCAGATAACCCAGCCCACAAACCTCTTTCGAGGTGAGAGTCAACTCGTGAGCGCTCCCGAAGACGTCAGCCGCCGCGACGCCGGACGCTACCGCGAAGGCAGGTCTGGTAGCCCCTGCGATAGGGTCAGGTGGATGGTGTCGAGCGCTGTGCCCAACCGTGCTGCGGCAACTGTCCTGTTAGTCTGCCGACTCGGGACAATTGATGGAGAAGATGGGCTAGCCACTCCAAGTGCAACCCTGCTTCGACGGACCTGCTAGGGCAGTCGTGCTGCCGGGTCAGACACGAGCGAAAACAGCTGATAACACCCAAAGTCGATTCCCGGGATATAGGCGTTTTGACTCCTGGGGACCTCGAAGGGCTTGCAGGGAGTGCCTGAGCCTGGCACGTCGGACCGTGCTCGAAGCGTCACGGGACAGGATCACTTCGCAGGCTGCAAGCCTTGCATTCCACCTCTTCCTTGCCATCTTCCCGGCCACCATCGCCCTGGTAGGGCTGATGCACATCGTCGGCCTACCAGCAGCGACGCTGACGAACGTGATCCACGACGTCAATGTGATCCTGCCATCGCAAGCTGCCACGGTCATAGACCAGGCTCTCCGCCAGCCGGTTTCCGCTAGGACCGGGTCTATAGAACTCGTCGTGGGCGCAGTAGTAGCCATCTGGAGTGGCCTAGAAGCGATGGCATCGCTGCAGGTGGGCTTGGACGTCGCAAGCGAAGTCGACCACGACCGAGGCTTCATCGGTCGGAGAGTTATGGCAGTACCCCTTCTGGCGGTGAGCGTCCTGCTCGGCGGCATCGGCTTCACCCTGGTTGTCCTCGGCGTGCCTGTAGGACACCTCCTCGAGGCTTCGGTTCCTGTAGCTGGAGGACTCTTCGCCACCTTGTGGAGCGGTCTACGCTGGTTGGCTGCGCTCGCCGTAGTGATGCTCCTCCTGTCGATCTACTACAACATGGGCCCGGCCAGAAAGCCGGATCGGTGGCGCCTCCTCGACCCTGGAAGCCTCCTCGCGACCATAGGTTGGTTTGCCACGTCAGCCGGCTTCTCGTTCTACTTGGACAACTTCGCCCACGAGTCCAAGACCTACGGCTCGGCGGCAGGAGTGGCAGTGCTGCTTTTGTGGTTGTTCGTGTCCTCCACGATCGTCCTCATCGGAGCTGAGCTGAACTGCGAGTTGCGCCGCCCCGACTCACCGTGGCGAGCGGGCACTGCCGCAGCGCAGGCCCTCGCCGAATGAGCTCGGGACCCCCGCGGGACGGAGCAGGCCAGCTTTTCTCGTTACCGGCGGAGCAGCGGCGCGTTCTCATCGCTTGCGGCACTGGGGCGGGACTAGCAGCCGTCTACAACGTCCCGTTCGCCGGTGCTCTGTTCGCCGTGATCCTCGGGCCGGCAATGGGCCTGGCGTTCGCAGGTTACGCTGTCGTAGGAGCCGCTGCTCTTCTCACAGCGGCAATCGAAGCCTCCGCGACGGGTATCGCCATGACGGTCGAGTTGACCGGTGCCGCTCCGGTAACCGTTCCCATATTGCTCGCTTCTGTCGGGGCAACGGTCGTCTCGCGAAAGTTGGAAACCCGGTCGATCTACTCGGCGAGGTTGGCGCCTATGCGCAGGGCGCCGGCAGAGCCTCCCGCTGGGGGGCCTGCACGAGAGGCTTCCTAGCCGGCGGTGCTCCACTGGACGTCAAGGAAGCAACCAGGGCCATAAAACTGTATTGACTCCATACAGCGAATAGTTCTATACTTCCCTTCATGGGAGTGCCTGTGGACGCAACGATCACGAAGGACCTGGCACCTAAAGACACCAAGAAGGCGTACATCCAGCGCCTCCGTGACGCCGGCCTGCGGGTGACCGCAACGCGCCTTGCGGTGATGGCAGCGTTGGCCAGCCATCCTCACTCTGAAACGGAGACCGTGATCGCTGCACTTAGAAGCGAGCTTGGGTCGGTATCTCCCCAAGCGGTCTACAACGTGCTGTCCGCCTTCGTCGAGGCCGGGATAGCGCGGCGGGTCGAGCCGGCCGGAAGCGTCGCCTTGTACGAGCTGAGGGTGGCCGACAACCACCACCACGTCGTTTGCCGGCACTGCGGCTCAGTCCAAGACGTCGACTGCTCGGTCGGATACCGGCCGTGCCTCACTCCCTCGCAGACCCACGGTTTCGTCCTCGACGAAGCAGAAGTCACCTACTGGGGGCTCTGCCCTACTTGCCAGTCGACCCAGCGGGTGACGACGGCGACGTGAATCCAAACAAGCAAACCCAATGAAGCACTAAGTGGGAGGACCAAATGACCAGCACCAACAACGAGAACAAGTGCCCCGTGATGCACACGGCGGCAGGAACCCGGTCGAACCGCGACTGGTGGCCTAACCAGATCAACCTCAAACTTCTATCCCAGCCCTCTCCGCTGGCGAATCCGATGGACCCGGACTTCGATTACGCAAGAGAGTTCGCGACGATAGACTTCGGCGAGCTCAAAGCCGACATCGAGCGGGTGATGACCACCTCCGTCGACTGGTGGCCCGCCGACTTCGGACACTATGGCCCACTTTTTATCCGGATGGCATGGCACAGCGCCGGCACCTACCGCGTCTCGGACGGCCGCGGCGGCGGCGGCCACGGAAATCAACGCTTCGCTCCGCTGAACAGCTGGCCCGACAACGCGAACCTCGACAAAGCCCGACGGCTCCTGTGGCCAGTAAAGGCCAAGTACGGGCGCAAGCTGTCATGGGGCGATCTGATCATCTTCGCCGGCAACTGCGCCCTGGAATCAATGGGATTCACCACCTTCGGTTTCGGCGGGGGAAGAGTCGACATCTGGGAACCCGAGGACGACACCTACTGGGGTCCTGAAGACACCTGGCTCGGCGACGAGCGTTACAGCGGGGATCGAGACCTCGCCGACCCGTTCGGAGCTGTGCAGATGGGCCTCATCTACGTCAACCCGGAAGGTCCCAACGGCAACCCTGACCCGCTGGCAGCCGCCCGTGACATCAGAGAGACGTTTGCTCGTATGGCGATGAACGACGAGGAGACCGTCGCGCTGATCGCAGGCGGCCACACCTTCGGCAAGTTCCACGGCGCAGTCGACCCTGACCGCTACGTGGGCCCCGAACCGGAAGGGGCGCCGCTGGAGGAGCAAGGCCTCGGATGGCACAACACCTACGGCAAAGGCAACGCCGAAGACACCTACACGAGCGGGGTGGAGGGCATCTGGACTAACAACCCCACCCGCTGGGACAACGGCTTCTTCGACAACCTTTTCAACTACGAGTGGGAGCTCACCACCAGCCCTGTCGGGGCCAAGCAGTGGACCCCCACCAACCCCGAAGCAAAAGGTACCGTCCCCGACGCTCACGTCCAGTCGCTTCGCCACGCACCCACGATGCTCACCACAGACCTAGCGCTTCGCGAGGATCCGATCTACCGGCCGATAGCGCAACGCTTCCATGAACACCCCGACGAGTTCGCCCAGGTGTTCGCAAAAGCCTGGTTCAAGCTGACGCACCGTGACATGGGACCCCGCTCCCGCTACCTCGGGCCCCTAGTCCCCGACGAGGACCTCATCTGGCAAGACCCGCTGCCAGCAGTCGACCACGAACTGATCGGCCCCGCAGAGGTGGAACATCTGAAGGCGCAGATCCTAGCTTCAGGCCTGTCGGTGAGCGACCTGGTGTCAACAGCGTGGGCTTCGGCGTCGACTTTCCGGCGCACCGACAAGCGGGGCGGTGCCAACGGGGCGCGGGTTCGTCTCGCTCCTCAGAAGGATTGGGAGGTCAACAACCCTGCGGTCCTGGCCGAAGTCATAGCCAAACTCGAATCGATAAAGACAAACTTCGACAGCTCCCGCAGCGACACCAAGCGGGTCTCGCTCGCGGACCTCATCGTGCTGGGAGGCTGCGCAGCGATCGAGCAGGCAGCCGCCGAGGCTGGACACCACGTCCAGGTTCCTTTCACCCCCGGGCGAACGGACGCGACCGCCGAAGCGACCGACGTCGAGTCGTTCACAGTTCTCGAGCCCAGAGGTGACGGCTTTCGCAACTGGGTGCGCGAAGGGGAGAAACTACCACCCGAGCACTTGCTGATCGAGCGTGCCGTGCTTTTGGACCTGACCGCCCCTGAGATGACCGTCCTCGTCGGCGGCTTACGCAGCCTCGGCGTGAACGCCCTGTCAGGCGCCCACGGCTTCTGGACCGATCGTCCGGGAAGCCTGAGCAACGACTTCTTCGTGAAGCTTCTCGACATGTCCGTGCGCTGGAGGGCCTCGGCCGAAGCCGAGCACGTCTACGAGGCCACGGACCGGGCCACCGGAGGGCTGGTACGCAGCGGGACCGCAGTAGATCTGGTTTTCGGCTCCAACTCTCAGCTGCGGGCGATCGCCGAGGTGTACGCGTCGAGTGACTCGGCAAGCAAGTTCGTCCGTGATTTCGTGGCCGCCTGGGACAAGGTGATGATGCTCGACCGCTTCGACGTCGTCTAGGAGCGCTGGTGCTCGCCATGCGCTGACCGTATTGCTGGCGGGTTACGCTCCTGCCGGTGCGCCACGAGCGCTCCGGCAGGAGCCGCTCAGGTTACGAGGACGAGGAGGAACGCCGCCTGACGCCGAGTGAGCTTCTTAGCGAGACGCCTCAGGAATATCGGCATCCCGTAACGCTATCCCCAGCCTTAGCGGGATGGTCGGGCAGGCTCCCCCGTTCTGGCTGCGACCGTCGCCGCAACCGCGAGAAGTACGGCGGCGGCGCACTCGACGACGAGGGATGACTTCGCGTACGGTGCGTCGAGGGAATCGCGAAAGCCGAACAGGCCGAAGTTGACCGAGACGAGTAGCGCAACGACCGTACCTGTAGCGAACACAGCCCCGCCGGCAAGAAAGACCGGCGAGCGCTTCACCGCGACAACGGCCGACAGTGCTATCCCGGCTGCCACCTGAGCGAGGAAGAGCGGGCCGATCGTCGGGATATGACGGTACCCGCTCAACCACAGATGCAGGTGGATGACGGAGGAGACCACCAAAAGCACAGCCCCAGCCCACGCAGGCACCCTTGCGGTCCATCTCGAAACTGAGCCCTGCGCGGGGCCCGACCTGCGGAACCCGAAGGCCGCTGCCGAGCTGCTGGTACTCCGGAGTTTGCTCACACATGCTATCCGTAGCCGTCCTGTCCGGCGGATGCCGCATGGCGGCGCGCAGGCGGACCGACAACCGTTTCCCGCCACGTCGCCGAGACGAGCGCGCCGATATCCGCTGGTGGTTCATTGTGAACACGCAGTTAAGTGACTCCGCCAACAGCCCACCTTCGGGCCCGATCATCTAAACTGCCATCATGAGGGACCATGTAGACGCCGAAGTCCGCTCACGTGCCGTCAGGGCAGCTCTCGGGAGGGAACCCTTCGACCTGCTCCTCGAGGGTGGAACCGTAATAGATGTAGGTACAGGTTTACTCCGCAACCTCGACGTCGGCGTAGTTGGTTCCCTGATCTCTAGCGTCCATCCACGTGGGGCTCGCCAAGACGCCCACCTTCGGGTGGACTGCTCGGGGAGCTACATCGGACCGGGATTGATCGACATGCACGTTCACTTCGAGAGCTCGATGCTCACACCGGGTCAGTACGCTTCGGCGGTAGGCCGTCGCGGAACCACCACAGTGTTCTGCGACCCACACGAGCTCGCAAACGTCGCCGGAGTCGAAGGAGTTCGATACTGCGTTCAGGCTTCCAAAGGACTTCCCGTCCGCTTCGTCTTCCAGGCTCCCTCCTGCGTCCCGCCCCAACCTGGCCTCGAGCTCTCCGGGCACGATCTGTTCGCCTCAGATATCGCCGAGATGCTCTCGTGGCCGGAAATGGCCGGCCTAGCTGAAGTTATGGACATGCTCGGGGTCCTCAGCCTCGACGACCGAATGGTAGGAGTCGTAAGCGAAGGGCTCGCAAGCGGCAAGCTCGTGTCCGGACACGCCGCTGGCTTGAGCCCGACCGAGATACAGGCCTATCTCGCCGCCGGTATCGAGTCCGACCACGAGATCTTCGCGACCGGTGACGTTACGACGAGGCTCCAAGCGGGCATGACAGTCGAGCTACGCGGAATGCTAGACGGGCTACTACCCGACGTGGTGAACGGACTTGGCGCTCTGCCCGAGCTGCCATCCCACCTGGTGCTGTGCACCGACGATCTCTTCGCCGCAACCTTGCTCCGCTACGGAGGTCTCGACCACCTGATTCGACGCCTGATCGGCCATGGCATGTCACCCGTAAGGGCGCTTCGCCTGGCGACCTATCACGCCGCCCTCCGGCTTGGACGTCCAGACCTTGGGCTCGTAGCCGCCGGGCGTCAAGCTGACCTGATCCTCCTCAGCGATCTTGATGGGTTCGTGGTCACATCTGTCTACAAGGCAGGAACGCTCATAGCCCGGGACGCAGAGATGCTAGTAGCGTGCCAGGATGCTCCATCCACACCTCCGCTGGACACCGTCCACCTCGACGTTGTAAGGCCGGAGGACTTCGTCCTGCGAGTTCCTCTTGCAAACGGGTCTGCAAGGATGAAGGCGATCGACGGGATCATAAACACTCGCTGGAACGAAGTGGACGTCGACGTCCTCAACAGTGAAGTCACCGTCCCCGATGGCTACTTGCTCCAAGCGGTCGTTCACCGCCACGGCCGTGCCAGCCAGCAGGTGCGCATAGCCCTAGTCACCGGGTGGGGCGACGAGTGGACTGGAGCGGTAGCTTCCACGGTGTCACACGACACTCACAATCTCGTCGTGTTCGGCCGAGACCCCCGCGACATGGCGGTCGCCGCTAACGCAGTTATAGCCACCCAGGGCGGGGTATCTGTGGCAAAGCAGGGCTATGTAGTATCCCAGATTGCGCTGCCGATAGCAGGAATCCTGTCACCACTATCCGCCGGTGAGGTAGCGTCAGCCCAAGACGCGCTTCTTGCGGCGGCGGCGGACGCGGGACTCCCGCTGGGTGCTCTCAGTCAACCGTTGATGCAGGTGTTTGCGTCGTGTCTTGCTTGCATTCCTGGGCCACATCTCACTGACCTCGGCTTGATCGACGGCACCACCGGCGAACTATTCCACGACGCCATCGTCTCGTGAGCTACCTCAAGAGGGCCGACCGACGAGCTATCTTGCAACTAGGCCGCGACCGATCCGAATCGCCGTAACACGGGGAGCTCAAGCACGCCGACGAGAGCGTAGATCGCGACCGACACGACGGTGATGGTGGCAACACCAGACCACAGCGCGTTGTACTGCGATTCCGTGCTCGACTCCAGCATGTAGAACCCTAGGCCCTTGCCTGTAGAGAGCCATTCAGCGAGGACAGCGCCGAGCAGAGCCCCCGGTGCGGCGATGCGAGCGGAGCTGAACAGCGACGGAAGGGCGCTGGGGACCTGCACCTTAGCCAGGATCTTCCACTTCGAGGCGTTGTACGCACGCATCAAGAGGAGCGAGTCAGCCGGAGCCGACCTCAGACCCTGGACGACGTTGACCAAGGTCGGAAAGAAGGTAACGATGCCCGCTATCACCGTCACACTGACGAGGCCCCGACCGAAGGCCAAAGCTATTAGCGGCGTCATCGCCACCAACGGAACCGAGCGCAGCACGACGGCAACCGGCATGAACGTCGCCTCGACAGTACGGCTTGTAACTACGGTCATCGCTGCTGCGACGGCAAGCACTGTGCCGAACAGGTAGCCCAGTGACGCGTCTCGGAGCGTAACCGTCAACTGGCTCAGAATCGTCGAACGATCAGCTGCAGCCGACGGCCCTTGGGTGAGGTAACGCCAGACGTCGGCGGGGGTCTTGGCGAAATACGAATTCAAGTGGAGTAGCTTCACGAAAGCAGTCCACAGAAGCACAGTTATCGCCACCGAAAGAACCAGGAACATCAAAGAACGTCCCGCCCTGTAGAGCCTTCCCCGGTTTCGGCTGCCGGAAGACACCACATGCGCAGCCGGTGGGAGAGCTGTCGCCCAGGGCATCGCGAACCTGCCTACAAGGCTCGTCGCTGCGTATCCCAACCCTGCCAGAGCTGACGCGAATAAGGCGATGCTCCACACGCGGGTCACGTCCAGGGACTGCTCGGCATTGATCATGGCGACACCGAGACCTCGGGTGCCACCTAGATACTCACCTATGATCGCCCCGAGGAGCGCAGCCGGCGCGGCGATCCGCAGAGCAGCGAACAAGCTCGGCAGAGATGACCACAGACGCACCTTGACCACGGCCCCCCACGAACCGCCACCGTACGCCGTTACCAGGTCCAAGCTTGTCCGGTCAGCCGACCTCAGCCCTGCCGACATGCCGACGAGGGTCGTCAAGAAAACGCTCATGGCCGCCAAGACCACCTTGGGCTTGTCGCCACCGAACACGATGTTCAGAATCGGAGCGATAGCGATGATCGGCATTGCGTAACTCGCAATGGCCAGACGCAGGAGAGCTGCCTCCACCGGAGGGCTTACCACGAACACCAACGCAAGCAGCACTGCGAGGGCATTACCCCACAGCCAACCTTGCGCCGCTTCCGCAATGGTTATGCCCGCGTTCTCTCGGAGCAGAACTCGATTACTCCACAGTCCATCGAGCACTCCCACGGGGGTCGGCATGATGTGCTTCCCGGCGAACACGAACACAGCTAGGAGCTCCCAGACGACAAGAATGCCCGCCACTCCAAGGACGGCGCCAATCCAGGACGTCTCCGACATACGTGCAAGCGGCCGAATCACCGCTCGTCCGCGACCACCGCGACCAGCAGGCCCCGGCTCGACAAGTTCGCGTTCCGCTACCAGCTGGAGCATCTAGACGTCATCTCCGCTCGCTGGGACTCCATCGGAGAAGAGCAGATCTGATAGCTGGTCGGTCAACTGATGGAAACGAGATGACTTCATCATGTCCGGCGTCCGAGGGCGGGGTAAGTCCACGCTGACTACGGTTCGTACCCTGCCAGGCCTCCCGGTCATCACGACGACCTGATCGGCCAGGAAGACGGCCTCACTGATCGAGTGGGTAACAAGAACTGTCGTAGTGGCCCGCTCCGCCCAGATCCGCAGAAGCTCCATATTGAGCCTCTGACGGGTCATCTCGTCCACAGCCGCGAAAGGCTCGTCCAGAAGTAACAACTCCGGCTCGACGACCAACGCCCTGGCGATAGCCACACGCTGTCTCATCCCACCCGAAAGCTGAGAGGGCCGGGCCTTCTCGAAGCCTTCCAGGCCGACCAACCTGATCAGATCATCGACCTCTGAGTCGGGCACCTTCACCGACGTCAGCTCAAGAGGGAGCCTCACGTTTGACCTCACTGAGCGCCACGGCAAAAGAGCCGCGTCCTGGAACGCGATGCCCAGTCTGTGGCTCTTGCGCAGCTGCGCTGGAGTCTCGCCATTGATCACCACGCTGCCCGAAGTTGGCCTCTCCAGGTCAGCCAGGACCCGTAGCACCGTCGACTTACCGCACCCTGAAGGACCGATCAGGGCAATGAAAGCACCGCGCGCAGCGGTCATGTCGAATGACTCCAGGGCAGTAACGGCGCTTCGGCCGATCCTGAACTTCTTCGTCAGACCAGCGATCTCGATACCGACACCGCCGAGACTGCACGAAACCCCCTCATCCGCGGAGGTCCTCAAAGTGGCGATGGGGCCGTCCTCGCGGCTGGCATGCCTGGGAATGACTGATCCTGCTGGCACGGTTGCATCAATCCAATCTCCAATAGGGCGGGCAAGTACATCCCTCCCATTGTGAGCTACGGAATCCACTTGATCAACACTCCAGGGGTCATTTTCACACAACTGACACATTGAGGTCCCTTAGAGGTTCCACACGAAGGCGATTGCGATTGTTCACCGATCCGAAACAGACGGGCTTGTATCGTCGCAATCGTGAGCACAAGATCGATTCCCCGCGTTAACCTCCAGACCGACAGCCCAGAGGACCTTACCGACGCATTAGTTGGTGCCTCCTGCGCATTCGTCACAGGGCACTCTCTCCCTGCAGAAGTTCGCGACGATCTGCTTGACGTGTCACGTGCCTTCTTCGACCTATCGGGCGCCGAGAAGTCGAAGGTTCGCTGGCCCGGTGACGGGATCTGGCGAGGCTGGCAGGCCCTCGCGGGAAATCGCGTGGTCGAGGACCTAACCGCCTCGGCTGTCCTCGAACGCTTCGAGCTGCCCTCAAGGGCCAACACTCCTTTGGATCGCAGCCCAGGAAGCCCCGGATTTGACCACTTCGACTTGTGGCCGGGCCGTCCCGAGGGATTCGCAGCAGCGTGGACCCGCTACCATGACAGCCTTGCCGCCTTGTCCAACCGGATCATCCACTCCATCTCCGCGGTATTGAAGCTACCGACCTCGGAGCTTGGAAAGTGGTGTGAACAACACCACGGCAACCTTGTGGTCAACAACTACCTGCCACAGTTGGAAGAACCTCCTGAAGGGACGCTGCGACAGAGGGCGCACACGGACCTAGGCGGACTCACCGTGCTTTGGGCTGACGATGCTCCGGGCGGACTAGAAGTCCGCCTGCCAAACCACGACGAGTGGACG
>DAHYHI010000038.1:0-48319 GCA_027391075.1 Acidimicrobiaceae bacterium | reverse complement strand
AGGACGCTAAGACTGTTGACAGCGCTGAAAGGGCACGACACCAGAATTGCCGTCGACAACCGCCAACAGGGTGAGCACCACAACCAGCGCCGACGCTGTGAGGCTACCGAACGTGCGCCACATGCTGCGCCTAGCCATATGTTGAATCACCTTAATACGCCAGCGTGAGAGCGAGCGGCCGTCGAAGCGTTCGATCGGCACGACGTACACTGACGCGGACACCCAGACCGCCGGCCGTCTACTGGATATGCATCCCCGAGATGGCTCTGGCGATCACGAGCTGTTGGATCTCGCTGGTGCCCTCGAAGATGGTGAAGATCTTCGCGTCGCGGTGCCACCGCTCGACCGGATGCTCCCTGACATAGCCGGCGCCGCCCAAGATCTGTATCGCTTCGTCGGTGACCGCCACGGCGGTCTCACCCGCGAACAGCTTGGATTGGGACCCTTCGGCTGCTGCGAATGTACCCCCGGTCGATCCAAGCCAGGATGCCTTCCACACGAGTAGCCGTGCCGCGTCGGTTTGCATCCGCATCCGAGCGAGCTTGAACGCTATCGCCTGGTTCTCGATGATCGCCCTGCCGAACTGTTTGCGCTCCTTTGCGTATTCAAGGGCGTACTCGTACGCCGCTCTGGCGATCCCGACGGCCTGGGCCCCGACTCCTGGCCGAGTTCTCTCGAAGGTGGCCATGGCTGCTTGTGTCCGGGTCCCGACCCTGCCGTCACGGGCTCTGGCCAATCGCTCGTCGAGACGATCTTTACCTCCGAGCAGGTTGCGCCCTGGAACTCGAACGTCGTCGAGAATGACCTCGGCTGTGTGAGACGCTCTGATGCCCATCTTCTTGAACTTCTGCCCTTGGGAAAGTCCCGGGGTTCCAGGTCCCACCACAAAGCTGGCCTGGCCACGACCCTTGAGCTCAGGAGCGACGGAAGCGACGACGACGTGGACGTCTGCGATGCCACCGTTTGTTATCCAGGTCTTGGTGCCGTTGAGCACCCATTCGTCCGTCGCCTCGTCGTAGACGGCCCTGGTCCGCATGGCCGACACGTCCGAACCTGCGTCAGGTTCGGAAACGCAGAACGCCCCGAGGGCTACCTTGTCGGGCGTTCCAAAACACTGGGGCAGCCACTCTCCTATCTGCTCAGCTGTCCCGTTGGCGAAGATGCCTGCCACAGCGAGGGTAGTTCCGAAGATCGCCAAGCCGATCCCGGCGTCACCCCAGGCGATCTCCTCCATGACGAGTGGTACCGATATCCCAGTCGGATCGGAGAAGATGTTCCCGACGAAGTCTAACGAGTAGAGGCCTGTCCTAGCGGCCTCTTCGATTATCGGCCACGGAGTTTCCTCCCTTTCATCCCACTCGTGGGCTGCTGGGCGCACGACTCGCTCAGAGAAGTCATGAACCCATTTGAGCAGCTGCTCCTGATCTTCGTTGAGACTCAGGGAAAAATCCGACATGATGGTTTTTGCCTTTTCTTCTCAGCCGGTACAGACCTTGTTACCCACCAGTAATATAGTGTTCCCGGGTGGCCATGTCAACGCGTTCAGAGCTTGAGCGCATCGGGTCCAGGCGCCAGAACGATCCAGATCTCAGCGCACCGTCGTACCCGAAGGGCCGTCCTCGACGGTCCAGCCTTGCGCTTTCAGCTCGTCCCTGATGGCGTCCGCGGCACCCCAGTCGCGCCGGGCGCGAGCCTCGTCGCGTTCAGCCGCTCGTCGAAGCACGGCGTCGGGCACGGCCCTCGACTCGCGGTTCAAAACTAAGCCTAGGGCTTTCTCGAAAATGTCGAACACGGCTGCCGCCAGGGCCGTCGCCTCGTCACTGCGTGCCGAGCGTGCCTGTTTGACGAGGTCGAAGCCGAGTGCGACCGCCTTAGGCGTGTCGAGGTCGTCGTCCATGAAGCTTCGGAACTTCGCTAGGGCGTCCTGGTCGGGCAGGGCAGAGTAGGCGGCAGCGAACTCTCGGGCAAAGATGTCGAGACGCTCAAGTGCGCCGGCTGTCGACTCTAGAGTCCCCGCCCCGACCGCCATCGGCGACCGATAGTGAGCTTGGAGTACCTGCAGGCGAAAGGCTCTCGGGTCGTAGGCGTCTAAGAGGTCGAGCAGGGAGAGCGTGTTCCCGACGGACTTGCTCATCTTCTCGCCGCCTTCGTCGACGATCATCCCGTTGTGCGCCCAACGGCGCGCGAACCGCTTGCCATCTGCTTTCGCCTGCGCCCGCTCGTTCTCGTGATGAGGGAACGACAGATCCAGACCCCCGGTGTGCAGGTCGAAATCCTCGCCTAGAAGCCCGAGCGACATCACCACGCACTCGGTGTGCCATCCCGGCCGTCCCGGTCCCCACGGGGACGGCCACGAGGGTTCACCGGGCTTGGCCAGCTTCCACAGCACGAAGTCGACCGGTGAGCGCTTGGAGGCAGCCTCGGACACTTCGAGTCGCGCCCCTGCTCGCAGACTGTCCAGCGGCTGGCGTGCGAGAAGCCCGTAGTCGTCGACCGTCTCGGCGGAAAAGTACACGCCGTCCCCGGCCAGGTAGGCGTGGCCTGAGTCGACCAGACGCCCGATGAGGTCTACCATCTCTGGTACCCAGCCCGTCGCGTGAGGGGTCTCGTCAGGGCGGATCACACCAAGACGGCTCATGGTCTGCCACCAGACCCCTTCGTAGCGCGACGCCACCTCCCCGGGTGGCAGCCCCTCGGCTTGGGCCCGGACGATGATCTTGTCCTCTATATCGGTGACGTTGGACACAAAACGTACGTCCAAGCCTCGCCAAATGAGGTAGCGGCGCAGCACGTCCCACACCACTGTGAAGCGGCCGTGCCCCAGGTGCGGGTCCCCTGAGACCGTAGGACCGCACACGTATATCGAGAACTTCCCCGGCCGGGAGGGCTCGAGTTCGGTCACGTAACCCAAAGCGGTGTCGAAGAGGCTTAGCACGCAAGTACCGTAGCGGGATCATGTCGACATCCGCTGCGGACAAACCCACCCTGGAAGGCCTTGAGGACCGTTGGTCCGCCCGTTGGGAGTCAGAAGGCACATACCGCTTCGACCGCTCGACCAGCGGCCGGGAGAACGTGTACTCCATCGACACGCCACCACCGACGGTCTCGGGGTCCCTGCACGTGGGTCACATCTTCTCTTACACCCACACCGATACCGTCGCTCGCTATAAACGAATGAGAGGCTACAAGGTCTTCTATCCGATGGGATGGGACGACAACGGCCTCCCCACAGAGCGACGAGTCCAGAACTATTTCGGCGTGCGCTGCGACGTCAGCCTGCCCTACGACCCGGACTTCAAGCCCCCCGCCGAGGGGGGCCTGGCCAAGGGTGTCGATCCGCTGCCGTGTTCGAGACCGAACTTCGTGGAGTTGTGCGGACGTCTCGTCACCCAAGACGAGAAGGCATTCGAGGCACTTTTCCGCCAGCTCGGCCTGTCGGTGGACTGGGAGCAGCATTACACGACGATCGGCGACACAGCCCGCCGGGCGTCGCAGCGCGCTTTTCTCAGGCTTGTCGCCCGGGGAGAAGCCTACAGCGCCGAGGCTCCGACCCTCTGGGACGTCGACTTCCGCACGGCCGTAGCCCAAGCCGAGTTGGAGGACCGCGAGCGCGACGGTGCCTATCACAGGATCGTCTTCCACGGGCATGACGGCCGAGACCTTCTGATAGACACTACGCGCCCTGAGCTTTTGGCGGCCTGCGTGGCTGTCGTCGCTCATCCCGACGACGGGCGTTACGCCAGCCTGGTCGGCACGACAGTCAAGACACCCGTGTTCGGGGTTGACGTTCCAGTGCTCGCCCACCCGCTCGCCCAGCCGGATAAGGGCACCGGGGCCGCTATGGTCTGCACGTTCGGCGACGTGACAGACGTCACTTGGTGGCGGGAGCTGTCCCTGCCAGTGCGGTCGGTGATCGGACGTGACGGCCGTTTCGCTTCAACGCCACCCACTGGAATGTCCGGCCCGGCAGAGGATATCTACGCTTCCAGCTTCGCCGGGCGCAGCGTGAACCAGGCCCAAAAGGCGGCCGTCGAACTGCTGCGCGCCGCTGGTGAGCTCGTCGGTGACCCCAAACCCACTCGTCACGCGGTGAAATTCTACGAGAAGGGCGACCGCCCGTTGGAGATCGTCACGAGCCGGCAATGGTTCTTCCGCACGGTTTCGCACCGCGAGGAGCTGGCCTCACTCGGACGTCAACTCGACTGGCACCCGCCGTACATGGCAGCCCGCTTCGCCCACTGGGTCGACGGTCTTCAAGGGGACTGGCTGGTCAGCCGCCAGCGGTTCTTCGGCGTCCCGTTCCCAGTGTGGTACCGGCTCGGCCTTGACGGCTCCCCCGACTACGACAAGCCGCTGCTGGCAGACGAAGCCGATCTTCCCGTGGACCCGACCACACAGGCACCTAAGGGCTTCTCCGAGTCCGACAGGGGACGCCCGGGCGGGTTCGTCGCCGACCCTGACGTGATGGACACCTGGGCCACTTCCTCGTTGACCCCACAGATAGCAGGCGGGTGGGTCGACGACCCCGAACTGTTCGGGCTGGTCTTCCCCATGGACCTTCGACCCCAGGCGCACGACATCATCAGGACCTGGTTGTTCTCCACGGTGGTGCGCTCCTACCTGGAGCACGGCACCCTGCCCTGGAGCAACGCCGCCATCTCAGGATGGATACTCGACCCGGACCGAAAGAAGATGTCTAAGTCGAAGGGCAACGTCGTTACCCCTGCTGACCTCCTGGACCGTTATGGTTCCGACGCCGTTCGCTACTGGGCGGCAAGCGCTCGTCCCGGCACTGACACCACCTTCGACGAAGCGCAGATGAAGATCGGCCGAAGGTTGGCGATCAAACTGCTCAACGTCTCCCGCTTCGTCCTAGGCGCCTCATTACCGCCTACGCCGGACTCCGCCAAGGCGGGCTCCACTGCGCCTCTCCCGCCGCTTCCGGTAAGTCTAGAGGCGGTGGACTCTGCTTTTCTGATGTCCCTCGACGAGCTTGTCGGGGATGTCACCTCGGCTTTCGAAGGCTACGACTACGCACGGGCCCTTGAGCGGACCGAGGCGTTCTTCTGGGGCTTCTGCGACGACTACGTGGAGCTTGTCAAGAACCGTGCCTACGGCGCGCTGGGCGAAGGGCGTGCAACATCCGCTCGGTACGCGCTTCGCGTCGGGCTCTCTACTCTCGTGAGGCTCTTCGCCCCGGTGATGCCATTTGTAACAGAGGAGGTCTGGTCTTGGTGGCAAGAAGGTTCGGTACACGCGTCCCAGTGGCCATCTGAAGATCCCACCGGTTACACATCGACAAGAACGCCTGAGGTGACGCCCGGGTCGGCAGAGGTGACGCCCGGGTCGGTAGAGGTGACCGCTGAGGGCGGGCAGGTTACGCAAGGGGCCCGACGTCTACTAGCGGGAGCAATCCGCGTGCTGGCAGAGATACGCAAAGCCAAAACCGACGCCGGTGTGTCTCTTAGGGCGCCCGTCGACGAGGTCACCGTTCGAGCAGGACAGGAGATAGCCGAGATGCTCGAAGCTGCCCTCGACGACCTCTGCCAGGCCGGCGCCGTGGCAAAGATGACCTTTGCTACGTCCGACGAGCCAGCTGACGCGGCCTCGCCGGACGCGGTCGCGGTCGAAGTCGTCCTCTCACCGCCAGAAGGCAAACCGTCTGACCGATGACGGTGGTGAAACTCCCCTTTGAGAGACCATAGTCGCTGACCAGCGGGAGGCCGGCTTAGTTGTCTGGGGGAGGCTCAGCTATCCCCATGTCAACGAAGACCTGCTCGGCGACGTAGATGCCCGAGTTAGGTGTCCGCAGCGCGAGCGCTATAGCGTCGGAGGGCCGGGCGTCGAGTTGGTGGCGCACTCCCTCTTTTACGATCTCGATGCGAGCAAAGAAGTGCCGGCCGTCTTCCACAGCGGTGACGACTACGCGATCCACCACTGCTCCAAGCACGAAAAGGGCGGCCACGAAAAGGTCCCAAGTCGATGGTCTTCGAGAAGCCGCCTGGGTCCACGCCACGTGGATGGCCTTGGCCTCCGGCTGGGCGATGACGACCGACACCGATCTGTAGGGCGCTTCTTCCTCTTGGAGGGTCACTCGGCCGGCCTCCACCCCCGGCGTGGCCGGCACTGCCGTCCTCACGTCGCTCACCGTCACCTTTACAACAGCGTCCGTCACGGCCCGCACGTTAGCCCGGCACACGGACGGACAGCCGACCACTCCTTTCGAGCTATCACGAGTCCGGCTACCTCGGCTGCCCCCGACCCGAGTAACGCAAGGGCCACCTCCCGCAGAGTGCTGCCATCCGTAAAGACGTCGTCGATCACAAGCACCTTCGCTGCTTGCACTACCGCAGCCTCGGGCACGATCAGCGCTCTTCGCAGCGGCCCGCTCGCTACGACTTGACGGTCCGCCCACGAAAGGCCGGTCATGCCCGGGGTCTCGAAGGACTTCGACACGACATCGGCGACCACGTCCCACCTCGGGCCAAGACGCCGTGACAGTGACTCCAGGATCCCAGCGAGCGGGTCCCAGTCACGTCGCGCCCCAGGTCCATGGTATGTCGGGACCGACGTTACGAGGTCGAAGTCCTCGTACCAGGTGGGATTGGACTCGACGTGGCGCGCGAGGCTCCCAGCGAGCGCACGAGCCAAACCTATCTGCCGATGGTACTTGTAGCGGGTTATGGCCCTTCGAAGGCCGTCCTTATACGCCCCCACAGAGAACACCACCGAGAAGCCTCTATCGGCCCGCTGACACCACCTGTTGGGGCAGGAGAAGCTGACAGCGGCACCTCCGGTGACCTCACAGGCGCTGTAGAGCCCCTTCCGCCCGGGAGCGATGCCAGGCGGGACAAGAATCTGACCGCACACGACACAGAACCTTCTCGGCGCATATCCAAGGGGCCATCTGGCGCCTTCGACGTACGGCATAGCTGCCACGACCCAAGCCTCCCATCCACCTGGGACCGTCCAAACGGGCGGTCAGGATTCTTGGATGCGCCGGTGGGTTCCGGCGTGTTATGAAAGGATCCATGCAGATCGAAGTGGTCATTGAGATTCCCAAGGGGACCCGCAATAAATACGAGGCGGACGCTACTGGCGCCATATGGCTTGACAGGCTCCTGTTCACCTCCACCAGGTATCCGGAAGACTACGGTTACATCCCAAGGACGGTCGCCGAGGACGGCGACCCCATGGATGTAATGGTCATCCTCGACGAGCCGACCTTCCCTGGGTGCCACATTCATGCCCGTCCCGTGGGGATGTTCAAGATGAGCGACGAGAAAGGTGTCGACACTAAAGTCCTGTGCGTCCCCGACAGCGACCAACGCTGGAGCCAGGTGCAGGACTTAGAGGACATCCCCAGACATCAGCGCTTAGAGATAGCTCACTTCTTCGAGATCTACAAAGACCTAGAGCCGGACAAAGCCACCGAGCCTGGCGGCTGGGGAGACCGAGTGGCCGCCGAGCACGAGATCGCAATCGCGATGCGCCGCTTCGAAGAAAGCAAAGCTGGCTAGGCCTTCAAAGATTAGCCGCCTGAGGCCAGAGACGAACTCGAACCGGACCCGGAGATCCAGACGGCGGCCCGAGAGGGCTTCTAACCGGCTACACCAACCAGATCCGCGACGATCTCGAAGGCTTGGCCTACCGTCTGGAGGTTCTCTGGATCCACGTCAGGGATCTTGATCGCGAAAGCGTCGTTAAGAGCAAGAGTGATCTCGACGACGGCAAGACTGTCCGCATCGAGGTCTTCCCTCCAACGCGACTCGACTCGTACTTCGTCGGGTTCTATGTCCAAGACCTCCGCCACGCAACCCTGAAACGTGCTGAAAGCATCTACGCGGTCCATACCATCAACTTAGCGCTCTCTCCGGGCGCCTATGGTGTGCATCCATGCCCGGAGTTCTCGAAGGTAAGCGGATCCTGGTCACCGGCGTCTTGACGGACGACTCTCTTGCGTATGCGGTGGCAGACCTAGCGCAGCGCGAAGGAGCGAGCGTAGTGCTCACCGGGGCGGGACGGGGAATGTCGCTGACCAGGCGCGTTGCCCGCCACCTGCCAGACCCCCCTGACGTGCTCGAACTGGATGTGACCGTCGAAGGCCATGTCGAGGCAGTCGCTGAGGAACTGCACGAGCGCTGGGGCCGCCTGGACGGAGTTCTGCACTCCATAGGGTTCGCCCCACCGGCGTGCCTCGGGGGGGGCTTCCTTGAAGCCGGCTGGCAGGACGTGAAGATAGCAATCGAGGTGTCAGCTTACTCTCTCAAGCTTCTCTCCGCTGGATTCCGGGACCTCATGCGGGCCGCCGGAGGTGGGTCGGTCGTGGGCCTCGACTTCGACGCAACGGTTGCCTGGCCGGGATACGACTGGATGGGAGTCGCCAAGGCCGCATTGGAGTCGACGTCGCGCTATCTCGCTCGGGACCTGGGACCGGACGGCACTCGCGTGAACCTCGTCGCTGCCGGACCCATCCGGTCGGTTGCGGCGAAATCAATTCCCGGTTTCTCGGCCTTCGAGGAGGCTTGGTCCGGTCGCGCCCCGCTAGGGTGGAGTGTCTCAGATCCAAGCGCTGTGGCGAAAGCCTGCGTCGCGTTGCTCTCCGACTGGTTTCCGTCTACTACTGGCGAGATCATCCACGTGGACGGCGGCTTCCACGCTATGGGAGTCTGAAGACATGGCCCGCACTGTGCTGATTACAGGTGGCAATAGAGGGATCGGCCGCTCCACCGCCTTAGCCTTCGCAGAGCGGGGGTACCGAGTCGCGGTTACTTACCGCAGCGAGGCCCCTGACTTCTGCGGTGCGATCAGCCAGCCCGCAGAGATCCTCGCCGTGCGCTGCGACGTGACGTCTAGCGACGACGTCGACGAGGCTTTCAGCAAGGTCGAAGCCGAGCTGGGAAACGTGGAGATCCTCGTGTCCAACGCCGGGGTTACCGCCGACCAGTTGCTGTTGTCCATGCGCGACGAAGCGTGGACCACCGTCGTGGACACCAACCTGACCGCCGCTTACCGCGTCGCTCGAAGGGCGACCTCGAAGATGATCCGCGCCAGGTGGGGTCGGATGATCTTCGTGTCGTCGGTAGTAGCCATGCTCGGCTCGCCTGGACAAACCAACTACGCCGCGTCCAAAGCTGGTCTGATCGGTTTCAGTCGCTCCTTGGCCCGCGAGATCGGCGGACGGGGGGTTACTGTGAACGTGGTAGCGCCGGGTTTCGTGAGAACGGACATGACGGTGGACTTGTCGGAATCGAGGAGATCTGAACTCCTCGGGGCGATACCCCTCGCCAGGATGGCGGAACCCTCTGAAGTCGCCGGCGCGATCCTGTACCTCGCCTCCGAGGAGGCCGGCTATGTCACCGGAGCCGTTATCCCAGTCGACGGCGGTCTTGGGATGGGACACTGAAAAGCATGCACGCAAGACTTCCCCTCCCCGCCGAAGTTCTCCCCCACAGACCCCCATTCCTTTTCGTCGACGAGGTCACCGAGATAGTTCCTTCCACCCGGGCTAGGGGCGTGTGGCGCCTGAGCGGGGACGAAGCGTTCTTCGCTGGACATTTCCCGGGACGGCCGACCCTCCCAGGTGTATTGATGGTGGAAAGCCTCGCTCAACTGGGCGCCTTCGCCCTGCTGAGCGACGAGCGTTACTCGGGTCGGCTGCCACTTTTCGGTGGTATCGACAAGGCCAGGTTCCGACGCCAGGTGCTCCCTGGTGACACCTTGGAGCTCGAAGTGACGCTGGATCAGCTTGGTGCCAGCGCCGGTCGGGGCCACGGCAGGGCGACGGTGGGAGGTAAGGTCGCCTGCGAGGCTTCGCTCTTATTCGTCATCGTACGCTCGTAGTCAGTCCATGGCGCCCAGCGTGGCGCAGTTTCGCCAGGGCTGCGGTATTGTCAGGGCCGCGGTTGGTCTAAGCCAAAGACCAGGCAGGCGTTCTGGCCGCCGAAACCGAAGCTGTTGGTCAAAGCGGTGCGGATAGTGGCCGCTCGCGCCTGGTTGGGTACGTAGTCGAGGTCGCAGTCGGGATCTGGGACTTCCTGGTTGATCGTCGGCGGAAGAATCTGATCACGCAGCGCCAGGACGCACACGACGGCCTCTACGGCTCCCGCTGCCCCCAGCGTGTGGCCGGTCATCGACTTGGTGGACGACGCTGGAGGTGGGACGTCACCAAACACCTTGCGCAACGCAAGAGTTTCTACCCTGTCGTTGGGAGGCGTCGACGTGCCGTGAGCATTCACGTAGCCGATCTGGCCGGGCGTCAGACCGGCATCTCTCAGCGCTTCGATCATTGCGCGCACGGCACCGTCGGCTTCGGGGTGAGGCTGAGTCATGTGGTACGCGTCGGACGTGGCCCCGAATCCGAGGAGCTCGGCGAGCACCGGAGCCCCCCTTTCCAACGCTCGCTCGCGCTCTTCCAGCACGAGCACCGCCGCTGCCTCCCCCATGACGAAACCGTCTCTGCCTGCGTCGAAAGGCCTCGACGCCCCTTCGGGATCATCGTTGCGGGTGGAAAGCGCCTTCATAGCTGCGAAACCGGATATGCCTACTCTGGTTACGGGCGACTCGGCCCCTCCGCAAACCACGGCGTCCACCCGGCCGGCTCTGATCAAGTCGAGGCCCTCCCCGAGAGCATGAGCCGAAGCAGCGCACGCGGTGACGGTACAGCCGCTGTAACCGCGTATCCCCCATTCCATGGCGACGTTGCCTGCAACCATGTTGGGGATCATCATCGCCAATGTGTACGGGTTGACCCATTCGGCTCCCCGCTCGTTGAGCACGTCGAGGCCTTCTTCGAGGGACCTGATCCCGCCGATCCCAGTACCCCACACCGTTCCGACTCTGTCGGACGCTCCTGCCACGTCGAGCTTGGCACCTTCGATCGCCTCGGCGGCAGCAACGAGGGCAATCTGGGAAACCCGATCGAGGTGCCGGGCGCGTCGGCGCCCGAAGATAGCAGTGCCGTCAAAGCCGCCTACCTCGGCAGCTATCCTCACCGGGTAGTCCGAGGCGTCGAACTGGGTTATGCGACCGACCCCTGAGCGCCCCGCCAGGAGGCCGCTCCACGAGGATTCCACGTCGAGGCCAAGCGGGCTGACGAGTCCAATCCCGGTGACTACGACACGACGAGGCGACACGATTGTCCATCCTAGGGGCCGGCTTCACCTGCATGGAGATATGGGCGGCTCATAGCTGGTAGAAACTTGGCCCATGGCTGCCCCCGCCGCGCCCTACGAGGCTATCCCCGAAAGCCTGTCCTACAGGCTCAAACGCAAGCTGCTCGGGCCACCGTTGGTCACCGAGGCGCTCGACAGCGAACGTCTGAGCAAGCCGGTGGCAATGGGAGTGCTCACCTGCGACATGATCTCCTCCTCGGCGTATGGGACTGAGGAAATGCTTACCGTCTTGGTGCCTGCCGCTGGAGCGGCTGCGTTCTCGCTCCTCCTTCCGGTCACCGCAGCGATCCTCGTCGTGCTCACCGTAGTAACCCTGTCATACCGCGAGGTGGTGATGGTCTACACCAAGGCGGGGGGATCGTACGTCGTCGCCAGGGAGAACTTCGGCATCTACGTAGCTCAGTTCGCCGCCGTCGCCCTGCTGATCGACTACACGCTAACAGTGGCCGTCCAGTCGGCCGCCGGCACGGACGCCCTGACTTCGGCTATACCTTCACTGGCCACAGCCCCGATAGAGACGGCCATAACGGTCGGGATCGTGCTGCTGCTCCTCTACGGGAACCTGAGGGGCATTCGCGAAGCCGGCAAGACTTTCGCGTTCCCGACGTACTTCTTCATCGCAGTGATGGTCTTGGTAGTAGTCGTCGGTCTCGTCAAGGCCGGCCTCGGGGACTTATCGGTCGTCAAGTACCACGCCGGACACGTGAACATCGGCCATAAGGGTAGCGGCGTCCTAGAAGGCGTCTCGGTGTTCATCCTCCTCCGAGCGTTCGCCAACGGGGGTTCGTCCCTCACCGGCTTGGAGGCCATCTCCAACAGCGTCTCGGCTTTTCGCCCCCCCGAGGGGCGTAACGCCCGAAGGGTACTGGCTCTCATGAGCATCACTTTGGGAAGCCTGGTTCTCGGCGTCTCCCTGCTCGCCCACTACACGCGGGCGATCCCCTACACGCTGGGAAGCCCGACAGTGATTTCACAGGTCGCCAAAGCGGCGTTCGGGACCAGCTTCGTCGGCAACGTCGGCTATTACGTCGTACAGCTTGCGACGCTGCTCATCTTGTGGACCGGTGCCAACACGAGCTTCAACGGCTTCCCCTTCTTGGCGAACTTCGTCGCCGAGGACCGTTTCCTACCCCGGCCGTTCATGAAGCGGGGGCACCGGCTCGTGTTCTCCAACGGGATCGTCTTCCTCGCGGTGGTAGCGGCCATCCTCATCGTCATAACCCGGGCGCAGGTCGACGCGCTCGTAAGCCTGTATGCGATCGGCGTGTTCGTCGGATTCACCATGGCCGGCTTCGGCATGTCCAAGCATCACGTCACGAACAAAGAGCAGGGTTGGCGTCACAAGCTGGCCATCAACTTCTCGGCCGGGGTGTTGTCCTTCGCCGTAGTGATCATCTTCGCCGTGACGAAGTTCACCCAGGGTGCGTGGGCTGTAGTAGTCCTGTTCCCGATCCTGATGTACACCCTCATCCGTACCCATCGCCTTTACGTGGCGGAAGCCCAGGTTCTAGGCGACGGAGCAGCGGAGCAGGCGGTAACCGCCAAGCCGCTGTCGCGTCATGTGGCCTTCGTGTTCGTCGACAGCCTCGACCTTGCGACGGCACGGGCGATCCAATATGCGCGAAGCATGTCGGTGGACGATCTGACAGCGGTGCACTTCGTTCTCGACTCCCGGCGTGCGCAGAATATCCAGGACAGGTGGATCAGACTCGGCCTAGGGCGACTGCCCCTGCAGTTGATCGACTGCCCGGACCGGCGGGTCGACCGGGCTGCGGTCGAACTGGTGTCCGCGGCGACCGACGGGCGGACCGAAGTGAGCGTCCTGATGCCGAGACGCTCCTACGGCTACGGACTACGACGCGTACTCCACGACTCGGTCGGGGAGCGGATCGCAACCGCGATCAGCAGAGTCGACCATGTCAATGCCACGATCGTCCCCTTCGACGTACGCGGCGAGCTGAAAGCGCGTGCCAGGCTCGCCAAACCAAGACGGACCGCTCCTGCACCAGCGGCCCCGAACGACACAGAACGCGCCGAAGAAGCGTTGGACCACAAGCTGTTGTCGTCGGTCACCGGGACAGTTCCGATCGCCTCACTCAAGCTTCGCCAGAGGGCAAAGGTGGCTGGTCGTATCCGCAAGGTGACGGTGCAACCCTGGGGCGAGACCGCGTCTTTGGAGGTCCAACTGACAGACGACCAAGCGAACCTGACGGTAGCGTTCCTCGGTCGGCGGCAAATCGCAGGAATGAGCACGGGTGCCCGTGTAGTCGTGGAAGGAACCGTCGCCGAGATACGCGGGGGAATCGGAATGATCAACCCGCACTACGAGTTCGTCGTCGAAACATCCGACCGGTAGCGCCCACCACCGTCTACCGGTGTCTTGGCTGGCGCCTGATCCTCCGGGGTCTGCCAGATCGAGGAGTAGCGAGCTTACGGCGTGACCACAGGGAAGAAGGTCTCGAAGCGGTCGAGATGCCCGAACACGGCCTCGGCGGCCTGCTTGTCGCCGGTTAGAACCAACTGTCCCTGGCCGCCGAGGGCGTCCAACCCTGACGTACCCTCCAGAAGAGCCATCAGGGCGGGCGTCGACAACTCTACTGTGGCGTCCGGATAGTCCGGCTTGATACCCGCTACTGCGCGCAGGCAACGGTTCGCCAAATGCACAGTCCAGCGCTCTCCCCTGTCGGTCAACACCAGACCGACCGACACCGTCACTCCACCGACCTCCTCCGCCTTGAGTCGTACAGCCATCGTGTCGACAATTTGGCCCACCGTCATGGATTCCACGAAGCGTCCTGCTGGGACCGGCTGGCGGGCAGGCGTTCCGAAGCGCAACTCCTGCGCTCCTTGGAGGTAGGCATTACGAAACGTAGCGGACTGCGACTGGTATCCCAGCTGCTCGAAAGTGTCAGCGAGCAACTCGCGGCCGTCTTCGCTCTCGGGATCAGCGAACACGAGGTGGGCTACTAGCTCGGCGACCCAGCGGTAGTCGCCGCCGTCGAAAGCCTGACGAGCCTTCGACAGGAGATTCTCCGGTCCGCCGGCGAGGTCCACGTATCGCTTGGCGCTCTCCTGGGGCGGAAGCTCCCACAGGCGAGCCGGATTGGCGTCGTACCAGCTCAGGTAGCGCTGGTAGACGGCCTTGACGTTGTGGACTAGGTCTCCGTAATGGCCAATGGTGTGAGCCACCGAGGCGAACTCGTCCGGCAGTTCGAGTAGCTCGGCGATCTCTGTCGCTGTCATCCCGTGATTTGCCTGACGCATCGTCTGGTCGTGCATCCAGCGGTACAGGTCCCGCTGCAGGCTCAAGTAGACCCCGATCGCCTCGTTACCCCAGTTCGGCCAGTTGTGCGAAGCGAACTGAACCTCCGCCTGCGAAGCGAACATCTCGATGGTCTCGTCGATGTACTTCGACCAAGCGAGCGGGTCGCGAACCAGTGCTCCTCGGATGGGAACGAGGTTGTGCATGGTGGCCGTGCAATTCTCGGCGGTGCAGAGCCATTTTCGATCCGGAAAATAGAAATTCATCTCCGCCGGCGCTTCGGTGTCCGGGGTGAGTTGGAAAACGATCCTCACACCGTCGACGACCACCTCCTGTCCGGTTCCTGTTATCGACTCTGTCGGGGCAATCAGGTCTGACTGCCAGAACGGGATCGCCTTACCGAGCCCGCAGTCGACATGGCCGCGCTCTCCGGCTGGCAACAGCGGACCGAACTGGAATACAGCGCGTCGAAGCATTGCTGGACCTGCAACTACGTTCTCCCCCACCGTCTCAGCCAGGAAACCCTCTGGTGCTATAACCCTGCAGTCCCCTCGAGCCACTTGCTCCCTGGTGACGACTCCGAGCACCCCACCGAAGTGGTCGGCATGGGAGTGGGTGTAGATAACGGCGCTGACAGGTCGGCGACCCAGGGTGACATTCGCCAGCTCGAGACACGCCTTTGCTGTGGGTGCGACGGTTAGAGGATCGATGACGATCCAACCGGTCTCACCTTCGACGAAGGTCACATTCGATATGTCGTATCCCCTGGCTTGCCATACCCCGGGGGCCACTTCGAAAAGACCGTGGATCGAGTTAAGTTGGGCCTGGCGCCACAGAGTGGGGTGCACCGTCTCGGGGTTGTCCTTACCATTTCCGAGGAAGTCGTATCGGTTGACGTCGTAGACCACCGCGCCGCCGACGTCGATCACACCGGTGGAGTGTCGTGCTACGAGACCACGATTTGCCCGGTCGAAATCGCCCGAACCGACAATGGCACGTCGCGTGGACGTTATCTCGATCGTATGGCGCGACGCCGGCTTGGTCGACTTGTCCATTCCCATACCCCCTTACAGTTTACGATCCTCAGGGCTAAAAAGCCGCTTAGAGTGCCAATACTTTTATTGGCACTCTAAGCGGGCCTACTAACGCTTCTCTTGTCTTTCACGACAACTCGGTTGTCACATTAGCGGTTGTCCAAGCTCGACGCCAGAGTAGTCATGACTTCGATTACCACATCCATTCCCTTCACGATGTAAGAGTCGCCGACAGAGCCACCGCGCACAGCGAGCGACTTAGCGGCGTCAGAGCTTTCCAGTGCCAGCGCCCGCGAGCCCGTAGCCAAGGATGCGTCAACTCCGGACTCGGCAACGACGATTCCGATCAGCGTCTGCCCGGAGGACTCGAACGGCGCCAACCACCACCTCCTGCCGGGGCCCAGTACCGCCCGGGCGTCGACGCCGGCCGCCCCGTTGGCCATTTCGCGCACGAGTTCAGCCAGTTCGCTGGTCACCGCCCGGCGTTCGTCGTCGCCCAGCGCCACACTCCACCCCGAACCCAGAGAGTCCTCGACCGCCAGCCCGGACCATTCGCTCCACCTGGCGTTGGCCGCGACCACCTGGGCCCGACTGTCGGCCAGGAGCATAGCCACCGGCACCACCTCGAAAGGAACCACCGAAGGCACGCTCACCAGGGACCGGTTCGCCCCCCCGGGTTCCCGTCCGATATGACCTTCGACTATCTCGGCCACCCGCCGCCCAAGCCCCCGACTCACGTGACTTCCTGGCTCCGCCTGAACTTACCCACCGACGACACGGCGGTGTCGAGGCGGGCTGTTTCGAAATGAGCTACTCGGGCTACGTCGACCTCGAGGTCTCGCAATACCGGAGCGAAACGTCGGACCGCTAGGGCTAAGGCCGTCCCGACAACCGGAGCAGCCACGTAGAGCCAGTAGGCGCGGAAGTCCAGTCCGACCAGGTCGGGCCCTATGCTGCGAGCCGGGTTGGTGCTCGTCCCAGAGTATCCCGCTTCGAGCCAAACCATAACTGCATACATCGGCGGAAATATGAGTGGCGTGAAGCGACGAATCTTGGAGCGTGATACGAAGTTCAGGAGCGCCGTTATCAACACGAACGTCGTGGCTACCTCCCCTAGGAAAGCCGCAGCCGTACCGGAAGTCCCGGGATACGTAGCCCCGTAGGTGACGCTCGAACCCATGTGACCCCACAGCAGTAGCGGCACCGAGCCCGAAATGGCACCGACGATCTGAGACGCAACGTAAGCTGCTGCCTCTCCGATTGGCAGCGTTCCCTCCCCGACGAAGGCGAGGGTCACAACCGGGTTTATGTGAGCACCGCTCCACCGACCCAGCGGGGACATCGCCACGGTCATTCCAGTTGCGCCAAAAAGGAATCCCGTCAGAGCGCGTCGCTCGGCGATGCTCTTGATCACAGCTGCCACCGGGCTAGCCTGACCGAAGTCGAATATCACGATTGATAACCCGATTGCGACCAGGAGCGCCGTGCCGGCCGCTTCGGCAAAACATCGACGCATCAAGCTCGGCGAAGGAGGGTTCGCCTGCCGGCCGGGTGGCCTGTCGACGCCGTATTCGCTGGTCAAGGTGTCCCCGCTCGACGCACCTTGCGCTCGGCTCCGAGGAGGCCCGCTGCAAGGTGATTCAGGCTCGACCACTTCACCAGGCTACGCCCTCGTCAAAGCGAGTCGGGCGCGTGTTGGCGGGGCCCACTGGACGCCCGTCGTTGGACTCCTTTCATGGCGTGTGTCCTCGACGGCGGAGATGCCGACGTATCATGTGCCATGAAGGCAGTGGGTGTAGTCGAGTTCGGCGGTCCAGATACGCTGCAGCTGGTCGACTTGCCCGACCCTGAGATCAAGGCCGGTCACGTTCGCATCCGGGTTCACGCGGCCGCCGTGAGCCCCACCGACACCTTCGTGCGTAACGGAGCCCGAGCGGAGGCACAGCGCGCGTCCGGGCCGCCACCGTACGTGCCGGGGATGGACGCTGCCGGCGTTCTGGTCGAGGTCGGCTCGGACGTCAAGACCGACCTTCAAGTGGGCGACCACGTAATGGCGATCGTGGTCCCCAAGGGGACCAGGGGCGCATACGCCGAGCAGGTCGTCGTTCCCGTCGACTCCGTCGTAAAGGTGCCGGCAGGGACGTCGGACGTCGAAGCCTGCACCCTGCCGATGAACGGCCTGACCGCCCAACTGGCGCTGGACGTCCTCGCCCTACCAACAGGGTCGGTGATCGCGGTCACCGGCGCAGCCGGAGCGTTCGGCGGCTACGTGGTCCAACTTGCCAAGGCCGCAGGGCTTACCGTCGTGGCCGACGCCTCACAGGCCGACGAGACGCTAGTGAGGGATCTCGGCGCAGATTTCGTGGCCCGGCGGGGAGTTGGCTTCGCCGAGGAGGTACGCTCCCTGTTCCCTGGCGGGGCTGACGGTAGCGCCGACGGCGCTCTCCTGGGCAGGGACCTTGCCTGGGCTGTCAGGGATGGTGCCACCGTCGTAACAGTGAGAGGTTACAAGGAGCCGGCTGATCGCGGAGTCCAGTTCCATCCGATCCTGGTCAGCGAGTACTCCCGCGCCCGGGACAAGCTGGACGGACTCCGCCGCTTGGCCGAGGAAGGCCGCTTGGCGCTCAGAGTCGCGGACGTGTTGCCCAAGGAACGAGCCGCAGAAGCGCACCGGCGTCTCGAGGCGGGAGGGGTGCGAGGCCGCCTCGTCATCGCCTTCTGAGCATGGCGCGAGACCCGCTCGACAGCTACTGTAACGACGCACCCGCTTCAGATGTCGTTGTCAAGAGGCTAGTCTGAGGCCCGGCTAATCAGCCGAACAGAAGGTTGGGGGCCGACTCGGTCCCCTGTCGGTGTTATCTCAAGTCTCAGCCCCCAGCCCCCGTAGCTCAGAGGATAGAGCGTCGGTTTCCTAAACCGTGCGTCGCAGGTTCGAGTCCTGCCGGGGGCACCAGCACTTTTTGGGCTCTGGGCAGGGATAACCCTCAGCTCCACCACTTGGAGCGTCGGGGGATCCGCTGGAGTCCGGGTTCCACTTCCAACGCTCGATCACTCTTATCGGCTGCCCAAAATTCGAGCAGCCGACAGGGTTGGCATGAACCCCAACCAGCACCCGTTTGTCCGGCTCTCACTCCCCGCCGCACGCCAGCTCGACTCGATCGAGACGGGTGTGCTCGTTCAGGGCGACGCCCGTGCTGGGCTGGCTCTCCTACCCGCCGAGTACGCCCAGACCGTCGTGTCCAGCCCCCATACCGGTCACTGCGCGATTATGCCGAGGAGGTCCAGCTTGGTCGGGACGACGACCTCGACGCCTACGTGGCAGCGTTGGGACGCGCGTTCAACGAGATCCGCCGGGTTCTGACCTCGACCGGGACTGTCTGGCTGGTCGTGGGGGACGTGTGGACGTCCGGCGGCCGCAAGCGGCGGGCACCGGACAAGAAGAGTCGTGGTCGCGCCATGTCTGTGCGCCCAAACACCCCGCCGGTCTCAAACCCAAGGATTTGATCGGGATACCGTGGCGGTTGGCGCTCGCCCTGCAAGAGCCCTACCCGTCTTATAGGACTTGCCGCTTGGCGAGCTAGTAATCGATGAGGGCGGAGGAGGTAAACGAGAATGACGGTAGTGACTGTTGATGACATGGAGGTGGTCCGGCCGAAGCGGTCGGTAAGATCTGCCGGCGCGAGGGCTTGTACTCGTCGCTGGTCAGCGAGTGGCGCCACCAACGGGACCGCCAGGTGGGTGCCAGTGTCGGGTCACGGGGATCCTCAAAAGTCCAGAAGGAACTTGAGCGCCCGTGTGATAGCGAAGACTGTTTCAACGTTCGCTGTTCCGAGCCGAGTAACGAGTCGGTTCTCTGACACAGACTTCACGTCCTCGCATTTCGCGTAACTAACCTTGTCGAGTCCACACTGTTTCGGATCGAGCTCAATGTGTGAGGGAAGCTCTCGCCGTGTGGTCGTGCAAGGCACGACGATCACCACGCCGGCCCGACTGTCGCTTAGCAGGTCGGCGGACACCACAACAGCTGGCCGACGTCCCGCCTGTTCGTGGCCTACCGGTTCGCCGAAGTCCACGAGCCAGATTTCACCCCGCCGCGCCGTCACGCCGAGCGATCGGACAGCGAGCCGCTTTCCTGTGCCCGCTCAGCCTCGATCTCATCCCACTCAGTCGCGTCGAGACGGAGCTCGGCATATCGAGATGCGAAGCGGTCGAAGAACACCCGGCGCTCGAGGACCTCCGCCGCTTCGTCAAGCAGCATTGTCATGGGTCTGCCCGTCGCCTTAGCCAGTTCAGCGAAGCGGTCCCGCGTTTGCTCGCTTACTCTAATCGTGGTGCTCACCATCGTCAGTCTACTACACAGTAGACTGATCCGTCTACCGTCGCGGGTCAACGATCCCCCAAGTGGCGGCCGAAGCGGGCGACAGAGAGTGACCTCCTCGCCAAGTGACCAAGGTTCCGCCAACTGCCCGGAATGAAGCGACCGAAGGTTCCCGCCTAGCCCGGACGACGTGATGAGCGAGGAACCCTCCCCGCCCACAACGTAAGACTCCGGACCGGAGCCTAAACTCCGCGCCCGGGGCTAATAAGGCCCCAGCAGCGCCGGGGTACTACCGAAGATTTACATGCCAACCCTACGTAAAGTAACACCGTTGTGTTACGGAGACGCCCCTGCTAGCCAACTCCAGGTCCGTCACAGGTCTCAAGTTTCACACACGGCTTGTTGTTTTGTGGGGCTTGTGACGCAATGTGTTGGGGTATTGTTCGCGGGTCAACAAAGGGGTTCGGTCGGATGACGAAAGCCCGTGTCGTCGAGGTCGGATCCGTTCTCGCCGCCGGACGCCTGGTCCGGATTGTCGCCTGTGTTGGGCTGGTCGCAGGGTTGGTCGTGGCGGCGGCTGTTGCGCCTGTCCCGGTTGCGGGTGCTTCGACCTCGCCGACCACGTCAGCCCGCTCGTGGCGCACCCAAGTCCTAGCGGTCCATGATGCACTTTTCGTCGACGTCGACCAGATGCGCCGCCCTGCCCGCTCGTGCCGCCACGGGTAGGTCGAACAGCAGTCGCGCTTCTATCCTATCGACCGCAGCGACGAGGCAATGGCCCGAACCCATGGCGATGTCGACACAATCGCTGCCGCTTCCGGCCAGCCTCACCAATGGGTCGTAGAGCATGGCCTGGTGGCGTGAAGAACGTTGCGGGTGGCTCAGACCTTGAGTACGGCGGGGTCGGCGCCGCTAGACGATATCTCACGGTGGTCACGATTGCGGAGCCATCCGTAACCTGCTGCGACGAGAGCGGCTAGGGCACCTACCCCGAGAGCGGAGCGGGCGCCAAAGGCTCCGCCTATGAAGCCGACCAAAGGGCCTCCTATAGGGGTCGAACCGAGGAAGGCTACCGACCACAGGGCCATCACCCGCCCTCTCATCGACGGATCGGCGTTTAGCTGCAGCGTGGCGCTTCCAAGAGCGAGGAAGGTGACCGATGCTCCACCAACTACAAAGAGCAGTGCTTCCTCGGTTAGTACCGACGGGGCCAGGCTGGCAGCGAGGACAGTCACCCCGAAGGTCGCTGACGTACCGATCAGGCGGTTGATGCCGCTACCCGGCCGCCCGGCGGAGATCAGACCCCCTATAACGGCACCCACTCCCATGACGGCCATCAGCGATCCGTAGGTTTTCGGCCCCCCGTGCAGCACGTTGCCGGCGATCAGTGGGAGTGTCACCTGGAACTCGTAGGTGAGACAGCCAACCATTGCCATCATCACGAGTGCGTCGCGAAGGATCGGGGTCGCCGCTACGTAACGGAAACCTTCGCTTAGCTGTCCTTTCATCCTCTGTGCAGGCGGGGCCGGGAAAAGCTCGTCCTTGCGCATGGCCGCAAGCGAGATCAAGACGAACACGAAAGAGACTCCGTTGGCCAGGAAACACCAGCCGCTCCCGACTGTCGCTATCAGCACGCCGGCCACAGCCGGCCCTACAGACCTGGCCACGTTGACCATGATGGCGTTCAAGGTGACGGCGTTCTTCAGCTCCGAGTCGCCCACCATCTCTGAGATGAAGGTCTGTCGGGTCGGGTTGTCGACGGTGTTGATCAGCCCAAGCAGGACGGCCATGGCGTAAAGGACCCATAGGTGCAGAGCTCCACCAAGATCCAAGCCGCCAAGGACCAGCGCTTCGACACCGGCAAGACCCTGAGTCCAAAACAGGATCCGGTGCTTCGAGAAGCGGTCTACCACGGTGCCGCCTAGAGGGCCAAGAAGCAGGATCGGCAGGGTCTGTAGGGCGACCACGAGCCCGACGTCGAAACCGGAGTGGGTGTAGGTGTAGACCAGCCAGGACTGGGTGACACCCTGCATCCAGGTGCCGACCATCGACAGGCCTTGGCCGGCGAAGTAGTACCTGTAGTTGCGAATCTTGAGCGATGAGAAGGTGCGCCTGACTATGTTCCGGTCGTCAGCTACGGGATCCTCGTCTTGCCCTGCCACTTGCGTCCTATCCGATTGCCTGGAACGGTTATCTAGCCAACCCACACACCAGTTTAGCAACGCTAAGTACTTTTTCGGCGCGGATCCTGTAGGTCCAGCGGCCCCTGGGTTAGACCCTGTCTCCGATATCGGCGCCACCTTCCAAGGTTGAGTGACAGTTTCCAACCCGCGGAGCTAGGTCAAAGTGATAGAAGTAACGTGTGGACGTTCCAGAAGGTACCATCCGGGATGGCGCCCCCCCATTCGAGCACAAGGTCGACGAGCTCCCGCTGCTGCCGGGGGTGGTCGTCAGGGTCATGGGTCTGTCCTTCGACTCCGAGCACCTCTTCGAGGACGTTTTGGAAGTCGCCGGCGAAGATCCGGCGCTAGCCGTAAGGGTGCTCAAGATGGCGAACTCGGCCATGTCGTCTCCCGTCTCACCCATCGAGAACTTGGAGCGAGCCGTGGCGCGCCTGGGGGCGACCCATGTCGCGGAGCTCGTTACCGCCGCGGCTGTTACGAGGGTGTTCGTCCCTAGGTCGCTAGGAGAGCGCAACCTGTGGCACCACGCCATAGAAGTTGCGACAGCCTGCAGGCTGATGCTCTCGGAGCACCCGACCAAAGGAGCTGACCCGGGCGCCGCCTACCTCGCTGGGCTCCTCCATGACATAGGTCGTCTCGTCATGTTCGACCAGTCCCCTGCGTTCATCCAGGCCGTCGACGACCTTGCATGGACGACACCACGCGAACTGGTAGAGGCCGAGCTGCGCGTAGTCGGCGCTGACCATGCCACTCTTGGAGCTCGAGTATGCGAGCACTGGCAGGTCCCGCAAGCGACTACCGGAACCGTCAGAGATCACCACCGAGACCTCAGTGAACGGGACCCGCCCATGCTGGCCGTCGTAAAGCAAGCGGACTGGCTGAGCATCGCTGCTCACTCAGGCAGCTCTGCAGCCGATTCGCTCGGCGGCCGTCTGACGCTTCCTCCGGCAGAGATGGAAGTGATACCGAGGGAACTCCGTTTCAGTGAGCAGGAACTGGCCTCGATGATCCCCACGATCATCGAGGCCAGCCGCCGGGCAGCAGTGGCCCTTTCTCTACAGCCCGACTGACACTAATCGGCTGCCAGAGCGCTAGTAGGTGTCTAGTTGGGTCAGACTCCGACGGCGTCGGAGGCGAGGCGCTTGAGGCCGGGATAGTCCACCTTACCGGCTGGGCTGCGACCGATCGTCTCGACGAAGAGTACGGCCCGCGGAGCCTTGTACGCCGCGAGCTCACCGCGAACTGCCCGGACGACGTCTTCTTGTGTGAGCTTGGCTTTCCCGTCGCTCTCCACTAAGGCGCAGACCTTCTCGCCGAAGCGCTCGTCGGGCACTCCGACGCATACCGCGTCCGAAACCCCGGGCATCTTCTTGATGACCTCCTCGACCTCTTCGGGGTACACCTTCTCACCTCCGGTGTTGATGACCACCGATCCTCGACCTAGGAGGCGGATCGCCCCGTCTGCGTCCACGGTTGCGCAGTCCCCGGGGATCGTATATCGGACCCCCTCGATGGTGCGGAACGTCCGAGCCGACTTTTCCTCGTCCTTGTAATAACCGACGGGTATGAAGCCGGGCAGGGCGATCACGCCAACCTCACCCGACCCGGGCGTGACGTCTCTGTCGTCCTCACCGATGACGCGGGCACCTTCGCCTAACGCGAACTCCGCCGTCTTCGCACTAGAAGCCCCCGCGCTCATGTTGGCTCCCATACCTACGGCCTCCGAGGAGCCGAGCGAGTCGAAGAGAATGACTGAAGGCATATGCCTGGACAGGCCTTGCTTGACCTCTTCGCTCCACATCACCCCCGAGGAGTTGACGAGGATCACCGACGAGAGATCCCACCTGCCGGGATGCGCGTCCAAGGCGTCAAGCATCGGCCTGGCGAAGGCGTCTCCGACGATGGCGATGGTGTTCACACGGTTCTCCTGAACCGCTGCCCACAGCTCCTCGGCTGCGAAGCGCGAACCTTGCAGTGTAACGATGCAGCCTCCGAGGATCATGGTGATGAAGGCGCTGAACTGGCCGGTTCCGTGCATCAGGGGGCAGGCCGGAAGGGTAGTGATCAGACCGTTACCGGCGCGCAGCCGCTCCTTCAGCTCGTCGAGCCCGGTCGCAGGTGCCAGACCCAAGAAAGGGCTTCCGCCGCCTCCAAGTACGCGCACCAGGTCGTCTTGGCGCCACATGACGCCTTTAGGCATGCCGGTGGTGCCGCCCGTGTAGAGCAGGAGAAGGTCGTCTCCGTTACGTTTCCAACCCGGCTCGGGTCGGCAGTCGCGCCTTGAGGCAACGTCGTCGTAGCGGACAGCCCAGTCGGGCTCGCTGTGACCGTCGGATACCACGTACCACCTGCGGACTTTTGGCAGCTTGCCTCTCACGGACTCCAATGTCTGTGCGAACCGGGCGTGGAAGACGACAGCCTCCGCGTCCGAGTTGTCGAGAAGGTACTCGAGCTCCCCGGGTCCGTAACGGTAGTTGACGTTCACGGGCACCGCCGCGATCTTGAACGCCGCATAATACGTTTCGAGATATTCCGGGCCGTTGGTGAGATAAGCGGCCACCTTGCCCTGGTGGGACAGCCCTGCAGCGAGGAGGTCCGCTGCAAGGGCGTTGGATCTTCTGTTGAAGTCGTACCAGGTGAAGCTGCGTGAGCCACACACCTGCGCCAGACGGCTCGGAGCCACCTCGGCGACGGCCTCCCAAATATCTGCGAGATTCCACGATAGATTATCTGGCACCTTGTTGTATTCCCTGCTCGGTGAGTGGTCGGCTTAGAACGTTTGGGGCCGCTCTAGGTCTCGTGGCGCTTCGGCTCCCACCCACGTTCTAGTACGTAGACGCTCAGCAAGTCCACGTAGCCGTCCGCGCTTACAGTTGCCGCTCGCTTTGGCCGATGATGGAACCGGGCGCATCATCGCCCCGATAGATTCCAGCGCCACCGGAGCAGCTATGGTCGAACCCCCCAGCCGCACAGTATCCCTCCTGATCGAGCTGATCGGATCGGCTGCCGTATGCGCGCTCGCAGTAGCCGCCGACGTGATGCTCGAAAGGGCCAGGCGCATCCGACGCCGGTCGTAGTCTCGACGGAGCCTAAAGTGTCGTATGGGCAGAGTACGAGACGTCCTGGATGATCAGCTTGCAAAGTGGATCGAGAGCCAACCTGTATTCTTCGTGGCGACTGCTCCCACTTCCACCGACGGGCACGTGAACTGCTCGCCGAAAGGCAACCGTGGCGAGTTGGCAGTTGTAGACGGAAGCACAGTCGCCTACCTCGACCAGACGGGTAGCGGGACCGAGACCATCGCCCACCTCGGCGACAACGGTCGCATCGTCTTGATGTTCTGTGCTTTCGACGGACCGCCTCGCATCGTTAGGGTCCACGGCCGAGGCCGGGCGTTGCTGGCCAGATCGGCGGCGGCAGCAGCGATGTCCACACACTTCGCTGACGGGGCAGGAGTGGGGGTTCGGTCGGTAATAGTCGTAGACGTGGAGCGCGTTGCTGACTCCTGCGGCTACGGCGTACCCCTGATGGGTTTCGCAGGCCACCGTCCGACGATGGACGAATGGGCCGCACACAAAGGCAGAGAGGGCATCGAGCAGTACTGGAAGGAGAAGAACGCTTCGAGCATCGACGGCCTGCCGGGAATCCCCTGAACCGGCCGGGATAGGAGCGCCGCCAATCCGCTTTGCCGGCTGCCTCGTCTGGAGAGGTCCGCCACTGGGTCAGCGAGTTTCGGGAGGGCCGACACGGCGTCCGGCGGCAGGTCGGTCGAAGGCCCCATCCAGGTACCGTTCGACGCTGATCGGCATCGGCGAAGCTGGAGCCGAGAAAGTCCCGTGGTGTACGCACACCCGGTGAAGTATCCGCCACTGGTCGCCTCGCTTCTCGTAGCGATCGAGGTAACGGCCGTACCACGTGTCTAAATCGCCTCCGTCGACCCGGCACATCACGGTGACGTTGTATATCTCCCCCCGCGCTGACGTCCTTCCGCCGCCTGGCGCGTCGGGCGCGTCGAACTCGATCAGGTGGTTGAGGATCGAATGCATCGTCCAAGACCACTTCAGGTGAGCGCTCATGCAGTACTCGGCAAAACGGTGACCATTCCCGACAAAACTGCCGTGCTCGTCCACCGCTTCGGGCCAGTACGCCGATTTCATGCACTCCACGTCAAGTCGGTCGACGCCACGACAGTAACGCAGCGCTGTATCACGGATCGCCTCCCGGTCGCACAGTTGCTCCACGGTGTATGACATACGAAGATCCTCGCGCAGAGCGTTGCGCTGCGCTTCGACGCTCGAAGGCGCCTAGGTCTCACTCGTCACAACTCCTCATGCGCCTAGTGGAGGCCTTCGTGGGGTACGACTTCGACGGTAGCCTGGCGCGGTGCCCACCGGATCATCCTTAATGCCTTACCAGCCGACTTCGTCAGTGACCTCCGTTTGAGCTGCTAGTCCATGGACAACCAGGACATTGGGCCCACTCTTCGAGCGCTGCGAGACCTCGCTCCCTCCGACATCACCGACACCTTGGCCCGCTTGGCCCGGACTCTCGGCACTTACGACATCACAGTGTACCTCATTGACTTCGAGCAGTCGACGCTGGTTCCAGTCCCTGATCGCAGCGCCCACGTCGACTCCCCTATCGCTCTCACGACGCAAGGCAGTACGGAAGGGAGCGCATTCGTCAGCCGGAGGATCGCAAGCGAGTCCCAACACGATATTACGCGTGTGTGCGTGCCAATTCTCGAAGGGTCGGACTACACGGGGGTTCTTGCGTTCACAATTCGTGGAGGCCTCGACGACGAGAAGGCTGCCCGCTGCGAAGAACTGGGGATGTTAACTGGGGCGACCATCGCCGTGGCAGCGCGTTATACGGATCTGTTCAACCTGGTTCGGCGCCGGAAGGCCATGACTCTTCAGGCGAGCATACAGTGGGACCTTCTACCACCGCTACGACTGAAAACTCCCGAGGCCGTCTCGATGGGGGTTCTCGAGCCCGCCTACGACGTGGGAGGAGACTTTTTCGACCACGCAGTGAACGGGTTTGCGCTCGACCTAGCGGTCATGGACTCGATGGGCCACGGGTTAGCCTCTAGTGTCGTGTCGTCACTGGCGGTCGGCGTGTACCGCCACGACCGCCGCGAAGGTCAGCTGATCAGCGCCATCCACCGACATCTCGATCAGGTTCTCGGAGAGCAGTTCGGCGGCGAGCGCTTCGTGACCGGCCAGTTAGCGCAACTGGATCTACAGACGGGGCATCTAACATGGACTAACGCTGGGCACCCCCGCCCACTCCACGTCCGTCGCGGCGTTGTCATAGACAGCCTGCCCTGCCGGCCATCGCTGCCGTGGGGTCTGGGAGGCCACAACGTCGAAGTTGCCGAGTTAGCCTTGCAGCCCGGCGACTCGGTAGTGTTCTACACTGACGGCGTCGTCGAGGGTCGCCTCCAGACTAGTGAGCCGTTTGGCCTTGATCGTTTCGTCGACTTGATCGAGCGTTCGATCGCGGCGTCAACACCGACGGACGTCATCTTGCGCTCAGCTGTCAACACGATCCTGGACTACCAGGACCGCCGGCTCCGAGACGACGCAACCATCCTGTGGGCCACCTGGCTACCGCAGTCCGCTGCCTGACACAGCCACTACGCGCGAGCTCCGGCCCGTCGACACCCAGGTTTCAACAAGCGAGCTCCGGGGTAACAACAGACTGTGGCAATTACCCCAGAGGCCAGAGCTGTCGACTACGACATGGTGGCACACACGTGCCCCCAAACGCCGGCGACCTGTCGAGACGTTCCGTCGCCGCTGAACTTTCCTCTGCCAAAAGCCCTCTCGCCGCCTGCGGTGATGTGCGCCGGATCCCACCGACACCGAGTTGCCAATTGGTAGACGGCGGCCCCATGGCAGCTGGTGCGCCTCGACAGAACGGCACTACTCTGTCCGACTTTGTCGTCGTAGCAAACCGTCTACCCGTCCATCAGGTGCACGGGGAACGCGGTGCCTCTTGGCCAGCGAGCCCCGGGGGACTGGTCTCGGCCCTGACTCCCGTACTTCGCGAGACCAGGGGGATATGGGTCGGCTGGCCCGGTGGAAGTTGCGAGTCGGCATCTGTGCCGGACCAAGTGGACGGGATCGGCCTGAGGGCAGTCTCCCTCAGTGACGCTGAATGTGACGGCTTTTACACCGGTTTCTCGAATGCTACCCTGTGGCCCCTCTACCATGACGCCATAAGGACCCCCACGTTCGACCGTGCCTGGTGGAGCACATACAGGGACGTCAACGTCCGCTTTGCCGAGGCTGCAGCGGATTCGTCGGCGCCCGGCGCGACCGTGTGGGTTCACGACTATCAGCTGCAGTTGGTGCCGGCAATGCTACGAAAGCTTCGACCCGACGTTCGCATAGGATTCTTCCTGCACATTCCATTCCCTCCCCGGGAGCTCTTCATGCAGCTCCCATGGCGCACCGAGATCATCGAAGGGCTCATCGGTGCAGACTTGATCGGCTTCCAGGTGCCGGGCGCAGCGACCAACTTCTCCCGTCTAGCTCGACGACTCCTTGGGGTCACCGGCACCGAGACGAGCCTGGACATTGGCGACCGCTGTGTCGGACTCGGAGCGTTTCCGATATCTGTCGACACACAACAGATCATGCGACAGGCATCTCAACCTGAGGTCATAGCCAGGGCTCGCCAACTCCGGCTAGATCTCGGCGACCCGGAAGTAGTGCTGTTGGGCGTCGACCGTCTCGACTACACGAAGGGCATCGACCGTCGCATGATGGCGGTGGGGAGACTCTTCGAAGACGGCACGCTCAGCTCGGACCGCCATGTCATGGTCCAGATCGCCGTGCCGAGCCGGGAGATCGATCCCCATTACCAGCAGGAGCGCCACCACCTAGAACAGATCGTAAGCGAAATCAACGGCCAGTACTCCTCGGTAGGGCATCCCGCAATCCACTACCTGAATCAGAGCGTCCCCAACGTCGAGCTCATCGCGTTATATCTGGCGGCGGACATCATGCTGGTCACGCCGCTGCGCGACGGGATGAACCTCGTCGCTAAAGAGTACGTCGCTTCCCGCGATGGACTGGCGGGTCGTCTGATCCTCAGCGAGTTCGCTGGAGCAGCAGCCGAGCTCAAAGGAGCGACGTTGATCAACCCCCACGACGTCGACGGGATCACCGAGGCCATCCGCCGATCGCTCGTACGCGATCAACCAGCGGAGAGGCAGGTCATGGGGAGACTTCACCGCATAGTGAGAAGGAAGAACGTGCACGTGTGGGCAGAGTCGTTCCTCTCGGCCCTCGACGACGCTGCCAAGCAACAAGACCTCTGAGCCGACCGCTGTTTGTCGGCCGAGTCAAGTACTGTGATCACCGTAAGAGCCTCGGCTCGGCGTTACTCCAGATCCCGGTGGCGTCCATCTGACGACTTCCTTGGGAGTACCGTGCAAGCCCACATAGACACACCTGAGCTCTCCTTCAGCGACCTTTTCGACAAGGTCACGTCGGCTAGCCTGTTGGAGCGCAGGACCATCTACTAAAGCCTGAGGATCGGCATCACATTTCTCGCTTACGTTGCGGGTTGGATAGCTTTCGTCAGCATCGGCAACTCGTGGCTCACAGTGCTGCCGGCCGGATTCCTGGGGATTATGTTCACGCAGCTCGGGTTCGTCGGCCACGACGCCGGCCACCAACAGATCTTCCGATCGCGACGATCCAACCGCTACTTTGGATTAGCTGTTGGCAACACTTAGACCGGACTGTGCTAGGGCTGGTGGGTTCCAAAGCACAGCGCTCATCACGCCCATCCTAATGAGGTCGGTCGGGATCCAGACGTAACCGAGTATCCGACCTGCGCGCCATCGGCGACTGCAGCGACGACTCTGAGCACAAGGATCGGACAGTTCCTAGCACGTTGGCAAGCCCCGCTGTTCGCTCCGATGATGCTCCTCCGCAGCATCGGGTTGCACGTCTCGGGAGCCAGGCTTCTGAGCAGACGCCATGACCGGGCCGCAGCCGGCGAGGCCCTGCTCATAGCGCTACATGGCGCGATGTACTTGACGATCCTTGCCCTTGTGCTCAGCCCCGTGAAGGCCCTGGCTTTCGTCTTGATACAACAGGCAGTTTTTTCGCTCTACCTCGGAGTCAGCTTCGCTCCCAACCACAAGGGCATGCCGATCATCGCTCGCGGATCCGACCTCGGCTTCGCAGAGCGCCTGATCATCACCGCCCGCAACGTCAGCGGCGGGTGGGTAGCCACATTCCTACTTGGAGGTCTCAACTACCAGATAGAGCATCACCTCTTTCCCTCGATGCCACGGCCGAACCTAAAATACGCTCAGGCCGACGTCAAAGAATTCTGCGACGCACATCACCTCTCGTACTGTGAGACCTCGTTTACTGCGTCGTTCAGCAGGATAATCCAATACCTTGAGGTGAGCAGCAAACCACATCACACTCTCACAACCTCAAACCTCAACACCCGATAGCAATTAGCGTAAGGTCCCCAGTTGAGCGAGGATGGTCGGCCATCAGACCCACCTGCTAAACAACAACTTCACTACTCGCACTCCACTCCCGGCTACCTAGATCTACCTCCTGGCGAGAAGCCGATTCACGCGTCCGCTGACGGCAACTCGTTTGTCCCGGCGCACATACTTTGCTGATCACAGTAATAGGCGCTGGTCGACCATCCGCCGGCACCGCTGCCCTGCCCGCAGGGGTCGTGGGGCCCGCCTCAGGCCGACAAGCTCCTGCGAGGCCATCCCCCCTGGCAGCAACCGTGGCTCCCCGTCCCGAACGGCGCATCAGCGGGAGCACTCGACAAGGCGCGCACACCCATCCACCAAGACGACCAACAAGGAGAACAAGACAATGCCCACGGATAGCCCGATGCAGCTCGGCGTGGTCGGCCTCGGACGGATGGGAGCGAACATCGTTCGCCGCTTGATGCGCGACGGTCACACCTGTGTGGTCTTCGACGTGAACCCTGACGCGGTCAAGGATCTCGAGAAGGAGGGAGCAACCGGGGCGAGCTCGGTGGCCGACTTCGTCGACAAGCTCGAAGCGCCCCGGGCGGTCTGGGTGATGGTGCCCTCGGGTGAGATCACCGGCCAGACCATCGAAGACGTGGCCTCCCACATGAAGAAGGGCGACATGATCATCGACGGGGGCAACTCCTACTACCGAGACGACATCGCCCGCGCCGCAACGCTGTCCGAGAGGGGCATCCACTTCGTCGACTGCGGAACGAGCGGCGGGGTGTGGGGAATCGACCGGGGCTACTGCCTCATGATCGGCGGCGACAACGACGTGGTCGGGCACCTCGAACCTATCTTTTCCACGATCGCCCCCGGCATCGACTCCGCGCCCCGAACCCCGGGGCGCAGCGGGGAGCCTGACTCGGCCGAGCACGGCTTTTTGCACTGCGGGCCGAACGGGGCTGGGCATTTCGTGAAGATGGTCCACAACGGCATCGAGTACGCGATGATGGCGGCCTTCGCCGAGGGTCTCAACGTCTTGCACAACGCGAATGCCGGCAAAAAGAGCACCGACTCCGACGCCGAAACCGCCCCTATGGAAGAGCCGGAGTTCTACCAGTACGATATCGACACCACCAGGGCGGCTGAGGTGTGGCGGCGCGGCAGCGTCGTGGAGTCCTGGCTGTTGGATCTGACCGCGACCGCCCTGTACGACTCGCCTGATCTGGTGGAGTACGCCGGGCGGGTGTCGGACTCGGGTGAAGGCCGGTGGACTTCGATCGCGGCGATCGACGAAGGGGTCCCGGCCCCGGTGCTAACGACCGCCCTGTACTCCCGATTCGCCTCCCGCGGTCTCGACGACTTCGCCGACAAGGTGCTCTCGGCCATGCGCAAGGGCTTCGGCGGCCACGACGAGAAGAAGACCTGAGATGGCCGAGGCGGCCGGAGCGGCCGACCCTACGAGACCGACGAAGCTGACGGAGACGGCCAAGCCGATCGTCGTGCTGTTCGACGTCGACGAGACCCTCGTCCATACCGGCGGTGCGGGGGCGAGAAGCTGGAAAGCCGCGCTCGACAAGCTCTACGGCATCCCCGCCGATATCGGCGAGCACAGCTCGGCCGGCGAGACCGACCCCCAGGTGGCCCGCGCCACCTTCAACGCTGTGGTTCACCGCGAGCCGAGCGACGACGAGCTCGCCCGGCTCTACGCCCAGTACCTGCTGCACCTGGCCGACGACATCGGCGTCTCAGACGGCTACCGGGTGCTGCCCGGGGCAGAGAAGGTTCTGCTCCGCCTGGGGGAGGCCGGGGTCATACTCGGCCTGGTCTCTGGGGCCATGGAAGGCGCGGCGCGCACCAAGCTCGTACCCGCCAACTTGAACCGGTTCTTCGTCTTCGGCGCCTACGGGACGGACTCACCCGACCGGGCCGAGCTCACCGGGCTCGCCATCGAAAAAGCCGCCCGCCTGCACGACCGGCTCGCCCCGTCCCAAGTGTTCGTGGTGGGCGACACCCCCCACGACATGGACGCGACCAACGCGTCGGGCGCGGCGTCGGTGGGGGTGGCTAGCGGCCACTACTCGGTCGACGAGCTCAAAGCGGCTGGCGGCGCCCACGTGCTCGGCTCACTAGAACAAGGTTTCCCAGGCCTGTGACAACGCTAGCTGTCTTGACTGGCCGACGTCGACTTCGGCGGCTGTCCTCGTTCGACAAGGAGTTCGTCACCAGCCTTCTCCACATCGGGGCGATGGTCGGCGCGTTCTTCGCGGAGGAAGTGGCGGACCGGATTGTTCGCCATCGGACGCGGACCTGTCGTCTGGTTACTGATCAGCGAGATCTATCCGGTCGGCATCAGACGCCAGGCTGAACCACCCTGGATCCTCCGAAGCGCCGCGTTGATAGCGATGACAGCTAATCGGCGAGCCTGATGCCGTCTGGTAGTCCGCTGACCTTCGCCGTGGTGCCCACCGCCTCGATCGAGAGGCGCGCGTCGGCGAGGAAGAGATTCTCCACGGAGATACGCCCGAAGTCCTCCGGGATGTTCGCAGCGCACGAGATGGTCCCCGCGGGAATGGACGGCTCGAGCCGTAGCAGCGTCGTCCGCAGCAGCCAGAAGGGGGTGGCAGACGCCCACGCCTGTGGTGCACATGACGCAGGGTAGGAGACCGGGACGGGGAATGCCTTTCGATCGAAACCGCAGAAGAGCTCCGGTAGACGTCCACCGAACGCCCGGGCCGCCTCCAAAAGTCCGACTGTCACAGCTTGGGCCTCCTCCACGAAGCCGTAGCGGGCAAGCCCCGCTGCACAGATGGCGCTGTCGTGAGGCCAGACCGAACCGTTGTGGTAGCTCACCGGGTTGTATCTACCCATCGACTTGGCGAGCGTCCGGATCCCCCACCCTGTGAACATGTCAGGCCCCGAGAGGTGCTCGACGGTGCGCTTCGCCTTATCGTCGTCGACGATTCCGCTCCACAGACAGTGGCCGATGTTCGAGGTTAGCGCGTCTATCGGGCGCTTGTCCCCGTCAAGGCCTAGGGCGAAGTACCCTTCTTCCTCCAACCAGAATCGCTCATTGAAGCGTACTTTGAGACGAGCAGCGCGTTGCTCGTAGTCGGCAGCGAGAGCAGTGTCACCTCGCCCTCGGGCGAGTTGGGATCGGGCAAGATAGGCGGCGTAGACATAGCCTTGAACCTCGCAGAGCGCGATCGGTGGCTCGGCGATGCGCCCTTTGGCGAAGGTCACACTGTCGAAGGAGTCTTTCCACCCCTGGTTACGCAACCCGCGGTCCGTCGCACGTTGGTACTCGACGAACCCGTCGCCGTCCCTGTCCCCGTACTCCTCGATCCATGCCAGGGCTCGGTCGGCGTGCGGGAGGAGCTCGGCCACGATCTCCTCGGCTACCCCCCATTGGTAGAGCGCGCCGAGCGTCACCACGAAGAGTGGTGTCGCGTCGATCGAACCGTAGTAGAGCGAGCCAGCGCGTGCGTCTGCATCTGTTGGGAGCCCACGACGTGTCTCGTGTAGGATCTTCCCCGGTTGCTCCTCAGTGATCGCGTCAGAGCGAGCTCCCTGCATTCGGGCAAGAGTGAGCAGCGTGCCCGAAGCAAGACCCGGGTCTACGTCCAAGGTCATAAGGGACGTGATTAGCGAGTCGCGACCGAACAGTGTCATAAACCATGGCGCGCCCGCAGCGATCACGGACCGCTCAGGGTGCTCCGGATCGAAGATCCGCAGCGCGCCGAGGTCCTGCTGGCCCTGCAGAAACACTGCGTCGATCTCCTTGTCCCCGGTTCGGACTCGGGGCGTCGTCTCGTCCCACGCTCGAAGGAGAGCCGCTGGGGCAGAAAGGTCGTCTCCGACGAAGCGAGGCTCGACAACTTCGCCGTCGACGGTGAGCCGCAGCTCGACGCTCGCGCGCCACTCTCCCGCTGGGGGGACGACGACATCCAGACGGGCCAGACCGGCGGTCACGACGGTGCCAGCAGGGAACACCACCTCGATCCCCCTTCGTAGGTCCATGTACTCGTACTGGAAGGACATCACTGGACCGTCGACCTTGACGGTCCGTTTACCCGCGGATGAACCCGGTTCTCTTTCACTTCGAACAGGTGCGCAAAGTCGGCGCCGAGCTCGAACGTGAGGACGCAAGCCTTAGCCTCACGGCCTAGGTTCTCCAGCACAATGTCGTCTCGCATCCCGTTACCAATGGATCGAAGTCGTTGGAGGAGAAGCGTGCTGTCAGTCTCTCCGTGCTCCGGTTGTCCACGCGAGACGAAGGTGGCCGAGAACGGGTGACCCGCAATCAGCGCGAGGCTCTGCGGTATTTGGTCGTCGAGTCGTAGCCGCCATGTAGAGACGAAACGAGTGTCCTCGAAGAACACGCCTTCTGAGCCCCCTGGTTCTATGTCGCCGTTCGCCGACGAGATGACGAACGAGGTCCCTTCGACGAGAGTGACCGTCGCTACGTGCGGTCCTGCCAACGCGGGTTCCCCGACGAAGTTCCAAGGGTCGCTCACCGCCTGCTCCCACCCAGCCGCGGGTCAAGCCGCACCGAGCACCGCCATCTCGCCAGGTGGGCGCAGCAACACTCCCGGCGCACGCTCGCCAACGGCCATCTCGTAGACCGCCACATGCTGGGCGACCATGCGTTCGACCGAGAAGTGCTCCTCGACCCGAGCCCGGCACGCGGCGCGGTCGATCTCGTGGATCCGGCCGAGTGCGTCTACGAGACCGGACCGCCCGTGACGGACGAAGCCGACCACGCCGTCCTCGACGATCTCGGGAGCGGCCCCGTAATCCGACGAGACTACCGGCGTGCCGCACGCCAGCGCCTCGATCATGACCATGCCGAACGGCTCCGGCCAGAGTATTGGGTTTAGCAGGCAGTCCGCCCCGCCAAGCAGATCGAGCATCGCCTGACGGTCGACTTCGCCAACGTAGGTCACGTCAGCGCCTAGCAGCGGGCGGACCGTCGCCTCGAAATAGGCGCGCTCCACCGGCTCACGCATCTTCGCCGCGATGACGAGGGGTATGCCCGCAGCTCTGGCGATCTGCGCGGCGAGATGCGGAGCCTTCGTGGGGTGCATCCGTCCGAGAAAGACCGCATAACCACCGCCGCCCGTTCCGACAGGGAAATCGGCGACGTTCACCCCATGGTGGATCACGGCAGCAATCTCGACGCCAACGGCACTCGCCGCCTGATCATGCGAGATGGCGATTATAGGAACCCGCCCTGCGATTGCGCGGTACAGGTCGATAAGCTCTGCGTTGAACGGCCCATGGTTTGTCGTCACCACAGGGAGCGACGGAAACGCAGCGCTGTAGAGGGGTCCGATCAGCGTGTGATCGTGTACCACGTCGAACCCTTGGATCGCACCGTAGGAGTGGATGACGTGGCGGATCTCGTCCACTCCGCTTCCGGCGCCCACACCAACCGCGTGCTCGAAGACCGACGACTTAGCTACCGGGCAGGTGCTGTCCCCGACGGTGCACAGCAGGACTTCGTGCCCGGCAGTATCGAGCCCACGGGCAAGAGCATCAAGCACGTTCTCGGTCCCACCGTAGGCCGGTGGAGGCACAGGTAACCATGGAGGCGCAATGATCGCGATCCGCAGGCGACGATTATCAAGGCCCACCCGATGCTCGACACTGGCCTGGTGAGAAGACGGCATGGCAGCAAGCGGTCCCGGTAGGAGACCCGAGAAGGGCTGCATTTAGTGGACCGACCGATCTTCCCCCGGACGAGCAAGGGTACGTTGGCCCGAAGTGAGCCGTATTCAGCCTACCCTCACGGATCTGTAATCCGATCGAATCCTTCACAAACTAGATCCGGAGGGATTAACGCTGCATCACATACCGAACAAGGTGACGGAGCGGGGCTCTACTTCTCGTTCACACCCAGAGCATCTTTGACTTTTTCGCCGGCTTGTTTAATGTTGCCCTTGGCCTTGTCGGACGTCCCGTCGGCTTCGAGATCGTCGTTGCCGGTCGCCTTCCCCGCAGTCTCTTCGGCCTTGCCTCTCAGCACTTGAGCTTTGTTCTTCACCTTGTCAGTAAATCCCATGGTCTTTCTCCCTACCATTTTCTAATTGATATTGCACGCAGAAGGCGACACGTCGCCATCTCCCGCCTTAAAGTACTCACGTTCAAATCCGCCGGTCTGCTCGAGCAGTACCGGGGCGCTTGGCCGCCACACCTGACCCTCCCCGGTATTGATGAACTCGACCGCACTTGGGAGCTTGTGTGATGTCCATAATAGCAACAATCCTCAACGCGCCGATACCTTACCGAGTCGAGGACCGCAGGGTGAACTCGGCTGAGCCGATGCGCTGCACCTAGCCACTTCGCCTGTTGGATCGGTGAGAAGGGCCATGGAGATGATCACCTGCCTGGCACGGAACCATCAATCGCGGGCCCCGTCTGGGCTCATCTATCGCTACACCCCGTACGCACCAAGCGAGACGCCCCGAAACACCCTGTAGTGATGGGGAGCGGTCGAGACGACACAATTATCTAGCAAAGCGAATGTTGGCGCGCCGGTAGGGACCGATATATGGCCAGACTGACATTGGCAATAGTCAATCAGAGGAGATATTTGGATGAGTAAGGTACTTTTTGTGGTTACAGGTGCTAGGTACTGGACTCTCGCCGATGGCTCTAGGCACCAGACTGGCTATTGGGCAGAGGAGGTGGTCCAACCCTACCTATCGTTTAGCAGAGCTGGGTTCGAGATTGTTGTGGCTACCCCTGGGGGGAGTATTCCAGTTGTGGACAAGGCTAGCCTTGCGCCGGCGGCGAATGGCGGCGATTCGAGTGCAGCTGTACTTGCAGAGCAACTTGAGGCAATCAAGGAGTTGCAAGGTCCTATCGCCTTGGACAAGGTCGACCTCTCTGAGTTTGTCACGGTGTTCTATCCAGGTGGGCACGGTCCTATGGAGGACCTGTCTAGCGATAGCGACTCGGCTCAGCTCCTGGCAGCAACCCTCAGTTCAGGCAAGCCACTTGGGCTCGTCTGTCACGCTCCGGCCGCACTGCTAGCAACCGAGGATGCGGTGGGCTCGTCTCCGTTCGCTGGATACCGGCTGACCGGCTTCACTAATGCAGAGGAGATCCAGACAGGACTTGCCGACAAAGCCAAGTGGCTTTTACAGGATCGACTCGTTGCCATGGGAGCCACCTTCGAGGAGGCGTCTCCGTGGTCCAAACATATCGTTGTCGACCGGAATCTACACACCGGCCAGAACCCGGCGTCTGCCGGACCGCTCGCCGACGAGATCGTCAACACCCTCACAAGGTACTAAGAGCTGCGTTGAAGATTTGTCCTAGTGGATGACCGTGGCACGCCGAGCGCAGTCTGTTTTGGCACTGCGAAAGCCCAGCTGGACGGCGAAGCCGCCAGGAACTCCTTGCACCTGGCTGCCCCGTACCTGGCGTCGTCGTGCAGCTCGGGCAGCGTGCTGAGTGTTGGACCCATCGCGGCCGCCGCGACCTACTTGGATCTCACCGCTCAGTGTGAGTCCGCGACGCCAGTATTCACCAGCTCTTCCGCTTGATCCTTGGTGATGTTCAGGCGGATAGCGCCCTCCAAGTCCGCCACGGACGTGGCTGGTATCGCAAGACTCTTGCGTCCCCAAAGATGCCCTTCTTGAAGAAGCACGTGAGTGAGATAGTGGTTTGCGAGGTCGACACGGACGCCCCGGAGATGCCCGATGACACCGTCGACGGCTTGAACGGTGACTGCACGCACACCGACCGCGTTAGGCGGGAGAGAGTCGTAGACGACCGGATCGAAAGCGTCGCTTTTACCCCCGCCGAGCACACCGAAGCTACTCCTGTTCACATACGACCCTGGGACAGCTTGGCCAAGGCCGTAACCCCCGTAACCACCGTTGCTTCCCGGAAGCAACCCGGTCCTCTCGCCGCGTTCGAGCTTTTCGAAGTCCGTCAGGCTGCAGGCCAGCACGATCCGTTCAGCGACGGTGTCCAGCAGGCGAAGAGGTACGAGCCGGCCGAGACCGCTACGGTGAAATGGCTCGACGACAAGATAGGTGACCACCAGCGTTGAGGAATCAACGACGACTTCCGTCAGGTGACCGCACTTTCCGTCGGTGCATTCAACCTCGGCGCCTAGCGTGAGTTCAATAATTGCCATCTGTTGTCCTTAGGTTTGCTGAGCACCACAGCCGTCGAAATGGCGCAGTTGCTAGCGGAACGTCAACGACCCTGCCGCAGCGTATCGACCAAAGCGAGCGCGCTAAGGAGGAATTTGCGAGGATCGTCGTGACCTCAGCGCAGCCGCACGTTAGAGCCTGATCTCGTTGGTCAGGGCCGTACGTAAGCCCAACCGTCGTGTTGGCGTCGGACGAGATCTGATATCCCCGCAGGGATCACGGTGAGACCCGGCATGAGATCCGTGCCGGAAAGGCTGGCAGCGGCCATCGAGTTGTTGCAAGCGAGGAGGAGGACGCCTCGGGTCCTAAACATCGAGAGGTCGGGCACCAGTCCCGACGTTGCAGCCACCGCCAAGATCACTGGACCGTTGAACACGATCTCGACTTCCGCTCCTTGGCTGCCTAGGTCGTCGAGCAGGTTGGATACGTCGCAGAGAGCAAGCTAGTGGCGTTCGGCATTAGACTCGTCGATGTGGACCACCACGCGCACGGAGTTATCGGGGTTTGCGGTCATCCACCGAACTCTACCCGCTCCTCCCATGATCCGAGATGCTGTCGCATCAAAGGACCCAGTTCAGCGGGGCCGCTTCGACCAGCATGGCAGTGAGCTAGACAGGGTAGGCTCCAACCTTCGGCTAGTCCAAGGCGCCGGGCGCCTCACACACGGAGGCGGCTACATCGACTTGGAGGTCGCCTGCATGTTCAGGTCTCTCGGCAGCGGAGTAATCGTGATCGAAGCACGTCCCGAACTGCTAGCCGGCTTGGACCACGACTTCGATTCTCTAGCAGCGCGTTGTCACCCAAACAGGTCTTGCACCGCGACGGCTGCGGATATACAACGAGGGTGTATTAGCGGCAATCTCCCTTGGGGACTTCGCCGTCGACATCGTTGCTCCAGACCTCGGTGATGTCAGCGCCTAGCGTCCTTCGCCCGACGTGCACTCAGGAGAAAAGGAGCGATATGGATATTCTTCTGTACCCACAAGAGATGAGAAACATGTTGTGAATGAGCCGACGCAGTTCACGATAGGAAGCGACGTCTCGTGCACTGACGGCGGCTGCGGACAGCTACGACGCGTGGTAGTCGACCCCATCGCCCGGACGCTCACCTACCTTGTCGTCGAAGCGAAACATCGCCAGGGCGAGGGACGTCTCGTTCCGATCGCACTTGCGACTTGTTCTGACGCCGAGATCCAATTGAGTTGCACCATTGCTCAGTTCGACAACTTCGAGAGGTCCGAAGAGACCAGGTTCCTTCCTGGCGCACAAGGCCAATGGAGCTACGGCCAAGGATCAAATGATCTCCCATGCCTACTATGGGCTAGGCATGGCAGGCGGCGGGTTGGGAATGGGAGGTATCGGGCTGGGAGGAAACGCTGCAGGTTCCCAGCTGATCACCTCTGACAACGTGCCAGCCGGCTAGGTGGAAGTACACCGAAGCGATCCTGTCTACGCCACCGACGGCCCAATCGGCAAAGTACAAGGCTTGGTCATCGATCCCAGCGGCCATCACGTGACGCACGTCCTGCTTGACGGAGGGCACCTGTGGGACAAGACGAGGGTCGCGATCCCAATCGGGGCCGTCACCCGAGTGGACGACGGCGTCAAGCTCAACCTAACCAAGGATGAGGTGCGTGACTTGCCACCGGTAAATCTAGCCGACCAGGACTAACCACCAAAGTGGGGTTGCCCAGCGTCTGACTTTGGCGCGGAGGTTCCACTGCGACGCGAAGCAATACCGGCAGGCTTCTAGGTTGATTTGAGAGGAGCGCGCGGTGGCAGACGACACCGCCGGCCAGCTGGCGAGCGCCCGATGCTGTAGCGGGCATCAGAGCGTCCTCAGTGCTCATCGATACGCGTCGGGTCAGCACGATCAGCTCGGCATTGCTGGGGCAGCGCGTCAGAGTGCGAAGCTGCCGGCGGACCCGCTCTCGCGAACTAGCGGCCGGAACGTGAGATCATGGTATATGGTCAGCTTTTCTGTCGTCGCATCGTGAGCGATCTCCGGGTTCTAGTCACGGGGGCGTCGGGTTACGTCGGTGGCCGCCTGGTCCCGGCGTTGCTCAAGCAGGGGGCAGAGGTGCGCTGCCTGGCCCGGACCCCAGCGAAACTGGACGCCGCGCCCTGGAGGGGTTCGGTACAAGTCGCCGAGGGTGATGTCGGCGGCGCCCTAGGCGAAGCCATGAAGGGCGTGGACGTGGCGGTCTACCTCGTCCACTCGATCGGGCAGGGGACCGGGTGGGCGGATCGCGAGCAGCGTGACGCCGCTAACTTCGCCCGCGCCGCAGCCGGCGCAGACGTGCGGCGAATCGTCTACCTCGGAGGGCTCGGACGGGACGGGGACGCTCTGAGCCGCCACCTGCAGAGCCGCCACGATGTCGGCCGCTTGCTGGCGTCGACGGGGGTCGAGGTCGTCGAGCTGCGCGCTGGGGTGATAATCGGATCCGGCTCGGCGAGCTTCGAAATGTTGCGTTATCTGGTCGAGGTGCTCCCTGTGATGGTGACGCCTCGTTGGGTGGAGACGAAGTGCCAGCCGATCGCCATTGCCGACATCGTCAATCTCCTAGTGGACGCCGTAGGCCGCGCAGGAGACCCCGGCGGCGTATACGAGGTGGGCGGCCCTGATGTCGTGACGTACGCCGAGATGATGGCGACCTACGCCGACATTGCCGGGCTGGCACGTCGCCGCCTCATTCGCGTGCCGTTGCTCACGCCCGGGCTCTCCTCACACTGGGTCGGCCTGGTCACACCCGTTCCGGTGCCACTGGCTCGCGAGCTGGTCGAGTCTCTCGTCAACGAGGTGACCGTACAGGGACGGCCGGCCAGCGAAGCCTTCTCGATCTCGCCGATGGGTCTGCGGGAGGCGATCCGCCGCGCGCTGGCGGCGACTCGTGACGACAATGTTCCTACATCATTCGTCGACGCAGACCTCGTCCATTTCCGGCCCGCGACCACGGACCCGGACTGGTCCGGCGGCACCGTCCTCAAGGACGTCCGTAGCGCAGTTGCCACCGCCGACCCCGATCAGGTGTTTGCCTGCTTGGAGCAGATAGGCGGTGAGAAGGGCTGGTACAGCGGCGAGTGGCTGTGGCGCGTCCGCGGCGTGACGGACCAGCTCTTAGGCGGGCCAGGCTTGCGCCGGGGCCGTCGAGCGACCCTACGGGTCGGCGAGGCGCTCGACTTCTGGCGGGTCGAGGATCTAGCTCAGGGGCGGCGTCTGCGCCTCCACGCCGAGATGCGCCTCCCCGGCGAGGCCTGGCTGAGCTGGGACCTCGAACCGGTCAGGGGTGGGACCAAGGTCACCCAGACCGCCCTGTTCCGGCCGCGGGGGCTCCTAGGTCGCCTGTACTGGCTCGGCGTCGCCCCGTTCCACCGCTTCGTCTTCCCGGGGATGCTAGCCGGGCTCGTCGCGGACGCCCAAGCCTACGCCCGGCGCCAGCCCTAAGCTCATGGCGGATTCGAACCCCCTCTGAGCCCAGCCGGTGAACCTCCCTGGCGTTCACCGACAGCCATATCGAGATCAGCGTCACCGGAGATGCCGGCGGTGTGGGTGGCGGATCTCGCAGACCGTTCCGGCGAAACTACCAGACGCTAAATCCGGACCTCAGGGGCTGAGCGCGGGCAGGTTCTTGGGCGAGCCGATACCGGAAGTAGCGGCCTTACCACGACTGCTCCGTGCAGACGCCAAGTGTATCCCAGTTCACAGTTGCACTGTCCTCCTAGACCTCGGGGTCGTGCTCGCTCCTAAGCGAGGGGGTCGGTATCTCACGTTTCTCGGTGCCACTCAGACGGTGATCGCTAGACGATGTAAGGGCAGCACGTACAAGCTGCAGGTTAGCGAAAGGCATTACGAGCTTTTATCCATTTGCCCGGGCGAGAACGCCCACCAAGGCGGCTGGCAACGCGCTCTGGTCACAGTCAGGACTTTCGGCTCTAGCCGACTACCCCGCAGAGCCGCATACTTTATGGGAGAGCTCAGTTCCTGCAACATGTGAATTCACGCCGAATAGCTCAAGTGGATCGTTGCTCGTGTTGGATCTACGGGGGAGTCATTATCACCCCAACACCTTGGCCAGGATCCTCGAAGTGCCCGAGATAACGGTCTTGACCACCGACAAGGACATCAGAGCCGCAGAGCGAGAGCAATGGGATGACGGCACCAACTTCCTGGCTGTGTCCCCTGGCGTGGTAATGGGCTACGAACGCAGCGTCAATACCAACACCATGCAGTGCAAACACGGCATCGAAGTGATCGACATCGGCGGCAGCGAGCTCGGTCGCGGCCGATGCGGCCCGCGGTGCATGACCTGCCCCATAGAGAGGGACCCAGAATGACCAGCACCGACGTCGTAGCTTCCCGCAGCCTGCATGGCAGAAGCCTTCTAAAAGAGGTCTACCTCACCAAGGAAGAGTTCGTCTCGCTCCTAGATCTCGCCGACGCGCTGAGGACGGAGAAGCGCAACGGGAAGGAACGTCAGCGGATGACCGGCCGCAGAATCGCCCTCATCTTCGAGAAAGCCTCGACACGCACCCGTTGTGCCTTCGAGGTCGCCGCCTACGACCAGGGAGCGCGCGTCACCTACCTCGGCCCCGACGGTAGCCACATCGGTGTCGAGGAGACGATCAAAGACACCGCCCGGGTGCTCGGCCGAATGTTCGACGGGATCGAATACCGCGGGTTCTCCCAGGAATCAGTCGAGACCCTAGCCCGATTCAGCGGGGTACCCGTGTGGAACGAGCTCACCGACAAGTGGCACCCCACCCAGATGCTCGCGGACGTATTAACCATCCGCTACCACACCGACAAACCCCTTGAGCACGTCACGTACTGCTACGTGGGTGACGCACGCAATAACACGGCCAACTCCCTCCTTGTCACCGGCGCCCTCCTCGGCATGGATGTCCGCATCGCCGCACCCGAGGATCTGTGGCCCAGCACTGAGGTTCAAGGCATCGCCTCCGGACTTGCCGCCGGTTCGGGAGCACGGATCAACATAACTGCCGACCTCGACGAAGGGGTCCGTTGATCCGACTTTATATACACCGACGTCTGGGCTTCCATGGGCGAACCGGACTCCGAATGGAAGGACCGGATCAAACTGCTTCTTCCCTACCAGGTATACGCGGCGACCATGAAGGCCACCGGGAACCCGAACGTCAAGTTCATGCACTGCCTGCCGGCGCTGCACAACACCGACACCGACGTCGGTAGAAGAATTTCCAGCCTGTACCAACTCGACGCCCTGGAAGTAACCGAGGAGGTCTTCGAGTCACCGGCCAGCATCGTATTCGACCAGGCGGAGAACCGGCTTCATACCATCAAAGCGGCCATGGTCGCCGCTCTCGGGGACTGAGATGCGTATCGTCGTGGCCGTCGGCGGGGCTCAAAGCCAGGGGATGATCGGCTACTTCCTACTTCAAGCATTCGAAAATGCGCTGCCCGGGCGCGAAATCGTCAGTATTGTCTGCCAGACCGAGGTCGCCTACGACGACCCAGCATTCCTCACGCCAACCAAGTTCGTCGGACCGCAGTACAGCGATATCGACGGCCACAGAAGCGCCGAGGCACGCGGTTCGCGGATCCGACGGGACGGTGTCTCATGGCGCCGAGTCGTCGCCTCCCCCGAACCGTTGGCTATCGTCGAGATCGCCACCATCCGAACGCTCCTGGCCGAGCGCTCTACCGTCATCTGCGACGGAGGCGGCGGCATACCAGTCACCCGCGGGGCAGACGGGCTGCTTCGCGGCGTCGGCGCCGTCATCGACAAGGACCTCACCGCCGCGCTCCTCGCCCGCAACCTCCACGCCGATGCGCTCCTGATCCTCACCGACGTGCCCAACGTCGAAACTGACTTCGGCACCGCTGGAGCTCGTGCCATCGGGCGCACCACGCCCGGAGCGCTACGCAACGAGGCTTTCCCAGCCGGATCCATGGGGCCTAAAATTGAGACCGCATGCCGTTTCGTCGAAGCGACGGGCAACCCGGCTATGATCGGCAGCCTCGACGAGGCCGCCGACCTCCTCCAAAAGACGCGTGGCACCATCATCGAACCGGACGACCCGCCGCCAGACCTTCCAGCAAGCCTCTGACCTGACACCCACTGGCACAATGTGCCTCGGGACAGTCCGTCACCCGAGGCTAACTTCGAGTTGCGCTAGGATTGATTAGGTGTCGCCTTACATTTGGCCTCGCTCCAGACCTTGGCTCTGCTAGTACGATCCGCCCGGTCAGCCGCCGTTACGGCGGCCGCTACGTTGACTACCGATGGAGACCCCTACCATGCCGTCACTTGATGGTCTAAGAACCCTTTCGGGACTCCCAGGTGGCCTCATCCTCGTCCTGTCACCTGGATCACACGAAGGAATTTCGCGGCATGACCGGTTTGGTGGTCGCGCTCGTTATCGTCGGAATTGTCACTCTCATAGACCTGGCGCTTTCGCTGCACATTATTCAGCTGTATGAGAAAGCTGTCGTCTTCCGATTCGGTCGCGTCCTCGGAGAAAAGGAGCCCGGTCTCGCAGTGATCATCCCGGTTGTCAACACCCTCCGGAAGGTATCATTTCGGATCGTAACCATGCCGATACAGTCGCAAGGTATTATCACTCGTGACAATGTGAGCATCGACGTGTCCGCAGTTGCGTACTACAAAGTAGTTGCTGCGACTAAATCGGTCGTGTCATAGAGAACGTGCGTGAGGCGATCAACCAGATCGCCCAGACGACTCTTCGCAAAGTTGTCGGCCAGCACACGCTCGACCAGCTCCTTGCAGAAACAGACAAGATCAACCTCGACGCGAAACAGATCCTAGACGTAGCCCGCTCATGAGCACCATCTAGGAAATGGGGACGTTCATGTCGAGAGAGACCACAGCACAAGCACGGATGGCCCAAGCCGCCAAATGGTGGCCCACCGTCTGACCAAGCTCCGGGCGCAACGTGGCCCAACAAGTTCCTACGAAGCGCCCAGCGATGGCTCACTCGGCAGCCTTGGGGGGCTCAACCCCTTGTTTACCAACGATAGAACCGGTGGCGTCCTGCGCTTTCGCCTCTGCCGAGAGCAAAACCTATGAGCCAGACCGCCAGGAGCACGCGAGCCAGGATCCACAACAGATGGACAGCGAATCCGAATCCCGCCATTATGAGCACGAATAGTAAAGATAGTAGTGACACCATTTCAGTCTTTTCCTTTCAAATTTTGAACGCTTGGGTTCCGTGGCTTCTACACCCGCTACGGAAGGCGCTCCTCTTGGCTGACAACCTGCCTTACGCCATCGTCGACTATCACCCGACTCCGCCGGTAGCCAGAGGTAGCCATGCCTACTATGGACAAAATTGCTCCCAGTCCGCCGACGACCATCAAGATGACGCACCTCCACCTGCCGTTCGGTACAGCATTTGGCACGGTCCGCTATGCCGTTATAATCGGGACCCATGACTCACAGGGGACACCTGGATTGAGCTTGGAGTTGACAGTCGTGGATGCTTTCGCCGAACAGGCGTTCACTGGCAACCCGGCTGCTGTGGCGCTCGTAGAGGAATACCCCTCTGACGACATGATGCGACGGGTGGCAATGGAGATGAACCTCTCAGAGACAGCTTTCGTGCGCACTCGTCCCGATGGCGATTACGACCTGCGTTGGTTCACCCCCGCGGCAGAGGTAGAGCTTTGCGGACACGCCACTTTGGCCGCCGCCAGTGTCTTGGGAGGAAGCCCCAGGTTCCACACGCTGAGCGGGATCCTTAACACCCGCAACCTGGCCGACGGAAGGGTGGAACTGGACTTCCCGGCGGATCCGCCCAGCCCCGAGGTTATTGATAACCGGCTCGTAGCGATGGGAGCCGTAGCATGCTGGAGGGGACGCTTCGACCTGGTGGCGGAACTGCCAGATGCCGAGGCGGTCCGCAACCTTGCCCCGGATCTGGGGGTTATCTCAGGTCTGGGAACCAGAGGAGTGATCTTCACCGCCGGCGGGGACCGCCCGGGATTGGACTGCGTAAGCCGGGTGTTCTGTCCCAACGTGGGAGTGCCGGAGGATCCCGTTACCGGCTCTGCTCACTGCACGCTTGCCGTGCTGTGGGGTCACCGGCTGGGTAAGGAGGTCCTGCTGGGAGAGCAGGCCTCGGCCCGGGGTGGCGAGGTCGGCATGTCTTTAGACGGGGACAGGGTCCGGCTTTCCGGACGGGCGGTACGTGTCGCACGGGTGGACATGTCTTCTGCAGGGCTCTGAGCTAAAGCTGCAAGGTGTGAGTCCGGACGGGCCTTAGCCCGGCCGGACTCACATTCACGCTTCGGTAACTGCGCGCCGGCTCAGACCTTGATCACTGGCCCTGGCCGAGCGAGAAACCAGGTTGGCCGTCGAAAGTGAACAGGCCTTCCGTCTTGATGAACTCGAGTCCGCGATCAGCGAGCCGTGACAGCAGGTCGATTATCTGTCGGTGGTTTACCGGGTCTCCGGGTTTGGCCGCTTGGAATCGGCAGCGCCAGTGGTCCACGCAGAACGTCTCGGGCAAGCCTCCCGGGTACACCTTCTGGCCACGGTTGCTGATCATGACGAGAGCAAGGTCGGGCCCGGCGTTTTGCTCCAGAAGTCTGCCGAGCTCGTCTGTAGGGCCACGCCAGTCCAGGAACACGTCCATGCCTACGAGCTCCTTGTGAGCGGGGGTACGTTCCGACACCTTCACAGCAATCGGCTCGGAGTAAGACGAGTACTCGACCGCCTTGAGAGTGGAAGGGGTCTCTCCGAGGCGGGCGATGACTGCTTCTGCGAACTCGGCGGTGCCGACCTTGGTCTTGGACACCGCCGGGTCGAAGACGTCGTAGGTGTGGATCCCGTCTTCCATCGTGCGAAGCCACGCGTTGTGAACCCGGGTTGCCGCCTCGCCTTGGCCTATGTGGACGAGCATCTGGACAGCGCCCAGCAGAAGACCGGACGGGTTGGCCAGGTTCTGCCCGGCGCGCCGCGGGGCCGAGCCGTGGATCGCTTCGAACATGGCTACGTCGGGGCCGATGTTCGCGCTGCCGGCCAGACCGACCGAGCCGGCGATCTGGGCTGTCACGTCAGAGAGGATGTCCCCGTAGAGGTTGGGGAGTATGACCAGGTCGAACGCTTCTGGGGTGTCGGCGAGTTTGGCTGCTCCTATGTCGACGATCCAGTGCTCCGACTCGAGATCTGGGTACTCGGCAGCCACTTCGTCGAACACCTGGTGGAACAGCCCGTCGGTCATCTTCATGATGTTGTCCTTGGTGAAACACGTCACCTTGGACCGACCGTAGCGGCGGGCGTACTCGAACCCGTAACGGATAAGACGTTCGCTACCCGGACGGGTTATCAGCTTGAGGCATTGGGTGACGTCCTCGGTCTGGCGATGCTCGATCCCGGCGTAGAGGTCCTCCTCGTTCTCCCTGATAATCACAACGTCCATTCCTGGATGCTTGGTCGCGACGTACGGGGCGTAAGAGGGGCATGGGCGGACGTTGGCGAAAAGTCCGAGCGTCTTGCGCACGGTCACGTTCAAGCTTTTGAACCCTCCCCCCTGGGGAGTGGTGATCGGCGCCTTCAGGAATACCTTGGTCCGCCGCAACGACTCCCACGCAGAGGGTTCGATGCCGGCAGTAACGCCTTCGGAGTAGACGGACTCGCCGATCCGGATCGTCTCAGGCGCAAGTGACGCCCCGCCGGCAGTGATGATAGCCAGGG
>DAHYHI010000032.1:0-57786 GCA_027391075.1 Acidimicrobiaceae bacterium | reverse complement strand
CGCAGCGGCCGGTGCTCGAGCGTCAGCATGGGACCGATCGCGTACAGCCTGTACCTCGTCGTTGCGCTGCCCATCTACGGCATCGTAGCGATCGCGTGGCTTGTAGGCGGGTGCGTCTACATCATCGCCCGTCTTAGCGCGCCTGTGCTCATGTTCGCCATAAAGGGGCTGCTGATGGCGACAGGAGCCTGCGTAGACGCCTGGCACAGATGGCACGCGCCTGAACTGATCCGGACCTCAACCTCCCCAAGCAGGAAAGAGAGGCGACCGCCTCGACAATCCATGTCGCCGCTCTGATTCCTCTACCACCTCAGAAGTGCAAAAACTTAGGAACGTCTGACTACCGCAGGATCCCTGCTGTCAACGGCATGTCAACCGAACTCGGCTTTACTACCCTTTCCACGCCCAACACGACCCCACGAACTCTAACCCTAAACCCCTCCTGACCTGCGGGAACCTCACAAGACCACGCTGGACCCAACGACATTGACGTACTTTGGGAGCAGGAGGTCGGGGGTTCGAGACCCCCCTCCCCGACTGGTACAGGTCAGGTCGGTTCGGATGGGGAGGCTTGGAGATGCGACGGCAACCACTGGTTGCTCGGGGCGCTAAAGTATTGGTTATCGCGGGCGTAACTCAACGGTAGAGTGTCAGCCTTCCAAGCTGGTTACGCGGGTTCGACTCCCGTCGCCCGCTCTCGCATACACGCAGGGGGTCGAATGACCGAACTGGTAGGACGCACGGACCGAGGTGGAGGAGCGGTCCTGACCCTCGACTCCCCCTCCAACCGCAATGCACTATCCGCTAAGCTCATTGCCGACCTTGGGCGCCACCTGGAGGCGGCCGGTTCTGACCCTGCCGTTCGCGCGATCGTTCTGAGCGGGCGGGGCAGTACATTCTGTGCTGGCGCTGACCTGAGCGACCCACCGGTGCGGTCCGGTTCGGGCAGCTTCTCCGGAGTCCTCGAGTTGCTGTGGTCCTACCCTAAGCCTGTGATCGTGGCGATCAACGGCCATGTACGAGCTGGTGGCCTGGGGTTGGTCGGGTGCGGCGACATCGTAGTATCCGCTCACAGCGCCACCTTTGCGTTCAGCGAGGTGCGCATCGGCGTCGCACCGGCGATGATCTCGGTCCTCTGCCTTCGCAAGATGACGGCCTCATATGCAGCCCGCTACATGCTCACCGGCGAGGTCTTCTCCCCTGAGGAAGCCCGCCAGGCGGGTCTTGTCAACTCGGTCGTGGCCGACGAAGACCTCTTCGGCACTGTCGACGACCATCTCGACCAGCTGTCGCTGTGCGAGCCCGGCGCCCTGTCGGTCACCCGCTCCCTCCTGAGGGAAGTACCGTTGCGCGGCGTCCACGAGGGGTTGTCCTGGGCACAGGAGATATCGGAAGGGCTCTTCTCCTCCCCGGCGGCTGCAGAGGGCATCGCCTCCTTCAAGGAGAAGCGCAAACCTTACTGGGTGAGGTAGCCGGCGCGGCCAAGGGGCTGTCGGCTCCGCCACCGAATGGGGTCAGCGGCCCAATGCAAGGTCCTGAGGGCGGACTGGGACTCTCGTCACGTCCAGGCCGGTGGCTGCTCGGATCGCTGCCGCTACCGCCGGGCCCGATGAGATCGTGGGGGGCTCCCCGACGCCTTTCGCCCCGAAAGGCGCTCCCGGCTCGGGCTGTTCGATCAACGTTGCGGCGACCTCGGGCACGTCCAGGGCGGTCGGGATAAGGTAGTCGGTGAACGAAGGGTTGCGCACTCGACCTTCGTCTAGGACGATCTCCTCCATCACGGCCAGTCCTATACCTTGAGCGATCCCGCCTTCTATCTGACCTGTCACCTGGACCGGGTTCAGAGCCTTCCCGACGTCTTGACCCGTGGTCACCTGGACCACTCTCACCAAGCCGAGCTCGGGGTCTACGTCGACGACGGCCCGGTGTGCTGCGAACATCAGGGAGAGCATCGCGTCACCCTGGCCGTCGGCTCCCAGAGGTTGTGTCGTCGCATGATGGAACTCGTGCTCAGCTTCGAGCGGTCCCGCCGCCAGCAACGACGCCATCGACACCCTCTGAGCGGTCGACTCGCGGGTGACTTCCCCGTCGCTCATGGTCAGCTCTGCCGATGGGCAATCCAACTCACCCGCGGCGAGCTCGAGAAGGGAGTCCCTGAGCGTCATACAGACGTGCTCGATAGCTCCTCCGCTCATCCAGGTCTGGCGGGACGCGCTGGACGAACCGGCCGACCCGATGTCCGCAGTTCCCGCTGGCGCCAGGACGACTTGATCCACGCCGAGTAGGTCCCGGACGATCTGCGAGGCAAGAGTGACAAAGCCCTGACCGACCTCTGCCGTGGCAATCACGACAGTCGCGACCGGTTCTCCTTGCGGGCTCAAGTCGAGTCGTATCCGAGCCGTGGTGTAGTCGTCGTAGCCTTCGGAGTAGGCGAGGTTCTTGAAGCCGACGGCCACTCCGACTCCCCTGCGGACATCACTGATATCGGCGGTCATTCCGGCGCCACCTGGGAGAGACATCATCTCCGCTGCAGAGTCCAGAGGCACTGGCAGAGGATGTGACACAGCCGCTCTGATCACTTCTTCTACAGGTGCTGTCCCCTTGATCACCTGGCCGGTGATCATCTTGTCGTTTCTTCTAAGCACGTTCCTCAGGCGAAACTGCACCGGGTCCATGCCTAGCTCAGCGGCGAGCTTGTCCATCTGAGCTTCGTGCCCGTAACAGACTTGCACCGCCCCGAAACCGCGCATCGCGCCGCATGGCGGGTTGTTGGTTCGCACAGCCCATCCCTCCACCTTTGCATTTGCCAGTCGGTACGGTCCTGCTGCGAAACAGACAGCGTTTGATATGACAGCGTTGCTGGACGAAAGATAGGCGCCGCCGTCCAAGATGATGCGCGCTTCCACGTTGACCAGTTCGCCGTCGCGGTTGGCGTGGTGGCGGTACCACATCTTGGCCGGGTGACGGTGCACGTGACCGAAGAAGGATTCGTCGCGACCGTAGACCATCTTCACCGGACGTCCGGTTCTCAGTGCCAGCAGACATGCGTGGATCTGCAGGCTCACGTCCTCACGTCCACCGAACGCTCCGCCGACCCCTGCGAGGCTCACTCGTACCATTCGGGGGTCCATAGCGAGGCTCTCGGCGATCTGGTCCCTGTCAGCGTGCAACCATTGCGTCGCGACGTAGAGGTCGACGCCGCCGTCCAAGGCCGGGACCGCTAGCCCCGATTCGGGACCCATAAACGCCTGGTCTTGCATTCCGACCTCGTAGGTACCTTCTACGACGATGTCACCGACGATCGTTGGATCCCCCGTGCGTATGGCGATGTGACGGAACACGTTGCCGTCGGGATGTATCGCAGGTGCCTCCACAGCCTCCTCGGCCACGACCAGAGGCACAAGGGGTTCGTAGTCGACCCGAATGACTGCGGCAGCCCGACGTGCAGTGTCGGGGTGGTCCGCTGCTACAGCAGCTATTGGCTCTCCGTGGTAGCGGACCACGTCGGAAGCGAACACCGGCTGGTCCGCTCGCTCCAACCCGAACGTCCTGCGACCCGGTACGTCCTGGGCGCTAATCACCGCCCTCACACCGGGGATGGCCAATGCTGGCGAGACGTCGATACCTTTGATCAGGGCCGCCGGGTACGGACTGCGCAGAGTCCGACCCCACAGCATCCCGTCCATCCACATGTCGGAGGAGAAGGCGAACTCGCCTTTTGCTTTGGGTCCGCCGTCTGGCCTCAGGACGCTTGCGCCGAGTTGCGAGCCTCGGCGGCGCATCGTCGAAGGGCTAAGCATCTACCCGCCTCTCTTGGACTAGGCGCACTGCCTCTAGGATCCTCCCGTAACCTGTGCAGCGACAAAGGTTACCCGACAGGGCTTCGCGCACCTCCAAGCCGCCCGCGCCAGGTCTTCGACTCAGAAGGTCGTGGACGGCTACCACAAGGCCTGGGGTGCAGAACCCACATTGCACGGCTCCCGCCTCGACGAAGCAGCTTTGGATGTCGTCCACCAAGCCCGACGCGTTAAGACCTTCGACCGTGGTCACTTCGGAGCCTTCGGCGTCGACGGCTAGCACACAGCAGGCGCACACGACCTCACCGTCAAGAAGGACAGAGCATGACCCGCATTCCCCCTGTTCGCATGCGTTCTTGGAGCCGGGAAGACCCAGCCTCTCCCGAAGCACGTAGAGAAGGGTCTCGCCGACCCAGGAGCCCTCCACCACGCGCTCGGCACCGTTGAGGATTATCGAGTAAGGGTCCACCGGCTCGAATGCACCCGCCGCTGCGCCGGCCTGCGATGACACTGCTTCACGCAACACGGGTCAAACTCCTCCTCATAGCCCGTGCCGCGATTACGGCCACGGCACGCCTTCTGTAGTCTGCGGTACTGCGATGGTCGGTGATCGGCCTGGCTGCTTCGGCCGCGAGCTCCCCGAAACGTTCGACTTCAGCCCTCGATGCGCTCAAGTCCTCCCAGTCGATCGCATCGGAGATCATCTCCTCAGCGTTCCTAGCCCTGATCGGGACAGGGCCCACCGAACCCAGGCCGCATCGGACACTCCGCGCTTGGAGGTCCACCACGACCGCCGCCGAAGCTATCGATATCACCATGGCATTACGGGTCCCTACTTTGAGAAACTGTTGAGGCCCTACGATTCTCGGCACGACGACTTCCGCAACGAGCTCGCCAGGGCCTATCGTCGTGGTTTTCACTCCGGTTATCAACTCACCAAGGGGCACTACCCGGCGATCTTGGCTGCTCACGAGTACGACTTCGGCGTCGAGAGCCGCCAGCAGTGGGAGCGTGTCGCCCGCAGGGCTGGCAGTGGCGACATTCCCACCCAAGGTCCCGGCATTTCGTATCTGGGGCGAACCGACCGTTCGTGCTGCGGCTGCCAGGGCCGGTAGTACGCCCGAGAGGCGCCTGACCATTTCGCTGTAGGTCGTACCGGCACCTATGCGGATCTTCTCCTGACCCACGTCCAAGTGTCTCAGTTCGGCGACCCTGCGCAGGCAGACAACCCCATCGGGCCGACGGTGGCCGTAGTTGACCTCGACGCAGAAGTCGGTCCCTCCGGCCAGCAACTGCGACCTTGGGTTCTCATCGAGAGCTGACACCGCATCGCTAATCGTCCTCGGAAGAGCAACCCTCATCAGTCCCGAACCTCCCGTCGCAGCGGAGCATCTCGTAGATCCATCGTCAGCCCAACTTTACATTCTGTCAAAGGCATTCCCGGTACCGCGCACCTGTCGCAAGAAGAGAGGGGTGTCACGCCGGCTGCAGAAGCCCGTCAGCCGGACCGACGACCTCGACGCCCAAGATCCGCCGCCATTCCTGTGGGTCCGTGACACTCTCCGTTACCAGCACAAGCGCCGTCGTCCCAGTGGTGAACAGCAACTCCTCCGAGCGAATGGCCGACCGGACCGCCCTCAAACCGCCGAGCGCTGCGGCACCCGTCTCACCTGCGCACACCCCCGCCACTGCGAGGTCCCGGACCGCATCGCGCGCCCAGTCGTCTCCGATAGCGACGACTGCGTCGAGACCGGCCACGACTGTCGGCCATGCGACCGCCGACGGCGTTCCACAGTTCAGCCCTGCCATGATCGACCTGTGGGGGCCGGGAACGCTCACAGGTGACCCAGCGCGCAGTGATGCCGCTACGCATGCCGCGTCTGAGGGCTCCACGCCTAGTATCGACGGTGCTGTATCCGGGCCACTGCCTGGAACTCCGGAACGGAAGTGCTTCACCGCTGCCGCGGCGAGAGCCCCGACACCGACCGGGACTACGATGGTGTCGGGAACAGCGACACCGTCGTAGGAGAGCGCTTCGTCTATCTCTTGGAACATCGTCGAATAGCCCTCAATGACCCACTCGGGCACGTCTGTGTAGCCGGGCCAGCTCGTGTCAGACACGACAAGGCACCTTGGACCCGCTTCTTCCGCCGATCGGGCGACGGCGTCGTCGTAGTCGCCGTCGACCTCTATAAGCTCCGCACCTTCGCTGCGGATGGCGTCCATCCGGGCTTGTGCCGTTCCAGACGGGACGAAGATCCGGGCGTTCAACCCCACGAGGCGTGCCATGCGCGCAACGGCTCTCCCATGGTTCCCGTCGGTCGCGGCGACGAGGGTAAGGGGCCCTGCACAGGCAAGGACTCTGGCGAGGTCGCCGACGTCAGTCCACGGAGCGGGTTCTGCGCCTAGGTGGACGCTCAGAGCCCTGTAGGTGGCCCAAGAAGCTCCCAACATCTTGAAGGAAGGCAACCCAAACCGGTCCGACTCGCATTTGACTAAAAGCCCCTTCAAGCCCAGTTGGTCGGCCAGAGCGGGTACCGAAAGCAAAGGAGTGCTGCGGTAACCGGGAAGCCTTCGATGGAAGTCGCGTGGAGAGAGGCTCATGGGCGTTCCCGTGGACCACTGCTTCGCCGTAGCGCGGACGCTGGGCCCGGGCTCCCCTCGTCCCGTGGACTCGGAGCGCCGGGCGGGGTTCAATACCAGCGCCGGCGCGGTCCTCACGCTGTCCATCCCGAAAAGGCGTCGATCATAGCCTTCACGTCGCCAAGCGGGTAGAGGATCGGGCAGGTGCAACCTGCGCTCAAGTAGTCCCCGACTCGTTTGCGGGCCTGCTCTGGCGTGCCGGAGGCCGTGAGCATCCTCACCACGTCGTCGGGGACGAGGCGCGAAGCTGCCTCGACTTGCTCGTGGGTAGCCGGCCAGGTGAGGATCTCGCCTACAGCGTCGAGAAGGGACTGCGGAACCCCCGAAGCCGCCATGATGTGCGGCTGCTGGCCCAGATACTGCGTCACCATCATTCGGGCCATATCCAAGGCGACAGCTTCGTCCTCGTGAACGGAGCACACTACAAGCTGAGGACGGTCGATGTCTTGCATCCGCCGGCCGGAAGCGCTCAGACCGATCTGCAGGTGCTCCATTGCCCGCTGGTTGTAGTCGGGGGAGACCAGGTAGTTCAACACGACCCCGTCGGCTATCTCGCCGGCCAGTTCCATCATCTTCATTCCGGTCGCACCTATATATATCGGGACGTCCTTAGCCTTGCGCTCCTGGTAGACATAGTCGAGCTCGACCCCTTCAAGGTGCACCCACTCCCCGTGGAAGGTGACCGTCTCGTTGTTGAGCAGGGCTCTTACGGCTGTTACCACTTCCCTCATGACTGTGAGAGGGCGAGCCCTGGTGATCCCGACCTTCGATGCGAGGGGATCCCACCAGGCTCCAAGACCAAGGATCACCCTCCCCGGAGCGAGATCGTCGAGCGTGGAGAAAGTAGCTGCGAGGCGAGCAGGGTTCCTCGACCAGCAATCGGAGACGCCCGATCCGAGCCGGATACGCTCAGTCACCGCGCCGTAGGCGGCAAGAGGAACTGTCGCTTCTCTCACGAGGCGGCTCTCGGCCTGCCACACGGCGTCGAAGCCCCGCTGCTCGGCATACCGGACGAAGTCCATGCCCTCTCTGATGCCGTGAGCGTCCTGGAGATACAACGCGCTTGGGGTCGTCATCGTCAAAGTCCTCTCCGGGGGATGCGGCTCGTTCCCTTCCGTCAAGGATGCCACGAGCTTGACTTTTCATCAAGCTCTTTTTTACAAATCATACAACGAGGCTGCCCGGGAGGGAACCCCGCTCAGAAGACACGACCACGCTTTGGCTCTCTGGCAATAGTGCCCCCGGCAGGACTCGAACCTGCGGCCCGCTGCTTAGAAGGCAGCCGCTCTATCCAGCTGAGCTACAGGGGCTTGGCTCTTAGACGATACAGCAAGCCCGCTCCCAGAGGACCGAGATAAGGGACGCTTGGAACTTTGCGATGATGTAGCCGTGCCCAACAGCGACATGGTGGCGAACCGAGGCGAGGCTGCCCGAGTTGGAGTTCAGCGCCCCAAGGTGATGCTCGCTGGCGACTGGCACGGCAACCGGTCCTGGGCGAGAGTCTCCTGCGAAGCAGCCGCCCAAAGCGGATGCTTCGCCATGGTTCAACTAGGCGACTTCGGCCTTTGGCCGGGTCGCGAGGACGCCTGGCTCGATCACGTGGACGGCTGTGCCCGCGACGCCGGCTTAGAGGTTGTGTGGATCGACGGAAACCACGAGAACCACGACGCCCTCGACGCTTGGCGATCCCATTCCGACGAGCGCGGTCTCGTCCGCATGAGAGATCACGTGACATGGGCAACGAGAGGGGCCCGCTGGGCATGGGAGGGGGTCCGCTTCGGTGCTCTCGGAGGCGCCGTAAGCCTGGACCGCTTTCTGAGACGAGAGGGCACTTCCTGGTGGCCTCAGGAGTCCATATCCTCAGCCGACCTGGAACGTCTAGGCAAGGCCGGCCTGGACGTCCTTGTCACCCACACCCCACCGACTCCGCTCGAACCTCCCTCTCAGCGGTTCCCCTTCCCAGAGGCGGTACTTGCCGATGACCGGCTGGCCCGGTCGAAAGTCGACGAAGCAGTCAGGCGGACCGCTCCTGCGCTGGTAGCGCACGGACACCTGCACGTCCGTTACACGTCGCTGAGAGAAGGCTGGCGCGTAGAGGGCCTCGCTCACGACAAGTCGACCGCAGGCGAATCCCTGGCTGTCCTCGAGCTCAGCGCCGATCTGAGGGTCTCACCCCCTCCGTCGCCGACAGAAGCCAGTCTCGGAAGGACCCTCCCAGCCGGCGCGTATGGCGAGGCTCAGGATGTGAAAGAATAGGCCCTCTTGGTGGCCGTAGCTCAGTTGGTTAGAGCGCCAGGTTGTGGCCCTGGAGGTCGGGGGTTCAAGTCCCCTCGGTCACCCCATTTCGACACCGCTCGGGGTTCCACCGTTTGGCTCAGGTCGGCGGCCGGGGCCGGGCGGGCCGATCTTCGAGTGCTGAGAGACACAGGGTCCGTAGTGGAGTATCATCTTCTGCGGCCGTTGCGCGATGTGGGTATGTAGACAATCGCAACGCGGTGCAAGCGCCTCTAGCTCAATGGCAGAGCAACGGACTCTTAATCCGCAGGTTCTGGGTTCGAATCCCAGGGGGCGCACAACATGCCAGCTCCGACCAGCTTTCCGAGTGAGTCGAGCGTAGATCCGCCGGATGTACTTCTGACGATCATCGCCCACGCCGAGCGTTGGCCGTCTAGGAGTTGTATAGCCGATCTCGAAAGGGAGTTGTCCTACGGTGACCTCATCGGCGAGGCCGGCCGGGTGGCCGGCGGCCTCAAGGACCTGGGAGCCGGCCAGGGCTCCAGGGTTGCCCTGGCCGTGGGGAACTCCGTGGATTTCGTGGTGGCTGCGCTCGCGTGCATGTGGACCGGCGCTGCTTTCGTTCCCTTATCGCTGTCGGATCCTCCGGAGCGCCGATCTTCGATAGTCGCAGATTGTGATCCAGCGGTCGTCGTTCGCTCCGGTCGATCCCCGGAGATGTCGCTCCGAGCTGTCGACTTCGGCGAGCTGGCAACCTGGGCCGGCGAACCACCTCCGCTTATCAACGACCCTAACGGAGTTGCGTACTGCATCTACACCTCCGGGACGACCGGTGCTCCAAAGGGAGTCATGATCTCGAGGTCAGCGTTCTCGACCTCGGTGGCCGCTATCGGGACGATCCAGAAAAACGACGAAGCTACCCGAGCGTTGTGCGTGTCCCCGGTGCACTTCGACGGCTCTTTCTCGCTCATCTTCCCCACGTTGTACTTCGGCGGATACCTGGTCATCCCCGATCGCGACTCGATCAGCTTCCCCCGCTCCTACTTCAGCGCACTTCGCCGTCATAGGATCAACACGGTCAGCTTCTCGCCTAGCTTCCTACGACTCTTGATGACCGCAGGAGGCTTGAGAGCTTTGGGGGACACCAACGTGGAAGTGCTCGCCTTGGGGGGTGAGGCTCTGTCGAGCAGCGAAGTGAGGATCATCTGGGAAGCGAAGCCGTCGATCAGGGTGTTTAACCGATACGGGCCGACGGAGACGACGATCAGCGTGTCGGACCTGGAGTTAGCCCCCGACATGCTCGCGGACGGGTACGTTCCTATCGGCCCACCACACCCGGGTAGCAGCTTCCACCTCGTGTCAGGCGACGGGAGCCTCGTCTCCGACGTCGACGAGCCAGCAGCGCTGTACGTGGGCGGCAGCCAGTTGATGACCGGCTACCTGGGCGCACCGGAACTGACTTCGTCAGTGCTGCGCTCCGACGTCGTCGCCGACCAGGTGCTCTACAAGACAGGAGACCTAGTCCGCCTCGACCGGTACGGGCGTTACGTGTTCGTGGGTAGAACCGATAGCGTCGTAAAACACCGCGGCGTCCGCGTCTCGCTCGTAGAGATCTCCGAACAGTTGAGCAGGGTCGAAAGTGTGCTCGCAGCGACCGCTTCGACCTTCGACGACGACGGGACACTAGGCGTTGCAGCATTCGTCGTCGCAGAGCCCGGAGCATCCTCGTTGGAGATCCGCGACCGAGCGGCGGATCTGCTGCCGGCTGCGATGCTCCCGGACCGCTTGCTTGTCGTGGAAGAGCTCCCGCTGACCGCTTCAAGCAAAGTCGACGAATCTCGCCTCCTCGCCCAGGCCGGCCTGTCAGCGTGGACCCAACCCTCGACGGGGGCGGCCACACCGCCAGGAGCCGACCCGTAACTCGGAGAAAAATGGGCTGCACTAGCCCTGTCCGGCCCGAATGCCCTTCAGGGCGGTCCGGCGCACGCCGAATACGCCAGAGTGGACCGTCCCCAAGCGAGGAGCGTTACACTCCCCCGCAAACATAGACGTGCCTTCCAGGTCGCTTTCGTCAACAACATGCCCCCAGCTGCCTTCCGGGCAACGGAGCGGCAGTTCCTTCACCTCCTGCAGGATGCTGCGACGGGGCCCATCGAGTTCCACCGCTACCGACTGGGATTCGCTGGCCCGACAACACCACCGGAGGGCTACCACCCCATCGACCACATCTACGAGTCGACGCCCGACGCGCTGATAGTGACCGGCGGTGCCCCGCAACCGGGTCCTGTGACAGACGAGCCGGTATGGCCGGAGCTCGCCCGCCTGCTCGAGTGGTCGGTACGCCACACCCCGACCCTGATCGCTTCGTGCCTTGCCGCTCACTGCGCTCTCGCCGCTTTCGATGGTGTCGACCGACGACAACTCGCGGTGAAAAGGGCCGGCGTGCTCAGACAGCTGGTCCGTCCCCGACACCCTATGGCCGACGGCCTACCGGCGACAGTCCGGCTTCCCCAGTCACGATACGGCGACGTCCCTGAAGAGTTGGTCGAAGCCGCCGGCTACCAGGTGCTGCTCGCCTCCATGCGCTCCGGATGGACCGTAGCCTCCAAGAGGATCTCCAGGTGCGACGTGGTCCTCATGCAGGGACACCCCGAGTACGACGGGGCCAGCTTGATCCTCGAGTACCGCAGGGACCTGCTCAGGTGGCTCGAAGGCCATGCTATGGGGCCGCCGGTGCTGCCACCCCGTTGCGCCGCACCGGCCGACATGGCCCGGCTTCACCGCTACCACGCCAGCGTACTGCGAGGGGATAAAGTCGACGTCCCCGACCTCGACGCAATGGCACGGCGGGCCCCCGCCCCTTGGATGCACCACTCCCGCCGGATCTACTCGAACTGGATGCGCCTTGCCGGTCGCAAGGAGGCATTCAACGTTGCATGACGAGACGATAGCCATCCACGGTGGCTATGGCGGAGACTCGACAAGGGCGGTCGCGGTGCCCATCTACCAGACCGTGTCCCACGACTTCATAGACGCCTCCCACGCCGGTGCGATCTTCGACATCGAAATTCCCGGCTTCCACTACAACCGGATCAACAACCCCACCAACGACGTCCTAGAACGCAGGATGTGCGAGCTCGAGGGAGGAACCGCCGCTCTTAGCGTCGCTTCGGGAATGGCCGCAGTCAGCTATGCCCTTCTCACCGTGGCCAGGGCAGGATCCAATATCGTCGCTATGCCCCAACTCTACGGTGCCACCTACACATATCTGTCACACGTGCTGCCTACCTTTGGAGTAGATACCCGCTTCACCGCTGACGACGCCGCAGCCTCCGTCGCTCAGCTGATCGACGACGACACCTGCGCCGTGTTCTTCGAGACGGTAGGCAATCCGGCCGGTAACGTCGTGGACATCGAAGCCGTCAGCGCTGTCGCCCATGCTCGGGGCGTCCCGGTCATCGTCGACAACACCGTCCCGACGCCCCTCATGCTCAAGCCGATACGTTTCGGCGCTGACGTAGTGGTCCATTCGCTGACCAAGTTCGTCGGCGGGCACGGAACGGCCCTGGGAGGAGTGATCGTCGATGCAGGCAGTTTTGAGTGGGACCGCCATCCGCGACGCTTCCCAATGTTCAATGAGCCCGAACCTGCGTTTCACGACGTGGTGTTCGCCCGAGATTTTCCGGGGCGGGCGTTTGCTGTCCGAGCGCGAAGCGTCACGCTCCGCAACACCGGAGCAACGCTGTCACCCACCTCGGCGTTTCAGCTCCTTCAGGGACTTGAGACGCTCTCAGTTCGTCTAGATCGCCACGAGGCGAATGCGCGCCGCGTCGCCGAGTTCCTATCAGCGGACCGCCGTGTGGCGTGGGTTGGATACGCGGGCTTCGCAGATCACCCCTACTATGGACTGAACAAGCGTTACCTAGCTGGAAGGGTTCCTTCGATCGTCACGTTCGGGCCGGCCGGAGGATACGACGCCGCCATCTCGTTCTTTGACTCGGTGAAGCTCTTCAAGCGACTCGTAAACCTGGGAGACGCCAAGTCGCTGGTTAGTCACCCAGCGTCGACCACTCACCGCCAGCTACGACCGCACGAGCTACAAGCTGCAGGAATTCGCCCGGAGGCGGTGAGGCTGTCGGTCGGCCTCGAGCACATCGACGACCTTCTGGCGGACCTCGACGAGGCGTTGGAGCTTGCCCACGGGCCTGGCCTCGCCTGAGTCGACGCTCTCGGCCACCTCGTGCTGCCAGCGCTCAGTCCAAGATCATCGTTGCGCACCGCTCGGCGTCAAGCACCGCCCTCATCCGGCTTTGGGGTGATGGAAGGTAGTGAGTGAAATATCGGGTGCCTTCGCTTAGGACTCCAAGGACCCAGAGCCGCCGCTCAGCTTCACCATTGACGTCGAGGGGGTGCAAGTCGTCGTCGAGGTCAACGCTGCCAACCTCCGTGTCACCGTAACGCATCTGACACAGACGTCCGCCATCTCGGAGTCTCCGCAAAAGCGGGTCCTGACTGTAGGCCAGGGAAGGCATATCAAGGTGACCACGTATAAGCTTGCCGACTTTCGCGACGAACGGCTCGTCTAGACGTGTCGACGAAATCTCTATTTGCCCCCTCACCCGCTCGATGCGTGGGCTCGGTCCGAACGGAACCGCCACGATGCCGGCCTCCATGAGAGCAAGTATCTGCTGGGAACGCAGGGCCGGCGGGCCGGCCTCGATCCTGTTCATCCTCCCCCGGATCGACGATTGGAAATCGGTGTAGGACTCCGCGCTAAGGCCGCCGAACTCTATGAGATCCCTCATGTCGTCGCGCAGGATCCGCGTAATCTCTTGAGCGGCCTTGATAGCGCTACCTCCCGGGTCCAGCGCCTCGTCTAGGTCATCGGAGATCATCCGGGCCACCCAAGCCTCGTAGCCTTTCGAGTTGGCGAAGCTCTTTCCTATACCCGGGAAGAGGTGATCTTCTGGGACGAAACTGCCATGGACCCTCTCGAGTGCGTCGACCATCTTCGGGAATGTCCCGCTGTGCCAGGCCACTTCGAACTCTGCCGCCAAAGCCTTGCTCGCCTGATCTCCGGCTAGTCTCCGCACATGTTGGCAGTGGAACCGCACCTGCATCTCGGCGAAGATCAGAGGCAGAAGATCCCGCCTGAAGTCTAGTTTCCTGCGATGTCCGTCGTCCGCGTAGGCGACCCGTGACAGCGTCTCGCCCGTGAATACCACGGGCCTGTAACTGCCTGTCGGGTCGATGCCGTGCACGGATTTGGCTGCGTAAGTCGCCCCCGAGCGCGAATACAGGTAGATGACCGGCTCACGCCCGCTCGGCGTGTAGATGAGCCTGCCGGGGTTGGGAGCGGTTGCGAAGCTGCCACCCCGCCCTGTGGTAAGCGCCGCGATGACGTCGAAGGCCACGAGCCCCATACCGGAAACAGCCACGAGCTCCTCGGGTCTGACCGTCTCGTCTAGATACCGGACCGGATAGGGCCTGAGGTGCCTGGGCTGCGAGTCACAGTCGCAGGCCTCGACGTTGTCCGTGTGACCTGTCGTGAGCACTACGTGGTCAACTACGACCTGGCGCCCGTCGCTCAGCACGACTAGCTCCCTGCCGTCGCTAGTCGGCTCTATATCGATCGCCCTTGCGTCGTTATGGCGAACCTCGACACCAACTGGCAAACAAGACACGAGCGTCCTGTAAAACCACTGGAGGTATTCACCCATCAGACGCCTCGGCAGGTAGTCGCCGGGACCTATGCTCCGCCCCTCGGCTTGGCGCAGGCAGCGCTCACCCACCCACCGGTAGCCTTCACGTGTCGCCCACTCGTAGAAGCTCAGCCCGTATGGGACCTCTTCGGCGTCTTCTACGGTGTAAAGGGACAGCTGGCCACACGGGTTGTTCAAGATGAGGTAGTCCGGCTGGTCGGTGTCATACACGCCGCTTCCGGGTGCTCCGGGTTGGACCACCTCCACCAACAGGCTTGACGAGCGCCGCTTCGCAGTCGCCACCAGCCGCTCGAGAAACGCCAGGCCCCACGGCCCCAGACCTATGACAGCCACTCTGCGCACCGGGACTAGCGCCCCTTACCTGGTCTGGCGCCAGGTCGTGCACTGCAGCCGCCGCAGGAGTTCTTCGCCTTCACGTCCATCGGTATCGGAAGGAACCGGATGGCACTGAACCTCAGGCCGACACAGCCGCTATCTAAGTCCGGCTCTGGCGTCTAACACGAAATCGACGAGGATCCGCTTGACCAGCCGGCGCGTGTCGGGCGTGTAGAGAGGGTGGTCGTCGAAGCGGAACCTGTACCGGCGGTAGAGGCCGCGGCGGCTCAGACCCATCTCTCGGACCCTCCAGTAGAGATTCCCCGCAAAGGCGCTCCTGTCAGCTTTGGTGGCTATCCACGCGACGCGCGTCCCCCTGGCGGCAATCTGGCCCGGGACACCTTCCGGGGCCCGAGACGGCACGAAGTTGGCGGCGGCCTTCCAGAGGATCACCGAGGTTCGCTTGTGCGAGCGCGCCATGCGCTCAAGCACAGCGGGCATTGGCCTATAGGCTCTGCGGCGGGCGTCGACGCCGCCGCTAGAGCGAAGCTCCGAGGGTGTCGCAACCACCGAACCGTTGATCAGGCACACCCCCTCCGGCCGCAGTGTAAGCCCAGCCTCCGCTGCATGATAAGCGCCCGACGACAGCCCGACGAAGACGAGACCTCGCCCGTCACGCGCTCCGAGCGCTGCTGCGATGTCCTCGAGATCGCTCAGCGCGTCGGGATGCAGCATCTCCCCCCGCCGGGTTTGGCTTCTGGCCGGCGTGTCACCCACGCCACTGTTGTCGACTCGAAAGGATCGAACGCCATGGGACGCAAGCGCCCTCGCTGTCTCGACCCAGAGTCTACCGGGGCCGAAGTTCTCCAGCGCCCCCGCGCTGAGGAAAACTACCTTTGGTAGAGTAGGTTCCTCGAAAGCTGGAAGGGTTTCCACACCGAAGAGAGGTGTCGACCCGAGAAGCAGTAGCCTTTCTTGTACCTGTCCGCTTCCGACATTTTCCACTACAGCAGTGCCTGCGGGCCGTTCCTTCACACTGAAGCGGGATGTGGGAACCTGCTTTGCTATCCAAGCGGCGACCTTCTCCAAGTCGCCCCGGTGGAGCCGGACCTCGTGTGGAGGCAGTTCCATCATTGTCGACTGGCCATCGAGTGATATCGTCTCGCACCCGGCGTTCACAAAGGTCGGAAGCTGCCTCTCTGCGCTCCTCTCCCCACTTTGGATGGCTATGAGCGTTGGTACCTTGGAGGGCCCGCCTTGGAAGCCATGGGGTGCGAGACGCAGGGACGTCAGCGAAGCGACGGCATCCCTGTCGAGAACGTAACCCGGGCCTACGAACTCTCCGCCGGGCGGCTGCTTCACGTCGAAGACCGACGCTACGAAGGCGCGCTGGGCGCGCAGGTAGCGCTGACCGTCGAACACCGGATCCCACAAGACGACCGCGCGAATCCGGTTGTCGCTGCGGGCGGCCTCCCACGCCAACGTCGCTCCCAGCCGCATCCCCACCAATATGCACGGCGCATCGCTCGTTACGCAGGCCAAGTCGACGGCCTGTCTGATTCCGCCTCTCCACACGTCGACCTCTTGAGCGCCAAGGGGAATGTCCGCAGAGTTACCCCTTCCGGGATAGTCGAAGCGTAGAAGGCCGATCCCAGCTTCTACGAGGGCCTCTGCGAGCCCGATATAAGCCATCCTCGCCTTGGTAGCGTCCTCGCCGAGCACTGGACCGCAGGCCACGACCGTAGCGCGCACTGTCGAGTCGTCGGGCAGGTGATACCAGGCTGCTAGCGGTCCTCGCCCGCCAATCCAGAACGGTTCGCTCAGCAAGGGTTCACCATGTGCTGCTCGGACCTTTCCTCGAGATCACGACCCTCGGTTCTGCTTCGATCTGGTCTCGGTCGGATTCCCGTCGCCCTTCGCCTTGGATCACAACCCCAGCGGTTGATCAGTACTCCCCCTTCGGTCTCGGCTGCGAGGTGCCGATACCTTAGCGATGGCTGCGGTGGAACCTGGTGGTTATGGCCACACATGACCTACCCAGCTTGCGGCGTTCTCGATCGCTTCGCGGGACTAAGCAAAGCGCTGTCGAAATGAGCGACTGGCAAGTACTCGCCCCGACGCTCGTAGGAGTAGCCTCCTATCTTGGAGCCTCAGTCTCCGGCGTCCACCCGACCGGCAACGTCTTCTTGGACCACTTCTACCCCGCTGCCCTTGGGGCTCTCGTCGCGATAGCGGGAGCACGCGCGGCCAGAGGCAGCCTTTTGTGGCTGACTGTCGTCGCATGTGCCCTGAGCCGCGGTTATCTGTTGGTACCGGCGGCGGGCGCACTTGTCCTCGGTTTCGCGGGCACCTTGCCGAGGACGAAAGTACCGGCCCTCGGTGCTCTTACAGCCGCAATGTCGCTGCAGGTCGTCTTGCGATGGCCTCCTATCGGATTCCAGGGCGCCACAGCTCTAGCCGGAGTAGTAGCGACAGCTCCCGTGCTCATCTCCGCACTCAAGTCACTACCCGGCCGCCGCCGACGGCAGCTATTGTGGGGTGCCGCAACCCTCGCCGGCGCTGCTGCGGCGCTGAGCACAGCTACCGCGGTTTCCGCTCTGATGGCCAAGAGCCAGTTGCAACAAGGGTCCGCCGAGGCGCGCTCAGCCCTAGAGAGCATCAAGTCCGGAGATGTGACACTGGCAACCGACCAGCTCCGGACCGCCGCGGTCGAACTGACGTCGGCTGAGAGCAGTCTGGGCTCTTGGTGGAGCGACGGGGCGGCCGTCGTCCCTCTCGTTGCCCAGCAGCGCCGCGCTTTGGTTACAGCGACGTCGGTCGCCCAAGACATCGCCACCACTGCGGCTTCTAACGTCACGGCTATCGACTTTTCGGCGCTCCATGTGACTCATGGCACGGTGGACCTAGGCGCCGTGGCAGCCCTGACCGTACCTCTCGACCGTATCACCTCCGTGCTAGAAGCCGGGTCAGCGCAGCTGGCTTCGGTGTCGTCGCCTTGGCAGTTGGCGCCGATCGCCTCCAACATCACGAAACTTCAGTCCGAGATCACCAGCGTGCACCACTCGCTCAGTCTGGCGGCTACGGCTACCAGGGAGGCCCCGTCACTGCTCGGGGCGAGCGGGACCCGGCGCTATTTCGTTGGGTTCCTCGACACTGCCGAGAGCAGAGGACTCGGCGGTCTCCTCGTGTGGTACGGAGAGCTGACAGCGACTAACGGCCATCTGAGCCTCAGCAGTTTCGGCGATGCCGGAGCTATCGCAAACGAATTGGCGTCCAAAGGAGGAGGTCATCTGAGTGGACCTGCTTCGTACCTGGCACGCTACGGGCAGTTCAAACCGCAGGATACGTTCATCGACGTCCCGTACTCGCCGGATCTTCCGACTGTTACCAACGTGGTCTCCCAGCTATACGAGCAGGCGGGACACAAGCCCGTCGATGGCATGCTCGTGTTGGACGCTAACTCGATTGCTTCGATAATCTCCGCGACAGGTTCTATGCAGGTGCCAGGCCTGGGCGAGCTGACAGGTTCCAACACCGCTCAAATGCTCTTGAAGACCCAGTACGCTCTCTACCCGAACGTGGCCGACCAGCCAGCCCGCAAGCAGGCACTGGCCGCAGCCCTCAGCCTGGCAGCTAGACGCCTCACCGGCAGTTCGCTTCCCAGCGCCCAGACCCTCGTGCGCGACCTGGCACCCGACGTTAAGACAGGGGATCTGCTCTTCTGGAGTGTCCATCGCAGCGACCAGGAGCTTCTATACCAAACCGGGCTTGCCGGAGCCTTCCCCCGATCGCAAGGAGGCGATCTCCTCTCGTTCATCACGCAGAACGCCGCCAACAACAAGGTCGACGCCTACCTTGAGCGTAGCGTCGCCTATCGAGTCTCCTACGAGCCCTCCACCGGCCGGGTGCAGTCCACGGTCACCGCTGTCCTGCACAACTCAGCTCCCAGTCACGGCTTGTCGCCGCTGGTGATAGGCAGTTACGCTGACAGTGGCCTGCCTTCGGGGAGCGACCTTTTGTGGTTCTCCGTCTACACTCCACTTGCGTTGTCGTCGGCGACGGTGAACGGTTCGGTCGCGACCTTGACGTCGACCCCTGACCTCGGGGTCAATACCTACAGCGGCTATGTCGAAGTACCCGCCGGGGCCACGTCGAAAGTGGTCGTTAACCTTCAGGGGACTGTAGCCAAGGGCGCTTACACGCTTGTCTTGCACGACCAACCGACCGCTACGCAGGATCATACGACCGTTTCGGTGAGCGCTTCGGGTCCGGGAGCGCCCCCAGGCTCCTACACTTGGGACGTCCCCGCTGGGCTCAACGTCTTCCGCAGTTTCCGGTTTATACACTAACAGGCGCTATCCAAAGAGACGACCTGGTGAACGCGACCGGCCTCGGTTACGGTAAATGCGTATCGGCACAAAAGGTCCACGACATGAGGTCCTCGTCGAGAGGAGCAGGAAGAAAGTGAAATCGCAAACACAGAGAGTTCTAAGCGCTGTCGGAATAGGTGCCTTCTCGCTGTCTGCTTTGGCGGCCAGTGTTTTCGTCGCCCCGGCCGGCTCGGCAGCCTTCGCGTACGGGCCGACACCTCCTACCACCACCACACCTCCCACGACGCCGCCTACCACGACGACACCTCCCACAACCGCTCCCGCGGTGGTAACGCCTCCGGTGTCCCCGCCTGCCCCTCCGTCGGGATTGGCTTTCACCGGTATCGACGCTGCCCTGATCACGGCTGTTGGCGCCGGTGCAGTAGGGGCAGGTGGCGCGATGGTGCTCGCTACGCGTAAGAAGCGGCGCCCAAGCCAGGCTTAGGATTCGCGACGAGCGGCTCGGTCCATGGCCGCAAGAAAGTCGGCAGCTCGCGCCCGCCACGAGACGTCGGCTTGGGTGAGCCCAAAGCTTCGGGGACGGCGATCGGCTCCCGACTTTAGAGCTTCGATCACCTTGGGGGTGAATTCTTCCCGCGCCGCCACGATCACAGGATCACCCAGATCACGAAAACCCGCCACCGGGGTGGCAACGCACGGTCTCCCGGCGGCAAGGACCTCTCGGGCCTTGATCGGGTCCAGGCTCTCAGTGAAAGGTGTAACGGCGTGCGGGACGACGATAACCTCGGAGTGCTGCATGTAGGCCGGGATGTCCGCGTAGGGACGCGCTCCCAGGAAGACTGCTCCGGACTCGACGAGACCCCTGGTCACCTGAGGGGAGCATGCGTTCGGGCCTACGAACACCAGTGTCGCGTCAGCGGGAAGACCGCGGGCGAGGTCCCCGCAAAGGGCGACGTCTAGACGGTCGGGGGCTGCGGTCCCGGTATAGAGGACGACCCTTCCACTCGGGAGGTCACGAGGTCTTTCCCTCGCCACCTGGAAGTGTTCGACGTCGACGCCGTTTGGTATCAACCTTACCGGGCGACTGGCACCGCGCGTGGCAACAAGAGCAGGTGAACAGACGACTACCTCGTCGGCGAGGCGCATAACCCGCCGGTCGTTGCTCACCTGCCTTTCCGTCTCGCGTTCTGACCTAGGGGCCAGAGTCCAATCGTCTGTGATGTCGTAGACCACAGGCCAGCCGGTTCTTTCGGCCAGGGCGGCGTAGCTGGTGTCGTTCAACCACAAAACCGGATGGCGAAGTCCGAGCCGCTTGGCTCGAACCTCCACCCTGCGACTCAGGCGGTCGTCAACCCCAGCTGCTAGACGCCGGGGAAGCCACTTTCTCGGCCTGTAGGCGGCGACGGGCTCGAAACCAACGATCCTCCGTGCGCCGCTCGGCGGTATCCGCTTTTCGCGGAGGCCTGACCACAGCACGTCGACGGGTGGCTCCACGAAGAGGATACGCATGTCAGGTCGGAGCTTGAGGATCTCGCGCACCAAGAACTGGTTTCTCCTCCAAACATCGTTCCACTCTTCGAGGGAACAGCACACCACGTCGAAATCCCCGTCGCCGAAAGTGCCATTCACTCTACGACGCTACCTCACAGTCGCAGATGCATAGGGGTGCCCGGTAAAGTAGGCGGAAGCGATGCCGAAGAAATCCTCGTGGCCGACACTCTCAGTGACGTAATTCGCGAAGTGATCACGCAGAACGCCAAGCTGGCGGTTGGAGTAGACGACATCGCCGATGTCGACGACCTTCACCGCCTGGGGATGACCTCTCACGCCTTGGTGGCCGTCATGTTAAGCCTAGAGGACGAGCTCGGCGTCCAGTTCCCCGACGAGGCGCTCAGCAAGGACACGTTCTCGTCGATAGCCTCGATACGCGACACGCTTTCGAATATAACCGGCCAGCGCGAAGCGGGCAGCCGCTAAGCCATCTCACGAACGATCCGAGGGTCAGACGCGAAGGCGCACCCGACGAGCGTAACCCCTGAGGATCACCCTGACCTCGAGATCATGCGACCACAGGTAGGCGCCGAGCGCCAACGTCGACACTACGACCACTATCACCGAACCAACCGGAGCCCACAGCTTGGAGTTGGGAAGCCAAGCCTTCATAGCGAGGCTACTCGTGACAGCGGCGAGCAGCGGGGCCCCAAGGGGAGCAATAGCAGCCCTAACATACGACCGGAGTCCGACTCCAAGCTCACGGCAGCAAAGCGTGGGCAGGATCACGAACTCGAAAATCACGACTTGTGGAAGAGATCCCACGATCGGCCCGATCACTCCGAGCCATATCGTTGCGCCTACGGTTAGCCCAAGGTTCGTTACGGCGAAGATAAGCGCTAGGCGTGACACAAGACGGACCTTCCCGATCCCGGTGAGGAACACCGCTGCTTGGCGGCCGGGCATGCGAACCAGGAAAGCCAGGTTCATAACCACGAGGATCTCGTAGGTGTAGGCCGGAACTTTTCCCAGCCAGAGCGACATCAGCTCCTGGCCGAAGGCTAGCAGGGCAGCTGAGACGGACAGGGCTATCGCAGTGCTTGCCAGGACGGCTCGCGTGAACAACTTGAACTGGCGCTCCTTGTTTTCGAGAGCGTTCGAGTGGGCGTAGGTTGGTACCAGCAACGAAGTTCCGGTCGTGGAAAGGTTGCCGGCCAGGTTGGCCGTCGAGAGGGCAATGTCGTAGGGCGCCACTTGGGAGATCGGGAGCACCACAGCGATGACTACGGCGTCGAGTTGGTAAGAAACAATTCCGCTGATACTCATCAAGGTGTTATGCCAGCCCTGCGATATAAGCTCCTTCGTTACAGAGCCTCTGAGATGTAGCCGCACACGCCTGCGAACCCCAAGGCGGTGGGAGATCACCCACGACGCGCCGAGAGCCAGCGCCTCGCAGCCGAGTGAGGTCGCAAAGAGCCCAACCAGTCCTCCGCCCAGGAGCGTGACCGCGATTTGGGAGCCCTGCGTCAAAGTGACCAACCCAGTCCCGATGTACGCGTTCAGGTCGGCGCGACCGCTTCCGTAGAGGCCGATGCTCGGGATCATCCTGGTGAAGCCGATCGTGGTAGTAGCGCCTTTTATCACCAGGGCAACGCGCGCCGCGTCAAGCGTTCCTGGCGGTAACGTCACGAGGTCCCCTACAAAGGGCACTATCGCCAACGTGACCAGACATGCCAGCAGGCCGGTCAGCACGAAGAACACGTTGACCGCGTCGAAGATAGAGTTGAGCCGGTCCTCGTCGCGCAGCGCTATGGCGGCAGCGACTTCACGAACTGCAGCTGTCGACACGCCGGCATCGAGAAGACCTACATAAGCTCCGATGGCTGACAGCGCCACCCACAACCCGTAGGCGACCACCCCGGCGTGGTGGAGGACTACCGGGGTAAGGACGACCGATAGCAGCACCGCCGCGCCGAAGGACAGGTAGTTAGCAACGAAGTTCTTCAGCATCTGCGAGCCGCTGGCGTTGGACCCTGAGGTCAGTTCAGGCTTACCGTGCGCTGAAAAGTCTTCGGACTTGGCTTGGTCGTCGGTCATCGTCCTCGACAGTCGAGGCCACGGTTGGCAGCGGTCGAAGCACGCATCTAAGACGCGACTCTAGGGCAAGCACCCCCTCGCGTGGAGAGCACCTGAAGACACCTCCCTGAAGCGCCGATGAGATAGTGATGCTCACGGGACACCACTCGAGGCCGATACGGGTCCTGTCCGTCATCCATAGCGCCGCCTTCGGAGGACCGCACAACCAGGCGCTAGCGGTAGCCGCTGCGCTGCCCGACGTTGATCTCACCGTAGTAATTCCCGACGAGCCAGGCGACGCCGCCTCCAGGCTCAACGACGCAGGAGTCCAGGTATTCAAGCTCGACCTGCGCCGACCGCGGGCTTCACTGCGAAGCCAGCGCCTGGGAGACTTGGTGCGCAACTATCCGGCCCAAGTCGCGCTCCTCGTGGACTTCATTAGACGACATAACGTGGACGTGGTCGAAGCTCATGGCCTGATGAACCTCGACGCCCCTATCGCAGCAAGGCTGAGCGGGCGAGCCGTGGTATGGCAGCTGATAGACACCCGTCCCCCTATGGCCTTGCGCTGCCTGATGATGCCGGCAGTCGTGGCCCTCTCGGACGTGATCATGACCACGGGGTTTGCACTAGCCAAGTCCTATCCCGGTGCCCGCCTGAGACCGGCTCGCCTGAGAACGTTCGTCCCTCCCGTCCTTGGTGCACGTTCGGAGTCGACAGGGCGCCGCGAAGTCCGAGAGAAGCTCGGCTTGGCCACCGACGACGTGCTGGTGGCGGCCATCGGCAACCTCAATCCCCAGAAGGGCTTCGCTGACTTGATCGAGGCATCCGCTTGGCCTGTGCCTTCGAAGGATTTTCCCAAGCGGCCTGCCTTGCGCATCCGAGGGTCTCTCCAGGCGGGCCACGAATCCCACGCTGCGAGCCTTGCGACACTCGCTGACACCTGCGGGTTCGGGAGGTCTGCCGTCTGCGAGTTCGAGCCGGACCTCGACGTGGGCAAGCTCCTCTTAGCCGCCGACATCTTCGCGCTGAGCTCCCGACCGCACTCCGAAGGCATCCCTACCGTGGTCCTTGAGGCGATGAGTGCCGGCCTACCGGTCGTGGCAACCGACGTCGGGGCGCTCCGAGAAGTCGTCGAAGATGGGAGGACAGGTTACCTGGTAAAACCTGGCGACCTCAGCGCTCTGCGCCAACGTCTCGCCTCCCTTGTGCAAGACCCAGAGTCGAGGTCAGCCGTCGGTAGCGCAGCGTCACGGGATGCTCTGGCGGTCAGCTCTCCCGGGCGGTTCGCGTCGACGATGCTCGACGCCTACGCCACAGCACTTCGCTACTCCGAGAAGCGAAGACTCGCGCGTAGACAAGCGCCCACATCGAGATGAGAGTCCTGATAATGCACCCATGGGCCGGCCTGCCGGCACGGCGCGCCCTATACAGCAAGCTCGGCGTAACTACGGGATGGTCGATCAGACTTTTGACGACTTCGGTGTGGAAAGACGAATACGGCAAACGCATCGCGGCCTCAGCCGTCCCTCAGCCCGGATCGGATCTGGTAGCCGTCCCCGTCGCACTGAGCGGCAACATCCCCCTTCACTTCTTCGTCGGACGCCTCCGCAAGCAGATAACCCAGTTCGACCCTGACTTGATCTACATTTACCACGAACCATACGCAGCAGCGACCTACCAGATGCTCAGGGCAGCACGGGCTGTCTCGAAGGCACCTGTCGGGGTTCGGAGCGCCCAGAACCTGGTGAAGCGCTACCCGGTGCCGTTTCGTCAGACCGAGAGCTACGTGTACCGCAACTCAGACTTCGCAGTCGTAGTTTCGGACAACGTTGCGCGGGTACTACGTTCCAAAGGCTACAGCAAGCCGATCGACGTCATACCAATGCCTGTCGACTTGTCAACCTTTACCCCCGCTGCGGGCCGGTCCGGCAAACCAGACGGCCCCCTCCGGGTGGGCTTCGTAGGCCGGCTTGTGCCCGAGAAAGGTCTAGACACAGCGATCTACGCCCTGGCGATGACCGACGCGAAAGTAGCCAAGCTCGAAGTGATCGGCGCCGGACCCGACGAAGGTCGCCTTCGAAGGCTCGCAGCCGAGGCCGGCGTAGCTGACCGAGTCACCTGGCGGGGCGCGCTCGAAGGCGCCGAAGTGGCCCGCAGTTACCAGGGGATGGACGTCATCGTCGTCCCTTCGAGGCCGACACCCCGCTGGAGCGAGCAGTTCGGAAGAGTCGTGATCGAAGCGGCCGCCGCCGGAGTACCGGCCATCGTCAGCAACTCGGGAGAGCTCCCATTCCTCGTCAGACAGATCGGAGCGGGTTGGGTCGTAGGACAGACCGACGTCAGCAACCTCGCAGAGACCCTCCGACGCCTGCATTGCGAGCCCAGCGAGGTCACAGAGGCCGGGAGGGCAGCTAGGGCAGGCGTGGAACGAGACTTCTCCGACGACGCGATAGTCGACTCGCTCGCTAGGACCTTTAGGCAGACGGCACAGCTCAGACGGGGTTCACTATGACAGAAGTCACAATCGTCCACGACTATCTGACACAACGAGGAGGAGCCGAGAGGGTAGTCCTCGCCCTCTGCGCAGCCTTCCCAGATGCACCCGTCATCACCTCTCTGTTCGATCCCCCTGCGACCTTTCCAGAGTTCTCCCAGTTGCCAGTTCGCACCCTGCCCATAAACCGCATTGCCCCCTTCCGGCACAATCACCGTCTCGCACTTCCAGTCCTCTCAGGCACCTTCTCAGCTGTCCGCGTAGACACACCAGTCACGATTTGCTCGTCCAGCGGATGGGCACATGGCGTCAATGCAACCGGACGCAAGATTGTGTACTGCCATAATCCCCCGCGATGGCTGTACCAAAGCGCAACCTATCTCGACGGCTTCGCGAAGATGACACGGCCTGTTCTGGCTGCGCTACGACCCGCGCTGGCTCGCTGGGACGCGAACGCAGCTCGAAGCGCCGACTTCTACATCGCCAACTCCAGCGTCGTACGCAAAAGAATCCTCGACGCTTACGGCATCGAGGCAGAGGTAGTCCATCCTCCCTTCACGCTGGACACCACAGCACCGACTTCTCCTATTTCCGCAATCGACAGTGGCTTCTTCCTCTGCGTATCCCGACTTCTTTCCTACAAAAATGTAGATGCCGTGATAGATGCCTTTAGGCACCTACCGAAAGAGCAGCTCGTGGTCATAGGCGATGGGCCCCTCGAAGCAAGCCTGCGCGCCACGGCACCTGCGAACGTGACCATGCTCGGGAGGGTCGACGACGCCGCCCTTCGTTGGGCGTACAAAAACTGTCGGGCCGTTGTCGCCGCCTCCTACGAAGATTTTGGCTTGACTCCACTTGAGGGAGCGGCGTTTGGCAAGCCGACTGCGGCCCTGAGCTGGGGAGGGTTCCTCGAAACGGTCCGACCAGACGTGACGGGATTGTTCTTCGACGCGCCAGCGCCTTCTCAAATTTCGCGAGCTGTTCTCCAACTAAGCCAGCGTAATTGGGACGACTCAGAAATACGTGAATGGGCTGACAACTTCTCAGTCGAGCGTTTCATTCGCCGGATGCGAGACATTGTCGCCAATCAACTGCAGACTATTAGCGAAAGTCGCTAGATGCAGCTGATCGCTAACGCGGCGCCAGGTCAAGTTGGCGTTGTCGGGGGCCGACTGACATGAACATGTCGATGCCGCGAGCGATATTTGGCCGAACGCTTCCCAGCCACAGCCTGTCACTGGCCGCGCAGAACTTGCCCCAAGGCAGAAGTAGGATTGGACTGCTCAACCCCGTACAGAAAGTGCGTGCAGTGCAACCGCCAACTTCTGGCACATCACCTAACTCCTCGGGAGCCACGTCTTGGTCGCTGTTCGCGCGCCGACAGTGGTGGGTCGTCCTCGTCTGCGTGGTTCTCGCTGCGAGCGCATCGGTGCTTTACACCAAGAGGCACAAGATCACATACCAGGCATCCGCTTCGGTGATCGCCAACCCGACAGCCTCGACGACTTCTTCTCAGTCGACGGCTGCACCCAGCGGACCAGACCCGCTGGTGCAGACACACGACTCTTCGATCGAGCAGGCAGCAGCGAAGGCTGCCGGTGTGCCCACCGGCAGCGTAGGGCTGTCCTTCGGGCTCGATACCACTAACCCGACGCTCCTAGACGTTTCAGCTATCGCGGACACTCCTAGTCAGGCGTCGGCTGCTGCCAACGCAGCGGCGAACGCCTACATAGCAGTTAGAGGTAAGGCCCTAGCGACTTCGGCCGCCTCCCTGGACGGCCAGCTGGCAGCAATCGCCGCACAGATCCATGCTCTCCAAGCCCAAGGAGCTGTCAGCCCAGGCTCAGCCCCGGGCGCCCAGACAAGCGGAGCCAACTTGGCCGCCGACGAACAACTGGCCGTCGCAATAGCCGACTACCAGTCACTGTTCCAGCAGCAGCAGACGTTGTCTTTGGATGCTTCGGGTGTCCAGGTCTACAGTGCCGCCACACCGGGCGCAGCTGCCGCTACCGGAAGCTCGCACAAGGTGATCGAACTTGCGATAGTAGCGGGCCTACTCGCCGGCTTGGGGATAGCACTGCTTAGGCACCGCCTCGACGACAGGATCCGTTCGGCGTCTGAGATCGAGACGCTGAGCTCCCATAGCCTGCTATCGCGTATCCCGCTGCGAAGCGCAGCTAACACCGCTGGTACCATCGCCACCAATCCCAACGACGAGCTCGCTGAAGCGGTTCGTGAGCTACGAACCGCCCTGCGCTTCGTAGCCGTAGAGCGCGAGGTCAAGACGATTCTCGTGACCAGTTCGGTGCCGGGGGAGGGAAAGTCTTTCGTAGCGGCTAACCTCGCAGCGGCCTGGGCGATGTCGGGAATGCTCACCGTGCTCGTCTCTTCGGACCTAAGGGCGCCGACCGCCGAGAGGCTGCTTGGTGTAGCGCCGAGTGAACGGGGCATATCTACCATGGTCGCCGATGCCACCGCCCGACTAGCAACTTCGCGCTCCGCCGAGACGTCGGGCAGGCGGAGGGCCCTTCCCGCCTCGGCGCACCTCGACATAGAAACCTTGGGCCACCTCGACCTCCCGTCGCGCGCGGGTACCTCCACCAATCTGCACGTCCAAGCCTCGGCCAACGGACACACCACGAACGGACACACCACGAACGGGCAAGGTGCTAAGACGGTTGCCGGCACCTCGGGCGGCGGCCTCGTTCGTAACGAGGCGAACTTCGGTTCTCCCGCCGATCTGCTTGACCTGCTCGTGTGGAGTGGCGTGAAAGATCTCTGGCTGTGCCCGGCTGGTCCTGTACCTCCGAACCCGGCGGAGTTGCTCGGATCGAACGCATTCGAGGACCTCGCTGCATCCATCGCCGCCATCGCAGACGTCGTGATTCTAGACAGCCCACCGGTTCTCACCGTTACTGACGCAATGGTGCTGACAGAGCAGGCCGACGGGGTCGTGTTCGTGGTAGCCGAAGGACGCACATCGCGCTCGGCCGCCCAGCGGGCAATCCAACTTTTGGAGAGCAGTCCCGCGCCGATCCTTGGTGTCGTCGCCAACATGGCTTCCCGTAGCGACGTGTCCGCCTACTACGGAACTGCCTACGACCCCTACAGAAGGCACTCCCGCGCTTCACACTCCGACCCCGACGATCACCTTTCGGGTCGAGACGTCAAAGCGAGACGATGACTCCGGCGGCACTCGCCAGGTTCCGAAACTGGCGACTACAGCCTGTCATGCGATCACAGAGTATCCTAGTACTGGGACTTGTCGTCCTGGTTCCCGTCGCCGCCTATCTGACCAAGGGAGGGTCCCGGTACACCCTCGCTGCCGGGGGGGCGATCCTGGCTTTGGGTGCAGTGGCATGGGACGTCATGATCCTGCCTGTCCTCGCCGTGCCGGCGACACTCCTCGTGTTCAGGGTGAGCGCTACCAGCTCCAACCTCAGCTTCTCGGACCTGATACTCGGAGTGGCGACTCTGTGCGCCATAGCGATGTTCCGGCTTCGCAGCGACATCTACGTGCGGAAGCTTCTCCTGCTTCTAGCCGTCTACGAAGCTACGACCGTTCTAAACGTCGTGTACAACCCGTACCGAGCCAACATCATCGAGTGGGCACACGAAGCCTTCCTCGTGGGCGGCAGCTTGGTAATCGGCTGGCTCGTTGCGAGCCGTCAACGAGCCGGCACAGCGACTACGGCGTACCTGGTCGGATCATCAATCATCGCCCTTTGGGCCGTCGCCTGGAGCGTTGCCCACCACCTCGCCCCGGCGTACCTTCCACTCGGAATGCAAAAGAACTACATAGGCGACATGCTCTGCTTCGCTTTTCTTCTAGCATACGCCCGCCCGGACTGGATTAGTCGACGAGTCGCCGATAACTCGACGAAAATATGGGCAATCTGCGCTGTCGGCATGCTTGCCAGCCAGTCGAAGCAGGCCATGATAAGCGCCGTAGTAGGAGTCGGAATACTGACGTTACGTGACCGCAAGCTGCGCCGGCACGCCAAGGCGATCGTCGTCGCGTGCGTCCCGATGGTCGTGATCGCCGCCGTCATCGTCGACAAGAAGCTGCGCTCATCGAACAAGTTCAACAGCGTCCATCAGCGTGAGACCTGGCTACGCCAGTCGCTGCAGATCTGGCACATGTCGCCGTGGTTCGGTATCGGGCTTCGCTGGTGGTACACGAACCGCGTGCCTTTCTCTTTCCAGCCCCCAAACGGAGAAGCTGAGGTGCTGACCTCAGCCGGCCTGGTCGGCCTCGCCGGATTCCTCGTGTTGATCATTGGAGCGGTCGTGGTGCTGCGACGGGTGCCAAGTCGTTACGGGACTCTGGCGCTCGCCATAGTCGTCGCTCGGCTAGTGCAGGGCCAGCTGGACGTCTTCTGGGTGACCGCCCAAGGATCGATACCCTGGTTGCTAGCGGGAATGTGCCTCGGCGCCGACTACCTGAGTCGTATCCACCCATTCGGCGACCCTGAATTCACACCCGCCTTCGTCGAAGATCTGCTCCCATGAGCGAACGAACAACTCGGCACGACCGGGGGTTGCACGTCGTGGTGATCGCCTACGGCGACACCAATACTCTGAGACCTTGTCTCGACGCTCTCGGCGGATCATACAAGACTACGGTGGTCGACAACTCTAGTAGCCCAGAGACGAGACTCCTAGTCGAGAGCTTCGGCTTTGACTATCACGACCCGGGACGAAACCTGGGATTTGCAGGAGGGGTGAACAGAGCCTTGCAGCTAACAGCTGGCGTCACCTACGACGTGCTGTTGCTGAACCCAGACGCAGTCATCGACTCAGCCGGCGTGGAGCGCCTCCGTGACAGCCTGCATGCAGCGGATGGCCTCGCTTGCGTAGCGCCGGCCCAGGAAGGTCCGAGCGGGTCGGACCGGGTAACCTGGCCGGTGCCGTCCCCTTGGGGTGCTTGGCTGGAAGCTTTAGGACTAAGCGCCCTGGACGACAAGCCCGTGTTTCTCATCGGGTCCATCCTGCTGATAAAAGCAGAAGCCCTCGCCGACGTGGGCCTCCTCGACGAACGTTTCTTCCTCTACGCAGAGGAGACCGACTGGCAGATACGCGCTTTCGCCAAAGGCTGGTCCGTAGCGCTCGTCCCCGACGTGCAAGCTTTCCACGTGGGGGCGGGAACGGGAGGAGACCGCAAAATACGCCTACGGCATTTTCACGCCTCCGAGGAGCTATTGGTTCGAAAGCACTACGGCCGTTCAGGCTGGACGTCCTACCGAGCGGCAAAGCTTGCCGGCTCGGCCCTGCGAGCCGTCGTCAGGACTGGCGAGCGACGTTCCGACGCTATCGAGAAGTACCGCCTTTTCCTGGCCGGTCCCGTCCGGGCTTTAGCACAGATGGGATCGGGCCGTGCTTGCTGAGCGAACCGGCGGGAATGTAGCTCCGCCGCCAAAGCGAGGGCGGCCGACGGTCGCGCATGTAGTGTGCACCCAGGACTTCGCCGGGGTTGAGCGCTATGTGAGCACCCTCTCAGTTGCCCTGGCAGGACGGGGCTGGGACGTGGTGGTATTGGGAGGTCGCGAGGAGTCCATGCGGCCGGCTCTCCAAGAAGCCGGGGTGCGGTGGATTCCGGCGCCGACGGTGGCAACTGCCGTGCTGCGTCTACGGGAGCAGTTTCCCGTCGACTTGGTACACGCCCACATGACCCAGGCTGAGGTCGCCTCTGTGCTCGCTTCCATCGGCACAAGGACGCCTGTTATCTGCACGCGGCACTTCGCTTCTGACCGGGGCTCGTCCACACTTCGCCGGAAGGTCAGTCACCTCTTCGCCCGCAGAATCGCCGAGCAGGTGTCGATCTCACAGTTCGTGGCAGAGCGGATCGACGGAACGTCGACTGTGATAGTCCCCGGAGTACCGAGCTGCGAAACCATCCTAGACTCGTCGCAGCGCCACAGTCAGGTCTTGATGGCGCAGCGACTCGAAGAGGAAAAGCGGGCTGATCTTGGAGTATCAGCCTGGGCTGCTTCAGGCCTCGCCGAGACTGGCTGGTCGCTGCTCATCGCCGGCGACGGCTCACAGCGAGAGTCGCTGCTTCGGCTAGCGGAACGCCTCGGAGTTGCAAGCTCATGCCACTTCCTTGGCTTTAGACCAGACGTAGCCGACCTGATGCGCCAAGCCGGGATCTTCCTGGCACCCCGCCCCGACGAACCTCTGGGCCTCTCGGTAATAGAGGCGATGGCGGCAGGAACGCCTGTCGTCGCTGCTGACGGCGGCGGTCACCGCGAGAGCCTCGGCCTTCACCCGACAGCGGCACTTTACCCGCCAGGAGATACGAACGCGGCCGGACTGCTCCTGCGCAGGCTCGCCCTCGCCCCGCACGAGCGCGACAGCTACGGAGCTAGTTTAGCGGAGATACAGAGAGCCCATCTAGGCATCGAAGTGCAGTTGGGCAGGACAGTCGACCTCTATCGCGAGTTGCTTAGGAGAACCCGATGAGGATCGCCCTCCTTCCGAGCCAGTACTACCCGAGTCTCGGCGGGGTGGAGGAGCTCACCCGTAACCTAGCGGCCAACCTCACGAAGTCCGGTGACCAAGTGGAAGTGTGGGCACCGTCACCTGGGACCGGGACCGACACCCCGACCGGTGCTGAGTATCTCGACGGGATACGAGTCCGGCGCTTCCACTACCCCCTTCCCAGAGCCAACCCTGCCTCTTTGGTCCCGCTCCTGAGCGAAGGCCTTCCTACCCTCAAAGCGATGCTCCGAGCGGCTACCGACTTCCAGCCGGACGTTATCAACGTGCAGTGCTTCGGACCGAACGGGGTCTACGCAACGGCTTTGAGCAAGCTCACAAGCCTGCCGCTGGTCGTGTCCCTACAAGGCGAGACCTTGATGGACGACTCTGACATCTATACGATCTCGGCGACGATGCGGGCGGCGCTGCGAGCAGGAATTCGCCAAGCCAGATGCGTTACCGGATGCTCTGCGTTTACACTTCGCGACGCCGAAGCACGCTTCGGCCTTGAGCGAGGAGCGGGTCGGGTCGTCTTCAACGACGCCAACCCCGACATGGTCGGAACACGCGAGGAGATGGGTCTCCCAGATCGTCTCGACTTTCTCGAAGGTACACGCTACATCGCATGCCTTGGAAGGGTGGTCGACAACAAAGGTTTCGACCTACTTCTCGAGGCTTTCAACCTGATCCGCTCGGATCACCCCGGCGTCCACCTAGTGGTTGGCGGATCCGGCTCCAAGCTGGAAAGCCTTCGCCGCCTTGCCGACGACCTCGCCCTGTCCGACCGCGTGCACTTCCCGGGACGCCTCTCGCGCTACGAGGTCGCGCAGGTCCTGACAAGCGCGACGGTATTCGTGATGCCCAGCCGGCTCGAGCCGTTCGGGATCGTCGTCCTTGAGGCGTGGAGAGCCGGTACAGCTGTCATCGCCACCTCAATCGGGGGTCCCCCGGAGTTCGTCACCGACGGAGCAGACGGCCTGCTAGTCGACCCCCACGACACCAGACGCCTTGCGGATGCCCTTTCGCGCGTCCTAAGCGACGACACCCTCAGACACAGAATAGCACTAGCTGGAAAGGCGCGTTTCCGTGATTTCCAGTGGCCGAACCTTACTTTCGAATACCGAAAGCTTTACGCGAGCGTCGTTTCCACCAGTCGCCCGCTGCGCGGTCAACTCCTCCGAGGCGCCATACGCAAACGGGCCTACGCAGATCAGTCATCCACGGGGAAAATCCAGCTAAATCAAGGCAATCAAGGAAATAGCGGAAGTTAGCTCAGTAGGACCTCCCAATCAATCGATGTAGTCCGTAACATTCGGACTAGTCCACTGAAATGTCAAGCGTAATGACTTGATAGGTGGGAACGTAAGACCAGGGAAGGCCGTTGTGTTGTCGGTAACGCCAGAGGGATACATCAGGACAGGCGCCAGGTGACATCTCGTCGCTGGATCGAAGACTTACCCGGTGTTAACCTCGTCCCGGCTGCGACTTCGGCTACGGTCACCCCGATTCGCGAGAAGCCAGCGCGGCGCACACGTCCACCCAAGACGAGCCAAGCGCAACCCGCAAGTAGGCCCTCCAAATCTTCAAAGTCCTCGAAGTCGACTTCGTCGACTACAAGGACGTCAGCTGTCTCACTGCTCATGGCCGCCGACGCAGCGGGTGCGGCCCTGTCGATCGTCGTGGGGCAGATCGCCGACCATGAGCTCAGGTCGGTTAACGACTTAGCCGGAGCGTTCGCTTCGGTCTGCTATGCACCGGTGTTCATCTTGGTGCTCGGCGTGTACGGCCTCTACCACCGAGCACAGCGGAGGCTGGTCAGCTCCTCGTTCCCCGACATAGGCAGGATCGTGCACGGCATGGCCGTCGGGAGCCTGATCACGTTGTTCGCGAGCGGTGGCCTCCACCGTTGGCTTCAAGGGCCGTCTGTCGACAGAACGGCGGCTGCGCTAGCTGCGGCAGTAGGGGTGATCGCGATCCCGATATTCCGCCGGGCGGTTTCTGTGATCGTGAACGCGTCCTCGTCGGATTCCAACGTTCTCATAGTCGGAAGCGGGCAAGTCGCCGACATGGTCATATCCCGACTCGCCCACGTCGACGAACTTCACGTCGTGGGCTGTGTAGACGACTCCCCCGACGATCGCTACGAGCGTCCCGAGTCATCTCCGTGGCTCGGGACTCTTAGCAACTTGGCTGCGATCGTCGAGAGGTTCAACGTCGACCATGTCGTGGTGGCGTTCAGCGCATCCAATGAAGCGGGAATGGCAGCACATCTTAGGGACCTCCCCGACCGAGTGAGGATCTCGGTAGTGCCAAGGATGTTCGACCTGCTCACCATCCGCTCCAACGTCGACGATCTGCGCGGCCTTCCTGTCATAGACGTGGCTCCCGCTGCGCTCGGCTTCGTTGACCGTTTCGTCAAGCGGGCGATCGACCTAATAGGCGCAGGGGTCGGCCTAATTGTGCTCTCCCCCGTGCTCATAGCTATAGCCGTTGCCATTAAAGTGTCCTCCCCTGGCCCGGTTCTGTTCTCTCAGACGCGGGCCGGGCGTGGTGGGAAGCCGTTCCGAATTCACAAGTTCCGTACCATGTACGTCGACGCCGAACACCGTAAAGCTGAACTGGCCAGCGAAGTCGACGGTCCCTTGTTCAAGGTCCGCGAGGACCCCAGGGTGACGTCGGTAGGGAGGATGCTACGCAAGTCGAGCCTCGACGAGATACCTCAGCTCCTCAACGTCGTCGCAGGACAGATGAGCCTCGTAGGCCCACGACCCTTTGTCATGAATGAGTCAGGTCAGATCGAGGGGTGGGCTGCGCGCCGCTTCGACGTTCGACCGGGCATGACCGGACTTTGGCAGACGTCCGGCAGGAACGACCTTCCATTCGAGGAGCTCCGCCGCCTTGACTACCTCTACGTAGCGTCGTGGTCACTGTGGTGGGACCTGTCCATCCTCTGGCACACACCGTCGAGGGTTCTCCGCCACGACGGTGCCTACTAAGTCCCAAGCCGAGTTCAAGACTGAGAGACGATGCCCGAGAACATGCCGTTCTTAAACGAAGAAACAGCTTTGCCGGTTCGCGGTGGGGACGCTGACGTAACCAGGGATGTCCGCTGCTCGGTCATCGTCGTCAACTTCAATGAGCGTGAGGTCCTCCTCGACTGCGTCGAGAGCCTCTGCGCTGCGGCGTCCGAACACGACGAGGTCATCGTCGTGGACAATGGCTCCTCCGACGGCAGCGCCGACGCTGTAGCGGCAGCCTTCCCGCAGGTCCGACTCGTTCGCCTGCCCCAAAATCGGTATATCTTCGGTCTCAATGACGGACTTGCTGTGGCACGAGGCCGCTACGTCGCCTTTTGCAACAACGACATGCTCGTCGAGGCTGCGTTCGTCGAGGCCGCTCTGGCGCTCTTCGACGAACCTGATGTGTTTGCCGTCTGCGCCAGGGTCATAGACCGCCGCGGCCGGGAGCAGGGAACACGCACGGCGGGCCTCTGGAAGCACGGCCTTTTGTTCTACGAGCCGCTTGCGCACAGCGAGGTTCCCACGGCTTGTTTCTTCGCTGTCGGAGGGCAGGCGTTCTTCCGCAGGGATCTTCTCGTTGCGCTCGGTTCCATCGACGAGCTCCTGTGGCCGATGTACCACGAGGACATCGAGTTGTCGTATCGAGCGTGGAAGGCTGGCTACCGGGTTGCTTATGCCCCTGACTCGGTGTGCCATCACCTGGGTGGCCACACGAGCGGCAAGGTGTTTACCAAGGTCCAGCTCAGAGCTTTTGTCCGTCAGAACGAGATCCTTACAGTATGGAAAGACGTCACGGACCCCTGGATGCTCTTGGAGCATCTGTTCTTCCTCCCGATCCGGCTCGCCGTCGCTGTGATCCGCCGGGATCAAGGTACGCTCCGGGGTTTCGTTTCCGCCCTCGGGAGACTCCCTCGTGCCCTAAGAGCACGTCGTCAAGCGACAAGGGACGCCGTGCTGACCGACAGGGAGGTTCTGGCCAGGGTGAGCGTGGAAGCTGTGAGCAAGCCACTACGCGCGGTGGTACTAGCCCGGCCGCCTCGAGCCGAGAGCGCGTCGTAACCTAGCCCCGAAAGGCCGGCGCGGCAGGCCTAGAGCTCGCTTTACGATCGAGTCGCAGGACGCCCCGATTACGTCAGGGGTGAAGCGCTTCTCTACTATCGCCCGTGACACAGCCCCTAGCCGGCGACATTCCTCCGGGTTGCCCAAGAGCGATATCACTGCGTCTGCCATACCACGCGAGTCCAGGTACGGAACCGTTACACCTGCGCCCCACGACGCGAACTCAGCCGATCCGCCTGAATGCTCGAAGGTGACGATCGGAACACCGAAGGCTCCTGCTTCTAACATGACGAGAGGAAATGACTCCTGCCTCGACGGGATGAGCAAGACGTCTAGAACTGCGTAGAGGGCTTCTGGATCCTTGCGTGCTGGACGGACTTTCACCATTCCTGCCAGGCCGGCAGCTTCGACGTCGCTCACCAGGTCGTCGAAGTCCGACGTTCCTTTCGAGCCGCCCAGCCAGGTCATCTCGACCTGGTCACGGTAGCCACGCCTTGCCAGCTCTACGGCGACAGCAAGGAACACGTCGCTTCCCTTCCTAGGTACAGGCGGACCTATCGCCGCGACCCGGAACTTGGACGTTCCGGGTTCCGCTCCAGGGGCCTCGCAGCGGCTTGGCTGACCCTCGCCAGACGGGGAGACGCTGCGCAACGGAGGTGTCGCGAGCTTAGCTATGCCCGGCAGTATCTCTATCCTCCCAGGGTCGACCTGGCACTGGGTGCTGAGCATCTCGGCTACTGGGTCGCTCACCGCGGCCCAAACGTCGACGTCGTCGATGGCGGCGGCCATCCACTCTGCAGGCAGGTAGGCCCTGAGGAACCGGGAGAGCTCGTGGATGTGGCACACTCGTGGTGCTGCCAGAAGGCCCAGGTCGTAGTGAGCGGGACCGTTCATCACTGTGTTGAACCAAACGGCTCTCACTTCGCGGTAGCAGAGCCAGTAGCGGAGGCACCAAAGCAGGTCCAAGCCTCGCGAGGGCCAGCCTGGCAGCCTGTTGGTCACGATACGCCTTAGGCGCTCGGCCCTCCCCGATACGAGCCGTGTCGGTCCGAGAGCCTCGAAGGCATCGAGGATGTCCCGATCGAAGAGCTCACCCGGGGTTCTCACCACAAAGCAGGGGCGGATGGCGCCCTGCTCGACCAGCCAGGTGACCTGCCTCTGCAAGGCGATGACTGCCCCGGTACGGCTCGATTCGTGGCTCACGAAAAGGACCTTCGGAGGCTGGGTTTTGCCCCGCCTGTCCGGCGGGTTGTGGAGGGCCAGCCCCAAAATCAACGGTGGCTCCTCGAACGGAGCTGTCGGGAAGCGTCGGTTGTCGATCTCAAGAAGGCCATCTCGCAGCCGAGCTTAGGACGGACAGGAAGCACCGAGCAGGAAGAACGCAGTCAACGGCGCGTTCCACCAGGTTCTCAACTCGGCGCTCAGATCAGCCGAGAAAGTTCTGGTGAAGCTTGTCGTTGCCGGCTCGTCCGCCTACCGCGGGGTTGCGGCAGGCTCGACTGGCACAGGAGTGTCGCGATGGTAGAGTTCGCCCTTCTAGCTACCGTCTTAGTGGCAATAGTCATAGCCGTAGTGTGGAAGCTCCGCCCCCGCGAGTCCCAAGGCTACGCAGATGGGGTAGGCGTGAACCCACCTCCTGAGACGGCTCCGGTCGCTACTAGACCCGAGTCGTCACCGAGCCTCCTTGAGATGGCCAAGCGGGAGCGCAACGGCGACTTCAGGGCCTCCCTGGCCGGCCTTGTGTCACCCGAACGCTGGAGGGGTTCGGGGTCCCCGTCCCTGGACGAGCTACGCCGAATCGTCGAGACTTGGGCGGAATCCAACGCCGAACCCAAAGAATCCACGGCCGGCGCTTCCGGCTGGAGTGCCGATACCCCAAGGCGCGTGGAGTTGGGCTCGGATCCGTCTGAAGATTTGGTGTCTAGCGTGGCTGGGGCCGTCGGCGTGCCCTTGGTAGAGGTGCGCATACGCAGCCGCTCCGAGGTGACCGTCCTAATGCGCCGGGACCGCCACGGCACCGCGACGACGGCCGTCGTCCGCTGAGAGTGCGGCGCACGACGGTGCTCAGCTGATCGGCCGGGCGAAGCTCAGTTCGTTCCCGTCAGGGTCGCGCACATGGAAGAAGCGCTCTCCCCACGGCGCGTCAGCGGGTTCAGTCTCGGTTCTCCAGCCGGCCCGGAGGACCGTTCGGTACATCTCGTCGACGTCGCTCACCCATATGACCACCCGTCCCCACCGCCTCGCCTCACCGGCCATCCCGTCGACCGCTTGGAGGTTCAGATAGCCGGGGCCTACCGCGAAGCTCGAGAAGGCAGTCTCCGCCCCGCCGAAGAGCAACTGCAAACCGAGGGACGAGTAGAACCCGACGGATGCTTCCATGTCCGCTACCACGAACGTGACGGCACTGATCGACACGAAACCCGAAGGCACCGTCCAATCCTGGCACAACGGACGCCCCCCATCGAGGGATCGCCGCGCGAGGCGCTGAATCGGGGTTCGACGCTAACCTAACTGGGTGCCCCGAATCGAGCCCTCCACGGTAATAGCCGACGTATGGACAGTGGAACCCGAAGCCCACGGAGACGATCGCGGGCGGTTCTACGAAACCTACCGGCGGTCCTGGTTCCCTCTCGGTCGTGAGATGGTGCAATCCAACCGCTCGGACAAAACCGCTGGCGCCGTCGTCGGCCTGCACTACCACTTGCACCAGGCCGACTACTGGCTGTGCTCGAACGGCACAGCCCGCGTCGTCCTACACGACCTGAGGGAGGGCTCCCCGACCGACGGTAACACGGAGATCTTCGAGCTAAGCGCCGGAAACGCCAAGGGCGTGTTCATCCCCCCGGGGGTGGCGCACGGCTTCGCCTCGATCACGGACCTGACCCTCACCTATCTGGTCGACAGTTACTACAACCCCGACGACGAGCTAGGCGTAGCCTGGGACGACCCCGACATAGGAGCCCACTGGGGAGTGGCCGACCCGGTCCTGTCAGAGAGGGACCTGATGAACCCAACTAGGAAAGACATCCCTCCGTCACGGCGACCCCACGCCGGGCTCCGCCGGTAGCCCCCGATCGGTCACAATAGAGACATGACCAAGACAGCTCTCATCACTGGGATCACAGGCCAGGACGGATCCTACCTGGCCGAACTGCTCCTCGGGAAGGGATACGAGGTGATCGGGCTGCATCGTCGATCGAGCACCGTCACCTTCGAGCGCATATCACACCTGGCGGATCGCTTGACCCTCGTCGCGGCGGACCTCTTGGACGAAGCGTCGATGATCCGAGTACTTCGTGATCACAAGCCGAGCGAGGTGTACAACCTCGCCGCCCAGTCGTTCGTGCAGACCTCGTTCGCCCAGCCAACCCTCACCGGTGAAGTGACCGCCCTCGGAGTGACACGACTTTTGGACGCGATACTGCTCGTGGACCCTTCAATACGCTTCTACCAGGCGAGCTCGTCGGAGATGTTCGGCAAGGTGCTCGAGGTTCCACAGGTCGAGACGACCCCGTTCTACCCTCGAAGCCCCTACGGCGTCGCCAAAGTTTACGGCCATTGGATGACCGTGAATTACAGGGAAAGCTACGGTATCCATGCTAGCTCGGGCATCCTGTTCAATCATGAGAGCCCCCGCCGCGGGCTGGAGTTCGTCACCCGGAAGGTGAGCTTCAGTGCCGCAGCCATCAAGCTCGGGATTCAGAAGACCGTGTCACTGGGCAACCTTGACGCCCAGCGAGATTGGGGGTTCGCCGCTGACTACGTCAAAGCGATGTGGCTCATGCTCCAACAAGACGAGCCAGGCGACTACGTGATCGCCACGGGCGTCACCAATCCTGTCAGCGAGCTATGCCGGATAGCTTTCGACCAGGTAGGTCTCCACTGGCAGGACCACGTCGTCATCGACGAGCGCTTTATTCGGCCCGCCGAAGTCGATCTGCTCATAGGCGACCCGTCGAAAGCCAAGGCCTCCCTGGGATGGGAGCCGGAAGTCAGCTTCGAGGAGCTGATCCGGATGATGGTCGACGCCGACCTGGCTGCCTTGAAGTCTTCGTAACAAGAGCACCGGCCGCTTGGCTGCGCGGTCCATCAGAGGTACCTCCACGGTCGGTGGACAGCGTTGGGTCTCCGAGCAGTTGTTCGCGCATGGCGTTGACGTAGAGCGCTATCGGCACGACCCTCCAGTCGATGAGGCGGCTTACCACGCGCTGTGCAATCGCCTTAGGGCCGACGCCGCGTTGACCTGCGGGCAGGGCGAGCGGACCTTGGAGGGGATCGCTCACCGCCACGTCGAGGATCGGTCGCTCGGACCGATCCAGCGGGTCGTACCACTCGTGGAGTATCCCGGCCCGTTGCGCTACAAGCCCTTGGAGATCTTCGCTAGAGGATCGTGACCTGCGAGTGGCCTGAGCTCCGCTCCCTGGGACGGGCTCGGAGGCACCGTCGACACTGCCCGCGACCGCTCCACAAGCTTCGGCCATCGCACGAATGAGCCCCTCGCGGTCTGAGACAACTCGGCTCGACGAGCTGATCTGCTCGGCGAGGCCGCCGACGTCGGTCGCTATGACCGGTCGCTCGTAGAGGGCTGCTCGCTCGGCGACCCCCGACGACCAGATGTGGCGGTACGGAAGCACCACAACGTCGCTAGCGATGATCCAACGGTCGAAGGTCTCGTCGCTCACGTAGCCGTCGTGGAGCGTGATCCTGGGATCTGACTCCGAAAGGCTTCGCAACAGGTCAAGGTATGCCTGATGTTCGGGGGTCCACACCCGCATCTCCCCTACGATCGCCAAGCGAAGGTCGTCTCCGTCGAGACAGCCAAGCGCCCGGGCCGCCCGATCGAAGCCCTTGTGAGGCTGGATGAAGCCTGCGCACAGGAACAAGAAGCTCCCCGGTTCGACCCCGAGGCTCGAACGAGCCTCCGAGCGTGTCGCCTTACTGTGACGGGTGAATCCGGACCCGTGATCTATGACGGTCAGCTTCTTGGGGTCCAAGGAGTACTCGTCGGCCATAGCTTTACGCTCGGCTTCGGTGTGGACGCTCACGGTCTCCGGCCGCCGCCACAAAGCTCCCCACAACAGCGCCCTCATGGAGTCCAGACGGCCGGCTGCTTTGTGGGGCGTCTCGTGGACCACCACCTCGACGTTGGGTGCCAAGGTGAAGAAGGCCATCAGCCACGCCCAGCCTTGGAGGAAGTGGAGGGGGTCCATTCCGTAGAAGAAAGTCTCGGGGTGGAACTGCACGACCACTCGGTCAAAACGGCGGGCGACCCTAATTGCCCGTAGTATGCCTGCCGGGGTCTTCAGATCGGCGTTGAACTGCGCTGCGCTAGGCTCGGGTGACAGAACCTCCACGCTGCGACCTTCGCCGGTCCAGGTCGCATACAGCTGTGCTGCATAGGTCGCTAACCCGTCCCGCGCCGGAGGGAATGGGCTAACCAGCAGCGTCCTCATGTCCACGCGCCCAGGCTTGCTTCCACTCTGTCCATGACCGCCGGCCAGGTGAACTCGTTTCGTACGTAGGAGGGGCCGTTTTGAGCCAGGTCCCTTACATCTTGGGGGCGATCCCTCAGAAGGCGCAAGCACTCTGCGAACTCGTATCGGTTCGAGTAGGTGAGACCTGCCCCTGAACGCTCGCAGTGCCACCTCACGACGGCGCTGTGCCAGTTGGCGACTACGGGGGTGGCGAGCAGGAAAGCCTCCAGAACCGTCCTGGAGAAGCTTTCCATTGCGGAAGGTTGGATGTAGGCAAGCGCACCAGCCTGGCCCGAAGCCCGGTCCTCGTCTGGGACAGCGCCGATGTCCCTGACCCCTAATCTCCCGCCGAGGCTGCCAACCTCCCCGACGCCGCATGTCACAAGCGGGAAGCAGTCACCCAGCACCTCACGGGCGAAGGCCAGGTCCTCCATCAGCTGTGGCCAACCCTTGCCCCATTCACGTCTACCCGCGAAGAAGAGGTAGTCCCCGTCCACGTTGTATCGACTGCGGAACGATCCCACGTCAATGCTCGCCGGGTTGGTCACCGCCGAGCCGACGAAAGCGTAACGTTCCCCTACCAGCCCGAGCCTGCTCGCCAGTTGGAACTCCGGGTCGGTCAGGAACCACAGTCCCCGAACCGCCCGCATCATGAACTTGTAGATGCCGAGACGAGCGAAGGGTTCGTCGTGCAGACACGGAAATAGCACCGTTCGCTCCGGGGCAACGTCTGCTAGAACCAGACCAGCCCAGAACATGTACGGTCCGCACACTATCGCCTGGTACTCGCGTCCGTGCTCGACGAGGAAGTCGTAGAGTCCCGGCACACGCATGCCGGCGTTCGCCCAGCGGTACTGCTCGGCCATCGTCAACTTTTCGCCGGCGAGGATACGGTGCGACAGTCGGTCTCGCAGCGGTTGGGTGAGCCCCACTGCCTCGAAGCGGCGCACTTTAAGGAGTCCTTCGTGGCGCGACCCTACTTCGGCCACGTTTTCCCAGGTGTATATGTCCTCGGCCGCAGTCGTGAGCATCTCGACATTCCAGTCGCGCTCCGCGAGGCCGATTGCCACGTCGCGCAGCATGGACTCGGCGCCGCCGACGTTACTGCCAGCCGTCGCGGAGACTACCGCTATAGGTCCCTTCACCCAGACAGCTCAGGCTTTCGCAGGTTCGTTCACCCGCGATGCCTTGTCTATCACTTTGTCTATGAACCCGTACTCGAGCGCTTGCTGGGCCGTAAACCACCGGTCACGATCTGAGTCTGCTTCGATCCTCTCGACCGGCTGGCCGGTGTGGAACGATATCCGCTCCGCCATCATCTTCTTCAGGTAGATGATCTGCTCGGCTTGTATCTTGATGTCGGAAGCTTGGCCTTGGGCTTGGCCCGACGGCTGGTGCATCAGGATCCTCGAATGCGGCAGGGAGAGGCGCTTGCCCTTAGCGCCAGCGCACAAAAGGAACTGTCCCATCGACGCGGCAAGGCCCATACATACCGTCGAGACGTCGCAGGGCACGAGCTGCATCGTGTCGTATATCGCGAGCCCAGCGGTCACCGATCCTCCCGGAGAATTGATGTAGAGGCTGATGTCTCGCTCCGGGTCTTCGGCCGCCAGGAGCAGCAGCTGAGCGCAGATCAAGTTCGCTGAGGTGTCGTCCACCTGGGTTCCCAAGAAGACGATGCGCTCCTTTAGGAGACGCTGGTAGACGTCCCCGGACGCGTCTCCACTCAGGGACGTTGCGGCGCTGGTCGTAGGTGTAAAATGCATCGCTGGCAGCCTACCCGCAACGCCAGGCGCACAGGTCCTCCTATCATTGCGGGATATGGTTGCCCCAACTGAGCTTCCCGCCCGCGGCACCGACACCGAGGTGACGTCCCGGGGGGGAGACCGGCCCCTCAGAGTCGTAGCGCCCAAGATCAGCCTCCGCAAGAGAGCTCAGGCCGTATGGGCGTACCGGGAGCTGCTCGGCGAGATGACCCGAAAAGAGCTGACCGTCCAGTACAAGAACTCGATCCTCGGCTTCTTGTGGTCGATGCTTAACCCCGCCATCAACCTCGTTGTATATTTCGTAGTATTTCAGCTTATTCTGAAGAATGGCGTACCGCGTTTCGCTATCTACCTGATGTGCGGGACCTTGGTATGGAACTTCTTCTCCATGGGGGTGTCGGGGGCGTGCGGGTCGATCGTGGGGAACTCCCCGATCATCAAGAAGGTGGCCTTCCCGAGAGAGATCCCTGCCCTTGCGCAGATCGGCTCGGCTCTCACCCAAATGGGCTTCCAGACCATCGTCTTGGTGGTATTCCTGCTCGCCTTCCGCTCCGGTCCGGCTGTCGCCTACCTACCCCTGCTGATACCGGCCATGTTGGCCCTCGTCCTGCTGGCATCCGCTATCGGAATCCTCTTCGCCGCTTTGAACGTAAAGCTGCGCGACGTCGGGTACCTGCTGGGCATCGGCCTGCAGGTCTGGTTTTGGGGAACACCGATCGTCTACACCTACGCCCAGATACGCGATCCTATCCAGTTCGGCCATTCGCACTATCTGTGGCTCTTCGTGCTCTACAGGCTCAACCCGGTCACCCCGATAGTGCTCACCTTCCAAAGGGCGATCTACTCCGTCACGTCGCCGAAAGGAGCCGGCGGAGTCGCGGTGCACATCCTCCCCGACCACGCCGGACTTTGGTGGTACGGATGGCAGCTCCTCGCGGTGATCGGCTTCGCCAGCGCCCTGCTGATCTTCGCCCTCACGGTGTTCGCCAACCGTGAGGGTAACTTCGCCGAACAGCTCTGACCGCTGCTTCTGACGCCCGGCCGGTAGGATCCAAGACGTGGCAACAGCTATCGAAGTCCGGGGAGTCTCCAAGCACTTCCGGCTCTACCACGAGCAGTTCACGTCTCTCAAGGAGCGGATGTTGCACTGGGGGAAAGTCCCCTACGAGGACTTCTGGGCACTCAGGGACGTCGAGCTAGAGATCCAGGAAGGTCAGACTTTCGGCCTGCTCGGCCACAACGGCAGCGGCAAGTCGACCCTGCTCAAATGCACCGCCGGGATCATCCAACCGACGTCGGGTGAAATCATGACACGGGGACGGGTCGCGGCCCTTCTCGAACTGGGAGCGGGCTTCCAGCCTGCGATGTCTGGGCGCGAGAACATCTACTTGAACGCGTCGCTGCTCGGCATGTCGCGGAAGTACGTGGACAGCTGCTTCGACGACATCGTCGCCTTCGCCGAGCTGGAGCAGTTCATAGACAACCAGGTCAAGTACTACTCGTCAGGGATGTACGTCCGGCTGGGCTTCGCTGTCGCGGTCCATATGGACCCCGACATCCTCATCGTCGACGAGGTGCTCGCCGTCGGAGACGAACTGTTCCAAAGGAAGTGCTTCGACCGGGTACGTCAGTTCCAGCGCGAGGGCCGCACGATAGTGGTGGTCACCCACTCCCCCGACCTGGTACGCCAGGTATGCGACAAGGCCGCCGTGCTGGACCACGGTTCGCTTGTCGGGTTGGGAAGCCCCGCCGAAGCGGTGCGGTCATACCGGGAACACCTCCTGCGACGCCAGGCTTATCTCGACGCCGGGGAGATGACGGATATGCTCACCCTCGCCCAGGCCGATCCCCCGTCGGACAGTTCCCCCGAAGCCGACGAACCCAGCTCTCAAGCCGGGCGGGCGTCCGTTCCCTCTCATGCGGTCCACGCGGTCCGCACGGACCCTGACCCGAGCGTCGACGACTCCGACTCACGAGACAGAGCGACTCCGGCACCTGCCGGCGAGGGAACATTGGTCGTCAGCTACGTGCACTTCGAGCCGGGTCACAGCTCAGGCAAGTCCTACGTGGAGACGGGCGCGCCGATGGAAGTGGTGATCGGCTACAACTCCACGGCGACCTTTAGAGATGTAGTACCAACTGTCACTGTTTACGACCACAAGGGGGTTGTGCTTTTCACGGCGAGTACGAAACTGTCACCCGCCGAGATAGAAGTGACGCCCGGCAGCGGGGAGATCGTGTTCAGTTTCGACTCGATGCCTCTCCTCGACGGAGATTATCCGGTTACGGTCGGTATAACCAGTTTCGACGACTACACGGTCTATGACTGGCAGGAACAGCAGTACACATTGAGCGTTATTACCCGCAGCAGCCAGACCGGCATGATCCACGTACCGGTAAGGATCACTCAGCGCAACCCGGTCGTTTCTCCGGCGCCGGTCGGCACCTGAGAACTACGGGGAGCCCCAGGTCAGCCGGCGTCGTCGAAGACGCCGACCGCACGCCCTGACCACCCGGCCACATTGAGAGCTGGGTCACCGTAAGAGGTGGCGTCACCGAAGGTGTAGATGACCCCGGTGCTGGTGATAACCATGTATCCACCGTTGTCGGGAGTGGCGCTCACCGACACGACGTCGAGGACTCCCTGTCCGCCGAGCGACCCGACAAAACCGGCGTCACCGAAACTGAAGATCCCGCCGTCCGCCCCCACAAGCCAGTAGCCTTTACCGTCAGACGTTGGTACCATACCGACGATCGGGTAGTCAGGTACGACGCCGATAGATGGCAGCGAACCGTAGAAGCCGGCGTCACCGAAACTGAAGACCTGGCCCATCGAGTCGACCAGCCAGTAGCCACCACCGTCGGGAGTGCGGGCCATTCCCACCACAGGATACGGAGGGGGGTTCGCTCCGGTGGAACCGTAGAAGGCTGCGTCGCCGAAGCTGAAGATCCCGCCGTCGGAAGCCACGAGCCAGTACCCGTTGCCGTCAGCCGTCGGAGCCATCCCCACCACAGGCTTGTTCAAGACCATGTCGCCGGTGGACCCGTAGAACCGTGCGTCGCCGAAGCTGAACACTCCCCCGTCCGAGCCGAGCAGCCAATAGCCGTGTCCGTCCGACGTGGGCGCCGTAGCGATGACAGGAGCGTTCAGACGGACGCCGGCCATGGAACCGTAGTAGGGAGCCGAGCCGAACGGCATGACCGACCCGTTCGAGTCGACCACCCAGTATCCGCTGTCGGTCGTAGACGAAGAGGTGACGTTGGACGACGAGGGCGAAGAGTTGGTTATAGCGAACCAGTCGGATTTGAGCCCGAGGCCCCATTCGAACTGGTCGCCGGTGACCGTCAGCGTCCCGCCGGTGCCGCTGAGCTGCATCTGCAAGACCCTGCCTCCCAGGTCTCCAAGACCGTTGCGCTGCGTCACGTTGATCGCCTCTAGAACACCTACCGAGGGAAAGGCCTGCTCGACTGCCGACGTAGGTACCGTCACCGTCCAGTCATGGTTTGGATTCGACGGTGTCGAATCTCCTGCGTCTACTACCGCCGGGAACGTGCCGCCTGCGGTATAGCCACCCGTGGAAGACGAGAACTCGGTGAAGGCCACTTGTCCTGGCGATCCGCAGGCCGTGTCGGTTCCGCAGTCGAGCACCTGATATGCGGTGGAGGACTCCGCTTGGTCGCTGTTTGCGCTCGCCCATCCCGTGTAGACCCCACCGTAGACCTGGCAGGCGGTGGTGTCGCAGATGGGCACGCTCCCGCCTGCGGTGTACGAAAGGGCATACGAGCGGGCCGCCACAGCCTGCGCCTGCAGCGCCGCAAGCGACCAGCTGGCCGGGGACTCGTAGGGGACTACTCCTGCGACGTACTGTTCTAGGGGAACGACGTTCAACACGTCGGCGTTTGAGGCCTTCACGACTATCGAACCGGCGAAGGTCCTCGTAGAACCGTCAGACCAGGGGCCGTCGACGATCACGTCGCCCCCCCCGCTGGCGTAGACGGTCTGGTCAGTGGCGGCCCTGTTGATCGTCACAGAACTGAGGTTGGTCGCCATCCCGTCGACTACCAGAGTCGAACCCGATGCTGCAGAGACCGTGACGCTCGACGCACCATATAGCTCATATAGGTTGACAGGAATGTTCACCGGGCCGTAGGCGCTCAGCACCGTGCCCCCGTAGTAGTGAGCAAGGATCTGCTGGTAGCTCCAGCCGTCCAGAGCGTAGCCCTCAGCCCCGTATTGTCCCATGCCGCGACCGTGACCCCATCCGTGGCCTACTATCGTCAGTTGTGACGGCAGTGCCTCGGCGTATGGTGTCCGTGCACCGGGAATGGCACCGAGCGTCGTAGCAGACAAAAGGCCCGCGACCGCCACAACCCGGATTCCACGTCTGGTCCTCTCCGACAAAACTCTCTCCTGAACCTGGATCCCACTGTTAGGTCATGGAGTTTGTCGACGGCCTGACTATGTGGCTGAGGCGACCGGAAAGGTACGCTACGCGCCGAAATGTCCGAACTCGGGGATGAGGGCGGCATGCGGCGCGCAAACCCGAAGATCCCGCAACCCGGCCCGCCAGCCGCTGTCACGACACGTACCGCCGAGGGCACGGGTCTCGGGAAGCTACAATATGTCTAGTTGCGGGCGTGGCGAAATTGGCATACGCGCCAGGTTTAGGTCCTGGTCCTCACAAGGGGTGGAGGTTCGAGTCCTCTCGCCCGCACACAGAGGTTTCTAGCCGACAGTAGGGTTGCAGGCGTAGTCCGGATCAGCAGCAGTCGGTGGGCCGGTGTAGCCGTTACCTGCAAGCCCGTACTGGACCACGACGATGTTGCCACCCGCAAAGGGTGCGTAGTCAGGGCCTGCGTTCCCGTCGCAGATGCTCTGGGCGCTGTAGGTTCCACCGGTGACGTTTCCCCCGCCGGGCGACCACAGCAAGATACCCGGGAACGTCACCAAGTTGTCGGTTATAGAGGTCCACTGGGAGTACGTGGAGTAGAGTCCCGGCTCTACGTCCATTGCCCGAAGGCCGGCTACCGCACCGGAGATCACCTGGGAGTTGCTTTGGGTGCTCTGGGTGCTCCAACCCACCCCGGTTTCGACGTCGAGCCACCACAGGCTCGGGTTGGTTCCCACCGACCTGGCGTAGCTGACCCAGTGCTCGGCCCAGTAGAAGCCGAAGTTGTAGCCCTCGCAGACGGTGTCGCCGGTCGCGCAGTTCCCTGCCGGACCCGTGAGCGACTCTGGCGGAGCCGGAACGGTAGTGGTAGGCAACGGCAGGGGGTCCATAAAGATGTAGGCGGACATGTTCGGACCGGCCCACAGTGCTTCCTGCTGGTAGCACTGGTCCGGGCTGCTATTCGCTATGTATCCAGTGATTTCGACCATCGACAGGTCGGTAGCAGCGGGAAGGGTCCCGTCCGCGAGGGCGGCGCACTGGAAGTTCGAGACGTCGAAGCCGGTCGCTCCGGGGGGGAACGGCAGGCCGTTGTCGGTTCCGACCATGGCGACGATCGGGGCTGCGCCTGCGGGCTTGTTGGCCGCACCGAGGAAGGGTATCGAGCCGAAGGTGAACACTCCGCCGTCTTGGGCCGCCAACCAGTAGCCGTTCCCCTGTTGGGAGGCGACCATCCCCACGACCGGGGCGTCGAGGGTCATGGCGCCGGTGGAACCGTAGAAGGGAGCGTTGAATGAGAAGATGCCCCCGTCGCTCGCTACCAGCCAGTACCCGCCGGTCGCCGGGTCGGCAGCCATACCGACCACCGGCTTGTTCAGCTGTATGTCACCGGTCGAGCCGTAGAACCCGGCGTTACCGAAACTGAAGATACCCCCGTCGGCCGCTACCAGCCAGTACCCGCCGCCACCAGGTGTGGCTGCCATGCCCACGACAGGCTGGTTGAGCTTGACGCCTCCCATAGAACCGTAGAAAGGCGCGTTGAATGAGAATACTCCACCGTCAGCGGCGACCAGCCAGTAGCCCCCGGTGGCGGGATCTTCGGCCATGCCCACTATCGGCTGGTTGAGCTTGACGCCTCCCATCGAACCGTAATACTGGGCGTCACCGAAGCTGAACACCCCGCCGTCGGAGCCGACCAGCCAGTAACCGAGACCGGTCTGGGTGGCTGCACCGCCGACTATCGGAGCGTTCAGCGCCACGCTGCCCAAGCCGCCGAAGTTCGTGGTGCTGCGCTGGTATACCGAGCCGTCGGAGCCGACCAGCCAGTAGCCGGGGCCGGACGACGTTGTCGATGTCGCGGTTGGCGAGATGGCGCTGGCCGCCCGGGCGACTGCTGGTTGCGCCAGCATCGAAGCCAACACGAGGACGCTCGACACGATCCCGCATAGAGCCGCCCGAAATCCGATTTTGCTGCGAAGCTTATTGATCTTACGACTCCAACTTGTCACGCGTCCAGATCACGGGTGCCCGCGCCAAGGACCGCCTTTAGGCTAGTGGATCGACTGCTCCGCTTTCTGCCCTCTTGGCGTTAGCCATCTCCCGTCTGGGCTCGGGGTCTCCACCGGAGTGGTGTTGCGCCCTGACGAGACGCCTGAACGTGCGGATCGGCCAGGGCTTAGATCCGTCCGGCCCGGGCTTGTCTACCTGGAGCGACAGGTACGTGATCCCTCCGAGCGGTATGGGCGCCCAGAAGTTGAACAAGCGATAGACGAGGACTCCTAAGGTCGCGACCCCTCTTTGGGTGCCGAAACCCACCAGAAGGGTGGTGAGGGTCGCTTCGATGACCCCTAGACCGCCCGGAGTTACCGGGACGACCGCCAAGACGTTGGCTAGGCCGTACGCGACGAGCAGGCCGTCAGGGTTCACCCAGTGCCCGAAGGCCCCTACGAACACGAAGAGCGATCCTGCGTCGAGGAGCCAGTTGAGCGACGCCCACACGAGCGCCCGGCCCATGACGTCGCGGTGCTCCCCAAAGACAGCCAGCCGCGTGGCCAGGTTCCCGAACGCCTTGCGTAATGCGGTGGCGTTGATGAAAGGAGCTTTGAGAGCGAGCCGCTCGATCAGTTCCCCGATTCTCTGCTCGCCTTTCGTCAGGGCGTACACCAAAGCAGCGGACAGCCCTAACAGCACTACCCCGACCCCGGCGGCGAGCAGGTAAAGCGCCGAGAAGCCCCAGACTGGTATGGACACGATCAGCGCCAGCCACAAGATCACGTTGAGGACCACGGCCGAGCCGATACCTTGAGCTCCGAGCACGAAACCCGCGTCGCCGGATTGCACCCCCGACTGTGTCAGAAGCCGGTAGCCGAGGGCCGTCCCGGCAGCGGAACCACCAGGGGTGCAGTGACTGACCGAGAGGGTGGTCACCTCGATACGCACGATCGTCGAGAACTTGATACGGCTGGCGGGGGGCAGGATCGAGGCGGTTAGGCGCCCGTAGGCGAGGATCGCGGCCGCCTCCAGACCGACACCTGCCAACAGCAGCAGCGGGTTGACCTCGGAGATAAGGTGAATCACCTTGCGAGGTCCGGCGAGTTGTGGCACGACTAGGTACTCGATTAGAAGTGCGACGATCAGCAGCCGCCCGACCTGCCACACCGGCCTCGGCAATATGTGGCTGATACCCCGCCTTTTGCGCTTCAACGTCGGTGTCACCTCCACGCCGGGCGATGGCCCGGCCGTGCCGGCGGAGCCGGCTGTGAAGACCGCTTGTTCGCTCATTCGGGCTTGCAGCGCTCTCAGAGCCCTACCCCGGTGGGACAGGGCGTTCTTCTCTGCGCTGCCCATCTCTGCGAAAGTCCGCCCGTCGCCGTCGTCGGGCACGAAAACGCAGTCGTAGCCGAACCCCTGCGAGCCTCTGATCTCGGTGGCTATAGATCCCGATGCCACGCCTTCGGCGACGATCTCACGCCCGTCGGGCCATAAGGCCACTACCACGGTCCGGAAGCGCGCGGCGCGTCGTGGGCTCGAGCCCATCTCCAACAAGAGCTTGGCGACGTTGTCCGCGTATGTGGCGTGGTCACCGGCGTAGCGCGCCGAGCGGACACCGGGTCGCCCTGAAAGGACGTCGACTTCCAGGCCGGTGTCGTCAGCGATTGCGGGCAGCCCGGTGGCCTCCACCAGGGATCTAGCCTTTAGTCGAGCGTTGTCTTCGAGGGTAGTTCCGGTCTCGTCGACCTCGCCTACCTCAGCAGGCCGGGCGAGCAGCTCCACCTGGGCTCCCAGGACGGCTTCGATCTCCGCCGCTTTGTCCTTGTTCGCGGTCGCCAGGACGAAGGCCGGTCTGGTCACACCGTTCGTTCTGGGGGTGGGTCCGCTAGCAGGGCCGACTGAGCGTCGAGGAGGGAGGAGATCCCCGACTGGGCGAGCGACAGTAGCTCGTCGAGCTCGGCACGACTGTAGGGAGCACCTTCTGCCGTGCCCTGCACCTCGACGAAGCGTCCGGATGAGGTCATCACGACGTTCATGTCCACCTCCGCCCGACTGTCCTCGCTATAGGCCAGGTCGAGCATCGCCTCTCCGCCTACCCTGCCGACGGACACGGCTGCGCAAGCTTCCCGCAAAGGATGCCTCTCCAACTTCTTCGCAGACACGAGGCGGCTACACGCGTCGTGGAGCGCGAGGTAGGCGCCGCAAATGCTAGCGGTCCGGGTGCCCCCGTCGGCTTGGAGAACGTCGCAGTCCAGGGTGATCTGCGTCTCGGGGAGCGCTTCCAGGTCGGTGACGGCCCGAAGCGAGCGGCCTATCAAGCGCTGGATCTCCTGCGTGCGCCCGGACTGTTTGCCCCTGGCCGCCTCCCGGTCGACACGCTCCGGGGAGGAACCCGGAAGCATCGAGTATTCGGCGGTGACCCAGCCTCTTGCGGTGTTCCTCATCCACCGGGGTACGTCTTGGGCCACCGAGGCGGTGCACAGCACGGCGGTGCGGCCCATCCTCACCAACACTGAGCCAGCAGCGAAGGCGGTGAAGTCTCTTACGAACTCGACGGGCCGCAACTCGTCGCAGGTACGGCCGTCGAGCCTTAGGGTGTCGTCTATCACAAGCGCGTTCCTCTTACGAACCGCCAGGGCGGCGGACTATCTCAAGACCTAACGCTACAGCAGCGCCTGTAAGCGGTGGCGACACGTCTGGGATATACCTGCCCTAGGGGACCCGCCGAAGCGCCTAGGCAAGGGGATCAGAAGTAGATGACCCTCTTGGCTCGCTCGGTAACGGTGTCGATGTCGTCGGTCCAAGCGCCGGTGGAAAGGTACTTCCACCCGCCGTCGCAGACGATCGTGACGATCACTCCTTCGTCGATCTCGGCGGCGCACTTGACCGCTGCCGCCATGATCGCACCGGACGAGATGCCGGCGAAGATCCCCACATCAGCGAGACGCCTGGTCCACTCGATGCTCTCCCGGGGACCTACCACCTTGCTCCTGTCGAGCAGGTCGTAGCCGTCGTTGTCCAAGAACACCGGCGGTATGAATCCTTCGTCCAAGTTCTTCAGGCCGTCGACCATCTCGCCAGCTGGAGGTTGCACCGCCCACACCTGTACGGCTGGGTTGCGCTCCTTCAAGAAACGGGCAACTCCCATGAGCGTCCCGGCCGTGCCGAGCCCCGCGATGAAGTGGGTTACCTCTGGGCAGTCACGCCAGATCTCCGGGCCTGTTCCCTCGTAGTGGGCCTTAGGGTTCGCCGGGTTGGCGTACTGGTAGGGGAACCACCAGTCCGGGTGCTCGGCTGCCAACGCTTGAGCTCGGCGCATAGCACCGTTCGATCCCTCCGAGCCCGGCGAGTCGATGATCTCCGCTCCCCAGGTCTCTAAGAGTTGGCGGCGCTCGATGGACACGTTCTCGGGCAGCACGATCTTGATCGGATAGCCCTTGACCCGGGCGATCATCGCTAGTGCTATTCCTGTGTTCCCCGACGACGACTCGAGGATCTGCTGGCCGGGCGTGAGCGACCCGTCCTTCTCGGCGTCTTGGATCATGGACAGAGCCGCCCGATCCTTGACCGAGCCGCCCGGGTTCCACCCTTCGAGCTTGGCGACTATCGCAACCCTCGGGTTAGGGCTCAAAGAACTTACGTCGACCATCGGCGTATTGCCGATGAGGTCCAGCACACTCTCATAACGGGCCATCACAAGGCTCCTCCCGCGACGGCCGGCATCAAGGTCAGGGTGTCGCCGTCGGCAACTTTGGCCTCCAGTTTGCCCAGATAACGGATGTCGTCGTCGTTGAGGAAGACGTTGAGGTGCCGGTGCAGTTCCCCGGCGTCGGTCAAAAGCTGGCCTTTCAGGCCGGGGTGACGGCCGATGAGATCGTCGAAGACCTCACCTACTGTGTCACCCTCAGCGGGCAGCGCAGCGACTCCACCAGTCGCCGGACGCAGAACGGTTGGCACACGAACTTCCACGGACATAAATACGACCTCCTAGCTCACCATTTTACAACCACCTTTTCCTCTTCTATCTTCCCGCCTTCGATTTTCCAGCTCCGCAAGGCCGGGTGGACGTCTCGCAGTGATACCAGCACGTAGTGCCAATACGGGTCGGGGGCCTTTGCGATGTCGGTCGGGGAAGGCTTGGCCTCCGTGTGGGTGTGGGAGTGGTAGACCCCGAGGATCTGCAAACCTCGCCCCTCAGCCAATCTATCAACCTGAAGTAGAGCTTTAGGGGCGATCTCGTACACCCTTGATGACTCAGCAACATTGTCGGTAGCCACCACCACTTCGACGTATGCAGTCGACTCCGGTGCTTCCGACTCAACTTCCTCTGTGGCGCCAGACGGTCCCAGATCGGTGTTGGCCCCTGCGTTCTCACTTAGACGGATCGGCGAAGACGTCTTTTCAGCACCGACTAGCAGCCCACAAACCTCAAGGGGGTAACCGTCGAGGGCCTGGGCGAAGATCTGCTGTAGGTCTTGTTTTCTGATCACGAGCACGCAGACGACGCTACCGTGGTCTCGACATGGCAAAGACGGCAAAAAGGGGCCCTGCTGATCCCCAGAATCGGACGGTCGCCCAGAATCGTCGCGCCCGTCACGACTACGAGATCGTCGAGACCCTAGAAGCCGGCCTCGTCCTCTCCGGCAGCGAGGTCAAGTCGCTGCGCGAAGGCAAAGCCCAGTTGAGAGATAGCTACGCTCGTGTCCAAGACGGGGAAGTGTGGCTGTACGGGGTGCACATACCCCCGTACCTGTTTGCGAACGGCTTCGGCAGCGTCGATCCCGACAGGCGCCGCAAACTGTTGCTGAACCATCGCGAGATCGATCACCTGGCGCAGAAGACCAACCAGGATTCGCTGACCCTGGTACCCCTCGCCGTCTACTTCAAGCAGGGCAGAGCGAAAGTGGACCTTGCCCTGGCACGGGGACGAAAGCTCTACGACAAGCGCCACGCCATAGCTGCAAGAGACGCAGATATGGAAGCACGCCGGGCTAGCGCCGGCGCCCAGCGCTCCGGCAGGGATTTCCGGTAGAACCCTTTTCGCAGCGGAAGACCCGAGAATAACCTGAGAATCCCCCGTCTGCTACCCCGCTACTCCCCCGGGGCGCAATAGCCTGGAAACCATGACAGACACGATCCGACTGGGGCGCGTAGCAGGGGTCAAAGTCGGGCTTCACTGGAGTCTGTTGGTAATGGTCGCTTTGGTCGCTGTCGGCCTGGCGAAGAGTAGGTTCGTGATCGACGCTCCCGGGTACTCGAACCTCGCCTACGAGACCGCCGGCGTGCTGACTGCCCTCGGACTTCTCTTCGGCGTGCTCCTCCACGAGTTAGGCCACGCCGTCGTGGCACGCCGAAGGCACCTCAGCGTCGACGGAATCACTTTGAGCTGGATGGGAGGTGTCACGAGAATCGAAGGTGACAGCCCTTCCCCAGCGACTGAGCTTCTCGTTTCGGGTGTCGGTCCCCTGACCAGCGCCGCCCTGGGTGGCGCTCTGTGGCTGCTGCGTTCCGCACTGCTCTCCACTTCGCTCGCCCGCACCGGCGGCGACGCCCTGGCGATCGCAGCCCTCGGATGGCTGGCGTGGATAAATATCGTCCTAGCAATCTTCAACATCCTTCCCGCAGCTCCCCTCGACGGTGGTCGGGTGCTGCACGCAGTCATCTGGCTCACCGGAAGAGACCGCTGGAAGGCGACGCAGGTAGCAGCGTGGGCGGGCACGATCCTTGGCGTTGCGGTAGTCGTAGCTGGTTTCGTGGCCACGGCTCGCTCTCACAGCGTGCTCGACGGCTTCATCGTGGGCTTCGTCGGGTGGTGGCTTCTCGTGTCAGCGCGCGCTGAGCTTTCAGAAGGTTCCGCCCGCCACGCGCTCGAAGGCGTCCGTATCGCCGACGTGATGCGCCCGGTTGGTGAGGCCCCCGGGTGGATCACGGTCCGCAACTTCGTCGAAACCTACGGCGCCGCGCGACCCGGCTGGGTGTGGCTGCTTCGGGACTGGAACGGGGGATACGGCGGGGTGCTTCTCGGCGACCTCATTGCGGGCGTCCCATACCCCCAGTGGGATGTAGCGAGACCGATCGACTTCGCCATGCCGATCGCGTCGGCCGTCGGGTCCGGTCCCGACGAGGACGCCCTCAGTGTCGCAGGACGCATGGGCAACGCCAAGGTCGTGCTCGTAGTAGCCGACGGCCACACCCAAGGCGCTGTGTTGGAGAGGGATCTAGAGTCACTGATGCGTACCGGCGGTCAACCCTTGGCGTTCAGAAGGCCCGTGGCAGGTCAGGCCCGCTCCTAGCCGGGTAGCCCGAACCAGCTCCGGCTACTCTCCCCATACTGGTAGAGATCCTGTAAGATCATTGGCGTTGGTACTTGACATGGGGGTGACTGGCTTCGACTTCGGTTGTCGATTCGGGAGAAGCGAGCCGTGGTTTCAGGAACCACGTTAAAGAGCCTGAAAACAAAAACAAATGCCGAGCCTCAGCTCGCACTGGCTGTCTAAGAAATAGCCCGTCCGTCCGACCCCAGCCCTGCGGGTCGGGTCCGGGCGTCATCAAGTAGGGCTCACCTGGTGGTAGCGCTGGCGGACCACCGGGGAAATTCAGCTGGCTAAGGCACCTCGCCGCTGCTGGTGGCGAGCGAGGCGCCCGACATCAAGCCACCAGATGCGCTCGGAGAAGGCCCGTTGAGTCATCGAAGGACGCGGGTTCGATTCCCGCCACCTCCACCTGACGTAACGAAAAGCCCACTGGTGTCCGCCTACTGGGTGGGCACCAGTGGCGCGTACGGCGCCGATTTACCGCTAGTTGATCGTTCATGACGGCCGTCGTCCGATTGGCATTGTCAGCGCCACCGGCATGGAGCGGATGGACAGGTACGGTGACATCGGCCGGCTTCTGCGGATGTCTAGGCCGAAGCCGCTGCCGGGACGGTGAACCCTACCCCGGCTATCGCGTAGGCCGGCAGGGTGATCGTGGTGCCGACGAGGCCGGTGGCGCGGGTCAGGCCCGAGACTGCCGTGGTAGGGGAACCGCTGACGGACACGGTGGAAGCCCCCACTGACAGGCCGGTCCCTGTGCCGGCGGGCACGGTGACGGACTGGTCGGTCAGGTTGATCAGGACCGTTCGGGTGCCGTTCGGACCGTCGAAAGACACCCCGATCACCCCAGCAGCGCCATCTGGCAGGGAGGGCGCCGCGCTGAAGGAGAGCGGCGTCGCCGTGTTCGCCTGGACGGAGGCGTTGGTCAAGAGCATCAGCGCCTCTCCCGCCACCGTCGGTTGCGGAGCCGGGCCTGAGGTGAAGGCACCCGTGGAGGGGGTGCCGAACAGATCCCAGTAGTCGTCTAGCTGCACCCGGGGTGACTGGTCGAACAGGGACATCGTCTCGGCTACGTAGAGCCCGTGGAGCCAGGTGGTACCCCGAGGCGGTTCCCCGCCCGAGAGGCCCTGCAGGGACAGGTTGAACTCGGTGAACCAGATCCGGTACCGGCTGGGAATGGCCGCCATGACCTGCTGGGTGGATCGCCAACTGGTCTGGGCAGCGGCAAGAACCTGCGCCGGAGTGGGGTCCTTGCCCATCGGAGAGGAGTAATCGTGCAGCGTGAGAGCGTTGATGTCCGCGCCGGCCATGGAGAGCAAGGTGGAGTTCCAGGACTTCTCGCGTGCGGTGCTCTGCGGGAGAGACCCGACCGCGGCGATCTGGGCATCGGGAAACTCAGCCCGGATCGCCGGCGCCCACTGCGCCACGGTACGTGCATAGGAGGCTGCGGTCGGGAACCCCTTCAGGTAACTGCTCGTGTTCAGGTAGAACTCGTTGCCCAGCTCGACATAGCGCACCGGGATCCCCAGGTTCTGGGCGGTGTGCAGCATCATTAGCTGGTCCGCCAGGCTGGAGGTGAGCAGGTTTAGGTCGAAGACGGGAATGGCCCCGGTCTCCCCGACGATACCTCGCAGGGTCTGCAGGGTGAAGCCGTAGTCGCGGACCCGGCCCGGCTTCGATTTGCCGGTGCCGGAGGTGGTCGCGGGCTGGTTCACCGATCCGCTCTGCCAGTTCCAGTAGTTCGCGATCGCTCCGCCCGGGTAGCGAATCGTTCCGCCCCGATAGTCCCCCAACGCGGTGATCACCCCGGGTGCGGCGAAATCCTGACCGACCCCGGAGTAATCCAGGTTCGATCCGTTGACCGGGGCGGTCAGCGCCATCGGGGATCCCGCCCGGACCGCGACCGCATGCCCGCCGCCGGAAGACGTGTGTGCCACCCCAGGATCACCGCACCCAGCCAGGAGAAGGACCGACACGGTACCCACCGCAAGACACGCTTTGCCGAGCATGGCTCCGATCATTCGCCACCCGTGTGAGGCGGCCGTTCGAAAAATGTCAGCATTCGGTAAACCGATCAGCCCCGCGGCGATGTGGACTGAACTACCCCGCACGGATTCGACCGCGCGTGCCACCAGGCCGTACGGACTGGTCGTGCAGTCCTGCCAGTCGGCACTGGCTTGCGTTG
>DAHYHI010000015.1:0-224038 GCA_027391075.1 Acidimicrobiaceae bacterium | reverse complement strand
CATATGGCTAGGCGCAGCATGTGGCGCACGTTCGGTAGCCTCACAGCGTCGGCGCTGGTTGTGGTGCTCACCCTGTTGGCGGTTGTCGACGGCAATTCTGGTGTCGTGCCCTTTCAGCGCTGTCAACAGTCTTAGCGTCCTATCCCGACCAGGGTGTGCTTGACTACGGCAGCGCCATCCCCGAGGGTGATCCGACCAGTGAGACATATCCATCGCCCGTCGTGGCGATGGCCGAAACTCCCGACGGCAAGGGTTACTGGTTGGCGACGGCCGATGGTGCTGTAACTGCCTTCGGTGATGCCCAGTCCTACGGCGGGGCCAACGCCCTCGACTTGTACGCTCCAGTGGTGGGTATGGCGGCGGCCCCTGACGGTAAGGGCTATTGGCTGGTGGCTGCCGATGGCGGAGTTTTCAGTTTCGGTGACGCCCAGTTCTACGGCTCCGAAGGGGGCACGACCATCTCCGGTTTCGTTTCCGGAATGGCCGCCACCCCGGACGGCGGTGGCTACTGGCTGGCCAACGCTAACGGCGACGTCTACACCTTCGGTGATGCAAGATCGTTTGGCAATAACCTGGGCAGCGCACGCACCGAACCCATCGCTGCCATCGCCTCGACACCCCATGGCAACGGGTACCGACTGCTCGAACCGGATGCTTTCAACGTCAGCTTCGAACACCCGGGGCCCGCCAACGACATCGTCACTCTCGCTGCAAGCCAGGTCGTTCCCGACCCTGACACCGGGTACTTCTGCAACCCTTACGGGCCCTGCGAAGAGTGGTGCGCCCTGTTCGCGACTTGGGTCTGGGCTAATAGCGGGGTTCCTATTCCGTCGCTGGCCTTCGTCGGCTTCATCTACGACTGGGCCGCCGCGAATACCCAGGTGCTCCCGCCGAGCGCCACCCCCAGCCCCGGTGACCTGGTTCTTTACGGAACAGGCCCTGCGAACGTGTCGACAGCGGTTCACACCGGGGTTGTAGCGCAGGTCTGGCCAGACGGCGCCATCGATACCATCGAAGGTGACGCTGGCCCTGCGAACTTGGGCTCCTACAACGTGGTGATCAACGGGCCGTACCTACCGTCGGACTCCAATACCTACAACGGCGCGCCTATCTTCGGCTACGCAGTACCTTGACGTTTCGCAAGGCTAGCCCAGTTGGTCGTCGGGGCGTCCGCTGTAGCTGGCCGTCGGAGTAACTGGCCTGAAACTGCGACGTCGCTGACCATCTCCGGCGGGAAAAGCCCGTGGCTTACCACTCCCGGCGTCGAATCGAAAAAGGCGCAGAGACCTCTCGGGTCGCTCATGAGGTCCATCCAGTCGGCGATGATCCCTCCGTCGGGGCTCGCCGGGGTGCCAGGCCTGACCCTGGCACCCCCAAGACGGCGAAGAGTAGCCGCTGCGCCGAAAGAGAGGATCTCCAGCGGGACTGGCGACGCGAGCGACTCGACGAGTTTTTCCGAAGATACGATCACCACGAAACGGTCTGCAGCCGCGGCGACGACCTTCTCCCTCGTGTGAGCGGCACCCGCTCCTTTCACCAGCCAACCGTCCGGCGCCACCTGGTCGGCGCCGTCTATGGCAATATCCAAGCGCGTCGGCGAGGAGGGGTCGCTGAAAGAGCGCACGTCAAGGCCCGCCGCCCGAGCTTTTTTCTCCGTCGCCGGCGACGTGGCAACGCATGTCAGCGTCAGGCCCCGCGACGCGAGGGCCGGTATCAGGTAGCCGACCGTAGAACCCGTACCGAGCCCTACGGTCATTCCGTCAGCGACAAGCGAAGCCGCAGTTTGGGCCGCTTCGGCCTTTTCTGCGTCCGCAGCCTTAACCCTGGATCCCCCGGGGCCGGTGATATCGCTGTCAGCCATATCGGAATCTTGCCACACGAGTCGACAGCGCTAACGTTTTGCCGACGTTTCTCCTGGGCGGTGCCGAGGCGCTACGTTATGTGCAAGCCGTGCGCCCAGCGAGTGTTGCTGGCGCGACCACCCACTCGGAGGAGTACCTTATGTCCATATCAGTAGGCGACAAGATTCCAGACGTTAAAGTCCAAGTGCCAGGGGCTTCCGGGCCCGAACCGGCGCAAACCGCCGACCTTCTGGGGACCGGAACCGTGGTGCTTTTCGGCGTGCCGGGGGCTTTCACCCCGACGTGCAGTGATCACCACCTGCCTGGTTTCGTGGTAAGGGCTGACGACCTGAAGGAGAAAGGTGTCGACCGCATCTTCTGCGTCTCGGTCAACGATGCTTTCGTCATGGGAGCGTGGGGCCGCGCCAACGAGGTCGGCGAAGGCGTCGGGATGATCGCCGACGGCTCGGCGCTGTTCACCAAGGCGATGGGCCTGGACGTCGACCTGACCGGCGGCGGGCTCGGAGTCAGGTCCAAGCGTTACGCAGCGGTTATTAAAGACGGTGTAGTAACCCACCTCGCAGTCGAAGACACCCTCGGTCTCGACGTGAGCAGCGCCGACGCGATTCTCGCTGCGCTGAGCTGAGCGCAGCCGGCGTTGGGCGTGCCGGTGATCTGCGGCAGACGCTCGGGAAGGAATCCTCGTGTTGCTTAGGTGTCAGGGATCACTCCCTCGGAGTTAGAAGGTAGGTGGACGACGCCTTGGCTATGAGATTACCTGCGGCGTCGCACACTTCGGCCTCGACGAAAGTGATCCTCGAGCCCCCTCCGATCACCCTTGCAGTGCAGGTCAGGGGTTCCCCGACCGGCGCAGCCTTGACGAAACTGATCTTCATCTCCGTGTTGGCCGTGTAGGCCTTTTTGCCGGCGAGGTTCGTGATCGTAGAAGATGCCATGGCGGTATCGGCGAACGCCGCCACGAACCCCCCCTGGACGACCCCGATCGGATTAGCCAGGTGCTCTCCTGCTGTCATCCTCCAGACCGTTACCCCGGGTTCGGGCTTGTCCACGCAGACGATGCCCAGGGTCAGGTCGCAGTTTGGCGGAATGCGCAGGGTAGGCCTGCGTTGAAGTGCTTTGGGTTGCGGAGATTCCGCTATCTTCGGTACCGGTTGCAGATTCTCGCTCAAGAGGGCACCTACTCGTTTCTGCCTTCGGGCGCGGAGGACCTGTCGGCGGGCAGGGCTCTCAACCCCGCCCACACCAGGTCGGCGAGTCGCACGGCCATCAAGTCGCCCTCGACCGGGTCTAAAGGTCGCAAGGTAGCTCCTTCAGTTCCAAGGGTCGGGCCGGTCGAATCCGAGCCCGGAGCATCGTGGACGGAATCTCCAGCGCCGGCCAGGCGGTTAGTCACCCAGCGCCGTGCTGCGACCTCACCTAGCCCGACGATCGCGAACCCGAGCAGTTCCCTGTGGCTGTCGTCGATGTCAGCCTCGACGAAGCCGGCGATCAGCTTGGCCACTTTTTCCTCGAGCTGACGGACCGGAGCTGCGAACTCTTCACTCATGCGCGCCCCGCTCGCAAAGAGCAGTTGGTAGGCACTCGTGGACGTGCTTACGAACTCGAAGTAGGAACTAAAACCGGCCAGTACCCTTCGGTACGGGCTCGTCTCAGCAGAAATCCTTGCGGACATGTCGAGGAGAAGCTTCCTTCCGACGGTGTCCAAGAGCTCCACGAAGAGCTCGGCCTTCGACGAGAAATGATGATAGAGGACCGGCTTGGTCACCCCGGCTGATTCTGCAATCTCCTCCATCGAGGTCTCGTGGAACCCCTTTCGGGCGAACCGTTCGAGGGCTGCGTCAAGGAGTTGGACCCGCCGCTCCTCAGCCGGCATACGGCGTCGGAGTAGGCTGCCAACGGTGCCGGTCATCTCCGCCTCACAGTCAAGTGTCCTGCTCTGCGCGCATACGACCATACTCGCAGACTCGCCGGGCCCGTCACACCTTCGACTGGGTTTCGCCTAATGCTCCAAAACGCGCTTTACGACTTCGTAGGCCCTGTTTTGGCACGACGTGAGACGCTCGCGCGAAGGCGGTCGCCGCACCCGCCGACAATATCGGTCGTGAGGCCCCCCAACCACGCCCCGGAGAAGGTGACTAGCAGGCCGCCCGAGCCAGTGCGGCCGGACCCGGCAGTTCGCTCCGCTACGAGCCTGCTCGCGGTCAAGGCGCGGCGCCGTCGCTTTAGGTTGGTGCCGCCCACCAACCGCCAAGGCTCGGCGAGCGACCTGTAGAGCGGAGCGCCAGCCGCCCATACGTGCCGCAGCGTAGCGGCCTAGCTGGCCTGGCCTTCGCTTGGGAGGTCCCATCCTGCGGCGATCATCAGCTTGGCGAGACGGCTGGGTAGATCCGCAACGTCGAAATGACGCTGGACAAGCTGGCGATTGTGGAGAAGCAGGTGGCCCGTTGGGCTGCGGAGCCAGCAGCTCAACTCGTCCGGCTCGTCAGGATCGAACCAGTCGAACCCGAGGCGGCGAAGTTCGTTGGCGACTGGATAGCTCCCCACCACCGCCGGACGCATGAAGATACCAGCTTCGAGCGGCGGGTTCCCGAAGCCCTCCCAGGTCGACGGGAAGGCAACTACGTCGCACGCAGCGTAGGCGTGCTGCACCCCGGTGCTAGGCCCGACAGGGGCGACAGTCCCGTGGCGCACTGGCACTCGTGCTCGGCTCAAAAGGCCTTCGAGGGTGTCCTGGTATCCCTCTTCGGCTGGACCGAGAAGCCAGTAGAAGGCGCGGAGATGTTCGGCCAAGGCGAGACCGGCAGGGATATTCTTGCGGGGGATGGCCCGCGTGGGCTGGAGCACGACCAGATCGCCTGGTTTGACGCCGAGTGCTCGTCGAGTGGCTTCTCTGTCGCCTCTCGGCGGGGCTGTGTCAAAGCAGTTCCGCAGGACCGTGGCATTGATGCCCCTATCCGCCAGTTCGCGAGCGGACAGGTCGCTTATCGTCACGTGCACCCACGAAGGGTCGTCGGGCGGCGGGGGATGAGCGGCGAAACGCTCCCGTTGCCACGGTAGGTCGTGATGGCGCATGATGGCCCGTCGTCCGCTTAGAAGGCGGGCCACCTCGTCCCGGGCGGCAGGGTTCAGCGGCAGAGAGCACAAGTTCTCCACAACTACGAGGTCGGCCCCGCGCAGCGATCTCGCCAGGGCATTCGTATCCAGCGGTTCCTGAGGGCGCCCGGTCAGCCAGGTTCCTGCGTCGAGGCCAGGGACAAGGTCGTCCACGGGACCGGATCCCGCAACCGACCTCACGTCGAACCCAAGAAACCGCAGCGCAGCTGCCCATTTGGCTGCTTCAACCGACACTCCGTCGGCTCCTCCGAGGCGAAAGGAGATGATTACAGCTATCGGACGCTGTCGCAGAACTGAGCTGCTCGAACGGTCCCGGGTCCGTCGCTGCTCCACCCGAAAGTACTCTAGTGGCGGTCAGTGCAATGATGGATCGGCCAAATGAACGCTAATCAGCTTGTCTTGCACTCCCCGGTCGGGTTCGTCATAGCCTTCGGGGCAGGCATCATCTCGTTTCTGTCACCTTGTGTGCTACCTCTTGTACCCTCTTATCTTTCGATGATGTCAGGCGTCGGCGTTTCGGAGCTCGGGGCTGCTACGAAGCCCGACCGTCGTCGGCTCCTGCGGGCGACGCTTGGCTTCGTGGCCGGGTTCACCCTCGTGTTCGCAGCGCTCGAGGCGACGGCGAGTGGGCTGGGCCGAACGCTCAGCTCCCACCAGGTCGGCCTCGATCGGCTCGCAGGGATCGTGATAGTCGTAGCGGGCCTCCTCTTCGCTGGTGTAGTAACTCCAAAATGGCTCTTGCGGGAGCGACGCTTCCACGTGTCGCCCTCCCGGCTTGGCGACTGGGCTGCCCCGGTCATGGGGATGGCCTTCGCCTTCGGCTGGACGCCGTGCATAGGTCCCGTCCTCGCTGCGGTTCTGGCTCTGGCCAGCGACTCGAACACCCTTTTGAGGGGAGAGGCGATGCTGGTGGTGTACTCGCTTGGGCTTGGCGTGCCCTTCGTAGCGGCTGGCCTCGCATTTGCGAGGTTCGCAGAGGTCTTCTCCTTCTCACGCCGGCATCTTCGAGGTATCAACCTTGTGTCCGGCTTGGCGCTGTCAGGCTTGGGAGTGTTGTTGCTTACCGGGGAACTTCACGTGCTGTCGACGGCGTTCACCGACGTCTTGGACGCTCTGGGACTCAGCCGGCTGGCTTCTGTGTGAGCCATCACTCCCCGCATTCGCCGAATGGCACTAACGCTGCGCCGATGGATAGCCTAGCGGAGGTGCAATGGAGCCGGTGATCCGTTTTCGCTCGGCGGTAGCCTTCGCAGGCCGCTTTCCGGTACTTGCCGGCGTCGACCTCGACGTCTCCGGCGGTGACGTCGTACTTTTGCGCGGGGCGAATGGGGCTGGCAAGACGAGCATCCTCCGAGCGGCGGCTGGGCTTTTGAGAGTGGTGTCCGGTGAGGCCAGGGTTCTTGGATCCGACCTTGTTTTAGACCAAAGAGCAGTCCGCCGCAGGATCGGGCTGCTCGGTCATGCGAGCGGCCTCTACGACGACTTGGACGTATCCGACAACGTAAGGTTCGCTCTGCGTTCCAGCGGGGTGAACCCAGACCGGGCCCCTTGCGCTCTCGAAACCCTTGGCCTCGTGGGGCGTCTAGCGGACACGCCGGTGCGTTCCCTCTCTGCCGGCCAGCGACGCCGGGTCGCACTGGCAGTGCTCCTAGCGCGCGATCCGGATATATGGCTCTTGGACGAGCCGCATGCCGGTCTGGATGCCGATCACAGGGACCTGCTCGACGGCCTCGTGAAAGGCGCAGCGTCTAGGGGCAGGACGGTGGTGATCGCGTCTCACGAGTCTGAGCGGGCGGAGCCTCTGGCAGGGCACATAGCAACCGTGGCCGGTGGCGTGGTCGTGGAGGTGGCACCGGGTCCAGCCTGGCAAGGAACTGAGTCGGCGGGGGTGGAACGAATTGTGGCGTGACGCCCTTCTGGTGGGCTCCAAGGACCTGAGGATCGAGTTTCGCAGCCGGGTGACGACAACACAGGTTGCGCCTTATGCGGTGCTTGTGTTGGTTCTGTTCGGTTTCGCCTTCGACCAGGACCAGAATCTTCTTACCAAAGCGGCAGCCGGCTTGTTCTGGGTGGCGGTCTTGCTCAGCTCGCTCCTTGCAGTCCAGCGCAGCTACGCGATCGAAGCCACCGACGGTGCTAGGGACTCGCTTCGCCTCTCGGGCCTAGACCCGGCCGGCATTTTTCTCGGGAAGACCTTTGCAGTGGTCGCCGAACTGCTCGTTTTGGAGGTTCTCCTCGGGTTCGGCGTCGTGGTGCTGTTCGGGATCGAGCTTCACGACCCGGCCCTTTTGGTGGTCACCTGCTTGGCGGCCAGCGTCGGCTTGGCAGCCGCCGGGACCCTTTACGGGATGATCGCAGCAGGTCTGAGAGTCCGAGAGACGCTGCTGCCTCTCCTGATCCTGCCGGTGGTCGCTCCGGTCCTTCTTGGCGCTACTCAAGCCTGGATGGCGGCGCTCGGGACCGCAGGGGGCGGCACCGACGGTTGGAAGTGGCTTTCGCTGCTCGTCAGTTTTACGGTGATCTACGTAGCCGCCGGAAGCCTGGCATTCTCGATCCTCGTGGAGGAGTCATGAACGCTAAAGCAGACACGGACACAGAAGCAGGTCGGATCGACCGGATCAGCGGGGGAGGGTCAGTTCCACCCGTAATCCTTGGCAACGTGGAGCCGCTCGCCGCCGGGGCCGTCCAGGATCCTTCCCTGCGGTCCGGTCGGGTCACGGGGACCTCGGATCGTGTCACGCGAATCCTCGGCGTGTCCACGCTGATCGCAGGTGCCCTGACGGCCTGGCTCGGCCTCGTCGTGACACCGCCCGACAAGGTCCAAGGCCAACTGGTGAGGTTGATATACGTGCACCCTGCTGTAGCGACCATGTGCTACGCCGGGTTTGGCCTGTGCGCCCTTGCCAGTCTCGCCTACCTTTGGCCGCGAACCAGAACCAGGCGTTGGGATCGCCTAGCGGTCGCCTCGGCCGAGGTCGGCGTAGTCTTTTGCGTGCTCACGTTGATAACCGGGTCGATCTGGGGTCGGCCTACCTGGGGAGTCTGGTGGACATGGGATCCCAGGTTGACCATCACCGCCCTTTTGTGCGCTGTGTTCATCGGCTATCTGGCCCTACGTCGAACCGGCGGGGATCCCGACGCCCTCGCCAAGCGAAGTGCCATAGTGGCCGTCGTATGCATCCTGCTGGTGCCTGTCGACCACGAGGCGACGACCTGGTGGGCTAGCTTGCACCAGACGAGCACCCTGCTTCGGGCGAACCCGCTCATCCACGGCGAGCAGCTCTACACCATGCTTCTGTCGTTCGTGGCGTTCGGGCTGGGCTTTGCGTGGCTTGTCCTTCACCGCTACAGGGTCGAGGTCCTTGAGGACCGTTACGCCGACGAAGGTTTCGACGCCGCCATATCGGAGCGTCGTGCGGAGGGCGGTCTGCTCGCCGCAGGTACTCCTCGAAGCGACGGAGTGGCGCCTTGAACGGATACGTCGCGGGCGGCTGGGGTGTAACGGCGGGAGTGCTCGCCGTCTACTCGCTGCGCATCGTGCTGCGGGGTAGGGCACTCGCAAAGAGGCTCACTCCCCGGGCGCAAGCAGCCAAGGGGGAGCCTTGACTACGAAGACCGACACCGAGGTCGACGAGTCTCTAAGTGCTGGGCGGTCGGCGGTAGCTCCCGCCCCACGAGTTCGGGCCCGCAGGTCAGTGCTCGGCTCAAGGAGACGTCAGGTAGTAGCCGGGGTTGTCATCTTGGCGGCTATAGGGTTCTTGCTATTTGAGGGTCTCGGCAATGCCCTTTCCTACTACCAGACGGTCCCCCAAGCCCTCGCTCAGCGTAACTCGCTCGGAGTCAAGTATTTCCGGATCATGGGCACCGTAGGAGCCAAGGTGAGCCAGGTCGACCACAAGACGGTGTTCGACATTTCTTACCAGGGAAAGACGGTATCGGTGGTCGACAGCGCGGATCCCCCGCAACTGTTCAAGCCGGGCATTCCAGTCGTCCTCCAGGGTCACTTCGCCCGAGGTAGTGACGTCTTCGACTCCGATCTGATAATGGTAAAGCACAGCGCAAATTACGTACCGGCCAAGGGCGAGCCGAAATCGGTCGCGGCCCAGACAGGTGCATAGTGAACGCGGCTCTCGGCGAAAGCTCGGTCCTGCTCGCCTTTGGTGCTGCGCTAGTGGGGTGTGTCACGCTGATCGTCGGGTTGGTCCGTAACAAGTCCAATCTTGTAAGGGCGGGCCGGGTTTACACCTGGGTGATACTCGCCGGTGCTGTACTGGCGACCGTTGCCATGCAGCACGCCCTGATAACCCACGACTTCCGTCTTTCCTACGTCGCCAACAACGACAGCACCCAGACACCTGTTATCTACAGGATCACGGCCATGTGGTCCAACCTTGCAGGGTCGATCCTGCTGTGGGGTCTCGTCCTGGCTGGCTGGATAGCCGCGACGGCGATACGCTTCCGTAGGCGGGCCACGGACCCTCTGGTCGGCTGGGCGACGGCGATCAGCTACGGGGTTGCTGCCTTCTTCTTCGGGTTGATGCTTACGGGATCCAACCCTTTCACCCTGGTCAAAGGGGCGATACCAACCGACGGTCCCGGTCCCGACCCTCTGTTGCAGAACAATGTGCTCGTAGCTTTCCACCCTCCGCTTTTGTATCTCGGCCTGGTCGGGTTCACAGTCCCCTTCGCCTTCGCCTGCGCCAGCCTGATCACCGGAAGGGTAGGTGAAGGCTGGCTTGTCGAGATGCGACGGTGGACGCTGTTCTCTTGGGGGTTCCTGACCTTTGGGCTGATCCTCGGGGCCTGGTGGAGCTACAAGGTTCTAGGCTGGGGTGGCTACTGGGCGTGGGACCCGGTGGAAAACGCTGCGTTCGTGCCTTGGATCACCGCCACGGCCTACCTTCACTCGGTGAGAGTCCAAGAGCAGCGCGGAATGCTCAGAGTGTGGAACCTTTCGCTTCTAGCAGCGACCTTCAGCCTCACGATCCTTGCGACGTTCCTGACCCGTTCTGGCGTGCTCGCCTCCGTCCACTCGTTCAACAACACCGGCATAGGCCCAGCGCTGCTTGTTCTGTTCGGGGTTGTCGTCGCGCTGTCGGTCGGCCTGCTCGCGTGGCGAGGCGACCTCCTCCGATCGCCCGGGTCGATCGGCTCCGCTGCGTCGCGCGAGGCCGCTTTCTTGGTGAACAACTTCGCTTTTGGGGCTTTCGCCCTCGTGGTCCTTCTCGGCACCGTCTACCCTCTCGTCGTCCAAGCGGTCAACGGTCAACAGGTGACCGTCGGAGCCCCGTACTTCAACACGCTGACGATGCCGCTCGTGGTGTGCATCTTGTTCTTGATGGCAGTCGCTCCGGTGCTGCCTTGGCGGCGAAGCTCGCCTGGATTACTGAGAAGGCGCCTCCTTGGTCCCGCCCTGTTCGCAGTTTCGGTATTGGCTGTCTCAGTGGTAGCCGGTGTTCGCGGGTTGAACCCGCTTCTTGCGTTCGGTCTCGGAGCTTTCGCCTTAACCACGGCGATTCGACAGCTTTTCGTCGAAGTCAAAGGGCGAGGCCTCGTGGGCTTCACCGGCCCGGCTGGTGGTGGGATGGTGGTCCACGTTGGCGTGGTGCTGATCGCTGTGGGATTCGCCGCCAGCCACTCGTTCGCGGCGAGCCGACAGCTGACTCTCACACCGGGGCAGACGGCATCGTTCGAGGGTCACACATTCCGCTACGTGGGTGCCGCTAACGTAGCCACGCCGACGCACACCGGTCTCGAAGCCGTCGTGATCATGGACTCCAATGTTCGCCTCACCCCTGCGGTCAGCGACTACCCGTTCGCTCAGGAGGCGATTGGTACGCCCTCGGTTCACAGCACCCTGACGGAGGACGTCTATCTGACTCTTGCGTCGACCCCTGCCAAGCCGACGTCTGCCGCTGTTATCGGAGTGATCGTGGAGCCTATGGTCAGCTGGATCTGGCTTGGTGGGGGAGTTATGGCTCTGGGCACCGCGCTGTCAGCCTGGCCGAGGCGTCGTAGGCGTAGCGGCGCGCTCTCAGAGGCGGCTGACAGGGCCGTCGGCGAGGGTGAGCCGGCTCCTAGCGACGAAGAGCCTCTGGTTGGGGTTCCGGTCGCCTTCGGGGGGATGGGAGCCGCAGGAGCAGCCCAGTGACGACCCTTTCCGACCAGGCGGCTACTGACAACCAAGCCGAGGTCCCAAAGCGGCGGCGATCCAGGGTGGTCCTGTACACGTCTCTCACCGTGGGGGTGATGCTGGCGGTGCTGATAACGCTGCTCGCTTCGACGAAACCGTCTTCCAACTCTGCAACTGCAAGCCCGTTGATCGGCAAAGCGGCGCCAGCGGTGTTGGGAAGGTCCATCACAGGGACCGGCAGCTACGCGCTGTCGGGATATCTCGGTAAGTGGGTGCTGCTCAACTTCTCGGCTAGTTGGTGCGTTCCGTGCAGGGACGAAACGCCTCAGCTGCTGGCGTTCCAGAAGCAACACGCGGCCGTCGGTAACGCAACAGTGTTCGCAGTGGAGTTCGACCCGTCCGACACGGCCAACCTGGCTGCCTTTCTAGCCTCCAGTCACGCTACCTGGCCGGCAATCTCCGACCCGTCCGCAGAGGTAGCCTACGGTGTCACCGGCATCCCCGAGTCGTATCTCATAGACCCGGCGGGGACCGTCGTCGCAAAGTTCTTCGGGGGTGTCACCGCAGCTCAGGTGGACAGCGCAATAACCCAGGCTTCGTCGTGAGTTTCACCGAAGAGCCCAGCCATCCCGCTAAAGGCATACGAAGCCGCCCAAGGTGGCAGACCTGGCTTCCGTGGCTTGCGATTGCGTTGGCCGCTGGGGGACTGGTCGGCTTCGGCGTCCGAGGCTCGTCGGCCAACAACAGCATCGACGCGCGAGTAACGCACATCGCTTCGCTGGTGCGCTGCCCGGTCTGTAACGGTGAGACGGTAGCGCAATCCCAGGCTACGCCGGCGGTCGAGATCGAAAGCCAGATCCGCAGCGAACTGCAAGCTGGCGAGAGCCAAGGCCAGATCCTCTCGGGGCTGGTAAGCGAGTACGGCCAGAGTATCCTTGAGAAGCCACCGGCCAGCGGAGCGGGACTTTTAGTGTGGCTACTCCCCCTGGTGGCAGGGATCGTGGCGGTCGTAGGCCTCGTGGCTGTGCTCTTTCGCTGGTGGCGGCGCGGAAGACTCGAAGGCGACTTTGTTCGGCTCGCCGCACAGCCCGCTCTGTCGCAAGCCCCTGACTTCGCACGCATCTCTCGCCCAGACTCGGGATCGGAGTCGCCGGCGAAGGCTGACCTGCCAGCACCGAGCGAGCCCGCACAGCAGCATCACCCGAAGGCTTTGAGCGAGCCGCCTCGTCTGACACGCCTGAGAAGGCGCAGTAGCCCTGAGGACCGTGCGAGCCCGGCGCGAAGAAGGGTCGTAGCCGGGACGGGAGCGGTCTTGGTGGTCGGCGGCATCGTGTGGGCGCTCGCGGCCTTCAGCGGAGCGCGCCTGCCGGGCGAGGAGATCAGCGGCAAGACGCTGACAGCTCCTGAAGTGACGGCGGAGCTTCTAGCTGCCAACACCGACGAGTCGAAGGGCAACATCGTGGCAGCGGTAGGCGAGTACCAGAAGGTTCTCAACTCGGATCAGACCAACATCGAAGCCCTCACAGGGGAAGGCTGGCTGCTCGCACAGACCGGACAGCCAGCGTTGCTCAACAAGGGACTTGCAATGCTCGTCCAGGCCGAGAAGATCAACCCTGCCTACCCTGCGGCCCACGTATATCGAGGGATAGCCCTTTTGGGAGAGGGGGACTACACAGACGCGATTCCCGAGTTGCAGTGGTACCTGGATAATCATCCAGCCGCGAACCTAAAAGCCGAGGTGGCCGCGGCCTTGACCAAGGCGAAAGCGGAGCAGGCAGCAGCATCGAAGGGCTGAACGCCTCCGTCAAGCCGAGACGGAGCGGGGAGGAGATCCGTTAGGCGACCGGGAGTCGGAGAGCGAAGCCCTGAGGAGTCTCAACTCGGTCACTACGTTAGCGAGACTGTCGCAAGCCGAGGTGACCTCAGATTCGGTGGTGCTCCACCCGACGGACAGTCGCAGACTCCGGTCGGAGTCGGCTCCCATAGCCGCCAGCACCGGGGACGGCTCGAGCAACTCCGAGGAACACGAGCTACCTGAGTGTGCTGCCACCCCGTGCTGGTCGAGACCGACGAGCACTGGTTCGGCCTCAAGGTCTCGGAAGCCGAGGCATACCAAACCCGCCAGCCGGCCGTCGGGTTCGGCCGGGCCGTACAAGCTGACCCCCCCGAGGCTTTCCGAGAAATCCCTGATACGACGGGTCTGGTCAGACGCGACCGCCACCTCCTTGCGAAGGGTCTCGGCGTCGGAGAGGATGTCGGCAAGTGCTGCGAAGCCCGCCGCCGCTGCGACGTTCTCCAGGCCGGCTCTCCTGGCCCTCTCCTGAAGGCCACCGACGATCATCGGGGTCACCCTTAAGCCTCTCTTCACCAGGAGGGCCCCGATGTCGTGTGGGCCGCCGGCCTGGTGGCACGATACGGACATGAGGTCGCAGCCGACGGCGGAGAAGTCGATGGTCAGCGCGCCGAGCGCCGCAGTGGCGTCTACGTGGAGGAGTACTCCCGCCTTCTGACAAATGGCCGTCGCTTCGGCTAGCGGCTGGAGGGTTCCCACTTCCTGATTGGCGAGTTGACAATGCGCGAGCGCCACGTCGCCGTGCGCAATCTGCGCCGCGAAGTGATCCAAGTCGACACGGCCATTGCTGTCCACGTCAACCCATCTCAGGCCCCCTGCCCAACGGGAGGAGGCTTCCCTAACCGCCGCCGACTCGACCTTGGCGACCACAGCGTGCCTTTCCTCCCTCGACGCGAAGGCACCGTACACGGCAGAGTTGATCGACTCAGAAGCGCCGGAGGTGAACACTACTTCTCTCGGCTTCGCGCCCAACATCGAGGCAACCTTTTCCCTAGCCTCCTCTAGGCGGCTGCGGGAGGCCCGGCCTTCCTCGTGGAGGCGTCCCGGGTCGGCAGCCGACAGCCACGGGGTCATTGCCTCGGCAACAGACGGCCGCAGAGGAGAACTCGAGGCGTGATCCAGATAGATCCGCCGTCTTTGCGACATCTAGGCGATGCTCACGCAGGCGTCGTCCCCGAGAGCTCGTGAGGATTCCGAGGCCATCTCGGCTTCGCCGTAGAGCCCGGCCAGCATTCCTCTCACCATCCCGCGGTCGACAGCGCAGATCACTGGATTGCGTACCGCAGTGTCGAGGAACGGGCAGGAGTCCTTGATGAGGGCCAGCGAAGCTCCCCGAGCTTCCACGTGCGCCTCGAAACCGTGGGCCGTAAGAGCACCGGCTATCGTCTGCAGAGCCGCCCGAAAGGATCTCCGGCCGGCACCCGGGCCCATCTGGCCTGCCAGGCGACGGCCGTAGTCCTCCCCGACGCTCTCTGCAAGGGCAGTCGCCTCTTCGCTGCTCAAACGCGAAAGAGCCTCCCCCAAAAGGGCGATGAGGAGATCGTCGCCAAGTCGCGGCAGGGGAAAGCCTTCTTCGAGATCAGTAGCCCGGTAACGCTTCGAAGGACGTCCCGCTCCGCCGTTCGGAGCACGACTTGAGAAGACCTCCAGGTAGCCGCCCGCTGCGAGCTTGTCCAGGTGATGGCGGGCCACGTTAGGGTGTACCGAGAAACGCTCGGCGACTTCTGAGGCGGTGACCCCTTCGGAGCTCTCCCGGGCAAATGCGTACATGTGCCGTCGTGTCGGGTCCCCAAAAGCACTGGTAACGGCGGCGACCGTCGCGGAGAAACCCCGCTCGACGATTCTAGACGCACGGTGAAGTACCGGCGTGAGCTCCACTGGCACCTCGACGACTTCGGAGTCTCGGTCCTTAGAGACGGGCATCACCACGGCGGTATTCTACCTATAGCCGTAGTGCAAATAACTCGTGCCGCGGTATCGGTGTCGACGGAAAGGAAGCTTCATTGTCACCCAGCAACCAGCAGATCATGGGTGCTCTCGCGCTCGTCGCCGACCCAGAGAGCGGAGCGAGCCTTGTTGAGCTCGGCATGGTAAGGGACCTGCAGGTGCGGCGGCGCAAGATCACTGTCACGGTCGCAGCTTCTGATCCCGCAGGATCCTCGGCAGCCACCATCTCCGAGCGGGTAACCGAAGCACTCGCCGGTCTCGACGGCGTCAAAGACGTCACGGTGCTTCTCGTCGCTGCAACTTCCGACGAACTCCTCGGTCAGCGCAAAGCTGGCCTAACCGCCGAGGGGCTATCGGAGGCGTCGGCACCACAGGCCGCCCCACCCGTCGCAGGTGCAGGCCGGACTGCTGCTCCGCTCGGCCACGAGCAGGGCCGGGCCAACCCTTTCGGTCCCAGAAGCTCCACCCGTGTCCTGGGGATAAGCTCCGGTAAGGGCGGCGTGGGTAAGTCGACCGTGACGGTAAATCTTGCGGTGGCCCTCGCAAGGGCCGGTCACGACGTGGCGGTGCTCGACGCCGATGTATACGGGTTTTCCATCCCAGGGATGCTTGGAGTGTCCGACGAACCTTCCGTGTCCGACCTCAAGATGACTCCTCCGGTGGCTCACGGTGTTCGGTGCATGTCCATGGGGTTCTTCCTGGCGGACGAACAACCTGTCGTCTGGCGAGGGCCGATGCTGCACAAGGCCCTTGAGCAGTTTCTGGTTGACGTCGAGTGGGGTGCGCCGGAGTTTTTGCTCCTCGACATGCCGCCTGGGACAGGTGACGTCGCCCTGTCGATGGCTCAGTACTTGCCGAGCTCGGAGATCTACGTGGTCACTACGCCCCAGCCGGCGGCGCGTAAGGTGGCCCAGCGAAGCGCTTACATGGCCAGGAAACTCAAGTTGCCCATGCGCGGGGTGATCGAGAACATGAGCTGGCTGAGCGTGCCCGGAGGGCAGCGCCAATACATCTTCGGCCAGGGTGGCGGAGCCCAGCTGGCGGAGGAACTGGACGTTCCGCTGCTTGGGCAGATACCGCTAGACATGGGACTGCGCGAGGGTGGGGACTCGGGAGTGCCGATCACCGTAAGCGCTCCTGAGTCCGAAGCGGCTGTGTCCTTCGCCGACCTGGCGGCGGCCGTTGTCGCTAGGGGACGCAGCAGGGTCTTCCATCCTGATTTGACGGTTCGGTGATCATAAGGCACGCCCAAGAGCCCTCAGAGGCTTGCACCGCAGTCCGACGATCGTAGTTGTCTGTGCTGGCGCGACCGTTAGCTTGCCGAGTTTGTATGTAATAGAAGAATGGCTATCAGTGATCAAGAGACGACCTCGAAGTCGGGAGCTCCCGTCGGAAGGCGAGTCGTGCTCGGTATGCTCGGATTGGGGGCGCTGGGGGTAGTGGCCGGCAAGAGCATCCAGGGCGGCCTGGACGCCGTCCTGTCGCCTATTCAGCGCCTCGACCCGACCGGACTTGCTTCCCTGGTACCAGGCGACTACTTCAGGATCTATACCGTCACGCCCGGGTATCCCCTCGAAACCGACGTCGAGTACCGCCTTACCGTCGACGGGATGGTCGAAAGCCCGAGGGTGCTCACGGTCGCCGACCTGCAGGCCATGCCAGCCACGAGCATGGTAAGGACGTTCCAATGTGTTACAGGTTGGCAGGTGCCCAACGTCCACTGGACCGGCGTGAAACTATCCGACCTTCTAGGAGCCGTTGGCGTCGCTAAGGGTGCTACGGCGTTACGCTTCGAGTCCTTCGACGGCGTCTACACCGAGAGCCTCACTCTTGAGCAGGCCGCCCGACCCGACATCATCGTCGCCTATTCGATGCTCGGCGGCGCCGTCAGCCGGGAGCATGGAGGACCTGTCCGGCTTTACGTCGCCCCGATGTACGGCTACAAGTCGATCAAGTGGCTTTCCAGGATCACTGTCGTTGACACCGTCGAGCCAGGCTATTGGGAGCATTACGGTTACGCCGTTGACGGGTGGATTGGCCGAAGCAATGGCTACTGACCTAGCGGGTCAGGCGCCGAGTCGAATTCAGCGCTTCGACCGTGTCGAAAGGTTGGTCCACTGGACTACAGCGGGTTTGTTCGCCGTCTTAGCGTTGACCGGCGCAGCACTGTACCTTCAGCCCGTCGGAGCCGTCTTCGGGAGACGTCAGTTAGTCGAGCAGATCCACGTCTACGCCGGGATCGCTCTCGCTGCCCCTGTGGTAGTCGGACTGGCCGGACCATGGGGTAAGCGCCTGCGGGTCGACTTCAGGCGCTTCAACCGTTGGATCGCAGCAGACCGAGCCTGGCTGGCAGCAAGGTTCGGGGGCCGCAAGGCGGCCGGTCTGTCCAAGGCGGGCATCTCCGTGGGCAAGTTCAACGCCGGGCAGAAGCTGAACGCAGCGTGGACAGCGGGAGCGGGACTCGTGATGCTGCTGACCGGGCTGGTAATGCGCTTCTACAGCCCGTGGCCGCTGTCGTGGCGGACCGGCGCCACCTTCGTGCATGACTGGGTGGCGTTCGCGATGGTCGCAGTGGTGGTCGGCCACGTGGGAATGGCCCTGCGTCACCCCGAGGCGTTCGCTTCGATGCGCACCGGTTGGGTGAGCCGCGAATGGGCAAGGTCCAACGCCCCGGCGTGGCTGGACGGCATCGACGGCCCGCTCGGAGCTCCATGCGACGCTCCTAATAGACCTGGTGACTCGCAGTACGTCCCGGGTCCGGCTCAGCCGACGTCGTAACCCTTGGGAAGCTGCGAGCGGTCCCAGCCAAGCATTTCGAGGGCACAGCGACAAGCGTATCGGTCCGTCATACCGCCAACCCATCCGACTGCTGTGGTGACGACATCGCCGTAGTCGACCATGTCAGGGAAGGCGGCATCGGGATCTCCCGATAAGCTGGGGTGGGCTTGGGCGAGCCCGCCGGCAGGGAGGTGGTGCGGCACAGCGACGAAATGCTCCACTAGGGCTCTCAGCATGGCGACGACCGAGCGGGCCTGGCGCTGCGAAGCCTCTGTCAGGTAAATACGCTCGTGATTGAACTGTCGCATTGAGGCGAGAGCTTCACCCATGGGTTCGGACAGCCCGACTAGGCCGCTGCGCTGTATCACCTCGACGACGTCGGTGACGAAAGAGTGCAGCTGGGTCGAGCGGGTCGGTCCGCACCGCTGCAAGACGACGTCGGGTAGGTCCTCGTAGGAGACCAGGCCGGCGGAAGCAGCATCCTCTAGGTCGTGCGCGCAGTAGGCGATGCGGTCCGCTAGGCCTACCACCTGGCCCTCCGGAGTGCTTGGAGCCGGACGCGACCAAGAGTGGTTTCGTATCCCGTCCAAGGTCTCTGCGCACAGGTTCAGAGGGGCAGACGTCACGTCCGCCCCCCATACGGCGTGGTCGAAGCCCTCCACGAAAACGCTGAAAGCGTCCTCGGAAGCGTGGCCACCCGGACCGTGCCCGCAGTCGTGGCCGAGGGCGATAGCTTCGGTCAGAGGGACATTGAGCCGGCAAGCCCGTGATATAGCCGTGGCTAACTGGGCAACCTCAAGAGCGTGGGTCAGCCGTGTCCGCTGGTGGTCTGCGGGGAATATGAAGACCTGCGTCTTACCGGCGAGGCGTCTGAACGCCGGCGAATGCAAGACCCGGTCCCTGTCGCGTTCGAAGCGGGTTCGTAACGGGTCCGGCTCCTCCTCGCGCAGACGACGTTCCGGTCCCCCAGACAGCGTCGCGCCCGTAGCCAAGTCGAGCACCTCCTGCGCTTCGCGCGCCTCCCTGTCGAAGCAGGCGCCGGGAGCTATCGAGATCCTGTTCGCTCCTCTGTGAGCTTGGCGTACCTTCGAGGAGTCCTCCGAGTAGCCTTCCATCGTTGAGACCCAACGCCGCTCCCTCTCGGTAGAGAGGCCGTGGTGGCCCTGGGCTACCGACTCCAGGCTGAGGTCATTTTCGCTCACCTACGACAAGCTACAGGCGGCCTGAGACTATCGACGCAGGTGGCCTAGCTCAAGGCGCCGACACCAGACGAGACGCCTCTGTGAACACCGAGTCAAGCATGGCTTCGGTCAGTCTTCCGGTGAAAGTGTTCTGCTGGCTGGGATGGTAGGAGCACAGCAGGCTAAGTCCGCTGTCGGTGCGTGCTAGGACCCCGTGGCCGAACCTCGGGCGGGGACGTTCCACGCCCGCAAGATTTCCGATTGCCTGGTAGGCGAAACCTCCAAGGGCCACCACGACTTTGAGCGAGGCGAGCAGGGCCATCTCCTGGGCGAGGAACCCAGCGCAACTGTCCCTCTCTTGCGGTGTCGGCCGGTTCGCCGGGGGAGCACAACGCACGGCGGCTGTGACCCATACGCCATTGAGCTCTAGACCGTCCCCCCGCCTTGTGCTCGCCGGCTGGTTCGCCAGGCCGCAGCGGTACATCGACGCGAACAGCCAATCCCCCGAGCGGTCCCCGGTGAAGATACGACCGGTTCGGTTGGCTCCGTGGGCGGCCGGGGCGAGCCCGACCACCATGATCGCCGCTTGGGGATCTCCGAAACCCCGAACTGGTCGTCCCCAGTACTCCTCGCTGCTAAAAGACGCTCTGCGTTCCTCGGCTACCTTCTCGCGCCATGCGACGAGGCGGGGACACCGCCTGCAAGATTCGATTGTCGCGCCGAGACTCCCGAAGTCGAGATTGGTACCCACCCCGCAGACACTAGGTTGGCAGGGATATGTCTACGCCCGTTCCCGCAGCCCGCTCGGCGCGCTCGACGTCCAAACCGAGTCGGGAGCCGTCCCCCCGAGGCTCTTCGCCGCGCCCGGCCATCCCCAAGAGCTCAGCGCAAAGCCGTGCAAGGTCCCAGCAATCCCCGAGCGTGCTGGTATTAGTGAGGCACGGGTCCACTCCCAGCACGGGCAGGGTACTCCCGGGCCGAGCGAAGGGTCTCAACCTCTCCGACCTCGGACGGTCTCAGGCGGCCACGGTCGCAGAGCGTCTCGCCGGCTGGTCAGCGAAACGTGACGGCGGCGTTTCAGCTGTTTACGCCTCGCCTTTGGAACGAACCCGTCAGACCGCGGCTCCGATAGCAGAAGCGCTCGGTCTCAAAGTGGTAGTCGAGCGCGGCCTGGTCGAATGCGACTTCGGTGACTGGACGGGGTCCGAGCTCAAGGATCTGATGAAGCTTCCGGAGTGGACCACGGTCCAGCGGTATCCGAGTGGCTTCCGGTTCCCGGGCGGCGAATCCTTCGTCGAGATGCAGGCCAGGATGACATCGACCATGGCCCGCCTGAGGGCCGCCCACCCGGGTCGGGCAGTGGTCCTTGTGTCGCACGCTGACCCGATCAAAGCCGCAGTGGCGGATGCGCTCGGAACCCACCTCGACCTTTTCCAGAGGATCGTCATCTCGCCGTGCTCGCTGACGGCCATAGCATATGGGCCCGGCGGGCCGAACGTGCTTGCAGTCAACGCAACAGCTGACCTGAACGACCTGGTGGCGTCGTGAGCCGGTCCTATGACCTCCCCGAAGCCGACTGGGTCGCCGTGGGTGTCGTCGGCGAACCCGGCAGCCGCACGTTCTACGTCCAAGCGGGCCAGGGTGACAAGACCGTCACCTTGAAGGTCGAGAAGACCCAGGTTGGCGCCCTGGCTGGTTTTATCACCGACATGATGGCCGACCTTCCCGAGACATCTCGGCTCGACTCTGAGGGATCTGGCGCCGGGACGTTAAGGGAGCCTTTCGAAGTGGCCTGGGCTGTCGGGGCGATCCAGTTGCGCTACGACAACGTCGCCGATCGGATAGTGCTCCTCGCCGAGGAGCTCACCGATGTGGCCGCGGGCGAGTCGGATCCCGACCGTGGGCTGGCGACGATAGGAATGTCGCGGGCGCAGGCCGCAGCTTTCGTTGCCGCCGGCACAGACCTGGTCACGTCCGGGAGGCCCCTTTGCCCCCTGTGCGGCCGTCCAATCAACCCTGAAGGACACTCGTGCCCTCGGACGAACGGCCACCACCCAGCGTAAGGGTGGCGGCCTTGCTCTCCACGGGGACGATCGAAGTGGAGGGGAGAATGCCCTGGAGCAGCAACGGTACCTTCCTCGTCACCGTCAACGGGGCAGCCGGTGAGGTCACAGCCATCTACAAGCCAGCCCGGGCGGAGCGGCCCCTGTGGGACTTTCCCGGCGGCCTCTACAGGAGGGAGGTGGCGGCCTACGAGCTATCGGCCGCCATAGGTTGGGATCTGGTTCCGGTCACCGTCGAGGTGGACGAGACCGCACCTTTCGGGGCGGGGTCCTTGCAGCTATTCGTCGACGCCGACTTCGAGCAGCACTATTTCACGCTTCTCGAAGCTGACGACTACCGGCGCAGCCTTCGTCGGATGGCGGCCTTCGACGTGATAGCCAACAACGCCGACCGTAAAAGCGGGCACTGCCTGGTCGACCGGGCAGGTCACGTCTGGGGCATCGACCACGGCCTGTGCTTCCACAGCGAAACAAAGCTGCGGACGGTCATATGGGATTTTGCGGGGGAACCGCTAGATGATGAGGACGTCGCGGATCTAGCGATGTTGAACTCGGAAGACTTAGATCAGCGCCTGGCACGGCTTCTTCGCCCCGGTGAGCGTACAGCACTGCGGCAGCGTCTCACCGACCTTCTATCGCAGGGACGGTTCCCTTATCCAACCACGAGTCACCCCTACCCGTGGCCGCTCGTGTAGAGGCAAGCCTTGAGTAGGGGCTGACACAGTGGCCAGATCGGAAGTTCAAGCCCGCTTTTCGAGAGCCTCGATCAGCTGCGGGAGAACCTTCTTGACGTCTCCGACAATACCCAGGTCGGCGATCGAGAAGATCGGCGCCTCCTGGTCCTTGTTGATCGCAATGATGTTCTTGGAGCCCTTCATCCCGACCATGTGCTGGGTCGCTCCGGAGATACCGCAGGCGATGTAGACGTTGGGTTTGACGGTCTTTCCCGTCTGTCCTACCTGATGCGAATAGGGGACCCAACCGGCGTCGACGATCGCTCGCGAAGCCCCCGCTGCTCCTTTGAGAAGCTTTGCTAGGTCTTCGATCAGCTGGTAGCTGCCGGCATCTCCTAGGCCCCTCCCCCCCGAAACGACTACCGGCGCCTCGTCGAGCTTCGGGCCTTCGCTTTGCTCTGCATGGGACGAGAGTACTTTCGCAGTCCCAGTGGCGCCTAGCTCAGGGGCTTCCCATGCGTCCGTCGCAGCGGGTCCGCTACCCGAAGGCTCGGCTGGGAATGACTTGGCACGCACCACGAAGATCCCCGGGCCTGCGTCGGTGAAGCGGGCCCTTAGGACTTCGGATCCCCCAAAGATAGCGTGCTCGCTGACCAGTCCGTCGTCGCTGTCCTCCAGGCCAACGATGTTGGTGAGCACCGGTCGGTCGAGGCGGGCGGAAAGGCGTCCAGCGATGTCGCGGCCGTTGTAGGTTTGAGGAACGAGAATAGCGTTAGGGGTGGATCCCGACTGCACCTTAGCCGACACAGCCGCAGCTACGGCCGGCCCCGGAAGGCCGCCGGCCAAGTCCAAGACGGCGTGAAGGCTAGAGGCCCCATGAGCGCCTACTTCGGTCGCTATCGAAGAGGGATCTCCCCACGTGACAGCCTCGACGCTACTTGCGAGCTCACGGGCTTTGCTCAGCAACTCCAACGAGACGGAAGCAACTTTGTCGCCGACCCTGTCGACAACCACCCATATAGTACCTAGTGACATTTAGCTATCTTCCTTTGCTCAAATTACTTTGATGCGTTCGAGGTACGCGAGCACCTGTTGGAAACCCTCACCGTCGTCGGTGACAATCTCGCCCGCAGCCCGAGCCTCGGCAGGGACTACCGACACGACTTGCTGGCGGGATCCACCGGCCCCGAGAGTGGCGGGATCTAGGCCCAAGTCGGCGACTTTCAACTCTTCGACAGGCTTGGACTTGGCGGCCATTATCCCTTTGAAAGACGGATACCGGGGTTCTACGACGCCTGCAGTGACAGTCACCAGCGCTGGGAGTGGCACTTCCACCTCGTCGTAGCCCTGCTCGGTTTGGCGTTCTACTAGGACTTTGTCCCCGTCGACGGTCACCTTCTTGGAGAAGGTGACCGATGGCAACCCTAGTAGCTCGGCGATTTGGACAGGCACGGTGCCGGTATAGCCGTCGCTGGACTCGGTGGCCGCAAGGACGAGGTCGGGCTGAGCGCGCTTTATGGCCGCAGCGAGAACTTTCGCAGTGCCCAGAGCATCTGTGCCTTCCAGAACGGGATCACTTACCAGGATAGCGCCGGCGGCACCCATCGCCAGAGCCGTGCGCAGGCCGCTGGTCTCGGAGTGCGGTGCCATCGAGACCAGCGTGACTTCACCCCCACCTGCCTGCTCGGCGAGTTGGAGGCCCATCTCGACCCCGTAGGAATCCGACTCGTCGAGGATCAGCTTTCCGTCCCGAACCAGATTGTGCGAGGCCGGGTCCAGGCGGAGGTCCCCGGCCGGGTCGGGTATCTGTTTTACGCAGACGACAACTTTCATGAGCATATCTTTCTAGAAGCGGCTGACTCGGCGCCACTTGCGCAAGGGCGCGCCAGTGGTCCGCCTGGGTGGTACGTTCCGAAGGATAGTGCCAGATGCCGATGTAGTACGTCTCGTAGTTCCCGCTCGACCGGAGTTTCTCCGCCTTGCCCGCGTGACGGCCGCTGGCCTGGCGGTCAGGTTCGGCTTCGTTTACGACGAAGTCGAGGACATCCGCCTTGGTGTGGACGAGATCTGCTTCGCTGCTCTTGGAGGCCGAGAGCGCGACGGGACCGTGGAGATCACATTCAGGGTCGCTCCTCAGGTGATTGTCGTCGAGGGAACCGGCACCTTCTCCGACCCTGGTGCAGCCCCCGGAATCAACGAGCTGTCGCGCCTCGTGCTGGCTGCCGTGGCCGACGAGCATGACGTGAAAGTTACGGCACGCCACGTCGAGTTCAGGCTGGTAAAGCGACACCCCGATCGAGCTGCGAGTGCCTGAAGACCCCACAACCGCCGAGCTGTTCACGCTGTACGCGAGCTCGGGTGACGTAGCCGTGCGCGACAAGCTTGTCGAGGCTCACCTTGGACTTGCTGCGTACCTTGCCCGACGCTTCGCGAATCGCGGCCAGCCGCTCGACGACCTGGTGCAGGTCGCGTCCCTCGGACTGCTCAAGGCGATAGAACGCTTCGACGTAACCAGAGGAGTCGCGTTCTCGACTTTTGCTACCACGACGATCGTCGGAGAGCTAAAGCGCCACTTGCGTGACCTTGGCTGGGCTGTAAGGGCGCCTCGCAGGATGCAGGAGCTCTACGCCAGTCTCGGAGCCAGCGTGGACCTTCTTGGCCAGCGCTTGGGCCGCTCGCCGACAGTGGGCGAGTTGGCTCAGGAGGTGGGAGCGTCAGAGGAGGAGGTGCTCGAGGCCCTCGAAGCCGGCCAGGCCTACAGGTTCGCGTCGCTAGACGGAAATCCCGACGCCGAACATGGTGGATCGGGCTACGACCGCCTCGGGATGTCCGAGAGCGGATACGACGTCGTGGACGACCGCATAGCCGTAGACGCTTTTCTGGCGAAGCTTCCAGAGGTGTCCCGCAAGGTTGTCGAAAGGCGTTTCTTTGGGGGTATGACACAATCTGAGATAGCCAGGGATCTAGGTATCTCCCAGATGCAGGTGTCGAGGTTGTTGTCGAAGAGCGTCGCGACCATGCGGGCCTTCGTGCGGTCAGAGGGCCGTCCTGGCGGCGGCGCTGGCCCTGACAGCACTGGTGCTGAAGCTACTTGAGGATCCTCCTCCTAGTGAACGAGTCCGCTTCCTCTGTCACGCTGCGGGCCCGCGTCGTGATACACAAATCGCTTGCTGCCGACCACCAGGTGACCGTCGCCGAGACCAGTCGACCTGGTCATGCAGCGACGTTGGCCCAAAGTGCCGTCTCCAAGGGGATGGACGCCGTGGTAGTGCTTGGTGGGGACGGGACGGTCAATGAAGCGGCGAACGGCCTCGCCGGCTCCTTGACAGCGCTCGGTGTTCTTCCCGGGGGCTCGACAAACGTCTTTGCTCGGACGATAGGTATGACCAACGACCCGATAGAAGCGACCGCTGAACTACTTGCTGCGATGGCCTCGCCTGGCGGAGGGGTCGAACGGGTCGGTGTCGGCAACGCAGGTGGGAGGAGGTTCCTGTTCCACTGCGGGCTCGGGTTCGACGCGGCTGTGGTGGAGCAGGTCGAGCGGCGAAGTCACCTGAAGCGCTATCTGGGCCATACCTTCTTTGCCTACAGCGCCCTGCGCACCTGGGCGACAGGCTACGACCGTCACCATCCGCACTTCTCGCTGTCTATGACAGATGTGAGCGGGCGGACGGCTGATCTGGACAATGGGTACTTCGCAATAGTGATGAACACCAGCCCGTACACTTTTGTGGGTGACCGAGCGTTCGACCTCGCGCCGGGAACCGATCTGACCTCGCCGTTATCGGTGGTCGAGCTCACGTCGATATCAGCGCCTCTGCTTGCGATGCTTGCCGCTCGCACCCTTCGAAAGAGGACTGAACCGTCCAAGGCACCTTGGCGAGGAACTCTGCCAGGTTACTCGGGCAAGGCTTTGCTGGTCAGGGATGTCAAGGAGCTCTACGCAGTTGCTGCCGGCTCCGAGCCGTTCCCATACCAGGTGGACGGCGAGCCTATCGGTCGTGCTAGCCGGCTGGACCTGTGGTGGGAACCCGACGCTCTCGGGTTGATCGTGCCCGTCAAGGTTGCCGACCCTGACGGGCGGCGACGGTGACGTGTCCGGAGGGCGCTCGGGCGTCGTGGGCACGGGTCATTTTCGAAGCGGCGGAATATGTCAAGGAAAGAGCCTTGAATTCGCTTCCGTCCCCGCTTAATGTATCGAGCGCTGTAAGCGTGTTGACCGGCGCGCGTACACGTGATTCTTTTCACAAGCTTTCCTGAAAGGTAGTGCCGCGTGGCCTTGGCCTGGAGCCGCAGCATTGAGTGGGACGTCGACGACTGGCGCGAGCAGGCGGCATGTCGAGACACCGACCCTGACCTGTTCTTTCCTGTGGGCAGCACCGGACCGGCTATCGAGCAGATCGAGTCAGCCAAGGAGGTCTGTTCGACATGCGAGTCGATGAGTGCGTGCTTGGAGTTCGCTCTTGCGACCAATCAGGAGTCCGGTATCTGGGGCGGTACGTCCGAAGAGGAGCGCCGCAGACTGAGGCGCTCTTGGCTTTCCGAGCAGCGCCGGAGTTGCTGAACCTCGGGGTCGCATTTAGAAACAGCGAAGGATCCTAAGGGTTAGATCGACACGAAATCGTCGCTTTGGTGGTCCACGGGCACGGTTATTTCGACAACCGCTCCGCCCTGGTTGAACATGGTGATCGTGCCACCCAGCTGGCTGCAGACGAGCCCGCTGACAATGGAAAGCCCCAGCGAAGAGGAGCCCTCGGCGTTGAAGCCGTCGGGGAACCCGATGCCATTGTCGTGAACGCGGATCTTCAATGCCTTGCCGTCACGGTGCATGTCGACGCTGACTTCGATAGGGCAGTGATCCGAGCCGTCCCCGTCTTGGTCGCTGTCGCCGGGGTCCCCCAGAGGTCTGGCGTGCTCTGCGGCATTCTGCAGGAGCTCGTTTAGCACCACCGCAAGTGGGGTGGCTACGGACGCTTCGAGCTTTCCAGCCTCTCCGTGGCAAGCTATGTAGACAGGACGGTCACGGCCTCCCATGTCCTCAGTCATGCGTGCAAGGGGAGGAACGATGTCGTTGAAGTCGACGGCGTCTGTGGTGTCACGGGAGAGGATTTCGTGCACCACCGCAATTGAGCGCACCCGTCGTTCCGACTCCTCCAAGGCGTGGCGTGCCTCACCGTGAGGCATCCTCCTGTATTGGATCCGCAGGAGGGACGAAATGGTCTGCAGATTGTTTTTGACCCGGTGGTGCACCTCACGTATCGCTGCGTCCTTCGAAAGCAAGAGACGGTCCCGTCGCCGCAGGTCGCTGACGTCACGCACCAGCACCAGCGAACCGGTGACATCTGATCCGTCCAGCAGCGGAATGCAGCGGACTATCACGACAGTGTCGCCCTCGCCGACTTCCTCGACCGTCGGCAGACGGGTCTGGTAGGCCAGCGGAACGGCAGACTGGTGGATCCCTGCCTCGTCGAGGCGGATTCCATCGATACCTGAGTACATCCCGAGACGGTGTAAGGCGTTGACTCCGTTGGGCGACGCAAAGTCAACTCGAGCAGACTCGTCTAGGACCAGGACTCCGTCACCTACCCGCGGCGTTTCAGAGATGAACGTCTCGTCGACGGGGAAGGGGTACTCTCCTCTGGCGATCATGCGTGCCAAGCGGTCAAAAACCTCGACGTACACCCTTTCGAGGACCCCCGGCCGGCGTCGTACTGACAAGGCTGACTCCCTTGTCATGATTCCTACCAAGGATCCCTGGTAGCGCACGGGTATGCACACGAGGCGGGCCCGTTCGCTGCGAGCGGTGACCCGGACTTCGTCTTCTACGACTGCCCCAACCCGCCACGCACGCGACACGATGGTCTGCTCGTCGACGCCTACGACGTGGCCGACGAGGTCGTCGGGGTGCAGAGTCTGGCTGGTGGTGGGCCGTACCTGGCCGACAACCACGAAGTCCGGGGAGTCTCGCACCGGTACGAACAGCAACAGGTCGGCGAAGCACAGGTCCGACAGCATCCCCCAACCCGTGACTAGCCGCTGGAGGTGGGCTACGACCGGCCCAGGAGCGTCTGTGTGCTCCTGGAGGAGCTCGGCTAGGGTTGCCATGGCAGAGACGCTACTTCCAGGTCAGTGCGCCGAGGGTGAGCAGACCGGCGACGTCATTGATGTCGCCTTCGAACTCGGGGGCGCTGGCGACGATGCTGCCCCGACGCTCCAGATCCCGGCGTAGGCCTGCCTCCCGGCTGGCGACCATCGAAAAATTCGAGAAGTTGGATGCGACCTCGCACAACACGCGCTCCAACTGCTGAGGGTCCGTTCCAAGAGAAGCGGCGAGTCCCTCGGTCGAGGCGATCACGCCTGCTTGAGCTTCCAATCGGGCTGCTAAGGCTGCAGCGTCGTCGTCGAGGAGGTAGGCGGGAAGGACCTTGTTCAAGACCAGTGCACCCAGGTCGTATCCCCTGGAGGTGAGCACCTCGATGAAGAACTCCGCTTCCGCTGCCGGTGCCGGTTCGAGCGTGCTCACCACCACGAAAGTCGTCCGGCGATCAGCGAGGAGTCTCTCGACGGCGCGTGCCCGCTCTACGAACCCGGGGTACATGGTCTGGAACAAGATGAAGAACTCGGCGATGTCTTCGAGGAACTGCGATCCGAGTACACGGTCTGCAACCTGGTAGAAGGGCCGGGAGGCCACATTGACTAGACGGCTTTTGTAGGGAGCGATCAGCAGCCGCAGAAGTTTCGAAGAGAAAAACTCTGCCATGCGCCTCGGAGCGGCGATGAAGTCCAGGGCATTGCGGCTGGGGGGGGTGTCTACGACTATCAGGTCGTAGACACCGCTCGTGTGCAGCTCGTAGAGGCGTTCCATGGCGATGTAGTCGTGGCTTTGAACGAAGCGACCGGAGATGTTGTCGTAGAGAGGGTTGGTGAGGATGCGCTCGACTGTGGCCTTGTCGGGGGCGTGGCGGCGCACGAGGTCGTCCCAACTCTGCTTCGTGTCGAGCATCGCAGCCCACATGTCACCGCGAGGCTTGGTGCCGCTTTTGGAGAAGGCTGCCGGGTCCACCCTGCGAGCATCGTTGCCCAGACCGTCCAGGCCTAAAGCGTCAGCTAGGCGCCGGGCCGGGTCGACGGTCAACACGAGAACTTTCGTCTGGTGATGCAGGGCTGCCGTCGCAGCGAGGGCAGCCGCGGTGGTCGTCTTACCCACCCCGCCTGAGCCGCAAGCGATCACGATCTCCCGTGAGGCTACGAGCCCTCCAAGAGACCCTGCTGATCGGTTAGGGCCTCCACGCTGGGCCATCAGTAGCCCAACTCTGCGGCGAGGGCCTCGGAGACTTGCCTGGTGGTGCGAAGACCGCTTCCCCTGGAGAAAAGGTAGGGCATGTACAGCATCGCCACGTCCGGGCTTACTGCGTCGCGGAGACGCTCCAAGTGGACGGTCCTTGACCTGCGCATCGTTACCATCAGCCGGGCTGCGTCCACCAGCGGTCCGAGGTGTCCGCCCAACTCGGACTCTACGGCGGCCCTCGCGCCTGGATCCTCCAGGCGGGCGAACACCTCCTCCTCACCCCGACCGAACAGTTCTGGAAGGACCCGATTCACCACGACGGCACTCAGGGCGACGTTGGTCTCTTGCTCAAGGCGGGCCATCAGGTCTTCAGTTTCACTCACTGGCATCTCTGCTGGGGTGGCTACGATAACCACCCCGGTCTTGCCGGAGTCCCCGAGGATGTCGAGCATCCAGTCTGTCTGGTTTCGGACCAGGCCCACCTTGACCAACTCGTTGATGCCCTGCGGTGCAGCCAACTGCCCGACTACGTGACCGCTAGAAGGCGCGTCGACCACGACAAGGTCGTAGTGGTTCTCCTTGACCTCCCAGCAGAACTTACCCACCGTCACGATCTCCTTGACTCCCGGCGCAGCGGAAGCGACGAAGTCGAACATGCGAGCGATCGGACCGATCCGTGTGATCAACGGGAGTTTCAGCTGAAGTGACAGGTACTGCTTAAGTGAAGCCTCTGCGTCCATCGACATCGCCCACAGGCGAGGAGCCACTTCTCTTTCGGCGAAACTGAAGGGACCTGCTTCGTAGAGGTCTGCCAGGTCACCCCGGTCGTCCACGTCACACACCAGAGTCCTCTTCCCGCGTTCAGCGGCCAACCAGGCGATCGACGCCGCAATGGTGGTCTTTCCTACCCCGCCTTTACCGGTGACGAAGATCAGCTTGCGGTCTAAAAGGTCAGCCACGCACCGCAGCGCCGAAGCCGACTCGACGCTCCTCGCTCGGGGAGTTCAACTCCACGTAGGCGATGCGCCCTGCGGGTATTCCCACGCGACGCCCCTTGCGGTCGGTTAGCCAGAGAACTCCAGACTCGGCCGAGAGGACTTCTTCGACCATCGTGGCGATTTGGTCAGGGTCGGAGCCTTCCGGCAGCTCCAACTCGATCTCCTTGGCTGATTGAACCACTCCGATGCGAACGTCCACTTAAGGGGTCTCCCTGGCTGTTGGTAACTAGGCCTCTATCGTAGGGGCTGCGGGCATCCTTTTGGACCTTAAGGTCCACAACGCCAGTGAAGCTGCTACGACGGCGCAGACGGCGGCGCCCGCGAAAATGGTGTGCAACTCGACTAGAACGGCGTTGGTGGTCGCAGCGTTGAACGCTGGGCAGTTCTCCGGGCGCTGAGGGCAAGACACGAACGGCGACGGTATGCGCGCCTCGGCCAGATAGAAGCGATGGAGGGCTACTGCCGTGAGGGCGGACAGCCCTACTAGCATGCCCACGGTTCTCGCTACTACCGCAAGGGCGCTGGCCAAAGCGTGGTACTTCTCGGTCACCGCGCCGAGAATGGCGACGTTGACGGGGGCTATCGCGAGGCCGAAACCGAAACCGCAGGCTATCAACTCTAAGTCGCTCGGCCGGATAGCGCCGCCGAGGGAGTCTGCCGACCAGGTCGTCATCGCTACGAATGCTCCGGCGCAGACGAGCAAGCCGCACGCGGCTACGTAAGGTGCTCTGCTACGGCTGCGACACGCGAATCCACCGGCTGCGGCTCCCACAGGCACGGCCACTAAGAACCGGACTAGAACCAGCGAGGCTCCCACCTCGGAAGTCGGGTACACAGTGGACCTAGCGAACAGCGGTATGTCCACCAAGGCGGATATCAGGGCGGCACCCGCCCAGAGGTTGACCGCCAGGGCCCCCCAAGCTGGCCTGGCGGAGAAGCTGCCCTTAGAGATCAAGGCGTGCTCGGCCCGTCGTTGACGCCACCAGAATCCCGCGGCGAACGCTACGCCAAGGGGTGCCACGACCGGCGTGCTCGAGGCGAGAACCTGGGTCGACGGATCAGAGGTAGAGAATGCGATCACCACGCACGCCAGTACCCCGGCCAGGAGCAGCGCCCCGGGCAGGTCCGAGCGGGCGATAACCTGACGCCCGCCTCGGGGTCCGATGACGCGGGCGACGCCGCTCGGAGCTAGAAGCTCCCAAAGGGCGAACAGTACCAGAAGGCCGGCGGAAACGATCACCACCGGGGTTGTGATGCCCGCCCAGGGACCGGAGGCGATCGGCGCGTAGGCGCCTCCGAAGCTGACGCTGTCGGCCAAGTTGGCCGGGGCGTCCAAGCCGACCAGAAGCCCGGCCGTGCCGGCGAGCGCAAGGGTGATGCCGGGAAGATCCCGCCGCCGCCGGCTGGCTCCTGGTTCGCCGGTCAGCGCGCCCGAAGGGCTCCCCCGTCGGTCTGAGGTATCGACGGAAACACCGTCTGGGAATCGCACCGGGGTCCGCCTGGCGTTGTCCCGATGGTTCGTGAACCACAAGGCGGCTCCGAGGACGGCAACGATCGGCAGGTTGAGCCAAAATATAGTACGCCACGTCGAGACGGCTACGACGGCCGCACCGTAGAGCGGACCGAGCAGGCTACCGAACTCCTGTACGGCACCTATCATCCCGAGTGGCACGCCTCTGCGATCTGCGGGCCAGCGTGACGCGACCATGGCGAGAGCAACCGGTATGAGCCCGCCTCCGCCCACTCCTTGCATAGCCCGCCCTGTCACTACCACAGGTAGGGAGTGCGACGTTGCTGTTATCGCGGAGCCTGCGGCGAAAGCCACGAGGCACCATTTGAACGTAGCGGCGGTACCTGCGACGTCTGCGATCCGTCCAATCAGCGGCAGGACGGCCGTGTATCCGAGCAGGAATCCGCTGATGATCGGAGCGGCGCGCTGAAGATGGTCGATGCCTATCCCGACGCCGTTCATGATGTTGGGAAGTGCCACGACGACGACGTAGGTGTCAGATGAGGCGATCAGAACGCCAAGCGCTGCTAGGACTAGCCGGGTCCTGTCCTCTCGGGAAACGCCGTGGGGCGGCGCTGCGGTGGTCAAGACGTGGGAGGTAGCGTGATCTTCACGTGCTCTCCGTAGTTGGTGAGCGTGACCACGTAAGTGGAGTTCGAAGTGGAGCTCGTGAGGGGTCCGACTAGCGTCACCGACCTCAACTGAAAGTTGGAGGGGTCTATCGCCGCTGTCATGTCGACGGGCTTGGAAGGGTTCTCGTCAGGAAGTACCGGCACGTCCTTGCCTGGTATCTGGTAGCTGACGGTGTCGAGAAGCTCCCCGTCCACACGCTCCTGACCAGTCACCGTTGCAGCCGATCCCAAGCCCAGGAGACTGATCAACCCGGTGGAGGGACTTAGAAGCGATGCGGGGTTTTCGAGACCGAATTCGGTGGGGTCAGTCTTGGTGAACGAGCTCGACAGTGGCAACTCCGCTTCGAAGACAGCCCCTACGGCGGCAACTTTCACTGTGGCGGTGAAACCGCTTATCGTCACTTTGAATGACCCTTGCAGGCTCTCGGGTCGCTCGAGGTCGCCGCTTCCGCCGACGAGATTCGTTCCGCTCGGTGAGACGTTGGAGCTCGTGAGGACGAAGTGGAGACTGTCCGTAGCGTTCACGGTCTGCTCCGCTTTGGCCAAGAGCTCGCCAGCCGACAGCTTCGTAGCTGCGGTTGAACCGCATGCAACGAGCGTAACCGACGCCACTGCTGCCGCCAGGAGCGTGTGGGTTTTGGGTCTCACTGGTTAGGGGGTCCTTGTTCGAGTAGGTGACGGCGGGTTGCGAGCCGGCAGGACCGACGGGCTAATCCCGCGCGGTGGCCGCTCGGGGAGGCACAATACAGGCTGACGTTGCCGACGGTACGGCACCAGATCGTGAGGAGCGGGAATGATCCACCCCAATGAAGTTCTTGGAGAGCTTCGCCAACCAGCACGCGACCTTCGCGAGCACATTCCCGACGTGATCGGGGCTTACGCGAACATGCAGAGGGCGGCCTTCGCCGACGGGGTGCTCCCGGCGAAGACGAAGGAGTTGATAGGGATAGCGGTGGCGGTCAGCCGGCAGTGCGACGGCTGCATCGCTTCCCACGCTCGTGGAGCGGCGCGGCGCGGAGCGACGGAAGAGGAAGTGGCCGAAGCGATCGGGGTGGCGGTTGTCTTAAGCGGCGGACCTGCGACGGTTTGGGGGCCGCGGGCCCTGGCGGCTTTCCGTGAGTTGAAGGCGACAGAAGACGCCTAGCCGCGCGCCCTGAGCACCCTGTCCGAGAGGTCCGGCCAGGCGCTAAGGGCCCACGGGCCGAACTGTTGGTCGGAGAGGCCTGCTAAGGCCACGCCTGCTGTGGGATCCACCCAGATGAACGCACCGCTACGACCGAAATGCCCGAAAGTGGCGGGCGAGTTCGTTCTTCCCGTCCAATGCGGGGTTTTGTCGGAGCGGACCTCCACGCCCAATCCCCAGTCGTTGCGAGCGTGGAACCCGAAGCCGGGCAGGACGCCGGGGAGGCCTCCGAAGCTGACTTTCGTCACTGATAGGTGGGTATCGCCTGACACGAGTCTGGGTGTTAGAAGCTCCGATCCTACGGCGAGCAGGTCGTCTAAAGGGCCCTCGGCGCCGTACGCGGGGGAGCCCTGAAGGAGGGTGGAGGTCATTCCGAGAGGTACGAGGACAGCTTCGCGGAGATAGTCGGCGAAGTGCATATCCGCTCGCCGGGCGAGATGAGCGGCGGCTATCTCTATTCCCCGGTTCGAGTAGATCCTGCGCGTCGCTGGATCAGCGAGGATCCGGTCGTCGTCTGGAGCGATGCCAGAGGCGTGCGAGAGAAGGTGGCGCAGCGTCGCCCCCGGTGGTCCGACTTCGTCCTCGAAGTCGACGGTACCTTCTTCTATTGCGACCCAGATCGCCATCGCAGAGATCACCTTGGTCACCGACGCCCACCGGAATGACCGGTCGGCCTGCCCGACTTTGGATTCGCGGGTGGCGTCCCGCCAACCAGCAGCTGCGGCCCCGGGCCACGACGACACGACTCGCAGTGGGTCGGTCATTGCTCGTTGTTGTTGCATCCTAGGGCGGAGCTCAGCGTTCCCAGGTCCTGCTCCATCAAGGCGAAATACGTAGCCCCGCTCGGCCATCCCCCGGCAGGGGGCCCCACGAGCGTGTCCAAGGAGTGAAGCGACACGTGGGCGACGGTAGCCACTGCGCTAACGCCGGCGTCGGTCACCCATGGTTCGCTGTAGATTGCTGCGGGTCCCGAGTCGTGGACAGCGCTGACCAGAGCGTCGATTTGGCTTCTATCCGGGTCTGGGGCTACCACCTGCGATCGAAGTCCATACTCGGTTGCCATGGAGGAGAACGCCGTATCCGGACCGACGAGCAGCTTCCCCGGGCACGCCGATAGGATTCGCGTGAAGTCGCTGTCGAGCGAAGATATTTCGGCATTCAACGAGACGGAGTTCTCGTTGAACAGCGGGGCAGCTTGTGGGTCGGCGGCGTCCATGGCCTTGACGATGACCGTTACCGCCTTGTTCATCAAAGCAGGGTCAAGCCAGAAGTACGGGTCGGTCGTGGGGAGTGCCGTCAGCATCGTCAAGGACTTTCCCTTAACGGTAGGGTACGTGTCAGTCGCCGGCAGGAAGTTCCCTCCCACGGCAATCACAAGGCCGGCCCTGTCTATCGCCTCTCGCTGAGAGGGACCTGGCTGGTAGGTTAACGGGTCTTCTCCAGACGGTACGACGTCGTCTACAGACACCTTCGAACCGCCTATCAAGCTGACCGCTTCAGCGACGGGATAGGCGCCTGTGGCTACGTCGAGCACCGGGGCTGCTTTAACCGTTGGCCCGAGGCTTGTGGTGCACGCAGACAGTAACGCCGCAGTTATCGCAACAGCTAGAGCGCCAGTCACTTCCATACGCCCTAGTCGTGGGCTTTGTGTTCTGGCTGAAAGTCGCGTCTCGGTACCCGGCTTTAGAAGTGCTCGCGCAGAGGGCCGACCACCAGGTCGCGGGCTTCCCATCGTCGGGCCAAGATATCAAGGCTCGCAACGGTTGCTTCCCAGCTTCGCTCGGAGGAGGTGATATCGGAGTCGTGGAGCAGTACCGTGTCCCCTCCCGTCGAGGTCCGGTCCACCTCGTCGGCGACGCTTCTACCGGTCTGGCCAGCTCTCCAATCGCGTCCCCACGCCGACCACAAGACGAGCTGTAGGCCACTGCGGCGCACACCCACCAAGGTAGAGGCTGCCACAGTCCCATATGGCGGACGGAACCATCTAGGTGACTGGCCCGAGAGCTCCTCGATCGAGTCGCGAGCCGAGATCACATCCCGCGATACGTCAAAGGCGCTACGCAGCAGGTGACTCCTGTGGGTCTCGCCGTGGACTGCGAGCTCGTGACCGCGTCGAGCTATCTCGCGAAGGGTGCCGGGGTGGCGGCGCGCCTCGGATCCCAGACAGAAAAAAGTAGCGTGCCATCCGAGGCGCTCTAAGGCGTCGAGCACGAGTGGGGTGGACACAGGATGAGGACCGTCGTCGAAGGTCAAGGCTACGTGGTCGAGACGGCCGACCCCTGCAAGGCGCGGCAGCACTGCGCAGCGCCCTCTTCTCCATGCGACGACGCCTGGCGCCAGGTGGGCCGCCGTAGCGGCTCCTATCGCCAGCGCTGCGCCGCGAGCGACGCCACCGGGGCTCATGCGAGACTGCTGAGTGGTGCCGGCAGGATTGCCTGTGCTCTCATCTGAGCGAGCAACTGGCGGAGGTACGCGTCGAGCTGCTGGGGGGTAGAGTCGAGGCCGTCGACTAGGTAGACCTGCCGGGGTGCGAGCTTGATCGTCGCATCCTGAGGGCCGGGCCGGAGAACGCGGTTCGCTACGACGAGCTTGAGGTGGTTGGCGTCTGACTGTGTGAGATCCCACGCGTTGAGCCCCCGGTCTGGGACGCTCTGGGTGACTGTTTGGCCGACAACGTGAGATATCGCTGCTGCCGCTCGGGCATCGGCCGAGGCCTCCTGCCAAGGAGCTCCTTCGCTGAGCGTCCCGGGGTTTACCGGGCCATAGGAGCCGGCGCTGCTTGCGCCTCCGTCATCCACGCTCAGCCCTTCTGCCACGATCCGTCTGAGTTGCCGGGCTGCTTGAACCGCTGTCGCCTCGTCGACCACAGCGGTAGCGTCCAAGGAGAAAAGGTCCGCGGCGATCTGAGGGTCAGCTGCTTCAGGGGTGCTCAGGCGAACCCCCATGTAGTCGACTGTGAGAGGTCCAGGTGGAGGTTGCAGGACTCCGGCGCCCTCCTCTGTGGCCATTGCGACGCCGGAGGTGAGTCCCGCCCATCCGAGGGCCGCAGTGACCAACCCGGCCATGGCTACGCGTACCGCCCGCTTGGCCTTGCGGACCTTCACCGGCCGGTAGGCTGGCGCTCTGTCGGCGGCGAGTATCGCCTCGACGGGATCGGCTTTGAAGATTGCCCGTCCCGCCGTAACTTGCGTGCGGCGCGCAAGGCCTTCGAAGCTCAGCTCGGCCAGCGCACGGTGGAGGGAGGTGACGTTCCCGGCAAGCGTGCTGACGCCTGCGTCGTGCATGCGCTGGGTGTTGTGGCGGCCGTGCCCGGCGATCGGCTGGTAGCTGACCACCGGCAGCCCTGCCCGTAAGGCTTCGAAGGAGGTGAGGCCTCCGGCGTTCTCCACCAAGACGTCGCAAGCTGCCATCAGGGTCGGCATGTCGTCTGTCCAGCCGAGGACTTTGCATCCGGTTCCTTTCAGATCCACCAAGCGAGTGATGCGCTCTTTCAGCTTCTCGTCCCGCCCGCAGACAACCACCGTCGAGAAGCGACTGTCGGAGGTGATCTCCGCCCAGGTTTCGACAACGCTACCTACACCCCACGACCCGGCTACCACCAAGACTGTGCGCTTCGAGTCGTCTAGGCCGACCAGTCGCCTAGCGTCGGCTCGTGGAGGAAGGCGTGACGAGGCGAAGCGCTCAGGTGTAGCTGGCCCGCACGCTACGCTCGGGCGACCCGAGAGCCGGGTCGCCTCAGCAGCGCACTCGTCGTGCATAGCGAGGTTGACATCCACGCCGGGGTGGACCCACAGCGGGTGAACTCCAAAATCGGTTATGAAGTTCACTACCGGAACGTCGAGGATCCCCTTCCTCCGCAGCCGACCAAGGCAAAGTGTCGCAAGCGGATAAGTGGAGACGACCGTCGTGGCTTCGAAGCGGGACACCCAGCGCAGTACTCGCCTCCGGGTGAGGAGGGTCACCAGGAATCCGACAAGACCTCTGAGCCAGGGGACTTTGTACCACATACGGTACGAGGCCTCGTAAGCCGACGGGACGTGCCTAAGTTCGAACTCGTATCCGGATCGCAGGGCTGCGCCTATGTGAAGGGGAGCGCTCGTCAGAAAGTCCTCGACGACGGCGTCGTGACCCTCCAAGCGAAGTTGCTTGGCGATGTTGCGCGCCGCTCCGTCATGGCCGGCCCCCATGCTCGCCGAGATGATCAGCACGCGGGCATCCCGAGCGGTGGTGTCTCTACAGGCGCCGGTGAGCGACTTGGCTCGTTTTATCCTGCGCACGGGTTTCCAGGCTAGCGGCTGTGCCGGTTGGTTGGGGGTACGCCAGGTCGGATGTCCAGTCCGCTAGTCTCGGCCGCCGAGCTTGCGATCGGCTAGAAGGTCCAAAACGAGTCCTGTCCAGCCGGTCTGGTGCGAGGCCCCCAGGCCTGCGCCAGTGTCACCGTGGAAGTACTCGTGGAAGAGGATCATGTCGCTCCACGCGGGATCATTTTGGAGCTTCTCGTACTGGCCGAACACAGGCCTTCGCCCGTCGGGGCCGCGCAGGAAGATGGATACGAGCCGGCGCGACAGGTCGTCGGCGACCTCGTGTAGCGAAGCCTCCGAGCCCGATCCTGTCGGGTGCTCAAGGCTTAGGCTGTCGCCGAAGTAGGTGTCGTAACGATCGAGTGACTCTACGAGCAAGTAGTTGAGCGGGAACCACACGGGTCCTCGCCAGTTGGAGTTTCCGCCGAAGAGACCTGTGGTGGACTCTCCGGGCTCATAGTCGACCGTGGCTTCAGTGCCTCCGATCCTGATCTGGAACGGATGGTCCAAGTGGAACCTCGAAACAGACCGGACTCCGTGGTCGGAAAGGAGTTCGCTGCGGTCGAGCACCCTCGAAAGGACCTTTACGAGACTCTGGCGGTCGACGACCGAGAGCAGCATGCGATCTCCGGACCCCTTGACGGATATGTGCGACACATGCTCGGCGTAGTCAGGTTTGTTCGCGAGGAACCACTCCAGGCGTCTCGCGAATGAGGGTAGGGCCTCGAGGTGTGAAGGCTCTAGGACAGTCACTGCGAACAGAGCGACGACGCCGACCATAGAACGGACCCGCACAGGTATCGTGTCCCCACTGTCGAGACTGAGCACGTCGTAGAAGAAGCCGTCCTGGTCGTCCCAGAGGCCTTGGGTCTCCATCGCATGGGCTATGTAGGTGAAATGTTCGAAGAACTTGGTAGCCACGTCCTCGTAGACCGGGTCGGCAACAGCCAAAACCATGGCTATCTCCAGCATGTTCAAACAGAACATGGCCATCCACGCAGTGCCGTCGGACTGCTCGGTGCGTCCGGGAACTGGAAGCGGCTTTGACCTGTCGAACAGGCCGATATTGTCTAGGCCGAGGAAGCCTCCTTCGAAGACGTTGTTGCCGGAAGAGTCTTTGCGGTTGACCCACCAGGTGAAGTTGAGAAGCAGCTTGTGGAACACTCGTTCCAGGAACTGGTGGTCGATCGAGGGGTCCTCTTTGCGGGCGGCGCGTGCCTGAGCGTCTATCTCCGCAACGCGCAGAGCGGCCCAGGCCTGAACGGGTGGGTTCACGTCACCGAAGTTCCATTCGTATGCCGGCAGCTGGCCATTCGGGTGCATGTACCATTCCCGGCACAGCAGTATCAGCTGGCGCTTTGCGAACTCGGCGTCGAGGTGGGCGAGTGCGACGCAGTGGAACGCCAGGTCCCACGACGCGTACCAGGGGTACTCCCAAGGGTCCGGCATGGATATAACGTCACGATTGTTAAGGTGCGTCCAGTCGCCGTTTCGGATCTCGCCCCGACCGGGCGGCGGAGGTGGCTCCGCTGGGTCCCCCTTGAGCCACTTCTCGACGTCGAAGTGGAAGAACTGTTTGGACCACAACATCCCGGCGCCGGCCTGGCGAGCCACCATCCTCTCCTCGTCCGTGGCATCGGAGGGGAGCATGCCCGCGTAGAAGGCATCAGCTTCGGACTTTCTGGCTGCCATGACTGAGTCGAAATACAAGTTGAGGTCGCCCTCTTGCGCGCTTGGGGCTGGGCGGGCTCCCTCGCCGGTCCTCCAGAAGCGCAGCCGGGCTTCGACCGTCGCTCCGGGTGGAACTTCGAAGTGGTGGTGAATGGAGGCCTTCGTTCCCCGGTTTTGTGGATTGACGGTGGGACTTTCCCGGAGGACGTGCTCTGCGATCCCGTCTTTGGGCCAGGCTGGGCCGGCAGAGTTGTAGAGCTTCGTTGTGTTTGTCTCGTTGTCACAAAACAGTGCAGGAGAGCCGTGGTCCCACGCTAGTTGCCACTCCCCGAGCGTCGGATGTGTAGCTAGGATTCTTGATCCTCTCAGGGACAGTTCGGGTTTGTTGGTCTGAGCGGTCCAAGACCAGGTGTTGCGGAACCAGACGGTTGGGAGAACGTCGATGACCGCAGGATCGGGTCCTGCGTTGCGGGCGGTGATCTTCCACAGGATGTCCTCGGGGCCCGCCTTCGCCCATGTGCACTCGACAATCCAGAAGCGATCCTCGTCGAAGATCCCAGTGTCTAGGAGCTCGTATTCGGGGTCGTGACGGGTCCGCGACCTGTTCACTTCGAGTAGTTGGTCGTAGGGGAACTCGGCTTGGGGATAGTGGTAGCGCCAGCGCAGCCACGACGAGGTGGGCGTCGCGTCGAGATACCACCAGTAATCCTTAACGTCTTCGCCGTGGTTGCCTTGTTCGCTCGTCAAGCCGAACGGGCGTTCCTTTAGGATCGGGTCTTTGCCGTTCCATAGCGACAAAGCGAGGCACAGGTTCTGTTCGTCGTCGCAGATACCGGCCATTCCGTCTTCGTTCCAGCGGAACGCTTTCGACGGGGCCTGTTCGAAAGGCAGGTACGACCAGGCATCCCCGTCGGCCGAGTAGTCCTCGCGGACGGTCCCCCACGCCCGTTCGGATAGGTAAGGGCCCCAGCGCCTCCAGGGCAATTCCCCAAGATTTGCCTGTCGCAACCGCTCGTGTTCGGTCTCCATCGTGCCAATGTAGGCACTTTTTCCTTGCCCGGACGGGTAAATACTTGACCTGGGCCCGGAAAACCTCTTGTATATCTGGGAAACTTCCCCACCTATCTGGAGGTAGCAGTGAACAGAACAGAGCTGGCCCAGGCAGTTCAGGCCTCGACGGGACTGGACAAGAAGCAGTCGGAGGCGGCCGTCGAGGCTGTCACGGCTGCCATTATCGCTGAGGTGAAAGCTGGTAACCGCGTATCGATCTTCGGATTCGGCTCGTTCGATCCCAGGGCTCGCGGCCCGCGCTTGGCGCGCAACCCGCAAACTCAAGCTACGGTGAAGGTCCCTGCGTCGAAGTCGGTGGCGTTCAAGCCGGCTTCAGCTTTCAAGGTGGCACTCAATACCAAGGCCAGGTCTGCTGCAGCGAAGAAGGCTGCAGCCCCCTCGGGCGGCCGGTCGACAGCGTCGAAGGCTGCGGCGTCATCGAAAGCGGTGGCTGCCAAGGCCGCTGCCCCGGCGAAAGCCGCCCGTCCGGCGAAGGCCGCCACGAAGCCTGCCACTCCAGCGAAGGCAGCCAAGCCTGCCAAGAAGCGCTGAAGACCCGAGGGCCTTCCCGAGCAGGAAAGTGGGGTAGAGCAAGAGACGCCAGGCGTTAGACCGCCTTCTCGTCGCAAAGGCGAGTTTATTTGTCCCCAAGCTCAGCATTCTCCGACGGATCCCCGGTATCTAGCATCGGGTGATCCGCCGGAGCGGTTCATAGCCGGTCTATTAACTTGAAAGTCTCGGCAGCTGGGAGACCGAATGGCTCCCCAATTTCGGCATGGCGGGTGCGCATCCGCTCGGCGAAGTGGTCCACGGTCGCGTCGTCAGCGCCGTCGATGCCCATCGTCGAGCGGAACTGGCTTCGGTGAGCCAGCAGTGCTTGCAGCTTCACTCCCTCGACGTCGTCGATCGTCTCGAGGTGATCGGGAGTGTCCGCTTCCCAGAGGAACAACTTGGTCGGTCTATGCGGCGACAGACCATGCTCGGGGAAGAAGAGCGGGTCTCGCGCGGCGACGATCCCGTCGGTGGCAAGGAATCCCGCATTGCGGTGATCGGGGTGTAAGCGGTAGCGCTTCCAAGGGTCGTGGGCGAGGACCACTTGAGGCCTAACCGCACGAATCTCCCTGGCGACGACGCTGCGCTCCAACAAGGAGCACTGAAGCTCGCCGTCGACCCACTCTCCGAAGGTAACCCGACCCTCGCCACCGAGAATCCTGGAAGCCGCGATCTGCTCTTCTCGGCGCTCAGCGATGAGATCTTGCCGGTCGCGAAGTGGGTCCCAGGTTCCCTTCGAGCCGTCAGTGCATACGAAATGGTAGATACGACAGCCCGCTGAAGCCCACTTGGCGAGGGTTCCTCCGCAGCCGAACTCTATGTCGTCGGGATGCGCTCCTATGGCGAGCGCGCTGTCAGGGACGTCGATGTCCACACTTGGAGCGCCGGCGAAATGACCGTGGGAATTCGGATCGCTCATCGGGTCAGTACTCCGAGGTCGTCGGGGACGTCTACGTCCCAGGCGAGCGGCGAGTCATGAACGACTCTGAGGGCCGCGTTCGCTCTCAAGGCTTCACTTTTGTGTCGCATGAACGACTGCGGCCCGTAGGAGAAGCGGAAAGCTACACCCGGCGGAACCGATATGACGTTCGTCCCGTCGTCTCGACGGTCTGGCACGAGGGTTATGCCCCGGAATCGGGTTACCCATCCGATGTCGTCCGCCAGAGGTAGATCGCTAGCCACGACAGCAACTGTAGCCACGCCCTGGGAACGCAAGTGTTCGAAGCCGAACTGGACGGCGCCGTTGAGGCCACGTCCGGGTTCCCACAAAACGACCGCTCCGAGTCCAGAAGCCCAAGCTGCGACCTCCTCGTCGTCGCAGACCACCGCAACCGTGAGCTTCGCAGCGGATCGCACCACACGCTCGGCCATCTCCTTAGCGAGTCGCCTGCGTTCAAGGGGCGTAAGAGCGGATGCCAGTCTGAGTTTGGCCCGATCGAACGCCTTGACAGGGATGAGCACGGCGTCTCCCGTGAGGCGGGGCACGGCCGAGGTACTCATATCCCCATGATAGGGAACTGTGATCCCCCACAACATCCACGGCGGGTGGGCTAGGTCCGGGCGGTCGGGTTCTGTCACGATCGTGTCAACTCTTGCGGCGGCAGGCAGGCCCGCCGAGGGGGAGTGGTCTAGTGTTGATATCGTGCTCGTAATGTCGTTGCCAGTGGATTCCAAGGCGTCCTCTAGGTGATTCAGCAGCTTCTTCCCAGCACAGGCTTCCTGGCTACCCCTGAGAGTGTTGAAGTTTTCTACCGCCATCCGAGCGACGTTCACTTGAGGTTGAATCTGGTCACCTCCCTCGACGGGGCCGTCGAGGTCGATGGGCTGAGCGGCCCGCTCGGGGTTCCCGCCGACCGCGAGGCGTTCGCGGCTATGCGCGCCGCAGCAGACGTCGTCTTGGTCGGAGCAGGCACCGTCCGCGCCGAGAACTACGGACCTGTGACGCTGAATGCCGACAGGCGTTCAAGGCGTGAAGCGCGCGGTCAGACCGGCGTCCCGCGCCTAGCCGTCGTCTCGGGGAGTGGAGCATTCGACGCGTCTTCACCGCTGTTTGACTCTGAGGGCAAGGTGATTGTCTATACCACCGAGGGTCAGGCATCCCGCCGAGGAGATCTGTCACGAGTCGCCGAGGTGGTGGCTGCCGGCGAGAAGGAGATCGATCTGCCAGCTGTGATCGCCGATCTGCGAGCTCGGGGACTAGGCAGGATCCTCTGTGAGGGCGGTCCGACCTTGTTCGGTGCGCTCCTTGGGGCAGGTCTCGTGGATGAGCTGTGTGTCACTGTTTCTCCGGTGCTGGCGGGAGGCGGTCGACTCGGGTTCGCCAACGGCTCAGCTTCAGCTCCCGTGGCTTTGTCGCTTCAGGCGGTATGCGAAGGTGATGGAGCACTTCTGCTTCGCTACAAAGCGGCGGGTGTTTCCTGACTCTATCTGCGGGGTCTGACGGTATGTGCGGGGTCTGACAGTGCCGACGGGGCGGTCCTCAGGACGTAACGTCAGCCGGCTTGTTCCCACCCGGAGCCAAGAACGGCGATTGGAAGCTAGCGGCTGCCGTCTCGTGGTAGGGATGGATGAAGTCGGCCGAGGAGCGTGGGCAGGGCCGCTGGCGGTCGGGGCCGCCATCCTGCCGGCTGGGCGGCGATTCGACGGGGTGAGAGACTCCAAGGCGTTGACGGAGCGCAGGCGGGAGGAGATGTTTGACCGTGTCGCAAAAGGGTGCATCGCTTGGAGCGTTGGGTTCGCCAGTCACGAGGAGTGCGACACCGTCGGCATGGCAAAAGCACAGCAAAATGCGGCCCAAAGGGCACTGGAGGGGCTCGGAGTCGAGGTTGATCATGCTCTCGTAGACGGCCCGTGGGATTTCGTCAGGGTAGTTCCGACTACCACGATCGTCAAAGGCGATGCCACTTGCTTATCGATAGCGGCAGCGTCGATCCTTGCGAAGGTGTCACGTGACCGCCTCATGCGCGCGGCCGCCGTGGACTACCCGCCGTACGAGTTCGAATTGAACAAGGGATATCCCAGTGCTCGCCACGTGATGGCATTGGTAGCGTACGGACCTTCGGCGATACACCGTCGAAGCTGGGCTTTTATGGAAAGACTTGGTCTTTCAGGAGGGTGCGTGGCTCTCCAAGCCGGCCGTTCCAGTCGTCGCCGACCCGACCCAGACCGCTAACTCACCGGCCACAGTTCCGACGACTACGGCCTTGCTGGACTGGAAGACGACTGAATCCAGTTGCGTGTCCTGCATGTCGGCCCAGAGGCCTGAGTAGGTGGGAAGGAGCTCCCAGGAATGGCCGGAGTTGGTGCTGGCCCACAGTCCTGCCCCGGTCGGTTCGAGACCAAGGGGAGATCCGAGGCCGGCGTCTGTAGGGGCGGAAGCGGCCGGGCCGACCCCGGCGCTCGACGAAGTCGGACCTGGAGGGTTTGGAGAAGCTGAAGGGTCGGGATTGGCGACGGCGAGCCGGTAAGGTCCGCTGCCGGCCATGGCGATGATCGGATTAGGCGAGCCCGCCACGAACCCTTCTATCGCCGAGCGAGACCAGTCGACGCCGTTGGCGGAGGTCCACACGGCTGGAACGGGGTTGCCTCCGGGAGAGGTGCTCGTTCCGTAAGCAACGAACGAGCCCGCAATGTCGACGCATCCGGCTACAGTTTCTGTTCCACCCTGTGCCGGAGCCGGGCTCACGGCGCTCTTCGTCCACTCCGTCCCGTTCGTCGAATACCAGATGCTGGCTTCGGTTCCAGGCGTAAGAGTGGAGGAGTGGGTCGATGGTTCGCTTGGCTGGGGTGTTGACCCCACCGCCACCTCCACCGCGGGGAGTGGTCCTGAGGTGGAACCTCCGGTTACAGGTACTGTTGAGGCTGCTGACGAGGTCGTCGTAGTGGGGCTGTCAGAAGTTGACGCGATCGGAGCCGACGCGGCGGTTGGCGGATTGGAAGCCGAACTGCAAACTGCGTTTATGGTCGGTGTGGCGGTGCCGCCAGTGGCGCTGTCGAGAAGGCCGTTGAGCTGCCATGAGGTGCCCGTCGGGCTGGTCCATGTCTGGGCGAGTCCGGATGGCCCTGTGCCCAGCGCGATCCAGCTGCTTGCGGAGTGAAAGGTTACGACGTTGGGCGCTGGGAGTGACTGAGGGTAGGGAGATGTGGGGTTTTGCACACTCCATGTGCTCGCGTCCGGGGAGGTGAGGGTCTGAGACGACACCGTCGCCGGTCCTATGGACTGGGGGAGCTGGACAACGTCGGCATCCAAGACCAGTTGCCCTCCGACTTTGAGAAGAGATAAAGGGACCGCTGTCGGTGTCACCGGGCCGAAGATGGCGGGGTTAGCTGAGGGCTGAGTCCACCCGCTCAGGGTGGAGCTTAGAACGTAAGGCTGGCCCGGAAGCGTATCTAAGATGACAGTGGTCGAGTAGGTTGCTCCGACAGCGGTGGCCCTCCAGTCTCCGAGAGCAGCATCCTGGGCTGGCAGGTCGACCGAGGACCAGTGCAGGCCGTCCGTAGACCGCCAGACACCCTGACCGCCAGGTCCTCCGCCGGACGCGACCAGGGAGTCTTCGCCGGTGCTGCCGGTCACTTGCGTGACGTCGAACGCAGTCATCCCTCCGGACGGCCCGTAACGCGACGAAGAGGCCGACGACGTCGACGGGAAGTCGGTCGACGGCGGACTCCAGCTAATCCCGTTGGGGGAAATCCACGAAGCCGGCAGCCAACCGGAGCCGAAGTTGACCGCTCCTACCGCCACCAGGCCTCGTGTCAGAGCGGCGATCGAGAATATCTCTTCGTCTCCTTCGGAAGCGAATGCCCTCGACGCCCGGCCGATCAGGTTCCAATTCAGTCCATCCTGGGTCGACCAAATCGCTGCCTGGGTCGTCGGGCCGTCGGGGATGGATCCACCCGCGTACAGCGTGGTACCGATGCTGACGAGGGTGTTCACATGCGCCCCGGGGATTGTGCCAACTGATTGGTCGGCGCCCGCGTTTAGGGTCCACAACTGGCCCGATACCGAGGACCACATAGCGAAGCTCCCGTTTTCGGTTCCGGTGGCGAAGAACCCCAGAGGCCCTGCGGTGACTGCCGATAGTTCGGATGGTCCGGCTGGGGCGGTAACCGTGACACTGTTGAAGGGCGCTCCCGGTTCGGCTGACAGCCACACCGCTGCGTGCTCGGACGTCCCGGTGCCTACAGATCCGACGACAACCGTCTCGCCATTGTAGAGGGCTGCGCCGCCGACAGCACCGTCTATCGCCGAGTCGGCCAGGGGCCTGGCTTTCCACGTGAGCCCGTCAGGAGAAGACCAGACAGTCGGTGTCTGCATCCCGGACGTCGACGTCTCGGTACCGTAGATGTGCCAGTTGCCTCCAGGCTCGGGTGGTATCAGGGCGGCCAACGTTGAACTGCTTCCACCTCCAATCGCTAGCGATGGCGACGAGGAGCGTTGCCACTCGAACGGTGATACTACTTTGGAAGCAGCGCCCGGGACTGGCAAGGTCGTGGCGGCGTCGGGAGGGTTCGGAAGTGTTGAATCAGGGGCGGCAGAGCCGTGACCGCTCGAGCACGAAGCGAGCAGCGCACCGACGAATAACACAGACGCCAAGGTGGAGAGGCGGGAAAGTCTGACTGTCCTCAGCGCATGCAGCGGCCAATGAGGAGTCGTCACAACGCGTTGCAGTGGGGACGTTGCGTGCTTGTCACGTTCTCGGGAACCTAGCAAGGCAGGGTTGGTTTCGACGGTCGGTTGGCTTCAGCGGTTGCTCAGGTGGAATCCGTCCTCGCCGCCGCGCTTCCAGACTTGCCACCATTTTCGGGCCTGCCGCTCTAGTTCGACCTGGTGGAGGATCTCCGGACCTGCGGCGGTCACGATGGAGCTGGCTTCGTCGAGCAGTGCCGTGACGTCTCCGGCAGGTTCGTCGGGCTCGTCTTCGACCGCGGGACGCTTTAGAGACCCTACGACGAAGGAGGCGTCGATTATGTCGTGCTCGTAGCTGGTGCAGTTGTCCGGGCAGCGCCAGGGGGCTTCGGGCGCCAGGTTCTTCACGCAAAAACGCGCTACTTCCCCTGAGTCGTAGGTCCGGCTCTGGAAGTGTCGGCAGTTTTCTCGCATGGTCACACCCATATGGTGTCATCTCAGGAGTCGGTTGCGCACTGCAGGCCCATCGTCGGGGTCGCCGGTCCGGGCGCCGTTGTAGCGTCATGCCATGGCGGTATCGGATCGTCCGCTCCGGTAGATTCAAAGGCCATGACGGCTCAGGTGCCCGCCGAGATGGGGGGAGCGCTGCGCTTGGCTGTGCTCAGGTTGTCGCGGAGGCTCCGTCAGGTTGCCTCGCCGGGAGGGGTAACTCTTTCTCAGATGTCTGCCATGACCGTTGTCGCCCGACACGGCGAAGTGACCCTCGGGGAGTTGGCGGCGCTAGAAAGGGTGGCTCCGCCATCTATGACCCGTATCGCCGCCCGCTTAGAAGAGAACGGCTGGCTTGAGCGGAGATCTGATCCGGGGGACCGTCGAGTCACGAGAGTAGCTCTCAGCCAGTCGGGAATGGAGCTTGTCGAAGGAAACCGAAGGCGTGGCGACGCTTTCATCTCGGCTCGGATGGCGGGTCTTTCCCAAGACGAGATCGAAATTCTTGGTCGGGCCATTCCCATCCTCGAACGCATAGCATCGCAGGACTTGACTAGCGCTGATGCTCAGAGCGCCTCGTCTTCGAAAAGCGTCCCGTCCCCGAAGAATTCTCTTTGAAGGAAGCTTGTTGGGATGCCTCCGGGACGGCGTCGAGGCCCGATCCGATAGCCGGATCGGGCCTCTGAGCACGTATGTGACTGATGTCACTTGCATGGTGGGGCTAGCTTGTGCCATAATGATCAATGTCGCTCGGGGCGGTCCCCCCCCGCCCCTTGAGCCGTAGCGCGAAGGACCGGCCTCCCCCCTGCCGGTCCTTCGTCGCGTCCGGTGGCGCTGCACCTCTACGGCGGTCTCGGATCGACCGTAGACATGTGTTCCTTGAGGAATCCGGCCAAGTGGGCGACGTCGCTGCGTTGTTGTCGAATTGAAGACGACACAGCGACCGAGCGTGTAACAGTGTCCGGCTTCTGAACGGGGGTTGGCCGGTGAACGGAGGTTGAGCGGGCAGGACCGTGATCACTGTGGTTTCGGGAGGATCCGTCCGGGCCGAGGCCGGTCCGGCCCTCCCCCAGGGGGCCCGAGGCCGGACCTCGCCCGAACGCCCCCTCTTACTCAGTAAGGATATGTGTCATCCGCCACATACGCAAGAAGTGTTGAGCAAATAGCCGAAAAAATCCTTCGGAGAAAAGAATTTCTCTTTATCCTTCGAGGTATGCCAACACCTTCTGCTGCTTTCTCACTACGCATCCGCGCCAGGATTCCTAACCAACCTGGAGAGTTCGCCTCGTTGGCAACGGCTATCGGCACTGTTGGGGGCAGCCTGGTCGGGATAGACATCGTTGGCAGTGGGGGTCCTACGGTCACTCGTGACTTGGTCGTGTTCTGTGATTCCCAGGAGCATGCGGCTCTGGTCGAAGAGGCGGCCAGAGCGGTTGAAGGAATCGATATCGAGGAAGTCGAGGATAGGACCTTAGCTGCTCACGTGGGGGGAAAGCTCACGATAGATGCCAAAATGCCGTTGAAGGATCGTGACGGCCTGGCAATGGCGTACACCCCGGGCGTTGCGCGCGTTTGCAGCGCTATAGCGCAACAGCCTGGGCTCGCTCACAAGTACACGATGAAAGGCAACACGGTGGCAGTAGTCACCGATGGCACAGCAGTTCTCGGTCTCGGAAACATAGGTCCTCGTGCGGCCATGCCAGTGATGGAGGGCAAGGCGATGCTCTTCAAGGCGCTTGCGGGGATTAACGCTGTCCCGGTGTGCCTCGACGTTTCATCCCCCGATGAGATCGTGGAGACGGTGAGACGCATGGAACCGATGTTCGGCGGGATCAACTTGGAGGACATCGCAGCCCCACACTGCTTCGAAGTCGAACGGCGTTTGGGCGAGACCCTCCCTATCCCGGTATTCCACGACGACCAGCACGGTACGGCGGTCGTGGTGCTTGCGGCTTTGACGAATGCGTGCAAGGTGGTTGGCAAAGATCTAGCTGATCTGAGGATCGTCCTTTCCGGCGCGGGAGCGGCCGGCATGGCCATAACTAAGTTCCTTCTGTCGGCGGGGGTATCCGATGTCGTGGCGGTAGACCGTATGGGTGCTATTCACAAAGGTATGGAGGGTCTGAACCCTGCCATGGCGTGGTTGGCAGAGAACGCCAACCGAACGGGGCGTTCAGGTAGCCTAAGAGAGGTTCTGGTTGGAGCTGATGTCTTCATAGGCGTCAGCGGGCCGAGCCTGTTGGAACGCAAAGATCTCGAGACCATGGCGAACGACAGCATCGTGTTCGCGTTGGCTAATCCTGTTCCCGAGGTGCTTCCCGAGGAAGCTGAGGGCGTGGTCGGTGTCATGGCTACAGGTCGAAGTGACTATCCGAACCAGATAAACAACGTCCTGTGTTTTCCGGGCATTTTCCGGGGAGCCCTCGACAGTGGGGCGACCTCGATCACAGAAGGCATGAAACTCGCGGCAGCAGGAGCCATCGCTGCTGCCGTCCCCGACGAAGTCTTGTCGGCTCGGGAGATAGTTCCGAGCGTGTTCGCTCCGGGCATCGCCAAGTCTGTGGCAGAGGCGGTAGCCGAAGCTGCGCACGAGGAGCGAGTCACGCGCTGACTCACAAAGGAACGAACATATGTTCGTATCTTATTGGTAACCTCACTACAGTGTGAGCGTGGATGCATCAGGCGTTACTGCTACGGCTCCGGTCTTGTCGGGTGACACGGTCCTATCCCCAGTGCTGGAAGGTCTGGTTTCGAAGGGTGCCAACAAGCTCGGAGGTTTTACGGCCGGCTCTTCCTCGGTGCTGGCCATCGGCAGCCCTCTGGGGGAACTTTTCCCCGAGGGGGGTATACCGAAAGGCACTTTCGTGGGGGTCACGGCTGGCGCCGGTGGTTTCTCCGTGGCGTTGACATTGGCGGGGGAGGTCACCAAGAGCCGGGGGTGGGTGGCGGTCTGTGGTCTGGGTTCGCTCGGTTTGGCGGCCGCTGAGGAACTAGGGGTGGACCTGGAGAGGTTGGTGATGGTTCCCAGTCCTGGGTCCCGGTGGGCAGACGTCATGGCTGCTCTGATCGATGGTTTCGACATGGTTCTTGCCTCTCCGGGCTCCACGGTATCCCGAGAGGTTGCGCGACGTCTGGCTGCTAGAGCCAGGCAGAGAGGATCCGTGGTGGTGCTCATGGACCCGACGGAGTGGCCGGAGTCCCCAGACCTCGTGGTAACGGTGCTGGCTTGTAACTGGGAAGGCCTGGAGGGTGGATACGGTTGCCTGGGTGGGAGGATGATGGACATACGGCTGGCCGGCCGTCGGGCCAGGGGCCGCTCTTTTCGCCGGACTCTGTGGCTCCCGGCTTCTCCGCCGCGCTTCGGCTCGGATGTCTAGCCTGAGAGGAGACGCTCGCCGACCAGGTCGACCTCCCACGATGAGCTCACAGAGGCCACGATGAGCTCACGGGAAGGCGGCGTCAGTCGACGGGCGGGAGAAGAGCCCGATGCCGACCGCCCGAGTCGTGTTCTGGTGCTGAGATGGCTCAACTGGCCGGAGGTGTCGGAATCGGACCTGAGTCATGACGTCCAGGCCTGGGAGCCTGTCGTGGCGGCCGTTGAGGCCTTGGTGCCCTCTGTCCAGGTTCTCGCTGCGGGAGCTCTGGCCCTGTCCAGCAGAGGACCTTCGCACTACTACGGGGGAGACAAAGCTCTAGCCGGTCTGGTGAGCTCAGAGGCGGAAAGGGCAGCCGGTGTCAAAGGGTGCTGGGTGGGAATAGCGGACGGCTTTTTCGCAGCTCATCTGGCGGCTGGAGGGTTGGAGGAAGATTCCGGGGGGTCGGACGGAGGCGTCAGGATCATACCGGCGGGCAAGACCAGAAGATGGCTGGGACCGGTGCCTCTCAAGTCGCTGGGTGGGGGATACGAAGATCTGGTAGATCTCCTCAACCGTCTCGGTATAAGGACTTTCTCCGAACTGGCATCCTTGCCGGGGCCGGACGTGCTAGCCCGTTTCGGCTCCCAGGGAATAGCCGCGCACCGCCTGGCGCGAGGGCTTGACGACTTTTTGCTCCAAGCGCGTACTCCGCCACCAGACCTGAGCGTCTCGTGCGAGATGGACCCCCCCGAGGTGAGGGTGGACGCTGTCGGCTTTGCGGTCAAGTCCCTGTCCGACGGTCTCTTGGAGCGTCTTCGCTCGGCGGGATTGGTTCTAGTCGCTGTGACGATCGAAGTCCACACCGACCATGGGGACAGGTCGCTACGCCGCTGGCGCCACGAAGAAGCGTTCGACGCCACCACCCTTGCCGAAAGGGCACGCTGGCAGATCGACGGGTGGCTCTCCAAGCGCGAAGGTAAAAAGGCTGCTTCGGGATCGCCAGCATCCGAGAGTGTTGCAGGTCCATGGACTCCGTCAGAACTGGGTTCTACGCCCGGCGTCGCCTTGGTCAAGATCACGCCCGAAGAAGTCCGTCCAGCGAACGGGCGTCAACTCGACCTGTGGGGAGCCCCCTCAGGTCGGGATCTTCGAGCGTCGCGCTCTATAGCACGAGTCCAGGCCATTCTGGGGCCTGAGGAAGTCAAAGCTGTCGGCTTCGGGGAGGGGAGAGGTTTAGACGAGCAGTACCAGCAGGTTTCATGGGGTGCCCCGAAGACCAAGAGGTCATCTCTTCCCTGGCCGGGACGTCTTGCACGTCCATCGCCGGCTTTGATTCACCTGCCTCGGCTGGAAGCGGAGCTTTTAGACGAGCAGGGTGTGCCGGTCTGTGTCGATAGCGCAGGCTTGCTCGACCGTTCTCCTGTTTTCGTGGTCTTCTCCGATGATGTGCCGCGTCCGTTGGTCGGATGGGCCGGACCTTGGCCGATCGAGGAGAGATGGTGGTCCGATGACGGCCGGCGCCGTCAAGCAAGGATTCAGGTGGTCGTGGCCGGCGGGGACGCGCACCTGCTGTCCCGGGAGTTCGCCCGTTGGTGGCTTGAAGCGACCTACGCCTGATCTAGACGAACAGCCCCCTGGTGCACGCCTCTACGGGTATCGCAGCGCCGCTGCCACCAGTCGGCGATCACCACGGCCAAGATCAGGTTCACCACGCCAGCGACAACGTCCGCCAGGAAGTGGTTGCCCGTGGCGAGAACGGCGTAGGCGGTCATCGTCGGGTAGGCCCACACAAGGTGACGCCACCACCGGGATGGGAGCATCCGCCAGAAAACCAAAGCGGACCACACTGCCCAGCTCATGTGCAGCGAAGGCATCGCTGCAAGTTGGTTGGCGGCGGTGGCGAGAGTTCCTGCGTGCCACGAACCGAAGGCATGGGTGAGCGCAACTACGTCGATGTAAACTTTGGGGTTGAACAGCCTTGGCGGGTCGCTCGGGAATATCCAGAATACGACCATCCCCATCAGGTTCGCCAGGATCATGGCGTTGCGCAAGGGCCGGTAGAGATCAGCCCGCTTCCACCACAAGATGCCTAATGCGACTAACGTGACCACGAAATGGGCGTTGTCGTAGTAGTTGGCGACGATTACCGCCAAGGTGTGGTGGTCGGCGAGCCAGTGGTCCATGGCCTCTTCGGGATCGAGGTGCAGGACCCTCTCCAAGTCCACGAACGAAGCCGAGTTGGAGTGTGCCGCCACAATCCGAAGGGGTGATAGGTTGTTTATGGCGTCGTAGATCCAAAGCAGCCAGACGATGAAAGTCGCTTCGAGCCAGATCGGAGGGCGTCCCGTGGAGAGCCTGGTCCTCAGGCGGGTGATCTGGTAGCGCGCGCGAACTGCGACAGACTTCGACTTGGTCTTTCGGATGGACCGTGCTGATCTTCCCAGCTCTGTTGGGTCGGAATCGACGGCGGGCTGGGAAGTCGTGGTCACTTCTCATCTACTTTAGGAAACCGGGGCCTGTCTTGTCCCGGCGGCTCGCTTCTACCTGGTCTCATCGACCAGGTAGAACAGTTAGTTTAGCATGTAAAATCTATAAAATACTTATGAATACCTAAAAAGTATTAGAATTGGTATTCAAAAGCCGACCGTCATGGTCGAGATGCAGACCAGCCGGCGACTTTTGCGATGGATCGTCCAGCAGACAAGAGGCTCTCTTCGCTGCCGTGCGGCCCGGCTAGCTGCAGGGATACAGGCACTCTTGGCATTGTGGCGTGGATGGCCGGCATGCCAAGTGGGTTCGAGGAGACGGGCATTGCCAAAGCGGGTATGCCGGCGAGATTGAAGGGGCTGACATAGCGGATCCGTTTGAGCTCTGTGGCGTCCTCAAGGCGAGGCGGCTGAGTCGAAAGCACCGGGAGTGCAAGGACCTCCAAAGAAGCGAAGGTCTGTCTGAGCTCCTCGGCCCATTCGGAGCGGATCCGCCGGGCCGAACTTATATCGCCCGGGGGTATTTTGGAGCCGGTTTCCAGTCGATCTGCCACGTCCAGGGTCAGTTCGCCGGAGTGGTCACGCCACAGCTGAGCGTAAACTCCCCAAGCCTCGGAGTCAAGGATCGTGGCTGCCGCCCAAGTGGCCTCTTCCCACCCCGCCAACGTGAGGTCGACGCACCTGGCTCCTGTCGTGGAGCAGTAGCGCTCTATGGCGGCGTCGATAGCGGACTCGGTTCGACGCTCGGCGGGAAGACGAACCCGGCCGATTCGAAGAGGAGGAGGGCAGCTCGCCGAGTTGAAACCCGGCTCCAAGAGCGCCATTCCTGCTTCGACGGCATCGACGGTCGATCCCATTGGGCCAACGGTGTCCAGCGATGGGGCTAGTGGTGCTACGCCTTTCAAGCTGATTCTTCCCCAGGTCGTCTTGAGCCCGACTACCCCGCAGCAAGCGGCGGGAATCCGGATGGAGCCGCCTGTATCGCTGCCGAACGCGACGTCTGCCTCACCGTTTGCTACGGCCACGGCAGACCCGCTCGAAGAGCCTCCAGGGGCCAAAGACGGATCGAGTGGGTTGACGGGGGTCCCATACCACGGGTTGATGCCGGTGACACCGTAAGCCAACTCATGGAGGTTCGTCTTTCCCACGATCACGGCTGCGCCTGCGGCGGCGGCCAGTCTGGTTCCGTGCAGACAGGCAGCGTCGGTCACTGCGGGCGCCTGAGAGGCGGCTATCACCCGGGAACCCCGCGTGGTTAGCACTCCGGCCATGTCGATCAGGTCTTTTACCGCCACTCTTAGAGCGCCCTTGGGGATGGGGAGGAAGCTCTCTTCGGTTCTGTAGGTGAAGGTGGCCACCCGGGAAGTATACGAGTAGCGCTCAAAGACGAACCGGGTGTAGCGGCCCTCTCTTATGCGAACATATGTTCGATACAATAGGCGGGTGGGATATTCGAACCCGCCAGTACCGTGGCGCACTTTGGAGGCGACCCTGTCGGGGCGCGTGCGGCCTTTTCCGCAGCAAGGAGATGGTAACGACAGCCCGGCGTGGTCATATAAGCGAGATCTTTACCGGCCTCCTCCCGGGCTCGAGGCAAAGAACCGCATAGGCCGGTCATCTGTGCCGTACGCGGAACTGCACTGCCACTCGAATTTCAGTTTCTTGGACGGGGCTTCCCACCCTGAGGAACTGGTGGAGCAGGCATGCAGGTTGGAGTTGGGCGCGTTGGCCTTGACCGACCATGACGGCATGTACGGAGTGGTGCGTTTCGCTGAGGCGGCACGAGCGGTGGGTTTGGCGACGGTGTTCGGAGCGGAGATGACCATAGGGTTGACCCGTCGCCAGGCGGGAGTGCCAGACCCGGAAGGCAGCCACTTGGTGGTGTTGGCTCGTGATCCGATCGGTTACACCAGGCTGTGCCGGGCTGTATCAGTCGCCCATCTCCGAGGGGGAGAGAAGGGAAAGCCGGCTCTCGACGTCGAATCCCTGGCGGCTGTAGGGGCCGGAGCTCAGCCCGACTTCACCTCGCCTGGCGTGCCTTTGGCAGCTAGGGCCGAGAGTTCGAGTGGGCACTGGATGGTGTTGACCGGATGCCGCAAAGGCTCACTGGTCAAAACGCTCATGGAGCACGGGCCGGCGAGCGCGACAAGCGAGCTTCGTAGGCTGCAGGGCCTGTTCGGTGCGGACAACGTAGTGGTCGAGCTCTGGGACCACGGCGATCCCATCGACTCGGCTCGCAACGACGCTCTCGTGGAGGTAGCTGCATGTACCCGAGCGGATTTGGTGGCGACCAACAATGTTCACTATCACCACCGTGGTCGTCACCGCCTTGGGGGAGTCCTATCGGCCGTTCGGGCCGGACGTAGCCTCGACGAGATGGACGGGTGGATGCCGGCATCGTCGGCTGCTTGCCTGCGGGGTGGCGCTGAACAGGCACGCCGGTTCTCGCGTTACCCGGGTGTGGTGGAAAGGGCGGCCGAACTGGCGATTGAGTGCACTTTCGACCTGGCCTTGGTAGCACCCCGGTTGCCTCCGTGGCCGGTTCCGCCCGGCCACAGCGAAATGAGCTGGTTGCGGCACCTGACAGAACAAGGCGCTACCCGCCGATACGGTCCCCGCAGAGATCCCCGTCGACTTGGAGCATGGGAGCAGATCGATCACGAGCTTGCCATGATCGAGCAACTCGGCTTCGCCGGTTACTTCTTGATCGTGTGGGACATCGTGGAGTTCTGCCGTTCCCAGAACATCTTCTGCCAGGGCCGAGGGTCGGCCGCTAACTCGGCGGTCTGTTATTCGCTGGGAATTACAAAAGCCGATGCAGTCGCTTTGGGACTCCTGTTCGAACGGTTCTTGTCTCCGGAACGGGACGGCCCTCCTGACATAGACGTGGACATCGAAAGCGGTCGGCGGGAGGAGGTGATCCAGTACGTCTATCGTCGTTACGGCAGAGGAGCGGCTGCACAGGTGGCTAACGTGGTCACATACCGTCCACGCTCGGCGGTACGTGACGTAGGCCGAGCCTTCGGTGCTTCGAGCGTACAGCTGGACGTATGGTCCAAACAGGTAGACCCATGGGGGCCGCTCTCGTCGACCGTTGAACACCAGATCCCAGGCCGAGTGATCGATGTCGCATCGCAGATCCAGAATTTCCCCCGCCATCTCGGCATCCACTCCGGAGGCATGGTCATCTGCGACCGCCCGGTGTCGGAAGTATGCCCGGTGGAATGGGCTCGCATGCCCGGGCGCAGTGTCGTCCAGTGGGACAAAGACGACTGTGCCTCAGCCGGACTGGTCAAGTTCGACCTGCTCGGCCTTGGAATGTTGAGCGTTTTGCACTACAGCGTCGATCACGTCAGAGATTTTCATGGGGTCGAACTGGATCTGGCTGATCTTCCCCAAGAAGACGAGGTCTATGACATGCTGAGTCGCGCTGACTCTGTTGGAGTGTTCCAAGTCGAGAGCCGCGCTCAGATGGCCACGCTCCCTCGTCTCAAACCGCGCTGCTTTTACGACCTGGTAGTCGAGGTCGCACTGATCAGGCCCGGTCCGATACAAGGAGGTTCGGTGCACCCATACATACGTCGGCGTAACGGACAGGAGCCCGTCAGCTATCTTCACCCGCTGCTGGAGAGAAGTCTGGCCAAGACGCTCGGCATCCCGCTGTTCCAGGAGCAGCTGATGCAGATGGCGATTGACGTGGCCGGTTTTACCCCGGCAGAATCTGATCAGCTACGCCAGGCTATGGGGTCCAAGAGAAGTGCGGAGAAAATGAACCGGGTGCGCTCCAGGCTGTACGAGGGAATGGCCGAGCGGGGTATAGCGGGGGAGGTCGCAGACACAATCTGGGAGAAGATGGTGGCGTTTGCCAACTACGGTTTTCCTGAGAGCCATTCGGTCAGCTTCGCGTACCTCGTATATGCGTCTGCGTGGCTGAAACTCCACTATCAGGCGGCTTTCTGCGCGGGTCTTCTCGACGGTCAGCCGATGGGGTTTTGGTCTCCTCAGACTATTGTCGGCGATGCCCGCCGTCACGGGGTGGAGGTCCGCCGCCCTGACGTAAATGTCAGCCGGGTCTTTTCGGTTCTGGAGTCATCTCCTTCGAGTGTCGGTGGCGCTGCGGTGCGCATGGGGCTCAGCTACGTCAAAGGGTTAGGAGTGCAAGCTGCGCAGCGCATAGTCGCAGGTCAACCGTACCGCGATATGGAGGATTTTCTGGCTCGAAGCGACGTGGACCGTAAAAGAGCGGAGACTCTCGCCACTGCCGGAGCTTTTGACAGTCTGGGTATAACCCGGCGCAGAGCTCTGTGGGGAGCCGGAGCGCTAACAGCGGCTGGAACACCCGGGGATGGCATTGCCCGCCTAGAAGGTATTACCACCGGGTTTGACGCACCGCCGCTGCGGGATATGACACCGGAACAACTTAATTGGGCTGATTTGTGGGCTACAGGCGTTTCGTCTGACAGCTATCCGACGCAGTTCCTGCGCTCAACCTTAAGGGCGGCGGGCGTTGTGACATCCTCGGACTTGGGGAATCTGCAAGCCGGTCAGAAGGTGAAAGTAGCGGGAGTGGTGACGCACCGTCAGCGGCCCGCGACGGCTCAGGGTGTCACTTTTATGAACCTCGAGGACGAGACGGGACTTATGAACGTGATCTGCTCACCAGGAGTGTGGGTGCGTTACCGAAAAGTGCTTCGATCCAGTCCCGCTCTGGTGGTCAGCGGCAGGTTGGAGAGGGTCGAGTCGGTGATAAACGTGGTAGCAGAACGTATCGAAGTCCTACACTTCGATACTCCGGCTATCCTCACGTCGAGGGACTTCCGATAGGCCAGCTGCCAGCAGAGGGCCACGGGGAGCCTCCCGGCTTGCTGTCGTCGGATCTGCGCGTTCCGTAAGGTTTTCACAGGCTATTCCAAGCTTCGGTTAGGGAGCCTCCTAGGTGTCTACCCGAGACTGGCCATATGACCGATTCACGCACGAGGGCGCGCGATGCTGGCTTGGCAAGAGTGTCGACCATCACCCGTTGGACGCTTGCCGCTGCAGGCGCCGTAACCGCCATCTTCTCCGTAATGGTGGCAGGATCGCTACCCGGTCGTTCGAGCTCACAGGCTGCGGGAAGCACGGCTTCGAGCGCGACGGGCGGTTCCTCGTCGCAGGTCTCGTCGGGGTCGTCTTCCTCCTCAGTTGCGTCAGGTTCGAACGCTGCTGTACCAAGTGGATCGTCGTCGAGCTCCGCCTTGGTGCCCTCCTCGTCGCCCGTATCGTCGTCCGCCTCGGCTCCTACGGTCGTGTCCGGCGGATCCTGACCTGTCGAATCCGCGATGCCTGTTAAGCCCGCGATGCCTGTTAAACCCGCGATGCCTGTTAAACCCGCGATGATGGACGTGTCTACTATGGATAACGTCACCGCCGAAGCCTTGAAAGAGATGAAGTCGGGCCGGCCGCGGTTGCTTAGGAGACCTCCTGCTACGACGCTGGCCGACCACCTAGCCCGGCATGGGACTCTTCCATTGTCCCGCGTTGGGACGCTGCTAAGCGAGGTTCGCTTGGCAGGTCTACGCGGCCGCGGCGGGGCCGGCTTTCCTACGGCTATAAAGATGCAGTCGGTGGCGGAGAACTCGCGCCGTCAAGCGCCGGTAGTGGTAGGAAACGCAACAGAGGGAGAGCCGGCATCGGCCAAGGACAAGGTACTGATGCGCTCGTCGCCTCACCTCGTCTTGGACGGCATGATTGCGGCGGCAGTGGCCCTCGGGGCTGCCAGGGCAGTTCTGTGCATAGAGCGGCGGGACGGCGAAACCGTCGCAGCGGCGCGCAAAGCCATAGCGGAGCGCTCTCGATGGGATCCGATCGCAGTGGAGATCGCTCTAACGCCGTCCAGGTACGTGGCGGGGGAAGAGACCGCTCTGGTTTCGTGGCTGAGCGGAGGTGAAGCCAGGCCTGCATTCGCTCCCCCACGCCCCTCGGAGCGGGGAGTCCAGGGGATGCCTACTCTGGTCGACAACGTGGAGACTCTCGCCAACGTCGCACTGATCGCCCGCCACGGTGCGGACGCCTACCGCCTGGCGGGTACCGATGACGACCCTGGAACAGCGTTGATTACGATCCGGGGAGGTGTCGACAAGCCTGGGGTTTACGAGCGACCGTTCGGGACTCCGATAGCGGCGTTGCTTGACGAAGCGGGCCTGCAAGAAGCTTCCGGTGTGCTCATCGGCGGGTACTTCGGGACATGGGTGAGTCGCGCTGACGCCCTGACCCTTCGCTTCTCTCGGGCTTCCCTCGGCGCTTTGGGGGCTTCTCCGGGGTGCGGCCTGCTGGCTGTGCTGCCGGGGCGACACTGTCCCCTCCAGGAGGTATCGGCTGTGCTGGGCTGGCTGGCCGCAAACTCGGCTGGCCAGTGCGGGCCCTGCGCCAATGGCCTGCCCGCCATCGCTGGGGCTTACGCCCAGCTAGTGGCGGGTGAGCGGACCGGCCGAGCGCTCCTGTCGGTTGAACGGTGGTCAGGCATGGTAGCCGGGAGAGGGGCATGCAAGCTCCCCGACGGAGCCGCCCAGTTCGTTCAGAGCGCCAATCGTGTGTTCGCTGAGCACATTCAGCGTCACCAGCTGGGCGGCGCGTGCCCTCCTAACCGCTCGCAGGTCCTGCCAACACCGCCGCTAGGAGAGTGGCGGTGACAGCATGCGACCGAGCGGCGCTCGGTCGCATGCTCGACCGTGACGGCTTCTTCGGCGGGGCGGTCGGCCCTACTCGGTCGATGGCGGCATGCCCCGCCTTTCGGAGATGGTGACGTCCCCGGCCGCCCAGTGGGTCGGTGGCACTTCTCGTAACACGACGCGGATGCTCTCGCGAGGAGCGCCGATCGTCTCCTCGACGGCTGCGGTAACTGCGCGAATAAGAGCACGAAGACGCTCGGGTGGCCGGCCTTCCACAAGAGTCACCTCGACTAGAGGCACGGCACCCTCTTCGTGTCGTGCCCGAGCCGTGAAAGCTCGTGACGCCAGGCAATCTCGAGGTTAAGCGACGACCCGAGATCCGGGAGTTCTGCCATATCCTCGTCGCTGATGTCTCTTAGAGTTCCCCCGGCCGAGGCGACCGTCAAGGACATCCTGGCGATCATGTCTAGCGAGAGAACTCTCAGAACTGCTTGCACGACACTGCCGCCGGTGGCGGTCACTCCGTGCCCGCGCAGGACCACGACTGGCCTCTCGGCCATGGCGTCGAGCATCTCGCGCGCAAGGATCTTGCTGCGGATCAGCGCTGACCTCGGATATACCGGCACGCCGCCGGCCGCTAGCTTCGCTCCGGGAATGTCGAAGGCTCCGATTATCGGCCGGATACCAAGGCCAGCGAGATCGGCTGCCACGACGGCTGGCGGGTGAGCGTGCACCACAGCCTCGACGTCGCTACGGTTCCGCAGTACCTCGGCGTGCAGCGGCAGCTCGCTGGGAGGGCTCCAAGCGTCCAACTCGCCCGGGGATCCTTGCGAGCCGTCCAGCGTGACGAGCCGTACGTCTCGGGCATCGGTCCATGCCAGCCCGCGCTCGTGTGGGCCCCTGCACCTGATGAGCATGTGCTCGGCGCCCACCCTCAGGCTTATGTGGCCCAGGAAGCCATCCGAAAGACCTCTCGATGCTAGAACTCGGCACGCTTGCGCTATGTGTTCCCGCGCAGCGGATAGATCTGTCTCGGCGGTCTCTTTCACTCCCCATGCAGGCTAGAGGATCGCGGGCTGTGGCGGTACCCGGAAGTCTCAGGCCGGTGGCAGTCTGTAGCGATGACCGTCGACTCTGAAAGCCGCAGCGCAGCTCGGCGGTCTGCGGAGAACACCGGCGCGGCGCCACCTGATCCGCTTCGAGGTGCGCTGAGACCTCTGGAGCTGGCGACTGCCTCGGTCCTTGCTGCCCTTGCTGTGGTTCTCACAGTCGCCGGTTGGTTTCTCCCTCACCTGGGTGTCATCGCAGCGATGGCTGTGGTTCCTCTCGGGGTTGTAGCCCATCGGCATCGGATCCGAGCGTTGCTGGTAGCGACCTTCACCGCATGCCTTCTGTGCTTCCTCGTCGCCGGTACGGGCGCGGTAACCAATATCGTGGAATGCGCCGCCGTCGGTGGGCTGGTCGGCGTAGCGAAGCGCAGAAGTTGGAACCCCTTGTCGCTGGTGGCGGGAACCGCCGTTATAGGTCCGGTCCTCGGCTCGGCCAGCGTCGGGATCCTCGCCGTGTTCGGGTCGCTTCGAAAGCTGACCATACTCCAGTTGCGCAACACCTGGGTTGGAGTGAGGCGGATCGTCGAGTTCGCCGCTCCCTCAGGGGGTGTAGTCGGTTCTCTGAATAGCTTCGTCGACTCCGCCCTGCGACTGTGGTGGGTCACGGTCTTCGCTGTTGTGGTCGTGGGAACCGTCTGGCTCGTTCTTGTCGCGTGGATGATCCTCGGGCCGGTCCTCGACCGTCTCGAGTGGATCAGCGCCGACGACCGCCTCGACGGCCCTAGTGCCCCTGTCTTTGGCACTTGCGGACACAGTGACGTGGTCCCCGGGCCGGTTCCGGTTGGTCTCGACAATGTCAGCTACTCCTACCCGGGCTCGGCGAACCTCGCCCTGGCGGAGGTAACCCTCTCGATCGGAGAGGGTCTGATGGTGACCCTCGTCGGTGACAACGGATCTGGGAAGTCGACGTTGCTGAGGATCCTCGCGGGACGCTCTCCTACTAGCGGCCTCGTTACCCGCCCCGGGCCTGCCGCTTTGGGCAGGGAGGGCGGTACTGCGTTGATCATGCAGCACCCCGAAACTCAGATTCTTGGGGTCCGTGTCGCAGACGACGTGGTGTGGGGTCTTCCTAGCGCCCACGGAGTCGACGTGGAGGCCCTTTTAGAGTCGGTGGGACTGGCCGGAATGGGCGGGCGGGAAACTTCTGGGTTGTCGGGAGGCGAGCTCCAGCGGCTTGCGGTGGCGGCGGCGATGGCACGAAGCCCACGGTTGTTGCTCTCCGACGAGTCCACGGCGATGCTCGATGTGCAGGGCAGGCAGCAGCTCACGGCTCTCCTGCGGTCGCTGAGCGGCACTGGAGCGACGACGGTCGTGCACGTCACGCACCGGGCGGCGGAGGCGAAGATTGCTGACGAGGTCTACCGGATGCACGCAGGGCGCGTAGCTGCCCGCTTCGCCGGTCTCAGATCGATAGAGGTTGGCCAGGAAAGCGCCAGCACAGGCGGCGAAGCCGATGTGAGCGCCCCACTGCTGTTGAAGCTCAGGCCCGAGCCGTTGAAGGTGGTCGACGTCACTCACACTTACAGCGCGGGGACGCCGTGGGCCAACGTCGCTTTGAGTCGTGTCAACTTGGCGTTCGAACCCGGAGACGGGGTGCTCATCGTCGGCGACAACGGATCAGGCAAGTCCACTCTTGCGTGGATAATGGCTGGGCTTCTTCGTCCTAGCCAGGGTACCGTCACTCTCGGCGACCGCTGCGTACTAGACGCGGTCGGCTCGGTGGCCGTCGCTTTCCAGCACGCCCGCCTGCAACTCCAGCGTTCGACGGTGGGCTTAGACCTCCGTGCAGCCGGGGCAATGGACGACGCCTCGGCTCGGGCCGCCTTGCTGCAGGTCGGCTTGGACCCCGACGAGCTCTTCGATCGCAAGATCGACGGTCTAAGTGGTGGTCAGCAGCGCAGGGTCGCGCTCGCCGGCCTCCTAGCGAACCGACCTTCGGTCCTGCTCCTTGACGAGCCCTTGGCCGGCCTCGACGCGGCAGGCCGGGAAGGGATAATCGACGTTCTCGCAGGCCTCCGCCGGCAAAGCGGAGTGACCGTAGTGGTCATATCCCACGACTTGGAAGGAACCGAGAGGGTCGCCGACAGGGTTGTGCAGCTAGGATCAGGGCGGGTCCTTTCCGACACTTCCAGGGGGTCGCTTAGCTGATGTTCCAGCTGTCGCGCCAACGCCCCTCGAAGAAGCAGCACAGGGCGAGCCAGGTCAACTTTCTCCGCGAGGTCAAAATCGACACGCCGGTGCATCGCATGTGGGCCGGAACGAAACTTCTGGGTGTGGGAGGCCTCAGCTTCACGGCTGTCTATTACCCTTCGTGGGGTTCCCTTGCCTTGTTGACGTCGCTGCTGGTAGTGGCGACCTTCTTGGCGCGTATTCCTGCGGGAGCCTGGCCCCGGCCTCCGCGGTGGTTCTGGCTGGCGATCGTAGTGGCGGGTGCTCTGGCGTCGATCGCCGGAGGGTCGCCTTTCGTCCACCTTGCAGGAACCCGGATAGGTCTCGGCGGCCTCGACGCTTATACCCGCTTTGTAGCTGTCGGGATGCTCTTGCTGCTTGGCGCGGCAGTATTCGGCTGGACGACCTCGCTGGCCGACATAGCTCCTTCTGTGTCGACGCTGATGCGTCCGTTTCGCGTTGTGCGGCTGCCAGTGGACGAGCTGGCAGCGTCGGTTTCGCTGGCCGTGCGGAGCCTGCCGCTCCTAGTCGGAGAGATGCGGTCCCTCCTAGCAGCCCGAAAGCTGCGACCGCGCCCGGAGGCGCCGAAAGTGTCTGGCTTGGAACGGCGCCTGTCGGAGCTGATCGACCTTCTTGTCGCGGCGTTAGCCGTTTCGGTGCGCCGCTCCGGTGAGATGGCAGAGGCGATCACAGCACGCGGTGGGGTCGGCGTCATCTCGTCGCGGGCCAGACGGCCGGGCCGGGCCGACTTCGTGGCGCTGGGCGTCTTAGCGGTGATCTGCTACGCAGCCAGTTCCCTGCCGGCCTGAGGCGCCTCATCCGAGGTGCTGCCCGGCGACGAAGCCGAGCTACCGGCGTTTGCGCCAGCGACCATTGCCAGAGCGGCCCACTCGCGGACGTCCAATCCCTGTCCTAGGACGACCAGCCCTGCGAGGGCCGCAAGGGCAGGTCCTAAGCTGAGCATGACACCGAAACGGCGCGGGCTTACCCGCCGCAGGGTCAACAGGTCCATGCTGTAGGGGATCACCGAGGAAAGAGCGGCGACCGCTGCGCCCAAGCCGAGGGCCCGCCCGGTCAGCAGCGCAGCTCCTCTCGACGCCAAACCGAAGGGAGCTATTGCGATAGCGGCCACAGCAAGTCCCCACGACAGGCCGTCTAGGGACGAGAAGCTCTTACCAGCCTTTTTGGAAATCAGGATGTAGCCGGCCCAAAAGACGCCGGCGAGCGCGGCAAAAGCGACTCCGCCAGGGTCGAGCCGCGGACCGACCGCCGAGCCGAGCAGGGCTACTCCACCCCCAGCGGCGCAAGCCCAGACGACGTCTGGGCGGCGTCGGGATGTCGCCAGCGACAGGCACAGGGGGCCGGAGAACTCCACGGTGACCGCAACGCCGAGAGGTATTCGGGCTATCGCCTCGTAGAAAGCCAAGTTCATCGCGGCGAGGTCCAATCCGAACAATACGACCACACCCATCCGGCTACGACGGGGAAAGGCCTTGGCGCCGCGAGTGGCCAGCGTCATGGGGAGCATCACCGACGCAGCGAAGACGAGCCTTAATGTGACAGCTCCTTGCGGACCGACGGCGGCGAAGAGCTTCGTCGCCAGCGCCGCTCCGATTTGGACTGACAATGTGGCGGTAGCGACCATGGAGATGGGCGGTAGCCGGGCGGGGAGCGTCCTCCATCTCACTCCCCGAGGATACGGCCCGAGTCGATATCTCTGGAAGGAGTATCTCTGATCATGTCGATCTGCCACCACGGTTGTAGACGTACCCGCTCGGCCGGCTTGGATCCTGACAGCAAAAGTGCCGTACCCCGCGGCTGGCTGCTGACGGCGTCGACGGGGATTCGCCGTTGGCGTTGAGACGACCACGTGACGCTCGGCGCTCCCCGAGACGGCGACCAGAAAGGAGTCCTCGTCACGCTGCGAACGGGAACGTCGACCTCGCCGCCTAGACGCGAAACCAACTCAAGCGTCGCCATGTCAGCTATGCCCCCCATGATAAGCTTCGCTCCGAACAACGACAGAAGTCCCTCGGCCACGCTTCCCCATCTCAGGCGGGCCTGTGACAGGTCCTGCAGGCAACCCAAGGTCAAAAGACCCTGTCCTCCGCCCTCACTGACCAACGCCGGGAGGTCGGGGATTGGAGCGATGTTGGCGAGCTCGTCTAGGACCATCGTCAAGGGCGGCTCGCCGGGCTCCCAGGACGAGTAGCACCCCGAGCGGGCCTGGTCGAGCATGGCGACGACGACCGGAGCGACGAGGTCCTGGTGGCGGGCCGGGGCGCACACATAAACCGTGTCGCGGCTGCGGGCGAGGCTGAAAGGATCGAAGTTGACTGGGCCGGAGCGGTCCAGGACCTGCTCCGACCGGTAAGCAGCGAGCACTCCGGCTGTCGAGGACCAAATCCCTGACATCTCGCGCGGATCGGTCGCTGCGAGACCTGCCAGGACGTCCGAGCCGAGCTTCACGCCGTGCAGCCCCATCAGCGCCGAGGGTTCGTCGAGATCGTGGCGGAGGACCCATCCGAGCACCTCCTCGATGCCTGAACCTTTCAGGTAGGAGGCGTGGAGGAGCGGGGCAAGCAGCGCTTCGGAGCGTTCGATCCAGTGAGCCGCCTCACCTTGGCGTCCAGAAGGGCGTGCAGCGGCCGACATGGATCGGGCGACGGCGACAGAGTCATCCCAGGTGCGCGCGGCCGCCACCGGGGACCAACGAATGGGCGTCACACCCCGTGGAATCCCGACAGAGCCTGTAGGGTCGAAGATCCAGCAGGTGCCGATCCGGGATCGCTGGGAGATCGTCGCAGCCAGGACGTCGGTCTTGGTGCTGGTAACGATCACCGGCCCCGGCGCCAGCAAGACGTTCGGCACGGCCAGGCACGAAGTCTTGCCGGATCGTGGCGGGCCCAGCACAAGCGCCGACTGCTGGGGGTCTGCCAGGCAGAGGCCGTCCTTGGCGGCGCCGACGTAAAGCCGTCCGCCGACGGCCGATGTCATCCGCCGATAGTCGTCGAGACGTTCGTCCACCGTTCCGTCGCTCAGAAGTAGTAACGCCCTCGGCCGGGGACTGCAGCGCCCCGGCTACTTGCTCGCACTGAGCGCCTCGACACGGCTGAGAAGCTCGCTGATCACCGTATCTTGTGCTTCGAGGTGCTTTTGGATCGCGAGAGCCTCGTGCAAGACGGCGTCAGCGTCGTTGTAGGTGTCAGCGGCACGCTTGTCGGCCGCTTTGGCCTGGATGTTCTGGCCAACGATGATCACCGGGAGAAGCACGAGCTGGAGGAACGTCTGGGCTATCCAGGCGATGATGATAAGAGCGTTCGCGGAGCTGAACGCCGAGGGGGCGCTGATCAGGGCGATTACCGTGAAGATGTACGCGCACCACATCGTCCCCACTGCTGTGGTGATGCCGAGCCCCAGGCGGGAGTTCAGCCGTACGACGGGGTTCGGGTGGTCCAAAGGGACTTGGTCGATCGTCTTCGACGGCCCCGTCGCTTTGCGCCGCTCGATATGTGGGTGAGGGACGTGGTGGTAGATCTCGGACATGCCCGATTCTTGCATTCTCGGCGCCTGGCGAACGCCCCTTTTCTCCTGTATGGAGCGCGATGTCTGGATGGGCTGCTGTAAGGGCGCCGTCACGGCGTAGTCTGGGAGAATGTCACGTTGTCTTCTGACCGTTCACGCTCACCCTGACGACGAAGCGTCCAAGGGCGCGGGGACAGTGGCCGTGTACCACGACGCCGGTGTGCGCACCGTGCTCGTCACCTGCACAGGTGGAGAGGAGGGCGACATCTTAAACCCTGCGATGGACAGCGACGAAGTGCGCGCCAACCTGGCCGGGATCCGCCGCTCTGAGCTGGATCGCTCGGCGGGAATCATCGGATACGACGAGGTCGTCATGCTCGGCTACCGGGACTCGGGCATGCCCGGCTCGCCTGCCAACGCCGACCCGCGGTGCTTCGCCTCGGCCCCTCTCGACGAGGCGGTAGGCCGTCTGGTCGAGGTGATCCGCCGCGAGCGTCCCCAGGTGATAGTCACCTACCCAAAGGAGCAAAGTGGCTATCCCCACCCCGACCACCTCCGGGTCAACGAGATAAGCGAGCTGGCGTTCGACGCTGCGGGCGACCCGGACAGGTATATACAGGCAGGTGTAGCGTGGCAGCCCTCCCGGTTGTGTTACGTGCGGTGGTCGGTCAAGCGGATGCGTGCTACTCACGACAAATTCATCGAGCTTGGCTTGGACTCGCCTTTTAGCGACGAGCGAATGGCCCGGATGCTCAAAGCCGAGGAGCTTGACGCCGCGGCGGGCGACCCTGGTCGGCCGATGATCGTCGTGGACGTGTCCGACCGGGCCTCGGTAACCCGTGAAGCTCTGCTGGCTCACGCCACCCAGGTAGACCCGAACTCCCCCCACTGGTTCGGACTTCCCCCTGAGGTCGCCGACAAGCTCTACCCATTCGAAGAGTACGAGGTGGCACGTGACCTGACCGGGGCCGACGCCGGTGGCGACGACCTCTTCGTTGGGATCGACGTGGCCCTGTCGGGCCGGACTCACGGTGGCTGAGACCGACGCGAGCGGCGGGTCACGAGGTCCCCATGGAGTCGTCCCCGAGGTCCGCGATGAGAGCGCTCCAGCCGGCGCCGACCTGACGGGTTGGCTTGACGAGGCGGGACGGTACTACCCGCTCCTTCCTGACGCTCCTGGCGCTAACGGGACGGTGACGTTCGCCGTAGCGTCAGCGCCGCGAAGAGAAGCATCTTTGTTTTGGACATACCGGGACGGTAAGCCATGTGAGGGAGGCACCGGTTCGCCCCCTGGCAGCGATTTGACTCTGAGCGTTGACGCCTCCGAGGCGAAGACGATCCTCTCCGGACGTCTCCAGCTTTCGGTGGCCTTCATGCGCGGACGCCTAAAGAGCAGTGGGGACGACGCTCTTGCTCTGGCTTTCTTGCGTTCAACATCTGATCCTGGTTTCTCCAGGTGGCTCAAGACGGTCAACGAACTGGCGGGCTTCGAGCGGTCAGCTTGAGGGCGGGCTCAAGCGGCCCGCGACATCCGCCAGGCGGGTCTGCTACGGACACTGACAGGATGTCTCGTTCCCTAGCCGATTGGAGTGACGCTGCGTTGGTGGTAGCCATAGGGCGCTGGCGAGATGACGCTCTAGCCGAGGTATACCGCCGACACGGAGGGGCGGTGTTCGCTCTGGCTCGTCGGCTGCTGGGTGACCCCGGACGCGCCGAAGAGATAGTGCAGGAGATCTTCTTGAGGTTGTGGAACCAGCCCGAGCGTTTCGACCCTGAGCGGGGGACCCTACGGTCGTTCCTGCTGGCCCAGACACACGGCCGCTCGGTCGACGTGATCCGGTCCGACCGGGCCCGCTCGGTAAGGGAGCAACGTCAAGCCCAAGGAACAGCGGAAGCCGGTTACGACTTGGAGCGGGAGGTTTGGGATATGGCGATAGCTGAAAAGGTGAGGGAAGCCGTAATGGACCTTCCCGACGTGGAGAGGCGTGCCATCGAGCTCGCCTATTTCGGTGGGCGTACATACAGGGAAGTCGCCGCCGAGCTCGACACACCCGAGGGCACGGTAAAAAGCCGTATCAGGAACGGACTTAAGAGGATGCGCCTCGCTTTATCTGACACGTCTGCGAGTGTGGCATGGCCAGAATGATCCCTCACGCTGAGGCAGAGCAGCTTCTCGGGGCATTGGCAGTAGACGCTGTGGATCCCGACGAGCGTGAGTCGCTCGAACTGCATCTCGAGACGTGCCCGAGGTGCACGAACGAACTGCGCAACCATCTCGAAGTGGTCGGGCTATTGGCGTATGCCGGCCAAAGCGCCCCTGAAGGTCTGTGGGAGCGGATCGCGTCGGGTTTGAGCGACGAGCCTTCTATCTCAGGGATCTCCGACTCGAGACCTGACCGGCCTGGCTCACGGGTTGGCGCCTTGACGGGCGTGACTCGCATCGACGCTGCACTTTCGAAGCGCCCGGAGAATCGCCAGCGGAGATTCAGGCCCGGTCGGTGGGCGCGCTTGGGTAGTCTCGCAGCGGCGGCGGGAATCGTTGCCATTCTCGGAGTCGAGGTTGCGCACCTCCAAGGGCGGGTGAACGATCTGAGCGGTCAGTTGGCAGCTGTAGGTGACCAACCGACCATGGCCCAAGTCGACCGGGCTCTGGCTGTTCCGGGAGCCAGGAAGGTCGTGCTCGACTCATCCACCGGCCGGCCGGAGCTCGATGCTGTCATACTCCCGGGGGGCCAAGGCTACTTGTACTCGATAAACCTATCCCCTCTTCCGTCGACGGACACCTACCAGTTGTGGGGTGTGGTAGGCACCCAGACGATCTCTTACGGTCTTGTAGGAGCGACACCCCCAAGCGTCGTGCCTTTCAGGGCCGAAGCGGGCCTGGTGGCGCTGGCTGTCACCGCCGAAGTCTCGGGCGGAGTGGTGCAAAGTACCCACAAGCCTCTAGCGGTAGGTCGTCTCAACTGACCTAGTCGCGACAGCCGAACCGGCTGCCTAGCTCGGGTCGACCTAGTGATCTAGGGCTTCGGCGGCTAGCGGCCGGTCTCGAAGCGCCGCCGGCGTTCGTGACGCAGCCAGGCGTTTTCCACGAGCTCGTCTATGAGCGTGCCGTAAGACAACCCTGAGGCCTCCCACAGCCTGGGGAACATGGAAATAGACGTGAAACCGGGGATCGAGTTCACCTCGTTGATCAACAAGCCCCTACCGCTGACTTCGTAGAGGAAGTCCACCCGCGCCATCGAGTCCACTCGCAGGGCCCGGCACGCCGACACCGCAAGCTCGGCCATTTTCTCAGCCACGTCGGAGCTGACGACGGCCGGCACTTCCAGTCCGGCAGTCCCCAAAACGTACTTGTCGTCGTAGTCGTAGAACTCAGCGCTCGGCTTGATCTCACCCGGTAACGACGCCCGAAGCTCTGGCCATCCAAGAACCCCGATCTCAAGCTCACGACCTTCGATATTCTCCTCTATTACCACGGCAGTGTCGTAGCGGAAGGCCTTTTCGAGGGCAGCTGCGAGGTCGAGAGGCTGCCTGACCTTGGTAATACCGATCGAAGAACCCATGTTCGCCGGTTTCACGAACACCGGCCAGCCGAGCTCGGATATGACCCTATCGACTATCGTCTCGTCGGTGTCTGCTTCGCGGAGATACAAGTGGCGAGCCTGCGGCAGACCCGCTGAGGCTAGGAGACACTTGGCGAGACCCTTGTCCATCGCGGCGGCGCAACCGGCAACTCCGGGGCCGCAATAGGCGACCCCGGCAAGCTCGAGAAGACCCTGAAGGGTCCCGTCTTCTCCCATCGGCCCGTGCAAGAGCGGCAATACGACGGTCCGCTGGCTGTGTTTGCCTGAGCCGGCCACAACTGCTCCAGAGGACGGCGAGTCTTTCGGGGTCGCGGGGTTTTTCGGGGTCGTCGGCCGGGGAACGAGAAGCTCAGGGCGCAACGTCGGACCGGCCCCGGTGCCGGAACCCCCGGAGAGTATGACACCTTCGGGTTTTGTAAGGGAGTCAGGTGAAGGAAGAGTCGCCGCCCCAGCTGCTCCAGCGGCCAGCGCTGCTCCGGTGACATCCAGCCAGGTTCCTGAGGTCGTTATCCCCACCACCCGGAGCTCGTATCGTCGAGGGTCGACGGCTGCAACTACGTTCAGGGCCGAGACACACGAGACGTCGTGCTCGGCCGAACGCCCGCCGTATACGACCACGAGCAGAGTTTTTGTGTCGCTCATCGTTGCGCAGAGCACGACGTGCGAACCATAGCGTCGGTCACCAGCACTACAGGTTAGCTTTTTAGCTGCCATGATCGAAGCCATGAGTTGGACCTTGAATGACCTGGTCGTTGCAGCCGGTGGCTGCCTTACTGGCGAAGCCGCGCGGGGGGGCGTGGATCGCTCGCTGGAGATCACCGGAGTCTCGATTGACACGAGAACCTTGCAACCCGGGCAGCTCTTCGTGGCCATACGAGCCGACAGAGACGGCCATGACTTCGTCGGGGCTGCAGTCGCCGCGGGAGCAAAGGCCGTGCTGGTGCAGCAAGGCAACTTCGCGGAGGCCGCCGCAAGCGGAGTCGCTGTGATAGAAGTTGGCGACACTGCTTCGGCTCTCAGCGCTATCGGCCGAGCGGCGCGCGCCCGCCTCGGCGGTCCTGTTGTCGGCATCACCGGGTCGGTGGGCAAGACATCCACCAAGGACCTAGCTGCTGCTGCGATCGGTGCAGCGAAGATCGTGGCTGCAAGCTTCCGTTCCTACAACAACGAGCTCGGAGTGCCGCTGACCCTCGCCAACGCCCCGGATAGATGTGAGGTTGCGGTGTTGGAGATGGGGGCCAGAGGGCACGGCCACATTGCGAAGCTGTGCGAGATCGCCCGTCCCGACGTCGGAGTCGTGACAGCAGTGGCGAAAGCTCACATAGAGATGCTCGGTGACCTCGACGGTGTTGCCCGGGCTAAATCCGAACTGGTGGCGGCTCTACCGCCGGGCGGTGTCGCAGTCCTGAACGCCGACTACGAACGAGTCAGAGCGATGACTTCCAAGACCACCGCCAGGTGCCTCCTATACGCGACCGCCCTTGGGGCTAAGGGCGACTCAGGCGTCGACGTCCTAGCTGACAACATCCACCTGGACGCCGAACTTCGCCCGACGTTCGACCTGCGCTCGCCGTGGGGGTCCCTGCAGGTAAGGCTCGAAGCCCGAGGCGCACACCAAGTGTCCAACGCCACCGCTGCGCTCAGCGTCGCAGCCACGGTCGGCGTCGACCTGGCGGAAGCCGCAGAGGCCATGAGGAACGCCCGTATATCAGCATTTCGCATGGAGCTTCAACGGACGGCAACCGGAACGGCGATCATCAACGACACCTACAACGCCAACCCCGAATCCATGGAGGCTGCCTTGCTAGCACTACGAGATCTCAAAGCCAAACGGATGGTGGCCATTCTCGGACCCATGGCGGAACTGGGTTCGTCTGGCCCTGCCGAGCACCGCAAGATAGCTCAGATGGCCGAGGATATCGGAGTCGACTTGCTCACCGTCGCCACCACAGAATACGGCGTTGAGCCATTGACAAGCTTCTGGGCTATCAAAGACGCCCTAGGCGAAGGCGGCCCCGACCTGGCGGTCTTGGTCAAGGCGAGCCGGGCTGCCGGTCTGGAGACCTTAGCTGCCCGGCTCGCCCAGGCGATCTGAGGATCAGACCGAACTGCTACGACCCCGTGTAGTCCGACGCAGGCCGCGCCAGAGTCGTAGGGTTGAAAGCGAGGGGACTTCCAGATGCGTACATATTTGATTGTGTCCCTTGGATTCCCGGGTACTGGCCGAGAACGTAGTACAAGATGGCGGCGTGTTGCATCTCGACCGGGGCGATCGTCGCCGCAACTCCGATAGAGCTCGAAGCTGAAAGCACTGGGATTGCTTTCTGGTAAGTCTGTGCTGCGATATTCTCGATGAGCAAAGCCAGCTGGGCCAGCTCGGACGCATTCGTAACCTTCGCGAACGCAGAGTTCACAGTAGGAGTCAACGCTGGGTCGGTAGCGGTGACAGCTGACTTGCCGGCACCGGTCAGTGCAGAGTTCCACGCCTGGGCGTGTGCCATGTGCTGCGCCTTGGCGGTCTGAGCGAAGGTCACAACCGCTGGGGGAACCTTGCCTAGCTTTCCAGCCGTCGCGGCAGCGATACCGGCGTTATAAGCGTATACGCCCAGGTTCTCCAGGCTGGCTGCCATGGCAGCAACCGCCAAGTCGCCAGTTAGTGCGCCCGAGGAGGAGGCCGGTGCTGTAGTAGAGGCTGCCGGAGCAGCCACTGAAGTTGGCGCCGTGGAGGATTTCGAAGACGAACCACAGGCGGCGACAACGAGGCCCGAGGCCCCAAGTCCTGCGGCACCCAAAAGGAACTTACGACGAGTCGCTACTCTCTCGCTTAGGGTCTCGCCACCGGAGCGAAGAGTGTCCACCCACTGCGCGACGGCAGCCCGCATGGCAGGCATAGCCTGATCGTTGTGCATATCGTCGAGGGTCTTGGTCATGGCGGACAGTTCACGGTCCGACAGGTGATCATTTGACATTGACATCAGGAGAGAGCTCCTTCGCTAGCTGGGCTGGCATTACTGACTGGATAGAAAGCGTTCGGGAAGCCCACCGATCCTGCAGCGGCTGGAAGGCTGTCGACGACTGTTGGGCTCAAGGCTATGAGCTGCGGAGCGTTTGCGGTCAGCAGAGCTTTGACGGCGCTTAGCACGGCTACGTGTTGAGCTTCCACTCCCATTATCGATGCGGTGATCGCCTTGGCATTGGAGTCGGCGAGTATCGAACAATTGTTGACGTACGTCTCAGCGGCTACGTTCTCAAGTGTCATCGCCAGGTCTACGACAGCCAAAGCTCCGGCCGAGGCAGAGTCTTTGGTGATGGCGGCAACCGCAGAGTTTACTACCGGGACATACTTGGGGTCGGGACCCGTCTGCTGTTTGCCACCCAGAGCAGTTATAGCTGAGTTGAAGGCTTGGCCGTGCTGGCGATGCTGACTCAGAGTGGTCGTAGCAAAAGCCTTGATGACAGGGTTGGCCGACGAGCCACCAATGTAGGGTAGGGTCAGCGCTGTCGTGTAGGTGCTCACGGCCAGGTTTTCGATGGAAGCGGCCGTCTGGAGTATCTGAATGTCCGTCGCGCTCGAAGCGAACGCCGGGGTCGACGCCAGACCGGCAAGCGCCGCAGTGAACGCGGTCGCGGCCAGGGCCCCTCCGACGAGGGTGGTGCGGTTCAGGCCTGGGCTCGCCGCTTCGATCGTGTGGGAAGAGGCCGCTTGCTCGACGCTGAGACTGTTCTTTGACCTTGACTGCAGGCCTACATCCACGAGCTCTTCGAGAGTGCTGTTAGTCCTTCGCATAGCTTGAGAGTGAAGGTCCTGGGACTCTTCTATCAAAGACGCGAAAGCCCGTTCATCTATTGGCATATGGCATGCTCCTTTGTTGTTTGTCGGGTTCGTTGGTTGTCGGGGACTGCAGGGATTATCAGTTTGGGAGGGACGTGAGAGCTCTACGCGCTTATCGCACGATCAACGTGCCGTGCATGAACTGGTGTATCTCACATATATAGGGGTATGTCCCTGGAGTCTTCGGTGCGACGAACGTTTTGGATGACCCGGGTGATATGTCACCGGTATTAAAGGCTCCGGCAGTCGAGGTAAGTGTGTGCGTGGCGACGTCTACGTTGTGGACGACTATGGTCGCTCCGGGTGATACGGTCAGCGTGGAAGGTGTAAATGCGAAGTCTTTTATGTTGACTACGTCAGCCTGGGTCAACGGAGAGCCAGAAGCTGGACCGCTGGTCGAAGGTCGTTGCACCGTCGAGGTTGGCACAGTCGAAGGCGAGGATGTCTTGGTGACCTGGGAGCCACACGCGGCCAACAGGGAAGCGGCGAGCACCGCAGCCAAGCCCACTCCTGCACGGGTTCGCTTCGAGGCTGTCGGCGGTTTCGTCGCTGAAGAACCGGAGTCCTTGGTCGTCATCTTGAACACGTACGGACATTCGTAGCGGACGCTCAAGTTGGATGAGCCCGACGCGTGATCCGCTTGTGAGGCGTCTACGAACATACAGTGTGAAACCACTGCTCAGCCGCCGAAAGGTTCGGTTTTGGCTCGGAGCGATCTGGCTTGTCGATGGTTTCCTCCAGGCGAACCCGAGATTCTTCACCGCCGCATGGTGGCGGGATTCCCTGGCACAGTCGGTCATGGGCGAACCGGCATGGGCGAGCAGGTCCATATTGTGGGCGGTGTCGGTGATCGCTGCGCACGCGCCACTGTGCAACGGTGTCTTCGTGGCCTTCCAGTTGGGGATTGGTCTCGCGCTTGTTACAGGCAAGTGCGAGCGAGTTGCGATAGCAGTTTCGGTTCCCTACGCCCTCGGCGTTTGGTGGGTGGGTGAAGGTTTCGGCGGCTTGCCGAGCGGCTTCGCGATGATGGCGACCGGCGCCCCCGGCGCAGCCCTCCTGTACCCGACTATCGGGCTTCTCGCTTTCCCCTCCCCAAGGCGGACCGATGGCCAGTGGACTAGGCGCGAGTGGAGCGTGGGTGAGTCGGCGCAGAGTGGTGTCGGCGGCGCTGAGCGCTTCGAGTCTGGTTCGACGCTGGAGATGCCGGTTTCGCTGCGCCTTGGCCTAGCCGTTTGGGTGACGTTGTGGGCCGGGCAGGTGCTGCTCGCATTCACATGGGTGATGTCCACCTCGCTGGTGCTGCGGGCGAACCTTGAGGAGTCGTCGTTGGGGAACCCTGCCTGGGTGGTCGCTTTGGGGCAGCCTTTGTCCCTCCTGGCGAACCATCACGCCGTTGCTCTCGCGGCTGTTATCGGCGCTGTGCAAATCGCAGTAGGTGTGGGAGCCTTCTGGCGGCTCCGGACGGCGCTCGCTGCGGGTGTGGTGGTCGCAGCCGTGTTTTGGATCAGCTTCGAGTACTTCGGCGGAATCGCTTCCGGGGGTGCAACGGACCCGAGCTCGGGACCGCTGCTGGTCCTCTTGGCGTTGTCGATGTGGCGGAGGCGTTCGATCAGCGCTTCTCCGACAGGCGCCGCTGAAGCTTGCGCAGGGCTCGGTATCCTCCGAGATGAACCCCAGGGCGGCTGGAAAGCACCCGAAGCGAGTCCGACGACATGACAGCGTCGAAGTCCCTGATCCTAGAAGGCCAGTCCGGAAGGGCGGCGCGTAGCTCGTCACTGTCGACGGCGGGGGAGAGCACAACCTCGGTCACGCCTGGCTGCAGGTCCGCTAGGACGGCTTCTAAAGTGGGCAACGGTCGCCGTGTCGACGTCGGCCGGATGAGATGGTCCGGGGCGAGGACGTTGGCCTGCGCTGCTATCGAACGGAACGGGAAACCGGCGAGGCGCTCAGCGTTCGCATCCGGGAGCCGGAGTGGCAAGCCGAAGTCGCTGGCCAACTCCAGCGCGACGTCGAAGAACTCAGGGCGGGCTTCGAGGGCCCCCAGGTGGCAGCTCAGGTGCGTCACGTCGAATCCCCAGTAGATGGCCCGCTCGATCTGAGCCCGGCATTCGCGGCGAACCTCGTCGGTGTCCGCGTGCTCCCAGAGGTCTACTAGCGTGCGGGGGAAGCCTCCGTCGCCGTCTAGCAGGGAGGGGCTGTGTGTAATCGGCCCCCACCGTAGGAGGTCGTGCTCGCTGATCAATGTCAGGCTGACTCCGACCTGCTCCCCACGGTAGCGGGCCGCCGCGTCACGGGCCCAAGGGCCGGGGACGTTAAGAGTGCCAGACGAGGCCATGCCCTCCCTTAAAGCCCTGTATACGGCGACGTTCGTGGAGTGGCAGATTCCGAGACCGTCGCAGGTGACTATTAAAAGGCGGTCGCCGGCCGGAAGGCCGAGGGCTTCAAGGAGGGAGGACACTCAGCGCTCGATGATCGTGCCCGTCCCGAGACCACCCCCACAGCACATGCTCACCAGCGCCCGCCTCCCGCCGGTGCGCTCGAGCTCGTGGAGAGCTTTTGTCACCAAGACGACGCCAGTAGCGCCGAGAGGATGGCCGAGGGCGATCGCACCGCCGTTAGGGTTGACCGTCGCCGGGTCGGCGCCGACCTCCGCCTGCCAAGCCAGCACGACCGAGGCGAACGCCTCGTTGATCTCGAAGACGTCGATGTCGGAAACGGCGAGGCCGGACCGTTCCAGCATCAAGCGCGTAGCGTCTATAGGGCCTGTGAGCATCGTAACTGGGTCGACCCCTACCATGCAGGTCTGGGTGATCCGGGCTTTGGGAGTCAGGCCGAGCTCGGCCGCCTTGTGCTCGGTGGTCAGCAGGATGGCACCTGCGCCGTCGGAGATCTGTGACGAGGTCCCGGCCGTATGAACCCCGTCCGGTCGGGCTACGGGCCGAAGACCACCGAGGCCAGCGAGGGTGGTTTCGCGGAGACCTTCATCCCTGTCTACGAGGCGAACATCGCCGGTCAGGTTGCCGTCAGGGTCCGTGTCGGGGGCTTGCACCGAGACGATCTGGGTCTCGAAGCGGCCCTCTGCCCACGCTCGAGCCGCCTTGGACTGTGACTCGAAGCCGAACCGGTCGGTGTCATCGCGGGTTATGCCCCACTTGTTAGCGATCCGTTCGGCACCTTCGAATTGTGACGTGAACTCGTAGCGGGAAAAGTACGACTTGGGGATCGGGACGCCCAAGCCGAGCTTCTTGGAAGAGTTCGAGCCGATTGGGATGCGACTCATCGACTCGACCCCGCACGCCACCGCCATCTCGACGACACCCGAGGCCACCAAGGCGGAGGCGATGCTCGTCGCCTGCTGGCTCGAGCCACACTGCGTGTCGACGGTGGTGCATGCGGTCCCGGGCGGGAAACCTCCGGCCAGCCAGGCCGTCCGGGCGATGTTGAAGGACTGCTCACCGACCTGTGAGACACAGCCGGAGACGACCTGGCCGACTATAGAGGGATCTAGTCCTGTGCGATCGAATAGGCCTTGCAGCGCTGTACCGAGCAAGTCGGCCGGGTGCATTGTCGATAGCCCTCCTCCCCGCCGTCCCACCGGAGTTCGAACTGCTTCTACGATCACCACTTCTGACATGTGCCGATGCTACCGGCTTGCGGGCTTGCGGGCTTGCGGGCTTGCGGGCTTGCGGGCTTGCGGGCTTTCGGCTGGTCGACTGTGTAGCCTTGTGGCGTAGTTGCCAGATAGCATCTGGCGATGGGCTACGGCATTACCATCCCCTTCGACGGAATCCCATTAAGCGAGCACCGAAGCTGGGTCCAAGAACTAGAGGATCTAGGATATAGCGATGTGTGGAGCGCCGAAGCTGACGGCACGGATGCTTTCACGCCCCTGGCTCTCAGTGCTGCGTGGACGTCGAAGCTGAAGCTGGGAACGGCGATCGTGCCGGTCTTTACCCGCGGCCCGGCCCTGGTAGCTCAGAGCGCAGCGGCTTTGGCGGAGGCGGCCCCGGGGCGTTTCATTCTCGGGATCGGAACATCGTCGGACGTCATCGTCGAGCGTTGGAACGGCGTCTCGTTCGAGGAGCCCTACAAGCGGACTCGTGACATGGTCCGCTTTCTGCGCCTGGCCTTGGCGGGAGAGAAGGTGGACGAGCAGTTCGACACGTTCCGGGTTAAGGGTTTCAGGTTAGCAAGGCCGCCCGCGGTCGTTCCGCCGCTACTCGTCGCGGCGCTGAGGCCGGGAATGCTGCGCCTTGCGGGCCGGGATGCGGATGGCGCCATCACCAACTGGCTGTCCGCCGCCGACGTGAACAAGGTCGCCACCGAGTTAGGGGAAGGTAAACAGCTCGTAGCAAGGGTCTTCGTGTTTCCCTCCGAGGACAAAGCGACAGTCAGGGCGATCGGCAGACGGATGATCGCTGCGTATCTAAACGTCCCGGTATACGCGGCTTTCCACGAGTGGCTGGGTCGCGGCGACCTTCTGGGCCCGATGTGGTCGGCTTGGAAGGCTGGCGACCGCAAAGCGGCCCTGGAGGCGATTCCTGACTCTGTCGTGGACGAACTGATCCTTCATGGGAGCGCGCCGAGCGTGCGCGAACAAGTACAGGCCTACCTGGAGGCTGGCGTTACCACAGTGACCCTGGCCGTCGTGTCCGCCGGAATCGACCTCCGCACAGCTGTAAGGGAGCTGTCCCCCAGCGCTACTTGAATCCGGCGTCAGCTGAATCCGGCGTGCCCGGGTCGCACGCCAGCGCCGCGCGCAACGGGTGGCTTCCCGGGCATCTCTGTAGCCCGGTAGCGTTGGTGGTGATGCGCTGGCGCAAGTTCTTGGGACCCGGGGAGGAAGTCCTAGTCGATACACGACCCCACTGGTGGTTTCTTGCGGGGCCCCTCTCGGTTGCGATCGTGGGCATCGTCGGGGGGATCGCTGCGAAAATGGAGCGGGTTCCGTCGGTGGTGGACTGGCTTGTCGCCGGCTTGGTAGTCATCGCTGCTTTGTGGCTCGGCCTGCGGTATCTACGCTGGGTATCCACGAGGCTGATCGTGACGAACTCGCGCGTCGTCGAGAGGAGAGGACTTCTGGCGCGATCGGGTCGGGAGATCCCCGTCTCCGCCATCTCAAACGTCGCCTACCACCAGAGCCTCTTAGGCCGTGTTGTGGGTGCGGGCGACATAGCAGTCGAGTCTCCCGGCAGGGACAGTGCAGAGGTCTTCAGGGACCTTCCCCATCCCGAGGCGATCCAAAACCTGCTCTACATCCAGCTAGCCACCTGGCGAAGCGCTGGGACGTACGGGCCGCTCGGCCAGGCAGGTGCACCGGCAGGGCCAGCGTGGACTCCACCCGGTGGGAAAGGGGTCGACCCTAGCGGACCCGGTACGGACCCGGCAGGCCGGGCCAGTATTCCCGCGCAGATCGACCAGCTTGACCAGCTGCGCCGGCGGGGTGTCATCACCGACGCAGAGTTTCAGGCCAAGAAGACCCAACTCTTGGAGCGCATGTGACTCAAGTAGCCCGTGGGGGTGGGCAGCGCCGAGTCGTCAGCCTCGTACCCTCAATCACCGAGACACTTCTTTCCTGGGGGGTCGTGCCGGTGGGGGTAACCCGCTTCTGTGACCTGGCTGGCCTGCACCGGTCGCAGGTTGCCTGGAACGTGTCCGTGGTCGGAGGAACCAAGAACCCCGACGTCGCCGATATCGCGGCGTTGGAGCCCGACGCAGTCCTGATGGATCGCGAAGAGAATCGTTTAGAAGACGCCGAGGCGCTCAGGGCAGCTGGGCTGAACGTGGTGGCGACTGCTGTCAGGTCGCTCGACGACGTAGAAGAGGCCCTCAAAGTTCTCGCAGCCGAAGCCGGCGTCGCCGAGGCGGCAAGCCATGATCATCTCGAGTGGCTGCCGACGAGCAGAAGTACTCCGCGACTGCGGGTATTCGTGCCGATCTGGCGTCGCCCGTGGATGACGATAAGCGCGGACACTTACGGCGGCTCACTCCTCGAGGCGGTGGGCTTGACGAACGTGTTCGCCGACTCTGCGGATCGCTATCCGAGCGTCCACCTCGACCAGGTCGTTAGGAGCGGAGCCGACGCGGTGCTTGCTCCGTCCGAGCCGTACCCATTCAAAGAGCGCCACCGGGCCGAACTCGAAAGGGTAGCCCCCGCAGAGTTAGTGGACGGGCGAGACCTGTTCTGGTGGGGATCCCGGACCTCGGATGCCCTGGTCCGTCTCCATGCGCTGGCGCGACGCCTCCAACACCGATAAAGATCTGCGGCGTGCCAGGACCGCTTCAGGGATTCAGGATCGTAGAGTTGGCGGGGATCGGGCCAGGTCCCTTTGCCGGGATGATGCTGTCGGATATGGGGGCGGAGGTTCTACGCGTCGACCGCGCCGACGCAGTTCGCCCAAAAACTAACCCCGCCGCGGGCGGGCCATCAGGTGACGTGCTCGGACGTAACAGGCGCTCGGTGGGCGTCGACCTCAAACATCCCGACGGCCGCGAGACGGTCCTGCGCCTGGTCGAAAAGGCCGACGCTCTGATAGAGGGTTTCCGTCCAGGCGTCACCGAACGTCTGGGGCTCGGACCTTCGGACTGCGAGGCCCGCAACCCGAGGCTGGTGTACGGGCGGATGACCGGTTGGGGCCAAGATGGTCCGTACGCTAACGCGGCTGGACACGACATCAACTACATAGCTCTCAGCGGAACTCTGGCTATGATCGGCCGCGACGGGGAGCGGCCCGTGCCGCCGCTCAACCTGGTTGGCGACTTTGGAGGGGGTGGGATGCTCTTAGCGTTCGGTGTCGTCTGCGGCCTCCTCGAAGCTTCGCGATCGGGCCGTGGCCAGGTGATCGACGCTGCAATGGTCGACGGGGCTGCCCTGTTGGCCGCAATGATCCACGGCTTCAGAGGGGCCGGCGCTTGGGGTGAGCGCGGAACGAACCTTCTCGACACCGGGGCGTTCTTCTACGAGGTCTACGAGACAGCCGACGGCCGGTATGTGTCGTTCGGTTCGATCGAACCGCAGTTCTACGCGCAGATGCTCGAGCTCACCGGCCTGGCTATTGCGCAAGCAGATCCGCTTCCAGACCAGCACGACAGGGAGTCGTGGCCTGCAATGAAGCAACGAATGGCCGAACTGGTGCGAACCAAGACCCGCGACGAGTGGTGCAGGATCCTCGAAGGCACCGACGTCTGCTTTGCTCCTGTCTTAGAGCCCGACGAGGCCCCAGGACATCCCCACAACGTTGCACGCGGGACCTTCGTAGAGCTGGGCGGGGTCACCCAGCCGGCCCCGGCGCCGCGCTTCTCTAGGACCGAGCCTGGTGTGTCTGGCCCCCCGGCTCGCCCTGGAGACCACACTGACGAAGCTCTCGCCGAATGGGGCTTCGAGCCCGGCGAGATCGAAGCTCTCAGGAGCGCAGGGGCGGTGCGCTGAGAGCGTCTACTCAGGTGGAGCGTTCCAATCGTACGACGATCGATTTCGACACGGGCGTGTTGCTGACGTCGGCCGTGGCGTCGAGAGGGACCAGGACGTTAGCTTCGGGGAAGTAAGTCGCAGCGCATCCCCGAGGCGTCGGATACTCGACCACGCGGAAGCGCCGGGCTCGACGTTCATGGTCGCTCCAAACGCTCACGATGTCGACCGTTTCCCCGTCACGCAGATTGGCGGCGTCGAGGTCGGACCTGTTCACGAAAACCACCCGCCGTCCCCCGGAAATGCCTCGGTAGCGGTCGGCGAGGCCGTAGACGGTGGTGTTGAACTGGTCGTGGGAACGCACGGTCTGTAGCAGAAGGTGCCCTTCAGGCACGTGTGGGACGCTCGGGGAGTTGACCGTGAAGCGGGCCTTGCCGGTTGCGGTAGGGAAAGTTCTTGAGTCGGCCGGCGGTCTTGGTAGCACGAACCCCCCAGGCTTGGTAACACGGGGTTCGAAGGCGTGAAAGCCCGGTACCACACGGCTGATATGGGACCTGATGATTCGGTAGTCACGTGCCATATTGCCCCATTCGATCTCATCGCCGAAGAGCTTTTCGGCTACGGAGCACACGATCGCCACTTCGCTGCGTAGCTGGGGCGATACGGGCTCGACCGACCCCCGCGAGCTGTGTACCACGCTCATCGAGTCCTCCACCGTTACGAACTGGTCGCCGGCTTCGCTGACGTCGCGTTCGGAGCGCCCCAGGCAGGGGAGTATCAATGCTTCCCGTCCGTGATACAGGTGGGACCGGTTCAGTTTCGTAGCTACATGGACGGTCAAGGAGCAGTTCGCCATGGCATTGGCGGTGACTTCGGTGTCCGGTGTGGCAGCGACGAAGTTGCCGCCAAGGGCGAAGAACACGTCGATGAGGCCGTCCCGCATAGCTCGGATCGTCTCAACGGTGTCGAAACCTACCTTGCGAGGTGCGTCGAAGCCGAACTCCCGGCCGAGGGCGTCGAGAAAAGTGTCGGGCATGCGCTCCCATATGCCCATCGTCCGGTCACCTTGCACGTTGCTGTGACCGCGAATCGGCGCTGGGCCCGCACCTGGCCTGCCGATATTTCCCCGCAGGAGAAGGAAGTTGACGATCTCCTGGATAGTCGCGACGGCGTTCTTGTGCTGGGTGAGGCCCATCGCCCAGCACACCGTCACAGACGAGGACGCCGTAACCCGACGTGCCAAGGCGTAAATACCGCTCTTGGGGACGCCACTCTGGGTTTCGATCTGCTCCCAGTCGAGGTCCTGCCAGGCTCTGCGGGTTGCGTCGAAGCCGTCGCAGTAGCGGTCGATGAACTCTGTGTCGAGGACCCCGCCGGCTTGCGTGTCTATTTCGACTAGTGCCTTGTTGAGCCCCGCGAACAGGGCGAGATCCCCGTTGATCCTCACCGCGAGGTGCTCGTCGGCCAAGATCGTTCCCCGGCCGAGGAGACCACGAGGTGTCTGGGGGTTACGGAAACGTCCGAGGCCTGCCTCCGGCAGCGGGTTCACCGCGATTATTGAAGCTCCCCTGCGTTTTGCTTTCTCAAGTGAGGTGAGCATTCTCGGGTGACACGTGCCAGGGTTCTGGCCTACGACCATGATCATGTCGGCGTGGTTCTCTATATCTTGGAGACTCACACAGCCTTTGCCTATTCCGATGGTCTCCGAGAGGGCGGCGCCACTGGACTCGTGGCACATGTTGGAACAGTCAGGGAGGTTGTTCGTGCCTAGCCGGCGGGCCAGCAGCTGGTAGACGAACGCAGCTTCGTTGCTTGCCCTGCCGCTGGTGTAGAAGGCCGCCTTGTCTGGATGTTGCAGCGACCGGAGGCGGTCAGCGACGAGGCTGAAAGCCTCGTCCCAGGGGATCGGCCTGTAGTGCTCGGCGCCGGGGGCGAGGTGCATCGGTTCCACCAGCCGGCCCTGCTCTTCGAGCCACATGTCGGAGCGTGACCTCAGTTCGTCGATGGAATGCCCGGAGAAGAAGTCCCGCCCGACCTGCTTGCGCGTTGCTTCCCATGCCACCGCCCGGGCTCCGTTCTCGCAGAACTCGGCGAGTTTCCGGCTCTCTGGGTCGGGGTCGGGCCACGCGCAGCTGGGGCAGTCGAAACCATCAGCGTGATTCACCTTCAGAAGGGTCGCAAGGGAGCGCCGCACGCCCATCTCCCGTCCCGATAAGCGCAGAGCGCTGGTCACGGCGGCTAGGCCGACCGATTCGCTTGCGGGGCCGGCCGCTTCGACGTCTCGGTCTTCGACAGTCTCGACCTCTACAGGCTGTTCGGGCATCAGGGGCGCTCCTCGGGGTGTCCGCGTGGTGCTCCCAGGTCTACCACGGGGCAGGTCAGCGTCCGGGTGATCCCTTCGATCGTCTGGAGGCGGCTCACGACGAGACCACCAAGGTGGTCCATCGACGATGACCTGACCCTCACGATCACGTCGTAGGGACCGGTTACGTCATCCGCGGAGACGACCCCTTCGACCCGCCGGGCTGCTTCGGCTACCGAAGCCGCCCGGCCTATCTCGGTCTGGATAAGCACGTAGGCGCTGACTGTCACGTAGGTCCCCCTAGGTCCTCGAAGTACAGGTTACGCCTACCCGTACGGTTCTACCCGCCCGCCCGGAGGCGCTCGTCGAGATTGTCGAGCTGCGACAACAGCTTTTCGGGCATCCGATCCCCGAGACTTTCGTAGAAGGCTCTTATGGAAGGGATGTCGCCCAGCCAACCCTCGGCGTCCACGGCGAGGAGGGTCTCCATGGCATCCGCCGCCAAGTCGAGGTCCTCCGTCCTTATAGCCCCGGGCGCGGGTAGCAAACCGATCGGCGTGGTCACCGCTTCTCCGCGCCCGCTGCACCGCTCGAAGACCCACTCGAGTACACGGCTGTTGTCCCCAAATCCTGGCCACAAGAAGCTGCCGTCGGCGCCCTTCCTGAACCAGTTGACGTAGAACATCTTCGGAAGCTGTCGTTGAGATCCTGCAGTGCCGATCGAGAGCCAGTGCGAGAAATAGTCCGCCATGTTGTAGCCACAGAACGGCAACATCGCAAAAGGATCGTGGCGTAGCTTTCCGACTGCTCCAGCGGCGGCAGCGGTCGTCTCCGAGGCCATGATAGACCCCAGGAACACTCCGTGATCCCAGTCGAAGGACTCGGTTACGAGCGGAACTACACCCGAACGTCGTCCTCCGAAAAGTATCGCTGAAATGGGGACACCTTCAGGGTCCTCCCATTCGGGTGCGATCGCAGGGTCCTGGGAAGCCGGGGCAGTGAAACGGGCGTTCGGATGTGCAGCTGGTGCACCGGATTCGGGAGTCCAATCCTGACGCTTCCAATCAAGCAAGTGAGCCGGCGCCTCGTCTGTCATGCCTTCCCACCAGACGTCGCCGTCGTCGGTCAGAGCGGTGTTGGTGAAAATGCAGTTTCCCGACAAGGTGAGCATCGCGTTAAGGTTCGTCTTGTTGTTGGTCCCGGGTGCCACGCCGAAGAATCCGTACTCGGGGTTGATGGCCCGTAGCGTTCCGTCAGCGGCGAACTTCATCCATGCGATATCGTCGCCGATCGTCTCTACCTTCCAACCCGGAAGGCTCGGGATGAGCATCGCCAGGTTCGTCTTGCCGCACGCGGAGGGAAACGCTCCGGTCACGTAGCGCACCTCCCCCTGAGGTGATGTCAGCTTCAAGATCAGCATGTGCTCGGCGAGCCAGCCCTCGTCGCGTGCCATCACCGACGCTATACGCAAGGCGAAGCACTTCTTGCCCAGCAGCGCGTTTCCCCCATATCCAGATCCGAACGACCAGATTTCCCGCGTCTCGGGGAAGTGGACGATGTACTTGTTGTCGGCGTTGCAAGGCCAGGCGACGTCGGCTTGGCCGTCAGCGAGGGGAGCGCCGACGGAGTGGACGCACGGCACGAAATCTCCGTCGTCGCCGAGGGCATCTAGAACTCCTTGGCCCATTCGGGTCATGATCTTCATGCTTGCTGCGACGTACGGGCTGTCGGTCAACTGGATGCCGATGTGGGAGATCGGTGAGCCCAAAGGGCCCATCGAGAAGGCGACCACGTACATGGTGCGGCCCCGCATCGATCCGGTGAAAAGTTCGGTGAGGGTCGCCTTCATCTCAGTCGGGTCTCGCCAGTTGTTGGTCGCTCCTGCGTCGACTTTGCGTTGCGAGCAGATGAAGGTCCGATCCTCGACGCGCGCGACGTCGGCCGGGTCGGACGTTGCCCAGTAACTGTTGGGGCGGCGCTCATCCGCAAGGGCGACGAAGGTGCCAGACTCCACGAGATCGGAGCAGATCTGGTCGTATTCGGCGGCGGATCCGTCGCACCACACCACGCGATCAGCCCCGGCGAGGCCCGCCCAATGATCCACCCACTCCAACAGGCGTTTATGGGTGCTCAACGGCTTGACGGAAGTCATGTTCAGGTCTTCTCCTCGTGAAGCTCAGTGGAACTGTGTCTACGTTCAGTTGTGGTTTGACACTACCGTTGGGGGTATATGAAAGGCGAGTTCGACCTGATCGCGACACTCGCCGCTACCCTCGCGAAACCCGGCGACCCCGACGAAGAGTGGATAGGCGACGATGCCGCGATCGTGAGGCCACCGGAGGGGTGGATGCTTCTCGCAGCTGACACAGTTGTAGCTGGCGTGCACGCCGACCTCGCATACACTTCCCTGGGCGACCTCGGCTGGAAGGCGATGGCGGCCTCGGTGAGTGACATAGCGGCGATGGGCGGCGTTCCTGGTCACGCGCTGGTCGCCGTGAGCGCTCCTGCAGGATCAGACATCCGCCTTTTGTACTCGGGTATCTCGGCGGCGGCCGAGGAGATGGGCTGTCCTGTCGTGGGAGGGGACCTCACCAACGGCCCGGAGCTGACCGTGACAGTGGCCGTCACCGGAAGCTGCCCAGGCAGGCCTGTCAGGCGCAGCGGAGCCCGACCAGGAGACGTAATCTGGGTGACCGGGGCTCTGGGGGCGTCGGCGGCCGGTCTGCGACGGCTCAGGAGTGGAGAGGCCCGATACGACACGGTCCGTGACCCACAGAGCGCTGTGAGAGCTCACGCCCGTCCCACGCCTCGACTGCGTGAGGGCAGGGCTGCGCGCCTGGCCGGCGCTACGGCGATGATCGACGTCTCCGACGGCCTGATCGCCGACTTAGGGCATATAGCAGATCAGTCCGAGGTCGGCTTCAGGCTTGAGCGTGTTCCGGTCCACTCCGAGGCGACGATTGAGGAAGCCATGGCAGGAGGCGAGGACTTCGCCTTAGTGTTCTGTGCTCCACCCGGAGCCGACCTAGACGGGGAGTTCGCCGGCATCAACCCGCCTATCATGATCGGCGAATGCGTCCCCGACCCCGACCATCGAAGCCTGGACGGCGAAGCCGTCCACGCGTCGGGGGGATGGCAGCACAGCTTTTGAGGGTCTCGCCGGTTAGTCGGGATGCCGGAGCGCCTACAGGCGCAGAAGTCTCGGAGGGACGAAGTTGATTCCTGGCTGGCCCGCCGCTCTCAGCGTCGCGGGGTCCGACTGTTGGGGTGGGGCCGGGATCGAAGCAGACCTGCGAACCTTCGCTGAATTCGGGGTGTGGGGAGCCGTCGCTGTGACGGCCGTCACAGCCCAGAATCACAAAGGGGTGCTTGCGTCGACGGTAATGGCGGCCGAGTTGGTGGTAGGGCAGATCTCGGCGGTAGCCGAAGCACTTCAGGTCGGCGCCGTGAAGACAGGGATGCTCGGGGACGCAGCCGTGATCGAAGCGGTGGCTACCGCATACGGCGAACTCAACCTGGGTCCGCTAGTTGTCGATCCGGTTCAAGCTGCTTCGCACGGAGGGAGTCTCCTCGATCCGGAGGCGCTTCCTTGTATGGTCTCGAAGCTCCTTCCGGTCGCTGCGTTGGTAACTCCGAACATCCCCGAGGCGGAGGCAATCCTCGGCGTTGAGATATCCGGACGTGACGACATGGCCCTAGCGGCGAGGGAGATCGCCCTACTAGGACCGGCAGCGGTCCTGATAAAAGGTGGCCACTTAGGCGGGGACGTTTCACCCGACCTGCTGTGGGCCGCAGGCAAAGCGACCTGGCTGGAAGGCCCCAAGCTGAACGTACGTCACAGTCACGGCACCGGTTGCACTCTGTCGGCTGCGATAACGGCGGGACTGGCCGAAGGCGACGACCTCGTCGAAGCCTGCCGGTCAGCCAAGGAGTACGTGGCGAAGTGTCTTGGAGCTCTCGCCGCCGGCTGACGTGTCCGGTGCCGAGGATGCGCACCGTTTTTCCGGGTTTGACACCCATGGGACCCAACAGGCGTCGCCTTCTCAAGGCGACGCCTTGCATCACCGAGTGAACATCCATGCCGGTTTCACGCCTAAACACATCAAGCGTCGATAGTCGAGCGACGCAAGAAGCGACCGTGCGGGAGCCGGCGAAGGCCGAGTTGCCCGCTATGCCCCCAGGTCAGGGTATCGCAGACCTTCTGGTCTTGGGTGCACTGGCCTGTCAGACGCCCGTAGCTGTCTTGTCGGTTCCCCAGGCCGGAGGCGGATGGAGCACCCTCTCTCAGGGCTTCGAGTATCGCTGCGGCCTCAACGATGGTCACCTCTTCGAGGCGATCGCTGCGGGTACAGGCCCGGTAGAGCTCACTGATCTGGTGACGATCGTGCCGCGCAGCCCCCTAATACAGGCTCCGCACTCGATGCGCTGGGCGTACGGAGTAGCCGTCCGGGACGCTGCGGGCTCGGTAGTCGCCGTAGTGGCGGTCATGGACCGTTGGTTGCGGCAGCTGACCAAGCGGGAGCAGCGGGCGATGGCAGCGCTTGCACGCCAAGTGGCGGCGGCACTCGGCCAGTTGCGTCGAAACGGGGACGTCGCCGAGCAGACCGTTCGCCCGCCCAGCGAACTGCGGCCTAGAGCGGTTCAATCCCAGGGACGCCCCGGTGGTCGCGGGCAGGGCCTGTCAGGCGAAGCGCCGCAGTTACTACGCAGCCACGAGGTGGCGGCTGTGTTCGACGTTACTGAGAGAACCGTCATCAACTGGGCGGCAGCGGGAAAGCTTCCGAGTCTCAGGACGATCGGCGGTCACCTTCGGTTCCGTCGAGACGACGTCATGAAGCTTCTGTCAGGGGCCGACGAGCAAGTCGAAGAGTAGAACTTCGACCCAGGCCGTCCGTGTATCAGCGGACCGCTTTAGTCACTTTCCCGGCTCGGATGCACGACGTACAAACGTGCACGCGCTTAGCGGAGCCGCCGACAACCGCCCGGATCCGCTGGATATTCGGGTTCCAGCGGCGCTTCGTGCGCCTGTGTGAATGGCTGACGCTCATACCGAAAGACGGCTTCTTGCCGCACACTTCACAAACTGACGCCATCTTGTCTACACCTCGTCGATCGACCGGAACGACGCTCTACAGGTAGGAACCTGACCGCGTCCTAAGATCACATTAGCATCCCGGGCATGCAGATCGCAGATCGTCTGGACGGGCCGGCTCTGGCAGCAGCGATGGAAGCGTTCCGTGACGCCCTGCGTTCCCATCGCGACTATATCGACCGCCTCAACGTCTACCCGGTTCCCGACGGCGACACCGGAACCAATATGGCTTTGACGGCAGAGTCGGTCGTCGCCGAGATCGAACGTCACGAGAGCCGGGACCTCGGGACCGTTGCACAAGCGATGAGCTACGGGTCCCTGATGGGGGCACGGGGAAACTCGGGAGTTATCCTGTCGCAGATACTGAGGGGACTCTCCGAGACTGTCCGAGGGAGAGACCACATCGACGCCGAAACCTTGGCGGACGGGCTTCGACATGCCGCTCGGCGCGCCTACGAGGCAGTGCAGAACCCTGTCGAGGGAACGATCCTCACCGTCGCTCGCGCCGCTGGCGACGGGGCTGGTTGTGTCGATCCCGACGACGGCCTTGTGGCTGTTCTCGAGGGTGCCAACCGGGCTGCCCGGGCAGCCCTCGAAAGGACTCCCGATCAGCTTCCGGTGCTCAAGGCTGCGGGCGTCGTCGACTCGGGGGGGAGCGGCTTTGTCTTGTTGGTAGACGCTCTTTTGCACGTAGCGGACGGTCGGCCGCTGCCGGTACCCCCTGGTTCGCCGCTGAGTCAGGCATCCGGGCCGCAGTCCCGAGCAGAGTCGGGGAGCGCCCCTGACGTCGGTGACCTTCGCTACGAGGTGATGTACCTCCTAGAGGCCCCAGATAAGTTAGTTCCGGCCTTTCGGGAAGTGTGGTCAGGGATCGGAGATTCCATAGTTGTCGTAGGCGGCGACGGCCTGTGGAATTGCCACATACACACTGACGACATCGGAGCGGCTATCGAAGCGGCCTTGGAGGCTGGTCGCCCGAGAAGGATTCGCGTGACGGACCTGCGCGAGGAGGTCGAGGAGGAGAGGTGGGTTCGAGCCGCCGAGGGTACCGAAGCTGCCGGGGAAGGGCCGGAGGACCCGGTGGTAACCTCTGTCGTGGCGGTGTGCAACGGGGACGGGGTACGGCGCATCTTCCGCTCGCTGGGGGTGCACCACGTGGTAAGCGGCGGCCAGTCCATGAACCCGTCCACAGCGGAGATCCTCAAGGCGATAGAAGCGGCCAACAGCGAGCAGGTCGTGGTGCTGCCCAACAACAAAAATATCATTCCTGTTGCACGCCAGGCTGCGCTTGAAGCCTCCAAACCTGTCGTCGTCGTAGAGACCAAGGGGATACAGGAGGGTTTCGCTGCGCTGCTCGAATACGACCCAGAGGGCGATGCCGAAGCCAACGGGGACCTGATGGCGCGCTCGGCAGCCCGGGTGGTTGCAGGCGAAGTCACCCGCGCCGTCCGTCCGAGCACCAGCGAGGCAGGACCAATCCACGAAGGGGACTTCCTCGGGATCTCAAGGGAGCGGATCGAGGTGGTTGCTGCTGACATAGTAGGAGCGGCCACGGGCCTCCTTGGATGCCTCGTCGACCCGGAGCGCCACGAGATCGTCACTGTCATAGCCGGGGAAGGTTCGAGCGTGGCCGACACGCGGCGGATCTCGCAGTGGATTGCGGACTCGCTACCTGGTTTGGAGACCGAGATACACCAGGGTGGTCAGCCGCTGTACCCCTACTTGTTCAGCGTCGAGTAAGGGACCTGACGTCTTGAGGCCCGGAGACCCGAAAACTCTGTCTGACCTGGCGGCAATAGGAGTAGGACGTCTGGCCGGGGTAGGGGAGAAGGGTCTGGTTGCTCTGAGCGACGTCGGCGTCGCCAGCCTATTGGACCTTGTCACCTACTACCCGCGGCGTTACTTGGACAGGACCAACCAGAGGGCTATCGCAGACCTCGTGGAATCCGAGCAGGCCATGGTCCTCGCGACGGTCCGAAAGGTGGCCACGCGACGTACCCGCAACGGCAAATCGCTGGTCGAGGTAGACCTATCCGACACTTCAAGCCACCTGCGGGTGTCCTTCTTCAACCAGGCTTGGCGCACAAAGCAACTCCGAGAGGGATCGCAGGTAGTCGTGTTCGGCAAGGTGGAGCGCTACATGGGGAGGCGTCAGATGACCAACCCTGTCGTGGACCTAGTGGGTGATAGAACCGGTCGTATCGTCGCGGTGTACCCACAGTCGGACAAGGCTGGGATCTCGTCCTGGCAGGTAAGCGGGTGGGTCTCAGAGGCTCTGCGACGGGTTACCCAGTTTGCGGATCCTCTGCCGGCTCGAATCCGGGACTCCTACGGCCTCGCCGAGCGTGACTGGGCGTTTCGTCAGATCCACAGCCCTGCGTCGTTGGGCTCAGCCACCAAGGCTCGAACGAGACTGGCTTTCGACGAACTGCTGCGGCTTCAGGTTGTCTTGGTGATGAGGAAGCGTGCCCTAGAACGCAGCTCCATGGGGATCCAACACAACGTCGACGGCAAGCTCATGGAGCGCCTTCGTCGCCGACTGCCATTCAGCCTCACCAAGGCTCAGGAGTCGGCGTTGGCGGAGATCGCCGCCGACATGGCCAGCGCCTACCCGATGCACCGCCTGCTGCAAGGCGACGTGGGCTCGGGCAAGACGCTCGTGGCGCTCGGAGCGCTCCTAACGGCGATCGAAGGCGGTCACCAAGGTGCTGTAATGGTGCCCACCGAAGTGCTCGCTGAGCAGCACCACGCTGCGATCTCAGGGTTGCTGTCCGGCTTCGTGCTGCCAAGTTCGGGGACCCTCACAGGGCAGCGCCCCGTCTGTGTTGAGTTGATGTCCAACCGGGTCGGCGTCGCCCAGCGGCGGCGGATCCTCGCAGGGCTACTCGACGGCACGGTCGACGTTCTAGTCGGGACCCACGCCCTTTTGGGAGACACAGTCGACTTCAACTCCCTAGGCTGCGTCGTGATCGACGAGCAGCACCGCTTCGGCGTGGAGCAGCGAGCGGCGCTTCGCTCGAAAGGCCCAGGGGTTGCAATTCCTGACGTGTTGGTAATGACCGCCACCCCGATACCTAGGACGGCCGCAATGACCGTCTACGGCGACTTGGACACAACCGTCCTCGACGAACTGCCACCCGGGCGGAAGCCGATTTCCACGGTCTGGGCACGCGATCCTCACGAAGAGAGCGAGGCGTGGGAGAAGGTGCGCTCGGAGGCGTCATTAGGCCGGCAGTCCTACGTGGTGTGCCCGCTCGTGGAGGAGTCGGAGAAGGTGGCGTCCAAGTCGGCCGCCGCGGAGTGGGAGCGACTGTCGGCCGGCGAGCTTGCGGGGTTGCGCCTCGGTCTCCTCCACGGTCAGATGCCTGTCTCGGACAAGCACTGCGTCATGGAGAAGTTCCGGTCCGGTGAGTTGGACGTCCTTGTGTCCACGACGGTAATCGAGGTTGGCGTAGACGTCCCCAACGCGACCGTCATGGTTATCGAAGACGCGGGTCGGTTCGGCGTCGCCCAGCTACACCAACTGCGGGGTCGAGTCGGACGGGGCGATCACGGCTCGTGGTGCTACCTTCTAGGCGCCGCGCAAGCCGAGGAAACAGAGCAACGCCTTCAGGCGCTTGTGGCCTCGAACGACGGGTTCGAGCTCGCCGAAGTCGACTTGGAGCTCAGAGGCGAAGGGACTATCCTCGGCTCGCGCCAGAAGGGAGCCAGCGACCTCAAGCTAGCGTCGCTTCGCCGCGACAGGGAACTGGTCGCCAAGGCCCGCGAAGCGGCCTTCAGCCTCGTCGACGCCGATGGCCTTAAACCCCTTTCTGCTCAAAGCGAGCTGGCCGCTGAGATAGGCCTTTTGCTCGACGAAGACGACCGAGAATTCCTCTTCAAGAGCTGAAGTCGACACGTAGGGGCTACTTTCTACGCTGTGAGGATTATCGGTGGAACGGCGGGAGGGCGTCACCTCCAAGCGCCGAAGGGGTCAGCGACCCGGCCGACGTCGGATCGGGTCAGGGAGGCGATGTTCTCGATGCTGCGTAGTCTCGGCGGGCTCGAGGGCGCCACCGTGCTAGACCTCTTCGCTGGTAGTGGCGCCTTGGGAGTGGAAGCGCTCTCCCAGGGGGCGAGGAGAGCAGTCTTCGTAGAGTCGGCACCGGCAGGGGTCGAGGCGATACGAGCGAATCTGGCGGTGCTCGACCGAACCCACGTCGACGCCGAGGTGGTTCGCGGCGACGCCGTCGACTTTGCGGCCAGGTGCGGCCGCTTCGATATCGCCTTCGCCGATCCGCCTTACGCCTTCACCCGCTGGGAAGAGGTGCTCGTAAGCCTGGCGGGTAAGGTCGATCTGGCGGTGTTGGAGACGTCAGAGCGGACGCGCGGGCGGACTGACCCTCAGGGTCCGCCTGCGGTCTCAGCAGACCCCGACGGCATCCGGAGCCGAACGGGACTCGACGACTTGGTGGGTCAACTAGCTACAGGAACCCAGCCCATGTGGGAAACTGTGAAGGCGAAGAGGTACGGGGGTACCGTTGTGTTTGTAGTCCGCTCCCTCGTAACGGTTGGCCCCGCTCAGGAAGGTAACTTTTGAGAACTGCGCTGTTCCCCGGGTCCTTCGACCCTTTTCACAACGGCCACCTGGAGGTGGTGGAAGCAGCAGCCAAGCTTTTCGACCGGATAGTCGTGGCTCCGATGCGAAACACGCAGAAGGGCACGCCTCTTTTCGACGTGGACGAGCGCATGGCGATGATCGCCGAGTCGGTGGCGCACCTGTCCAATGTCGAGATAGCTTCCTTTTCAAGCCTTGTTGTCGATCTTGCTCGTCAGGTAGGCGCCGACGTCATCGTGAAAGGGCTTAGGGTCGCTTCGGACGCCGAGGCGGAGCTTCAACAGGCGCAGATGAACAAGAAAGTCGCCGGAATCGAAACTCTGTTCATACCCTGCTCGTCGGTCTACTCTTTCATAGCATCCAAGTACGTACGGGACTTCGCCCACTACGGTGGCGCGAGCCGCATAGGAAGTACCGTACCCGCTCCGGTGCTCGCTCGTCTTGTGGCTAAATTCCCCTCGCAAGCTTCTGACCCGTGCGTCGAGAGCCCTTGAGGGCGGCGTGCAGCACCTTGCAGTTCCAAGAGAGGCTCCCATGACTTTCGACGACGAACCAGGACAGCCCGCCAACGACACCGAGTCGCTGATACGTCAGGTCATCGAGATCATCGAAGGGACCCGTGCCCTTCCCCTTTCGTCCTCTGTGAAGCTCGACAACAAAGACGAGGTGCTGGAGCTCCTCGACGATGCCTGCCAGCAGCTACCCGAGGAACTTCGACAAGCCAGGTGGCTGCTGCGCGAGCGGGATGACTTCCTGGCCAAGATGGCCCGGGAAGGCGAGGAGATCATCGCCGCGGCGAGCGCCCGGGCTGAGCGCATGGTGCAGAGGACCGAGATCGTCCGCCAGGCGAAGCTCACAGCTCGTCACGTCGTAGAAGAGGCCCGCGACGAGGCGCGACGGCTGCGCATGGAAGCCGAGGACTACTGCGATCAGAAGCTAGCCGCCTTCGAGGTGGTCCTTGACCGCACCATCAAGACAGTGTCCGCTGGCAGGGAGAAACTTGCCTACACGCCTCCTCGGCCCGCCGACGACGCACGTCCCTACGGCGAGGTACCCGGGGACGTGTCGGCAGAAGAGGATTTCTTCGATCAGGATTTTGCCTGAGTGGCCAAAGACCCGTGGATGGTGCCGGTAGCCACACTCCGCAGAACACCCGGCGCCTCAAGGCGCGAGATGCGCGTCGGGAAAATAGGTCAGCTCGAAGTAGCGGGGACTGTCGTCGAGGAAGACAGCGAGGCCAAGGCCGACGTCATATTGTGCTCCCTCGACGGCGGAGTCGAGGTCTCCGGGACGGTGTCCGCGACCTGGAAAGGGCACTGCCGGCGGTGCTTGGTCGAGATAGCCGGCCCGGTCGCAACCGACGTGAGGGAGCTGTACCGGCAGCGCCGACGCCGGGAGACTCCCGGCGAGGACGAGGAGACCTACCCGCTGGATTCCGAGATGCTCGACTTGAGGCCGCTTGTACGTGACGCACTGCTCCTGGAGCTGCCCCTCGCTCCTGTTTGCAGGGATGACTGCGCTGGCCTGTGCGTCGACTGTGGGGCCAACCTGAACGAGGGGCCGTGCGCTTGTAGGAATTTGAGCTGGCCAGAGGGCTGATCTCTCCAGCATCCCAACTCCCGGCTAGATTGTGTCGTCCGTCCCCTTGCCGGCCTAAGTCGGCCTGTCCCACAAGGATCCAAGCATGGCAGTTCCCAAGAAGAAGACCTCGAAAGCCAAGAGTCGCAGTCGCCGTGCCAGTGCGTGGACGCTGTCGGTTCCGGCACGCAGCATCTGCCCCCAGTGCCACAACGCCAAGCTGCCTCACGTGGTCTGTCCGACGTGCGGCTGGTACAAGGGTCGCCAGGCGATAGAAGTCAGCTGAGAGCAGCACCTTTGATGCGTTCACCTGTAGCCGTCGACGGCATGGGCGGCGACCGTGCGCCCTACGAGATCGTCGCCGGCGCACGCAACGCGTTGGATTTGGGCCACGAGGTCTTGCTCGTAGGCGACCCGGCACGAATGGGGGACACGGGACGTCTTGAGATCTTAGCTGCTTCAGAAGTTGTCGAAATGCATGAGGATCCAGCGAGAGCTGTTCGAACCAAGAAGGATTCGTCCCTGGTCCGTGCTGCCGAGGCAGTCAGGGACCGAAAGGCGTCGTCGATGGTGAGCGCCGGTAACACCGGCGCTGCTATGGCCGCAGCCTTGTTCCGCTTCGGGCGGATCAAGGGCGTAGCAAGGCCGGCAATCGCTACGGTGATACCCGTGCCTGGCGCGGCGCCCACCGTCTTGGTCGACTCGGGTGCCAATGCAGACTGCTCCCCGTCGTGGCTCGTGCAGTTCGCCCAGATGGGGGCTGTGTTCTCCCGAGTCCGACTTGGGATCGCCCGGCCGCGCGTGGGTCTGCTGTCGATCGGCGAAGAGCCGGGCAAGGGAAACGTGCTGACGAAGGAGACCTTCAGTCTTCTCCACAGCGGAGCGGCGGGGTCGGATGTCGAGTTCATCGGGAATGTCGAAGGTCGCGACGTGATGTCCGACGCCGCCGACGTGGTGGTTACCGACGGTTTCACCGGCAACGTCGTGCTCAAGACGCTGGAAGGCTCGATGAAGTTCGCAATGAACCTGGTCCTGGGCGCACTCGCCGCTTCGGGCGTGGACAAGGTTGCGTCGGACGCGTTGATCGGGTCTCTCCTGCCTTTGGCGGCCGAGCTCGACCCCGAAACCTACGGTGGGGCTGTACTCTTGGGAGTCGACGGAGTGTGCGTGATCAGCCACGGCTCGTCGTCGGCCAAGGCGATTGCCAACGCAATCGGAGTCGCCGATCGAGCGGTCGCTGACCGTCTCGTGGAGCAACTCGGAGCTGCTGTGTCCCCCGCTGGTTGACAGCGATTCGCTCTGAGCCCGCAAAAGGCTTCAGATCGCCGGTCCCTGCAGTCGCTACGATGACTTGCAATGGAAGGAGAGATATGCCCGCTGAGAATCAGGTAGAGGGCGGCCCAGTAGGACGGCCGGAGGTTCTTGCTGTAGTCCGTGGCTGCCTCGCCGACATCTTGGAGATCAACTCGGACTCGATAGCCGAGGGTGCGTCCTTCGGTGACGACCTTGGTGCCGACTCCCTCGCTCTGATCGAGCTGGTCGAGGCACTCGAAGAGGAGTTCTCCGAGCGGGCCATGCGCTTTCGCATAGACGACGAAGACCTTGAAGACTTAAAGACGGTCCGTGACGCAGTGGACTACGTAATGACAAAACTTCAGGCTTCCCACTGACCAAAGGGGTGGCCATCACCTCGAGCACCTCGGGCCGGACGCCCCCGGGGGGGGAGCCTATTGACCACAAGGGAGCTCTGGCGGAGCGGCTCGGCTGGGTCGCCCCCCCCGGCAACGCCTTCGAACAGGCGCTGCGTCACCGATCTTGGTGTGCCGAGCATCCGGGAAGTCAGTCCAACGAGCGCCTGGAGTTCCTCGGGGACTCAGTGCTCGGCCTTGTTGTCACTGGATATCTGTTCCGAACTTACGCAGACATCCCCGAAGGGGAGCTCACCAAGGTTCGGGCGGCGGTAGTCAACTCGGCATCTCTGGCCGAGGTGGCCGCCGAACTCGAGGTTGGCCCTGCTCTGATGCTGGGCAGGGGCGAGGAGCTGACAGGGGGACGCTCCAAGCCGTCTATCCTGGCCGACGCGGCCGAGGCTCTAATAGGAGCCGCTTACGTCGAGCTGGGGTGGGATGGAGCGGAGAAGATCGTCATGGCTTTGATGGGCGTGAGGATTACAGCTGCAGCCGAAGGGCCTGGCGGAGGTGACTTCAAGACGAGGCTTCAAGAGTTCTGTGCCAAGGAGTTCGACGAGTTGCCCCGCTATGCGGTTTCGGACCAGGGACCCGATCACGCCAAGGAGTTCGAAGCGGTAGTCCACGTACAAGGACGGCCATTGGGTTCTGGTCGCGGTCGCTCGAAGAAGCATGCCGAACAGGAGGCGGCGCGTGACGCGTGGCGGTCGCTTCCCGGCGGCGACGATTCACTGTGAGGCGTAAGCGTGGGTCAGTGGACAGCGTCGCCGCTGCCTGGGAAGCCCTTGCCGTCTGGCGTAAAGGTGGGCTTCGTCGCCTTAGATTTCGGCGGTCGAGCTGATGCCGGAGCTGGCCGAGATCGAGACGCTTCGCTCAGATCTGGAAGCGGAGTTCGCAGGATGTGTGATCGATAGAGTCGAGGTTAGCGGTAGGCGGTCCGTGCGCCGTCACGGCGATCCAGCCTCCTTCTCCCGGCGCCTAGTCGGTTGTCAGATTGGCGGTGTAGCTCGCAGAGGTAAGTTCCTCCTCGTCCACCTTGACAGCTCCGACGTTCTCGTGGCGCACATGGGCATGAGCGGGCAACTCCGGCGAGTCGAAGTGGGATCGGCTGAGTCGCAGCACACTCACGTGCGCTTCAGTTTCGAAGGTACCTTCGATTTGCACTTCGTCGATCCGCGGACTTTCGGTCAGATGTTCGTCTCAGGCGCTGAAGTGCCAGAACTTGCTCACCTGGGACCAGACCCCTTCGAGATCGACGAAGCAGGTCTCGGTGGACTTCTGTCTTCGCGGACGACGAAGCTGAAGGTGATACTCATGGACCAGTCGATCATCTCCGGAATAGGGAACATGTACGCCGACGAAATACTCCACGCAGCGCACCTGCGACCGGAGAGGCCGGGAAAAGACCTCGGCCCAACGGAGGTAGCCCGGCTGTCAGCAGCAATAAAAGAGGTTCTTGGTGAAGCCGTCGCCCGGCGAGGTTCGACCCTTGCCGACCGTCAGTACAAGGACCTCTACGGAGCCGCTGGAACCTACCAGGAGCTTCACCGGGTCTACGGCCGGGAGGGCAAGCCGTGCACCCGTTGCGGCGGGTTGGTCGCCCGCTCGAGGAGCAACGGGCGGAGCAACTTCTACTGCCCCGGATGCCAACGATGAAGGGTATTGCCCCCGGGCGTGCCGCCAGACAGAGCTTTCGGTCCGCCGCCCAGGCGGAGCAGGCCCGTCGAGGGGCAGTGACACCGGCCGGGCTTTCTAGGCTGTAGTTTCGTCGGGCCGTGTTCCTAAAGTCGCTGACCATAAAAGGCTTCAAGTCTTTCGCCGATGCCACGACGCTCGAGTTCGAGCCAGGAGTGACCGTCGTCGTCGGGCCGAACGGGAGCGGCAAGTCGAACGTGGTCGACGCTGTCGCCTGGGTGCTCGGCGCTCAAGGAGCGCGCACCATTCGCTCATCGAAGATGGAGGACGTCATCTTCGCTGGCAGCCCCAAGCGCGCCGCGTTGGGAAGAGCTGAGGTGTCGCTGACAATCGACAACTCGGCCGGCCTCCTGCCGATCGAGTTCTCCGAGGTGACCATAAGCAGGACCCTGTTCCGTGGTGGGGAATCCGAGTATGCGATCAACCGTGTTCCATGCCGGCTCCTCGACGTCCAAGAGTTGCTTTCCGACAGCGGCATAGGCCGCCAGCAGCACGTGATCGTGTCCCAGGGCAACCTCGACGCGATCCTGAACGCCCGGCCGGAAGAGCGCCGGCTGGTCGTCGAAGAAGCAGCCGGGATACTGAAGTTTCGTCGCCGAAGGGAAAGAGCCGAACGCCGCCTGGAGTCTACGGAAGCCAGCCTCGTGCGCTTGCAGGATCTTCAGCGCGAACTTCGCCGGCAGCTACGACCCCTTGAGAAGCAGGCCGACGCCGCCCGCCGTTACGAGAGCATCGTGTCCGAGTTGACGCAGCTTCGTCGATACCTGGTCGTCACCGAGCTCAAGCGAGCTGACGAACGCCTAGGCGAACAGCGCAACAACAAAAGGCAGCTCCAAGACGAGTTGGAGCAGACCCGTCAAGCACTCGACGAAGCTGAGGAGGCTCTCAGCGCTGCCGAGCTTGAGATGGACGAACCCTCGGAGCGGCCTGAGATACGCCTCGCCGATCTCGACGCCCGGGCGGGGGCACTCCAAGGCAAGGCAACAGGCCTGGCAGCGGTTATAAGCGAGCGACGTCGATCCCTCGAAAGGGAGCTGGCATACACAGGCGATGCCGATATCATCACTGACCTGGAGGCCGAGTCGGCTTCCCTGTCCAAGCGCCTCGACGAAGCGGAGCGGGAAGCACTCGAACTAATACCAGCCGCCGATGGGCTAGCCGAAGCAGAGCATGAGCTTGAAGCGCAGCGCCGGCTTGTCGAAGCCGACGAAGGTGAAGTCGACAACGCTCCTGTGGACCCCGCCGCTGAGGTGCGGGGCGAGCTTGCAGCCCTCAAGGTCTCGGTGAAACGCGCTAGGGGAGAGCTTGCCTCGGCCACTGTTCGAGCGGAATCGGTTGCCGAGAGACTGTCAAGGCTCGAAGCTGACAAGGCGAGGTCAGCGGCGACCCTGTCGGAGGCGGCTTCGCTAAGCGAAGGCCTTCGCGCTCGTGAAGCTGAGACTGCTGGCTTCGAGGAGGCTTGCGAAGCCGAGCGGGCCCGCTGCGAGGAACGCTGGCGTTCTGCGAGCGCTGAGGTGAGCCGCTGGACGGCTCGCGAGGAGGCACTTGCTCAGGCCCTCGACGAGGCCCGCGCGAGGGCGGGCGTCGCCCGCCTGGCCGGGACCTGCGGGGTCGTCGGCACGCTCCTCGAACTGGTTCAAGTTGACGACGGTTTTGCAGCGGCATTCGAGGCGGCGGCAGGCGAGATCCTCGCGGCGGTGGTCGTGGACAGCGTCGAGTCAGCCCGCGACGGGCTTGCCGAACTGCGACGGCTATCCGTGGCCGGGGCGGTAGTTGCGCTGGGAGCTGCGCCAAAATTAGGCGCTGAGCTGGAGTGGAGCTCCGAGCTCCCGCCTGGATGCGCGAGGCTACGGGAGCACGTCAGGGGGACCCACGGCGAGGTCGACGCCCTCCTGGACGCAGTCATGGCTAGGTCTGTCGTGGTAACGGGCGGTTGGCAACCAGCTCTTGACCTGGCTCTTGAGCGTCCCGACCTCACGGTGGTCACAGCGGAGGGGGATCGCTTCTCGGGTGGGCTGTGGAGGGCTGGTGCGTCCGGGTCGGGGGCAACCGGCGCGGCCCTCGACGAGGCCCGTGCGAAGTCGGCGACCGCCGTCTTTGACGCCGGTGAAGCGAAGGCGGACTTCGAACGCGCAAGCCAGGAGTTGGTCTCGGCGCGTAGGGAACGTGAGGATGCCTCGCGGAGGGCGACTGCCAACGCGTCGGCGTCACGCTCGGCTGGCGAAGCGCTCTTACGGTTGGAAGCTGAGCTTGCCGAACGATCCCGCGAGCTCGAAGACATAGCGTCCCGACAGTCCGAGCTGTCACAGAACGTCGCGCGCGACGAGAAGCGCATCCTCGAACTGGAGGCCGCGCTGCCAACTTTGGAAGCCAGGGCGAACCGCGAGGCGAAACTTCGTGAGGAAGCTGCAGAGCGCAGGCGGGACCTGGCGGCCAGGGCGGCTGCAATCGCGCGTTCGAGGCGCGAGCTTGAGGTGCGGGCTGCCGGATTGGACGAGCGCAGGAAGCTGACCCTGCGAAGGCTCGACGAGGTCGAAGCTGCGTTGGCGCGCCAAAGCGTCGAGCGGCAGGCTCTCGTGGAGAGACGAGAACGTGCGGAAGCTTCGATCGGTGTCGTTGGTGCGCTGGAAGGCCTTCTTGCGGAGCGTCTGCGAGATGTTTCTGAGGTCGCTAGGAGGGTGAGCGTAGCCCGACGGGCCCAGGACGAGGCGCGCCGGGTCCGCCTGCGCCGTCTGGAGGTCCTGCGCGGCCAACGGGTCGCGCTATCCGAGAGGCTGGCGTCGACGCTTCAGAGGGTCAACTCCCTGGAGGTGACCGAGGCCGAGACCAGGGCTCGCATGGAGGCGCTCGCCGACTCGGCGAGGAGAGACCTGGGCGTTGAACCTGACGACATCGCCGAGCTCGACCAGCCTGCCGTGCCTGACGGCGTCACGCCCGCTCAACGCCGGGACCATCTAGAACGCGAACTGCGAAGTGTGGGTCCTGTCAATCCCCTGGCCCTGGAGGAGCATACCGCCTTGGTGGAGCGGAGTCGTTTCGTCGAATCGCAGCTCGACGACGTACGTTCCGCTCGGCGGGAGCTCACAAAGGTCATACAAGCCATCGACGCCGAGATAACCGGGGTGTTTGCCGAGGCATACGCAGACGTCGCCTCTAACTTCGAGAAGCTGTTTGTCAGGCTCTTCCCCGGCGGGGAAGGGAGGCTCGAGCTGACGGACCCTCAAAACCTGCTCGAGACGGGCGTCGAGGTTGCAGCTAGGCCGTCCGGTAAGAACCTCCGAAGGCTTTCACTGCTGTCAGGAGGGGAGCGGAGCCTTGTGGCGATGGCGTTTTTGTTCGCCGTGTTTCGGTCCAGGCCGTCGCCTTTCTACATGATGGACGAGGTTGAGGCCGCCTTGGACGATCTCAACCTGCGCCGATTTTTGGACCTCATCGACGACTTTCGCTCCGAGGCTCAGCTGCTTGTCGTAAGTCACCAGAAGCGCACGATGGAAGCGGCTGACTGCCTCTACGGGGTGACTATGGCACCAGGAGGGGCGTCGCGTGTGGTCAGCGAGAGGGCTCCCAGGCGCGAGGAAGCTCCGGCAGAACCTTCTTAGCGCTACTGACGACGGTCCGCGTCCACGCAGGTAGGCTCGGAAACGATGCTCATAATAACGATCGTCGTAGTCGCGCTCGCACTGGCAACGCTGGCCGCGACGGCCTTCGTGGTCGCTTCGAGGCGCCGCTCCCCAGTGAGGGGTCTGCCCGACGCTAGTGGCGGAGCTTTGCCAGCCCCGACTACTAAGCCGAAGGCCCCCGAGGTGGCGTCACCGCCAGCGCGCGCCGCTCCGCAGGGGGAGCAGACCCCAAGCGTAGGGGTGCCATCGGTCGTGCCGGACGAGACCTCCGCGCCGGCCCTCGACGCCACGGCCGCACCGACTGAAGCAGCGGGGCCGGTCGAGGAGGAGAAGCCGGCTCGTTTTAGAGACCGGATGGTAAGGGCGAGGTCCCTACTCGGAGGGTACCTGAGCGCTGTCAGGCAAAAGGGTAAAATCGACGAGGCCACATGGGAGGAGCTTGAGGAGGCCCTAATCCTCGCCGACGTCGGTGTACTCGCAACGGCAAGACTTATCGACGACTTGCGCCTCCGGGTCAAAAGCAAGGAGATAGCCGACCCAGAGTCTCTACTTTCAGCACTTCGCGGCGACCTTGTCGAGCTCCTTGCGGGTGACAGGGTGCTGCACATGTCTGACGACGGAACCACAGTGTGGCTTTTCGTCGGGGTCAACGGCGTCGGCAAGACCACGACGATTGGCAAGGTGGGACTTCGCGAAGCGTCAAACGGCCACCGTGTCGTGATGGCAGCGGGAGACACCTTCCGCGCTGCCGCCGCCGATCAGCTTGAGACGTGGGCGCAACGCGCCGGTGCGACCGTCATCAGGGGTAACGAGGGCGGGGACCCCGGGGCGGTCGTCTTCGACGCTGTGCAGCATGCAGCGGCTAAATCCTGCGACCTGGTGCTTGCCGACACGGCGGGACGCCTTCACACGAAGACCAACCTGATGGAGGAGCTCAAGAAGGTCCGTCGAGTAGCCGAGAGACCTCCCGGAGTCGTCACCGAGACTCTGCTGGTGATAGACGCCACCACAGGCCAGAACGGTCTAACCCAGGCGCGCCAGTTCGCCGGAGCTGTGGGCGTGACCGGTATAGTCCTGACCAAGCTCGACGGCACCGCCAAAGGGGGGATCGTCATAGCGATAGCCGAGGAGCTTGGAATCCCCATAAAGCTGGTCGGACTCGGCGAGGGAGTCGCCGACCTGGTCGAGTTCAGCCCTGAGGAGTTCGTGGACGCCTTGTTGTCAGAATCCTGAGCCACCTGTGGGGCTCTGAATGCCAGCTGGCGAGCGCCTCACTCGTGTCGCTGTCCGCGGGCTGAGGGGAGTACCAAGAGCAGCGACCGCCCAGCTAGCGCGGTGGCTTAGACTTACGGTCTCATGTTCGAGTCGCTGACCGACCGTTTCGACACTATCTTCACAAAGCTTCGGGGCAGAGGAAGGCTTAGCGAGGCTGACGTCGACGAGGCGATGAGAGAGATCCGCCTCGCCCTGCTCCAAGCTGACGTCAACCTTCGGGTGGTGAGGGACTTCGTCGGTCGGGTCCGCGAACAGCTCATCGGGGTGGACCTCTCCCAAAGCCTCACTCCCGGCCAGCAGGTGGTCAAGGTAGTCCACGAGGAGATGAAGCGGATCCTCGGTGGCGATACCCTGAAGGTAACCTACGCCCCTAAGCCACCGACGGTGGTGCTCCTAGCGGGCCTGCAAGGTGCCGGTAAGACGACTACGGCAGCGAAGCTAGCGTCGTGGTACAAGCGTAGCCAGGGTCGTAACCCGCTTCTGGTGGCTGCCGACCTGCAGAGGCCGGCTGCGGTCGAACAGCTCAAAGTCCTCGCCAAGCAGGTTGGCGTACCGGTGTTCAGCGAGCCTTCTGATCCCGTGACGGTGGCCAAGAAAGGCCTGGAAGAGGCGGTTCGTGTCGGCAGGGACGTGCTGATCGTCGACACCGCCGGACGGTTGGCCATCGACGAGGAGTTGATGGAAGAAGTCCGGTTGATATCCGAGGCGACCTCACCTCACTACACGTTCCTCGTGATCGACGCCATGATCGGCCAGGACGCCGTGGCAACGGCGGAGGCATTCCACAAGACCCTCGAACTTGACGGGGTTATCCTCACCAAGATAGACGGCGATGCCAGGGGAGGGGCGGCGCTTTCTGTCAAGGAGGTCGTGGGCCGGCCGATCGTCTTTGCGTCTACCGGTGAGAAGCTCGGCGACTTCGAGCAGTTCCACCCGGATCGGATGGCAGATCGAATCCTCGGCATGGGCGACGTCTTGACGTTGATCGAAAAGGCTGAGGCTACCCTCGACAAAGAGCAGGCCGAGCAGGCTCTGAGCAGGTTGCAGCAGGGACAGTTCACTCTCGACGACTTCTTGGATCAGATGCAGCAGGTGAAGAAGATGGGACCACTGTCGGGTTTGATCGGGATGATCCCGGGGCTGCCCAAAGAGGTTCGAAGTGCCGATATCGACGATTCGATGATGGGACCGATCGAGGCCGTGATAAGGTCCATGACCCCGGAGGAACGCCGGAATCCTTCTATAATAAATGGGTCGCGACGTGCGCGGATAGCTCGCGGAAGTGGCACGACTGTGCAGGAGGTGAATAACCTCTTGGACAGGTTCAAGCAGATGCAAACCTACATGCGCCAGATGGCGTCCATGTCAGGAGTTATGGGCCGGGCCGCACGGCGGGCGACGTCAGGCCCCAAGAGGATCAACAACAAAAAGAAAAAGCGCCGCTAAGCGCATGAGAGGCTAGGCAACTACATGGCAGTGAAGCTCCGCTTGATGCGGATGGGAAAGAAGAAGCAGCCCTTCTACCGGGTCGTTGCGGCAGACAGCCGCTCGCCTCGTGACGGCCGCTTCATAGAGATCCTCGGCACGTACGAACCAAGGGCCGAACCCAGCCGGTTCAGCGTTGACAGGGAGAAAGTCGCGCGGTGGATAAGCAACGGCGCTCAGCCGACAGAGACGGTTGCGCGGCTTTTGGCCCGTGAGGAACCGGTCTCAGAGGCTTCATGAGCTCACCTGAACTCGACGACTCCTCCGACGACTGGGGTCCCGACGACCACGTGCACGTCGGTCGAGCCGGTGCGGTGCTCGCCTACGTCGCTAAGAGCTTGGTAGAGGACCCCGAGCAGGTAAGCGTGGCGGCCTCAGAGGCCCGCAACAGGACTCTCCTTACCCTCAACGTTGCTCCGGGTGACGTGGGACGAGTGATCGGTCGCCGGGGTCGGGTCGCTCAGGCGCTTCGCATAGTCGTGCGGGCCGCGGCGGTTCGCGATGGCCGGGACGTCCAGGTAGACATAGCCGATTGACAGCTGCGCAAGTTCCCGGTGACGTGTCCGGCTCTTCGCTGCGTGGGACGTCACTGTTGGAGGTCGGGCGGGTCCTCAAGCCGCATGGGCTTAAGGGGAACGCCGTCGTGGAGCTTTTCTCCAACCGCAGCGAGCGCCTAGAAGCCGGCGCCATCCTTACTTGCATGGGACGGTCGATGGAAGTAAGGAGCTCTTCTTTGCTGCCGGGCCGGCCGGCCGGGTCCCGTTGGCTTGTCTGCTTCATCGGGGTCGACGACGTGCAAACCGTCGAGTCGATGCGAGGAGCAACCCTTCTCGCCCAGCCGCTGGAGCTAGAGGATGCCCTATGGGTCCACGAGCTGGTCGGGTCGGCCCTCTACGACGTCCACGGGGACGTCGTTGGTGAGATAGCAGCCGTCCAGGCCAACCCGGCTAGCGACCTTCTAGTTCTCGGCGACGGCCGCTTGGTGCCACTTACGTTCGTTTCGAAGGTCTCCGACGGAAGGTTCGCGGTCGACCCTCCGGCTGGCCTGCTCGACCTTTGACCTTACTTTGAGAATCGATGTCATAACGATATTCCCTGACATGGTGTCGCGGTGGCTGGACGAGAGCCTGATCGGCAGGGCCAGACGTGGTGGTCTCCTCGAGATCCGGGTTCACGACTTGCGCTCAGGGTCGTCTGATCCTCGCAGGTCCGTCGACGACAGCCCCTACGGAGGGGGAGCGGGCATGGTCCTTCGCCCAGAGCCGGTATTCAGCGTGGTCGAGCGCGAACAACCACCTAGGCCGTTACTGCTCCTGGCGCCCAGCGGCAAACGCTTCGACCAGGTGACGGCGACGAGCATGGCAGCTATGGGTGGTTTCAGCCTCCTGTGCGGCCGCTACGAAGGTGTCGACCAGCGCGTGAGCGACCACCTCTGCGACGGGGAACTGTCCCTAGGAGACTTCGTGCTCGCCGGAGGCGAGGTGGCAGCGTTGGCTGTCATCGAGGCGGTCACGCGTCTGATCCCCGGGGTGATGGGAAACGAGACTTCGGCTGAAGAGGAGAGCTTCAGCGCTGGCCTGCTCGAATACCCCCACTACACGAGACCAGCAGTCTTTCGGGGGTGGGAGGTCCCCGGAGTTCTGGCCAGCGGGGACCACGCGCTGGTCGCGCGTTGGCGCTTCGCGCAGTCGCTAGCGAGAACCGCCCAGCTCAGACCTGATATCATCGAGGCTCGAGGTGGGCTGAGCGAGCGGGAGAGACTCCTGCTCGCCGAGTTCGGCTTGGAGCCGCTAACCTTGCAAGTCCGGACCCCTGGTCCATTCGACGCTGTTTCCTCCAGGAGCGATACCCCCAATGAACCCGACTGACCTGATCGACCGCGACGCCATCCGCGACGACGTGCCGGACTTCTCCCCCGGCGACACTCTCAAGGTGCACGTTAGAGTCGTGGAAGGCACCCGCGAGCGGGTCCAGATCTTCCAGGGGGCGGTCATCCGCCGTCAAGGGTCCGGTGTGAGGGAGACTTTCACGGTTCGTAAGCTCAGTTTCGGGGTCGGCGTGGAACGAACCTTCCCGCTGCATTCTCCAGTCCTCGCGAAGATCGAAGTGGTAACCAACGGTGACGTTCGTCGCGCCAAGCTGTACTACCTGCGCGACCGTACCGGCAAGGCCGCCAAGATCAAGGAGAAGCGCACTCCCACGGGCTCAGCGGCGAAGTAGTCCCGCCCCGACCTCCCAGGTCGCCAGCCGCTAGGTTCCGACAGCAGATCTGCCCCTTTGCCGTTAAGCACGGGGGTAGTCTCGGGCGATGGTGCCGATCAAGGATCTCCCGGCTTTCGCGGTCGTGTCCTTGGTTCTGGTTGCCATCCCCTGCCAGAGCATCATTTTCACGATCAGTAGTGCACTGACCTACGGAAAGCGCACGGCGTTGCTGAACGTGGCTGGCAACACGGTCGGCCTCGGTGCGAGTCTCATTGCCACTGGCCATAGGAGCTGACGGGACTTCAGGTGGCTGCCAGGACGCGGCGTAGGCTGCTGCTGGCCTGTCTGTCTGGTTTGGTTTTGGTGGCGGCTTGTTGTGGGGGCTCGTCGGCTGGTAGGGGGTCGGCTGGCTGGTCGACGCCTGGGGCGGTGGCTCGGGGTTTCGTCGTGTCGCGGTTGTCTTGTGCCGCTGGGGGTTACTGTGTCGGTGTCGGGGTGAGCGCGTCGGGTGTTGTGGGGACGGTCGTGTGGGACGGCAAGAGTTGGAGCAGGCCTGTCGGGGGTCCGTCTGGCGGTCCGGCCGGGTTGCGGCTGTTGTCGTGCGGCTCACCCGGTTTTTGCGTGGTGTCGGACGGTTCGACGTCACAGGTGTGGAACGGCCGGTCGTGGGGTCCGAGCGTCACGGTGACCGGCAACGGTGATAGGGGCGCAGCGCCGGGCGCTCAGCTGGCGGGCCTGGCGTGTAGCGCCGGCGATTTCTGCATGGCAGTCGATGATCAGCGCTCGACGTTGTTGTTCCAACACGGCCGTTGGGTGGCCGCTGGGCGTCTCGGGCCGTTACCGGCGGGGGCGGCGACAGCCGGCGGGTCTGTGGACGCTGGGGGCGTATCGTGTGGTTCGGCGTCGTCTTGTATGGTCGTCGACTCCGAAGGTTTCGCCTACCACTGGAACGGCAGGTCCTGGCAGGCTCCCCTCGACGTGCTCCCACCAGGCAACGCTTTCGTGTCATGTCCGACAGCGGCCTGGTGCGTGGCGATCGACGCGCACAGCTACGAGGACGTGTGGGACTCCAAGGGTTGGGGTTCTTCGCTGTCGTTCGTGGACCCGCAAAGCATGCGACTGTCCCAACGGCCCGGCGAAGCGGGGCCCGTGCCGTGGGGTCAAGGTGACTTCGGGGTTCTCGCGCTGTCGTGCGGGTCTGCGTCGCTGTGCGCTGCGATCGACGACGCCGGCTACACGGTCACCTACCGCGACGGCCGCTGGACCCCGCCCGTCGACGTTGCCCCAGCCCTCGACAACACCGACACGGTCACCTGCACAGGCACCCTCGCCTGCCTGGCAGTCGCCGACGGCAAAGTCGCCGCCTACTACTCCTAACCCCACGCCGAAAGTCACGCCATCGTGTTCGACGTGGCGGCATACGGCACGCTTCCACCCCGGCGAGGTTTGCTTATCCCACGGTCGCGTGTCGTGATCGGCACGACGATCGCTGGAAGCACGGGCCGGGAGGTGAACGCGTTGGTCAAGACTACGAGGGCCGGCCGCAGCCGCCAATGCCAAAAGCGCCGGCCCGCTGGCGTTGGTGGGAGCCTGCGACATACCCCGACGCGACTCATACACCGCCGGCGAAGCGTGTCAGGCTGGAGTCCGATCCGGCGTTGTCTGACACCCCCAGGCGCGGTCGCAGGCTTCGACGACTTCGGACGGGCTTTGATTCGCGGAGGTATCCCTTAGCCGAAAACCCTGGCGCCTGCCGGGGGTTCAAGAGATCCCTCGACGACTGCTAAGAAACCGAACGTCGATGCTGGGCGGCAGTCGGGGCGTCTAAGACGGTTGTCGCCTGCGCGCTTTGACCGCTGTGCCGTAGGCACAGATCTCGGTCCAGTTCCCACCCATCTCCGAGGTGTCGAAGCGCATCGCGAGCACGGCGTCAGCGCCTTTGGCTGTAGCTTCGTCGACCATTCGGGAGATCACGTCTTGCCTGCTTGCGACGAGGTTCTTGGTCATCCCCTTGAGCTCTCCGCCGGCAAGTGACTTGAGTGCGGCACCGAGCTGCGAGCCGACGTTGCGGCTTCGGACGGTCAAGCCGAACACCTCGCCGAGCACTTCGGTGACCTCCCAGCCGGGAATGTCGTTCATGGTCGATATCAGCATCAGATTCGAGCATAGACCTATCCCGATGGTGCCGGGCGACGAGGCGGAGTCAACCTGCGACGACCACTGCGACGCCGGCCTTTTCGTGGGTGCCCCGAGCCCGGGCGTCGCGGGTTGCGAGGTCGGCATGGTGCTCGACGGCGGCTAGCGCCACAAGGGCGTCATAGACCGCTCCACCGGCGATATCCATCCGGCCCAGTACTTCGGTTAGTCGGCGCGCCGTCCTCGGGCCTAGCAGCAGAGGTGGGAAGAACCGCTCCTCTAGGAGGCGCGCAGCGTCTCTGGGCGCCATTCGGACGTCACCAGGCAGACGATCACCTCCGCCCGGCGTCGAGGAGGCCGAAGACTACCTCGTCATCGATCGCGGTATCGCCCGTGACGACCGGGACGACTCTTCAAGGTCCACCCTTGCGGTGCGACTTGCCGTGGCGAGCGGCCCGCACCTTCAGCTGCTCGCCCACGTAGTCGTCCATGTCGTGCACCCTGATCGCTGCCATAGAGCGTCACCTCTCCCGAGAACCGGCACCAGGAGGCGACGCTCAGGGACTGACGTATTAGACGCTCGGCGAGTCAGGTCAAGTTGGCGACCTATGCAATCGTCCGGAACACGAAGTCGAATCGACCGGCGAGTCTCGTGGAAGAATGGCGAGATGAAGATGGGCATCCCAGCCGAGAACCCGGGGTTGTGGGAACCGGCTAGCTGCACTGTCGGGGTAGGGACCTACTTAAGGAGGCGTCTACCGGGCAGCTCCTCGACTTCGTGGCGCCGTTGACGGAGGAGGGGATGTCTCGTCCGTCAACCCGACGTAGCGACCCGGATCGGCTGGAGGCTTTCAGCGACGGGGTTATGGCTGTGCTGATCACCCTGATGGCCTTCGACCTGCGAGAGCCGGGCGGGGGGACTTTGCGTGACCTCGCTCACAGCGTGCCCAGCCTGCTCGTCTACATACTCTCGTTCGCCTTCATTGGGATCTATTGGAGTAATCACCACCATCTTCTGCGTTCCACCGAGCGAATCAGTGGCGCGGTGATGTGGACGAACCTCCACCTGCTGTTTTGGCTGTCCCTCATACCGGTGCTCACCAAGTGGGTGGCGGACAACCACTCGGCCGCCCTGCCTGCTTGTGCCTATGGGGCGGCCGGCCTCGGGGCGGCGATCGCCTACGAGCTGCTTGTGTTGGCGATCGTGGCGGCCAACGGCTCAGCCTCGGAGGTCGCACGGGCCCTCGGCCACGACTTAAAGGGCAGGCTGTCCCCCATAGCCTACGCCGCTGGGCTCGGGCTGGCATGGGTGAGTCCGTGGATCTCCTACGCCCTATACGTTGGGGTCTCAGTCATGTGGTTCATGCCCGATCGACGCCTGAGCCGCCTGGACCTCGACGGGCGTTGAGCGTAAGCCGCCTCGTGCCTACCTAGTCCAGCTGCGGGCCTGTCCGCCTGGGCTCTATATGACCTATCGGCGCCAACGGTTGAGCCGGCGCTCGAGCAACTAGCTCGGGGTCGCGGTCGGCCTCCCAGCGTCTCAGCGGTGGCGTAGCATGACAGTCGTGAGTGAAGAAGTGCCCCGATGAGCGCCGAGGACCTCGAACGCTACGAGACCGAGATCGAACTTGCTCTCTACCAGGAGTACCGCGCCGTGCTCGCTATGTTTCGATACGTAGTAGAGACGGAACGGCGCTTCTACCTGGCCAACGAGGTTCAGGTAGAGCCGAGGGGCGAAGGGGAGCGAACTTTCTTCGAGATCTCCTTGAGGGACGCTTGGGTGTGGGACATGTACCGGCCTGCGAGGTTCGTCTCGTCGGTTCGGGTCCTCACCTTCAAGGACGTGAACGTCGAGGAGCTCCCCGACAAGGACTCATTCTGAGATGCCAGCGGCCCTCGCTTCGCGGCGGCGCGACCTCGGCGCCCACGGCGAGGACCTGGCGGCGCGCTGGTATCAGGAGCGGGGTTTCGCGGTGCTCGACCGCAACTGGCGATGTCCGCAGGGTGAGATCGACATCGTCGCCAGAAAAGACGACGTCCTCGTCTTCAGCGAGGTCAAGACCCGAACGTCGGACCTCTTCGGGGAGCCATTCGAGGCGGTAGGGCCAGCCAAGCAGCGAAAGTTGCGTCGCCTTGCCAGCGCCTGGCTTCGCACGACCCCAGCGGGAGTTGAGAGGCGGCGCTTTTTCACCGTGCGCTTCGACGTCGTCTCGGTCACCCCTGAGGCTCTGAGCGTCATCGAAGCCGCGTTTTGACTTCTGAGACGAAGATGGGCAGGTGCGGGCCATGCGTGCCTGTCGAACTGACTTTGTCGGAACCTCTCAGGCCGGAAGTTTCTTAGAATGAAGTCGCCCAAATCTCCAGGCTCACCAGCGACTCTCGCTGTGCATCTAGGCCGTCCGCCAGCCGAACCGGGCTCGCCGCTCAACCCCGCCCTCCTGCTCAGCTCCACGTTTCACCAGGGTGGCTCGCACTCCTACTCCCGCGACGGTAACCCCACATGGGAAGGATTCGAGGTGCTCGTCGGCGGGCTCGAAGGCGGAAGCTGCCTGACCTTCGCGTCGGGCATGGCGGCTATATCGGCGGTCGTCGAGACTCTGCCAGTGCCCGGGCGTATCGTCGTTGCGGCAGGGGCGTACAGCGGAACCCGCCGGTTCCTAGCCGACCTGTCGCAGCGAGGTCGCCTTCGCTTCAGGACGGTCGACGTCGCTGCGACCGACGAAGTCCTCGCCGTCTGCTCAGAGATAGCGGAGACCCCTGGGAGACCATCAGGAGACGAGGGGACATTCGGGGCGGGCGGACTTCTGTGGCTTGAGAGTCCGACGAACCCTCTGCTGGCGATAGCGGACATCGAAGCCCTCTCGGCCGGCGCCCACGGACTGGGCATGGATGTCGTCGTGGACAACACTTTCGCATCGCCGGTCGGCCAGCAGCCTCTCAAGATGGGAGCCGACGTCGTGGTGCACAGCGCTACGAAGATCCTGTCGGGCCACTCTGACGCGCTGATCGGGGCGGTAGTCACACGACGAGACGAGGTGCTGTCCCAGCTGGCGACCCGGCGCTCTTTGCACGGAGCCACCCCGGGTGTGCTGGAGTCCTGGCTGGCGCTTAGGGGAGCCCGCACGCTCCAACTCCGCCAGAGCAGGTCCGCCATGAGCGCCGGCCTCCTCGCACGGAGACTCGCAGAGCACCCCGGGGTGGTCAAGGTTTACTATCCGGGTCTGGGGACTCATCCCGGTCACGCTCGCGCTCGCCGGCAGATGAGCGACTTCGGGATCATGGTCAGCTTCGAGGTGGCCGGCGGGGCCGAAGCAGCGGACAAGGTGTGCGACGCCCTGTCGCTCGTATGCGTGGCAACAAGCTTAGGGGGAGTGGAGAGTCTTATAGAGCGCCGAGGCAGATGGGCGGGTGAAGAGGCTATTCCGGCAGGACTGTTGCGAATGTCGGTCGGGATAGAAGACCCCGAGGACCTTTGGGCTGACCTGTCGCAAGCTTTGGACCAAGCGAGCGGCTCAGTCCGCTGATCAGCGGCCCGGCCGTCGGGTGAGGCGGCGTTCCCAGCAGGGTCGGTGCCAGTGACGGCGAAGGTCCGGGTTTTCGGTCGGCACGACCACGACGTGCCCGACTCCGGGAGGGACCGTCTGCTGGCAACCCGGGCAGACGTAGGCCTTGAGCGCCTGAAACGGTTGAACGACCCGCACTTCGGCCCCGTCTTGTAGCGGGTTGGCTATATGCCAAAGGCGATCCCTGGGCTTCTCGGGCTTCTTGGCGCGACGTGTCACCTCTACATTGTGGGCTCGCTCCCAAAAGACGCGGGAACCTGACGTCGAGCGACCTGCGCCCTGGAGCCTTGGATGGGCGGGAGCCGTCGAAGCGGTGACGGCCCGGATGTCTCACCTGTGTCTTATCGTGTGAAGCAGCGCTCGGACGCCCGCATCACCGGCTCCCACCACCTCTTAGAGACTGGACTGGAGAAAAGGGTGCTTGCAACAGTTGCTTCTGCGACGCTGACAGGAGTCGAGGGTCAGGCGATATCAGTCGAGGTTCACGTGTCCAGGGGCCTGCCCAGTTTCTCGATCGTAGGCCTGCCGGACGCAGCCTGCCGAGAGTCGAGAGACAGGGTGAGGGCTGCGATCATCTCAAGCGGGCTGTCCTGGCCGCAGCACCGTGTTACGGTCAACCTCGCTCCGAGCGGTATCCGCAAGGGTGGTTCAGGCCTCGACCTTCCGGTGGCCATAGCCTTGCTTATCGCCGACGGTCAGCTGCCAGCAAGGGTAGCTGAAAACGTCGGTTTCATAGGTGAGCTCGGCCTCGACGGGACGCTTAGAGGGGTTCCCGGCGTCCTGGCTAGAGCACATGCCTTGAGTGTCGCGCAGCTGGTTGTTCCCCCCGATTGCGCCGCCGAAGCAGCCACCGCCTCTGCTTTGCGAGCGGTCTCGGCACCGACCCTGTCCCGAGTTGTGGTCTGTCTGCAAGGGCGTGGGTCCTGGGACGAGCCGGTCGCTCGCGCCGCGATGGATTCTGTCGCGGCCCCGCCTGACCTTGCTGACGTGCGTGGCCAACCGCTCGCCAGGATGGCCGTCGAAGTCGCAGCAGCGGGAAGCCATCACCTGCTGATGGTCGGCCCGCCCGGGGCGGGCAAGACCATGCTTGCCGAGCGGCTTGTCGGTCTCCTACCGCCACTGACGACGACCGAGGCGCTCGAAGTAGCGAGGGTACACTCGGCGGCGGGCCTGCCCCTGCCCAGTAACGCTCTCCCGCTCCGGCCGCCCTTCAGGGCTCCCCATCACAGCTCGTCCCTCGTGTCGATTGTGGGTGGCGGCGGAGCGGCCATGAGACCGGGCGAGCTCAGCTGCGCCCACCGTGGGGTGCTCTTCTTGGACGAGCTCGGCGAGTTCTCGGCTGCGCTCCTCGACACCCTCCGCCAACCGCTTGAGGAGCGTCAGGTTCGTGTCAGCCGGGCCAAGGCGACGGCCATTTTCCCCTCCGACGTACTTCTTGTTGCTGCGATGAACCCATGCCCTTGCGGAGCCGACTCGGGGCCGGGATCGTGCCAATGCAGCGAAGCTGTCCGCCAGCGCTACAGGGCTCGTGTGTCGGGTCCGCTTCTCGACCGCTTCGACCTGCGAATCCGGCTCGACCGTCCAGAAGTAGCTGACCTACTGCGGTGCATCGCCGGCGACCGATCCCTCGGAGAGACCGAAGCCGGCGTCGAGCCCACTGCAACGGTGGCCGCGCGTGTGTCGAGAGCCCGCATGGTTGCGCGCCGGCGAGGTTTCCCGAGCAACTCGGCAATCCCATCTGCGAGCCTCGACCTGGCAGCTCCGCTATCGTCGGGCGCTCTAAGAGTGCTCGAGGTGCGCCTGCGTCAGGGACTTTTGAGCGCACGGGGTCTGCAACGCGTTCGAAGGGTTGCGCTTACCATCGCAGACCTGGACGGCTGGGAAGGAAAGCTGAGACCGGCCGACGTTTACGGAGCCCTGGCGTTGCGATCGAATGTACTGGCCGCCGAGCGACCTTTCGAGGCCGGATGTCTGAGCGCCGCGTGGCGGAGATGACACGTCCCGGCGACGAAGAGGACGCCTACGTGGCGGCGCTCAGCGCGCTGCCCGGTATGGGTCCGGCGAACCTCGTAAGCATTCTGCGCAACTACGACCCGCGTGCTGCGTGGCAGGCCGTCCAAGCGGGGACCTTGGAGCGGCCTAACGGGCGACCTGAATCGACCGCACATGCTTCGGAGAGTTGCAATGAGCGCCGTCCTGGAGCAGCCTGGCGGTTACTGACCGCAAAGGTCGACCCGCCAAAGTGGTGGAGACCCTTCGCCGCAAGAGGGATCCATGTGACCTGGAGCGGGCAGCCGGAGTTCCCAGAGGCTCTAGTGTCCGATCCTAGTCCGCCTGGGGCTGTGTTCTGGCGAGGACGGCTCGAAGCCCTGCGGGACCCGTGTGTTGCGGTGGTCGGGACGCGCAACGCTACGAGTTGTGGGATTGCTACCGCCTACGAGCTGGGTAGAGACCTTACGGCGGCGGGAGTCTGCGTGGTTAGCGGGCTGGCCATCGGCATCGACGGTGCCGCGCACAGGGGCGCTGTCGACGCGACGAAGGCCGGTGCGCCCTCAGCGCCAGTGGCTGTCGTGGCCAGCGGAGTGGACGTCGTCTACCCCAAGCGCAATGCAGTCCTCTGGGAGCAGGTGGCTACAAGCGGAGCTGTCGTGTCGGAAACGGCGCCCGGGAGGCCCGCTCAGGCGTGGCGCTTTCCTTCGCGCAACCGGATCATCGCTGGGCTGGCCCGCCTTGTCGTGGTGGTGGAATCCCACGCGCGAGGCGGGAGCCTTATAACAGTAGAGGCGGCCTTGGCGCGAGGGGTAGAGGTCCGGGCCGTCCCCGGCGCGGTGCGATCAGCTGCCAGTGAGGGTACGAACCAGCTTCTATACGAGGGCGCTGGTCTGGCGAGGGACGCCACCGATGTTCTAGACAGCCTGGGAATCTTTGATTCTGCCTCCTCTCGGAGGCTCCGCGGATCTGAGGCCCTCCCGCTGAGCATTCTTGGAAGATCGGTCCTCGACTCGATGGGCTGGTACCCGATGACACCCAACCAGTTGATCCTTAGTCGCCAGGTAAGCCCGGCGGAGGCTTTGCAAGCCCTCGACGAGCTAGTGGAAAGAGGCGCGGTAGTCGAAAGCGCTGGCCTCTATACTCGGGTGACTTGAGAGCTTCCCATCCCTCGCTGCCTACCGCAGGAGCGCAAGGCGCTCAGACGCACTGTTTCGTCGGACTATATGGGTAAATTATAGTGTTTTGGTGTGACATTGGCCGTACTTCACACACTGGAGTCCCAAGCGCGGGTACCCTCTAGCACCGTGAGGAGAAGTTTTCAGCCGAGGTGCAGCGATGGTTGAGACGTCGGAGGACGGACAAGCCGTCGACGATCTGTGGGCTCGTTACAAAGCGACAGGAGATCGTGCGTTGCGCGACGAACTGATCGTGCGATACTCGCCTCTCGTCAAGTTCGTTGCCGGCCGTGTCTCGGCCGGCCTGCCTCACAGCATCGAGCAGGCCGACTTGGTTAGCTACGGAATGTTCGGTCTGATTGACGCAATCGACAAGTTCGACTCCGAGCGGAACATCAAGTTTGAGACCTATGCGATCACCCGGATCAAAGGGGCGATCATCGACGAGCTACGTTCGATCGACTGGGTTCCCCGATCAGTGCGGACCAAGGCGAGGTCGGTGGAACGGGCATACGCGTCCCTTGAAGCGTCCCTTGGCAGAGCCCCAACCGATGCCGAGGTTGCCGCTGAGATGGAAGTCTCCGAGTCTGACCTGCAGAGCATCTTCAGCCAGATCTCGTATATCGGAATTGTCGGTCTTGACGAGGTCATCTCGGGTGGGGGGACCGATCGGGGGGAATCACTGACACTTGGTGACACCCTGGCTGATCGGGGCGACGGCCCTGTAGGGACCTTCGAAGTCGAGGAGATGAAACTGATCCTGGCTGGCGCCATCAACCGCCTAGGCGACCGTGAGAAGATCGTGCTCAGCCTCTACTACTACGAGGGACTTACGCTTGCGCAGATCGGCCAAGTCCTGGGTGTTACCGAAAGCCGGGTTTGCCAGATCCACACCAAGGCCGTGATGCTCCTGCGGTCACGGCTGTCGTCGGTGGAGCGCTGAGATACCCTGTGGTTCTGCAAGACATGATACGCCAAGAGGAGCCATCAGATTGGCCGTGGACTTTGTCATCTTCGGCTTCGCCGCGGCGTTGATGAGAGCAAGGTTCTCAGGCTAGACTCCGAAGGCAGTACGTCTTTTCAGGCGTAAATGCCAAAAGCGTCCGATAGATTCGAACGCGGAAACACACGACAAAACTATTAAATACCAAGAATACGCCTGGCTGTGCCCACGGTCACCCCGTCTAGGGGTGCTAACAGCTTGGCCTTTCACAAACCGCTGGGAAGGAGTTCACGATCATGGCCGTAGTCACCATGAGACAGCTTTTGGAGGCCGGAGTCCACTTCGGTCATCAGACCCGCCGCTGGAACCCGAAGATGAAGAGGTTTATCTTTGGCGAGCGTAACGGCATCTACATCATCGACCTCAACCAGACTCTGGAGCGCATAGACACCGCTTATTCGTTCGTCCGTGATCTCGTGGCCAACAATGGGAGCATCCTGTTTGTCGGCACGAAGAAGCAGACTCAGGATCCGATCTCGAATTACGCGACCCAATGCGGCATGCCTTACGTCAACGAGCGCTGGCTTGGAGGGATGCTGACCAACTTCTCTACTATCGCAGGTCGGGTCTCCAAGATGGCCGAGTACGACCGGATGCGCTCCGCAGGTGACTTCGAGGCTATGCCCAAGAAGGAGGCGCTGACCCTGAGTCGCGAGCTTGAGAAGCTCCACCGCAACCTGGGAGGAATCCGTAGCATGGGGCGGCTTCCTGACGCTGTGTTCGTGATCGACACCAAGAAGGAGCACATAGCGGTCACTGAGGCCAAGAAGCTGGGTCTTCCCATCGTGGCGGTGGTGGACACGAACTGCGACCCAGACGTCATCGACTATGTCATTCCCGGCAACGATGACGCTATCCGGGCTGGGAACCTGATGTGCCGGGTGATCGCTGAGGCTGTCGAGGAGGGCCGCTTCATAGCGGCCCGTCGGGCTTCGCGCTCCGGGCCGCAGCAGCCGACCCCCGAAGGCCCACGCCAGCTGACACGGGAGGAAGAAGCCGCACGGGAGGAGCAGCAGCGCCAGGCTCGCCGTCAAGCTGCGATAGCACAAGCCGAGCGTGAGGCACGTCTCGCAGCCGCTACCCGCGGGCCGGGCGAATCGCAGGCCACGCAGGACTCCGGCGGCGAGGCGGGGGAGGCGTCGGCACCCGGCGTCCCGGCGACAGGTGATACGTCGGATCAGACCGGCCCGTCGATGGTTGTCGACGGCGCAGCAGTTACCCAGGAATCAGACGAAGACTAGGAAGAACCAGATGGCCAGTTTCACAGCACAAGACGTAAAGGCCCTTAGGGACGCTACCGGGGCCGGAATGATGGACGCCAAGCGAGCACTGACGGAAACCGAAGGTGACTTCGCCGCTGCGACGGCGTGGCTTCGTGAGCGTGGTCTGGGCAAGGCAGCTGAGCGTTCCGGTCGGGACAACTCACAGGGCGCGGTAGCGGTGGTAGTCGAAGCGAACCGGGCTGCTCTCGTGGAGCTGAAGTCAGAGACGGACTTCGTCGCGAAGTCCCCACAGTTCGTGGATATGGTCGAGGATCTCGCCCGCCTCGTCGCACTAGAAGGCGTCGAAGCCCTGGACAGCAAGAAGGACTCGATCGACGACTTGCGTCTGACTCTGAGGGAGAATATCGAGGTTGGTCGTGTCGAGCGTTTCGAGGCCCCCCCGGGGCACGTGCTCGACTCGTACCTCCACGTGCAAAACGGGAGGGGAGTGAACGCGGTCCTAGTCGAGCTAGACGGTGGAACTCCAGAGCAGGCCCACGACGTAGCCGTGCACGTGGCTTTTGCCAGGCCGACCTTCGTAAGGCGGGACGAGGTTCCCGAGGCTGATGTCGCTTCGGAGAGGGCGACCTTGGAGGCGCAGACCCGTAACGAGGGCAAGCCTGAAGCGGCAGTAGCCAAAATCGTCGACGGGAAGCTCAACGGTTGGTATAAGCGGACGCCAGGCGGCGTCCTGCTTGAGCAGCCTTATGCCAAGGACGACAAACTGAGCGTCGAGCAGTTCCTCGGTGGCGTCAAGGTCACCCGTTTCGCCCAGGTGGTCATCGGGTCCTGAGCAAATCCTTTACGGTCGGGCTGCTGGCTGGAGCCCTCCGAGGAGGGGACAACCAGCAGTTCGTTCGGGTTTGGGAGCCGGGGTTGCACCTATCGCGGACGGTCGGTCTGTGCGCCACTAGTCTTGGTCTACTGTGAACTCGCAAGAAGCGATCTCCAAGCCGCCGTGGAGCAGGGTGCTGCTGAAACTCTCAGGCGAGGCGTTCGCCAGTGGAGCAGCGGACGAGACCATTGACGGCGTCGTCGTCGAGAGGATAGCCAAGGAGATAGCCGAAGTCTGCTCCTCCTTAGGCACTCAAGTGGCGATAGTCGTCGGTGGGGGAAACATCTGGCGTGGCACGACCGGGTTGGCTTCTGGGATGGACAGGGCTAGCGCCGATTACATGGGCATGCTCGCAACGGTGATCAATGCTCTGGCGCTTCAAGACGCCTTGGAGCGCCAGGGTCAGCCCACGCGAGTCCAGACCGCGATCGGTATGTCGCAGATCGCTGAGCCCTACATTCGGCTGAGGGCCATCCGGCATCTTGAGAAGGGGCGTGTCGTCGTCTTCGCGGCGGGCACCGGCAACCCTTTCTTCACCACCGACACGGCGGGAGCGCTGCGAGCGATCGAGATCGATGCTCAGGTGCTCTTGAAAGGGACGCACGGGGGTGCTGACGGCGTTTACGATGCCGATCCTAAGATCGACACGGATGCCCGCCTTCTGCACGAGGTCAGTTTCGACGAGGTGCTCGCCCGGGACCTTCGGGCGATGGACCTGACCGCCATCACCCTGTGCCGGGAGAACAGCTTGCCGATAAGAGTTTTCTCCATTATGACACCCGGGAACCTTCATGGCGTCCTCGGAGGCGAGCGGATAGGTACGCTTATCCGATAATGGAGGATAGCTACGTCGACGCCGTAATCGAGGACTGCCGCGCGAAGATGGAAAAGGCGGTGGAGCACACCCGCTCGGAGATGTCGACCATCAGGACCGGGAGGGCCGCCCCGGCGCTCGTTGAGAAGCTCAGAGTCGACTACTACGGCTCCGAGGTGCCTCTCCAGCAGCTGGCGGGGATTCAGGTGCCAGAGGCGAGGGTCATGGTGATATCCCCTTATGACAAGGGCTCTCTTCGAGCTATCGAGAAGGCGATCCAGAACTCCGACCTAGGGGTGAACCCCAACAATGACGGAACGACCATAAGACTTAACTTTCCGCCTCTTACCGAGGATCGTCGCAAGGAGATGGTCAAGGTCGCTCACCACAAAGCCGAAGAGGGCCGTGTCGCGGTGCGTGGGTGCCGCAGAAGCGCCCGCAAGGACCTCGAAACACTCGAAAAGGACGGAGAAATTTCGAGCGACGAGTTGGATCGTGCAGAGAAGGATCTCGACAAGGTGACCCACGAGCACGTCTCGGAGATCGATCGAATCCTGGTCCACAAGCAGGACGAACTTCTTTCCGTCTGAGGAGGACACCATGGACGAGCGCAATGAAGTGCCTCCCCGCCCAGACCCCAAGCATGGCGAAGGCGTGAGGATACTCAAAGCTGAGGAGGCCCAAGCGGCGTTGGACGCGGGCGAAGCCGGCGGGCGGCGGCCTGAAGACGAACTCCGATTCGGCGACGTTCCGCCGACGCCCTCGGGACCCCGGCCGGCTCACCGCTTCCCGCTTCCAGACTCCGTGGATCCAGCGGAGGCAGTATCGCTGCCGCCCCTCGCTCAGGGTCCCCCTGATCCGCCCAGAAGGCGTCACCGTCCGCCACCTCCGCCGCCCGCAGTTCGACGAACGCCAGCCGAGCTACTAACCGATCCCGAGGTTGTGCAGGATCCAGACTCTCCTGAGGGATCCGGCAAGGAGGAAAATGTCCAACAAGGAAAAGAGGTCCCTTTGACGTCTACCCAGGATCGCGGTTCCAGGCGCCGCTCCCCGGCCGGCGCTTCCCCTCCGGCAACCCCGGCCGGCCCCGTCGCGTTGGCGCCGTCGGGCGCTGACGACCGCACAACAGAGCTTGCCGTAGGCCCCGTTGGCGGAGAGGAGCCTTCCCTAGGTTCGATCTCGCTCAGCGGTTCCGCTCCGGAGATGCTCCATTGGACCGACCCTCCGACCGGCGACGTCCCCCGCCTCAACTTCGACGATGACGCTGTCTCCCCCCGCTCCGGCAACGAGGAGTGGAGTCCGCTTGGCGGACGCGAAGCCCACTGGCGGGACGAGCAGAGCTGGCATGAGGAGGACGTGCTGGAGGACCTAGTCAGCGACGAGCCACCTGTGGGAGCTCTCGACTCGAACCGGACTGAACACTCCGACCTCTACTCTTTCGACGAGGACTTTGAACGCGTCCGGGCGCGTGGCGCTGCAAGCCCGGTCATCGACCTCTCCGATCGCGACGGCGGCGAGCTCGATTCGGATCTCCGCCCCCGTCAGGCGGGTCGGTGGGGACGGACCCGCCCAGGGTCCCCGCGAAGGTCTGACGCCGCCACATCTGCTTTCGAGGACGGCTTCTCCGAGGACGGAGAGGAGCAAGACGACCTTCAGCCAAGCCGCGCTCAGGTAACGAGGCAACGCGACCCCGCTGCCAGGCGGGCAACGCCCCGCCGAGGTCGAGGGGCAGAATCTGGCGCTAGCTCGCCCAGGAGACCTGGCCAGCAGCGCCCAGGTCCGGTCAGGCCACCGTCTCGCCCTGGTTCGAACGGAGCCGATCCCCGTGACGACCTCCGCGGTCGGGTCATGGTCGGCGCCGGTCTGGCAGTAGCTCTGATAGTTGCGTACGCAGCGGGATCCAAAGGTCTCGTTGTCCTCGCTGCGGCCGTGTGTGTTCTTGCTGCGGCAGAGGCTTTCCGAATGGTGCAGGGGGCTGGCTTCAGTCCTGCCACCCTTATCGGGCTTGTTGCGACCGCCGGTACCGTCCTAGGCGCCTATTGGAAGGGATCCGAAGGGGTCGTGGTGGTAGCGGGGCTCACCTTTGCCGGCACGATCCTATGGTACGTACTGGGAGTTGTCGAAGCCAGGCCGTTGGTAAACGTCGCAGTGACGGTGATGATCTACTTCTGGGTGGGACTGCTAGGAGCCTTCTCGGCACTGCTTCTACGACAGCCTCATGGCAAGGGCGAGTTCCTCGGCGCTGTGCTCGTAGCTGTCGCCGCCGATATCGCCGCCTACTTCGTGGGACGGGCTGTCGGCAGTCGTGCCCTTGCCCCATCTATAAGTCCGAACAAGACGCTTGAAGGATACTTAGGTGGTGTGATCGGAGCGATCATCGTCGGTGCGATAGTAGGCAAGGCGCTTACGCCTTGGGGAGGTATGCGTCACGGTCTCGTTCTCGGCCTGCTGGTAGGCCTGATCGCTCCTGCGGGCGACCTATTCGAGTCCCTGCTCAAGCGGGATCTCCAGCTCAAGGACTCCGGGACGCTGCTGGGAGGTCATGGAGGAGTTCTGGACCGCTTCGACTCTCTTCTGCTTGCGCTGCCCGCAGCCTATTTCGTAGTCGTCTTCTTCAAGCTCTGACGCAGTTGCGAACGGTGAGCCTGGTCGGCTCGACCGGATCGATAGGCCGCCAAGCCGTGGACGTGGTGCTGGGAGCACCCGACGAGTTCCAGGTGGTCGCCATAGGAGCCCACCGCTCGTTTCGGACCCTGGCTGACCAGGCGCGGGTTTTAGGAGCGCAGCGAGTGGCCCTCGCCGACCCCTCAGGAGCAGCCGAGCTCGCCGAGATTCTTCCGAGGGGGGTCGAGCTTCTCGTGGGCGCCGGCGCGCTCGAGGCGATCTCGGTCGGAGCGGACGTCGTAGTTAATGGCGTCGTCGGCTTCGCGGGGCTTCCCGTAACCCTCGCCGCCCTCGAAGACGGCCGCCGGCTGGCGCTTGCGAACAAGGAATCTTTGATCGCGGGTGGCCCGGTCGTCCAGGCTGCTCGGCGTACCCCCGGGGCCGAGATCATCCCGGTCGACTCGGAACACTGCGCTATCCACCAATGCTTGCGCGCGATCCTTTCGCCGGGGGAGATGGCCGCGCTACCTGACATCGACGGGACACGGCTGCGGCGGATCATCCTCACCGCTAGCGGTGGGCCTTTCCGAGGCATGCCGTCGAGCGCGCTCCGCGAGGTGACGCTGGCCCAGGCCCTTGACCACCCGACGTGGTCAATGGGACCGAAGATCACGGTGGACTCATCGACCCTAATGAACAAAGGGCTTGAGGTGATCGAAGCCCACGAGCTTTTCGGTGTCGACTACGACGACGTGCAGGTCGTGGTGCACCCGCAGTCCGTAGTGCACTCGATGGTCGAAACAGCCGACGGAGCGACCCTGGCTCAGCTCTCCGACCCCGACATGCGACTCCCTATCGGCTACGCCCTCTCCTACCCGGAACGCCTGGGAACCCCCTTCGGCGCTCTGGACTGGACCGCAAGCCGCCAGCTCGACTTCGAGCCACCTGACCGGGATTCCTTTCCCTGCCTCGGCCTGGCCTACGAAGCAGGGCGCGCCGGCGGTTGTGCACCCGCGTGGCTCAACGGCGCAAACGAGGTTGCCGTCGAGGCATTCATCGGCGGGCGCATTCGCTGGGTTGACATTCCAAAGGTGATCCAGCAGGCCCTCGACAACTACAGCCTCGGTGTCCCAGGTAGCGTGGAGGACGTGCTCGAGGCTGATCGATCAGGGCGTCACTTCGCCCGTCTAGCCGTGGAGCGCTTGGGATCGACGAGCGCCAAGTGACCGGGACCGTATCGGACAAAGGTGGAGGCGGGACTGGACGGCTGGTACTGACTGGACGCCCCTCGGCGTTATCGTCCCGTAGCGAGAATGGCGTTGCGGGACAAGACGAGGGGTATGACTACCCAGGAGGCCGCCAGAAGCTGTCTCCGCCAAACCAGCTGCTCGACCTGGCCAAACTCGTCGGTGTAGCCGCTCTTATCGTGGTGGCAGGCTACGCGGCAGGTTACGGCGAGACGGTGCTGGCGACCCTCTTTCTCGCAGGCTGCATCGTCGCTCACGAGTTTGGCCATTACATTGCTGCCCGGACCGGAAAAGTGAAGGTGACAGAGTTCTTCTTCGGGTTCGGGCCGAGGGTGTGGTCAGTCCGTCGAGGTGAGACAGAGTACGGCGTCAAGGCGATACCCCTCGGGGGTTACTGCCGTATCGTCGGGATGAACAACCTCGAGGATGTCGACCCTGCCTTCGAGGAGCGCACTTACAGGCACGCCCCGTTTCTGCGCCGTTTCGTTATTGACGTGGCCGGCTCGGCGATGCACTTCCTCATCGCCTTGGTCTTGCTGTTTTCCATGTTCTTTTGGACAGGCGACCAGAGCGGCTATCTGTCGCAGGTCCCTGCTAGCAACCCAATCGCTCAGATCATCGGGTTTTCCGGCCAGACGAGCCCCGCCCAGCAGGCGGGTTTCAAGCTAGGCGATCGGATCGTCGCTATCGACGGGGTGCACTACGCCACGTGGACGCAGTTGGCGTCCTTCATCCAGGGACACCCCGGGGTTCCCCTGGATTTCACCGTCGACAGGGCTGGCCGGGACGTCACCCTTCACGCTACGCCCGTAGCGGCGGACACGGTTCCCAACGCAAGCTCCGCCGGCTTTCCCACCGGGAAAGTCGGAGTGCTGGGGATCGGGGTCAGCCCCCTCATCCACTCCTCGTTCCTGTCGTCGCTGAGCGACGCCGGGGGTGCGTTCGTGTCGGTGTCGGCGCGGACGCTCGATGCGCTTGGAGGGCTCGTGAGCTTCCACGGGGTGAGTGCCTTCGTCAACGAGTTGTCTAGCTCCAAGGCGGCATCGACCTCGTCGGAGCGTTTTACAACGGTCATAGGCCTTCCAAGCGTTATAAACGAGGCATCTCAGAGCGGCCTCCCCACACTGATCTGGCTTCTGGCGGTCGTAAACATCTCCATCGGCCTGTTCAACCTGGTTCCGCTGTTCCCATTAGACGGAGGTCGCGTCGCGGTGGACATCTACGAAGGCGTTCGCAGCATCAGACGGCCCTACCGCGTAGACATGGCGAAGCTTCTTCCGGTCATGTACGCCGGTCTCGCTGTTATTGCCGTCTTTGCCTTGGGGTCGATGTATATAGACCTGCGAAGCCTCAGCTGACTCTAAGGCAACCGGTAGCCTGGGGCCATGCCCGTATCCCCCGCTGTAAGGTTCCCGAGGCGACAAACCCGCCAGTTGATGGTCGGCTCCGTCCCGGTGGGAGGTGGCGCGCCTATCACGGTGCAGTCGATGACCACCACCAAGACAGCTGACGTCGACGGGACGCTCGCTCAGATCTACGCTCTCAAAGCCGCTGGCGCAGACATCGTGCGTTGCACCTGTAACGAGAAGGAGGCAGCGGAGGGCTTGGCGCGGATCGTACCGAGAAGCCCAGTACCGATCGTCGCGGACATACACTTCCACGTCGAGATGGCGCTTGCCGCTCTCGAAGCCGGCGTCAACTGCCTTCGTCTCAACCCGGGAAACCTGCGAAAGGCCGAGGAGATACGCCTAGTTGCGAGGGAGTGCAAGGACCGGGGCGTACCGGTGCGAATCGGCGTGAATGCAGGGTCCCTAGATCCCCGTCTGATGAAGAAGTATGGCGGTGCGACCCCCGAAGCGCTGGTTGAATCAGCCCAGATCGAGCTGGGGCTTTTCGCAGAAGAGGGCTTTGATAACGTAAAAATCTCGGTCAAGGCGTCGAACGTTCCGCTCATGATCGAGTCCTACCGTCAACTTTCCGAGGTCACCGACCATCCGCTCCACCTCGGGGTCACCGAAGCAGGACCCCCGCCGGCGGGTACGATCAAGAGCACTGCGGGAATAGCGACCCTGTTGTGTGAGGGCATCGGTGACACGATCAGGTACTCGCTCACCACCGACCCTGTCGAGGAAGCTAAGGCGGGCAGGGTGCTGCTCGAAGCCCTAGGTCTACGTAAGCGCACTTCAGTGGACTTGATAGCATGTCCTGCTTGTGGCCGTGCTGAGATCGACGTCTACAAAGTAGCGCAAGAGGCCCAGGCCGCCCTGGAGAACCGCCAGATACCCTTGCAAGTGGCCGTCATGGGATGCGTGGTCAACGGTCCTGGCGAGGCCCGTTCGGCCGACCTCGGTATTGCGGCCGGACGCCACAGGGGGCACCTATTCATACGGGGTCAGATCGTGAGGGTAGTGCCCGAAGCGGACATGGTAGCTGCCTTGGTCGACGAGGCCGAGAAGTTGGTCGCGGAAGGTTTCGAGGCCCGCCTCGCTGCCGCCGACACCACTGCGGCGAAAGAGGCAGAGGCCGACCGACTAGCCTTGCTGGATCATCGAGGGGCCGACGCCAACAACTCCCAAGCCAGGGTAGACCTGATAGCCAAGCGGCTCGAGTCGTAGCCAGTCTCCTCGACGGGACCGGCGGACTGTGGGGGTATAATGTAGGGAGAGCTTCTCTTCGGAGAAGTTTAACGGGCGTGGGTAGCACCTGTTTAGTGCAGGGCGCCCGCGCCTTTGTATTGCTGGTCAGACCAATGTAGGAAGCGCTCAGCGGCTTGTGGGTAGCAACAGTTCCGTCGTCAGGAAGCTAGAAAGGAGGAGAGTGCTAGTGGCCGATTCGGCAGCAGGGATCGTTTCAGTAATCGACCCGGTGCTCTCCTCAGCCGGTCTGGAGTTGTGGGATGTCGAGGTCACTCACGACACTGTGAGGGTTCTTGTGGACCGTTCCGGCGGGATCGATCTGGAGGCTCTCTCAGAGGCGGCGGGGACGTTGGTGGCCCCGATCCTCGACGCTCACCCCGAGCTCACCCCGCAGAGTCGCTATCACCTGGAAGTTTCGAGTCCGGGGATTGAAAGGAAGCTTCGCCGGCCTGAGCACTTTGCGCGCTATATCGGAGCCGAGATCTCGCTCAAGACCAGGGTCGACATTTTCGGAGGCCGCCGGCACCGTGGTGTCCTGATTGAAACGCGACAGGCGGGGGTCGTAGTGGAAATGGGCGAACCGCCAATGCAGACGTTGGTCGAGTACGACAGCATCGACTGGGCCCGAACGGTCGCTTCGTGGAACTCCACACTAAAGCAAAGGCCGACCGTCAACAACGAGCCGAAAGAAGCCGAATTATGAAAAGCGAATCCACCATCGACTTCCTAGACGCACTCCAGCAGATAGCGAAGGACAAGGGCATAAGCGTAGATACGCTGCTCGACGCCCTGGCGAACGCACTTCTTGCTGCCTACAAGCGGATGCCTGGCTCGGAGGAGTTTGCTTCGGTCACGATCGACCCTGACACTGGGGATATCCGCGTCTACGGCCAAGAGCTAGACGATGACGACAACGTTATCCGCGAGTGGGATGTCACTCCTAAGGATTTCGGGCGTATAGCCGCTCAGACAGCCAAGCAGGTGATGAACCAGCGGATCCGCGAGGCTGAGCGAGATCTCAAATATGAGGAGTACGCAGGCCGGGAAGGTGACATCGTCACCGGGATTATCCAGCAGAGTGACAACCGCTATACGCTGTTGGACTTAGGTAAGGTAGAGGCGCTTCTCCCGCAGGCCGAGCAGGTGCCTTACGAACGTTACGAGCACGGCGCGAGGCTGAAGGCTTACATAGTCGAGGTCCGCAAGACTGCCAAGGGGCCGCAGATAGTAGTGAGCAGGACGCACCCTGGGTTGATAAAGCGTCTCTTCGAGTTGGAAGTTCCCGAGATCTCCAGCGGAGTCGTCGAGATCAAGGCGGCTGCCCGCGAGCCTGGTCACCGCACGAAGATAGCCGTGTGGTCGAACGACTCTAACGTCGACCCCGTAGGGGCGTGTGTGGGGGCTCGCGGGGCGAGAGTGCGTATGGTAACCAACGAGTTGCGCGGCGAAAAGGTGGACATCGTCCCGTTCTCCGACGATCCCAGGGAGTTCGTCATGCGTGCGCTGCAGCCTGCCAAGGTGAAAGAGGTCCACCTAGACGACTTGACCGGCACTGCCACCGTGGTAGTCAACGACTTCCAGCTCTCGCTGGCCATCGGCAAGGAGGGTCAGAACGCCAGGTTGGCGGCACGTCTCACCGGTTGGCGCATTGACATAAAGAGCGAGACCCAGATCGCCGACGAGAGGGCCTTCGCCGACCAGGAGTGGGCTGAGGGCGAGTGGGTGGAAACGGAGTCCGGCGAAATGGTCTGGCAGCCGGCTGAGGGTGGCGAGGCAGTCTCCGCCGAGGCGTGGTCCTTGTCGGCGGACGAGGGTGCTCAGGACCAGGCGGCCGACGACGCGATGGTCGGCGAGACGGTTGCTTCTGACGCACCCGACGACGGCGGTGGTGCGCCGTAGTCGCCGCCGGAACACGCAAGTCCGATACGAGGGCCGCTAGAACCTGCATCGGATGTCGAAAGGTTCTTAACCCGTCTAACTTAGTGCGCCTGGTCTGGGAACCGGAGGGGACTATCGCGTGTCGGCGCACAGGACCGGGTCGCGGAGCGTGGATATGTAGGGACAAGAACGCGGCTACTCTAAGTCAGAGTTGCTTAGGGCTAGCCGTCAGTCGAAGGGCTTTCCAGAAGGCCTTTCGCGCCCAGGTACCTGCTGAAGCCGTCGCCCGGCTCACGTCGGAACTATCCGGGCGAACGCGACCACCCCAGGACGTGCGAGAATGTATAGACGATCACGATGCGTTGACTGAAGTTTCTCGCAGCCGAAAGTTGCGTAGTGAACCAAGTCGGGGATCACACGAGATTTCGAGAAGGGACTGACCGACCAACTTGGCCAAAAAGATTCGGGTGTACGAGCTAGGACGAGAGCTCGGCCTGACCAACAAGGAAGCTCTGGACCTGTGTATCTCGCTCGGTATCGGGGTCAAGAGCCATTCCTCGAGCATCGAGGATCAGCAGGCTGACCGAGTGCGCCGTAAGGCTGACCGAGAGGGCTTACGGCGCCCCGTTGGAGCGGTAGGCGCCGACGGCGAGCCGGCACTGCGCGAGGCGTCGTCCGCCGGCCAAGCCAGCGGACCCGAACCTCAACAGACCGAACCAGCGGCCTCGACGGCCTCGGACGCAACCGCACATAGCTCGCCAGCTGGTGTCACAGATCCTCCCGGCACTCCGGGATCAGGGAGTGCAGACGTCGGACGTCAGGAGTCCTCGCGCGTAGGGCGGGCGACGGTTCCGACGTCGGGTCATGGCTCTGCTTCCGAAGGCGAATCCAAGCCTGCGATATCGGTTGTCACCGCCGCGTCGACGAGATCGTCTTCGCCGGACCATGTTGAGACCGAGATGGCCAAAGTCGCGGTGGTAGAGACGGCTTTGCCGTCCTCTGCCGACGCGCTGACTCCTGCCCGCCCGGCTCCTTCCGCGAGCGCTCAGTCCGTTCATCAGGCCACGACCGCAGCCGTAGCTGGCGGGGATGCCCCGGAGGCACGTCGTGAAGCGACCGTCGAGTCGCCAGCCAGCGCTGAGAGTCATCCTTTAGATCCCGTCGAATCTAGAGTTAGCTCCATCCCCGATGCTGTGGCTCGTCCGGCCGTTCCAAAACGTCCTCATGGCCGAGACGACCAGCCTGGAAGCGGCACCGCGGAGCATGACTCCCCTGATCGTAGAACCCCTGCCGTCCCACGGCGGGCACCGCAACGCCCCGAGGCCCCTCTCTCAGCGCAAGGAGAGCAGCAGGCAGGGCAGACGCGGCTTCCGGCTGCCGGCTCCCCGGTCGGTCCGACAAGGCCTGTGCCCACGAGGCCTGCACAGTCAAGGCCCCTACACGAGCGTTCTGGCGGTCCGGCACCGGTCGTTGGACAGGACAACAGTCCCAGCCAGCAGGGCGACGCCCAGGCCAAGGCGGGTGGTCCGATGCTGTCGTCGACGGGTAAGCCGATACCGCCACCTCCCGGCGTGCGTCGTCCGCCCCTGTCAGCCTCAGGTAAGCCGATTCCTCCTCCTCCTGGTAGGCAGCCCCAGAGCCGTCCCGGACCCGTCGGGAGCCGTCCCTCCGGGTCCGGCGCAACAAGGCCGGCGATGGGCGGAGGAACCCGCAGCGGAGGGTTGCGCTCTGGTGCTCCGGGTGGGGCACCTGGCGGCGCTTGGAACCGTCCTGGGGGAGGAGCTCCCGGCGCTCGCCCCGGCCAGCCGGCGGGTGGGCCTGGAGGGCCGCCAGGCGCCCGCGGGGGCGCTTTTGGCAACCGAGGACGTCCTCAGGGTCGTCGTCCGACGCGCAGGCGCAGGCGCAACATCGAAGAGCTCGAAGCTCAGGAGATAACCCACTACTCTCCATCCAACGCGCCTATCCCCGACGGCGAAGTGATCGTCGAACGCGGAGCGACGGCGCAAGAGCTCGGCCCAAAGCTGAACCGCTCGGGCGCCGACGTCGTTAGGTTCTTGTTCCAGCAGGGCGAGATGGTCACTACGACCCAGTCCCTCTCCGACGAAATGATTGAGCTGTTCGCAGCGGAGATCGGCGCCTCGGTGCGTTTGGTGGACCCAGGCGAGGAGAAGGAGGCCGAGCTACAGGCCAAGTATTTCGACGACGAGGACGACAGTGAGACAGGCCTTGAGTCACGTCCTCCCGTCGTTACGGTCATGGGCCACGTGGATCACGGAAAGACCCTGCTCCTGGACCGAATCCGGGCCACGAACGTCGTAGCCGGCGAAGCCGGTGGGATCACCCAGCACATCGGCGCCTATCAGGTCGAATACCAAGGGCATCGGGTGACCTTTATCGACACTCCGGGCCACGAGGCCTTCACGGCGATGCGAGCCCGAGGTGCAGAAGTCACCGACATCGTTGTTCTCGTGGTCGCGGCCGACGACGGCATCATGCCCCAGACCGTGGAAGCACTCAACCACGCCAAGGCCGCTGACGTCCCGATAGTCGTGGCCATAAACAAGATTGACCGTGCCAATGCGGACCCCACCCGGGTGATGCAACAACTCTCCGAGTACGGCCTCGTGCCGGAGTCGTGGGGCGGTGACACGATCATGGTCGAGATCTCAGCGCTGCAGAACTTCGGGATCGAGGATCTCCTAGAGCAGGTTCTGCTCGTTGCCGAACTCGAGGAACTCGAGGCCAACCCGGACGGCCGTGCCAAAGGCACGGTCCTGGAAGCAAACCTTGACCCGGGGAAGGGTCCGGTGGCGACGGTAATCGTCCAGTCAGGTACGTTGCGCCAAGGCGATCCCATCGTCGCGGGTGCAGCGTGGGGTCGTGTCAAGGCTCTTCTTGACGAGAGTGGTTCCAACGTCAAAGAGGCCGGACCCTCGGCTCCCGTTCAGGTGCTCGGGTTCGGGTCCGTGCCTTCAGCCGGAGACGAATTCCGGGTGACGGACAAGGCGAAGACCGCTCGTGACATCGGCGAGCAACGCGAGCAGCGCTTCCGGGCGGCCGATTTGCGTCGTTCGTCGTCGGCGACTGGAACCGGAGCGAAGTTGGAGGATATCTTCGAGCAGATCCAGCGCGGTGAGACGGCCACGTTGAACCTGGTCCTGAAAGCCGACACTCAAGGTTCCCTGGAGGCTGTGACTGAGAGTCTTCGCAAGCTTGAGCGCGACGAGGTGAAGCTATCGTTCATCCATCGGGCTGTTGGTGGCATCACAGAGAACGACGTCACGCTGGCGCAAGCATCTAACGCCACGATCCTCGGCTTCAACGTCCGTCCCGACCGGGGGTCGCGCGATCTGGCAGAGCATCACGATGTCGAGATTAGAACGTATGAAATTATCTATAAGCTAATCGAAGATATCGAGAGCGCAATGGTGGGGATGCTCGCGCCTGAGTTCGAGGAGGTCGTCACAGGAGAGGCCGAGGTTCGCGAGATTTTCCGGGTACCGCGCGTGGGTGCTATCGCCGGTTGCTACGTCCGGCACGGCAAGATCACCCGTGGGTCCAAGGTGCGTTTCCTTCGGGACGGCGTGATCATCTGGAAGGGCGCTATCACCTCGCTCAAGCGCTTCAAGGAGGATGCCCGGGAGGTGAGCGAGGGCTTCGAATGTGGTGTGGGGCTCTCCAACAACCAGGACTTGCGCGAGGGTGACGTCATCGAGACCTTCGAAGACCGCGAGATCCCCCGGGAGCTGTCCAGGCTCTAGGGACAGTCCAGTTCCGCCCAATTGTTCACGGCAACGTTGACCGTCGAGTTGAGGCTTCGAGGCGTCAACTCTCTGAAGGAGAAGAGATCTATCGTGCGGCCAATACTCGACGGAGCGCGCAGGCGCTTTGCCGTGGCAGCGGCCGAGGTCGCGCACCAAGACGCATGGCAGCACGCCACGCTGGGGTTTGCTGCAGTCTCGGGGTCGCGTTCGCACGCCGAGACTGTCTTGGACAGCGTCGAGCGGTTCGTGTGGTCTTTCCCCGAGGTCGACGTCGTGTCAGTCGATCGCTACACTTGTGGCGGCGGAGGTTCGTGAGATGACCAACAGGCGCTCGAAGAAGACCCATGCCCACAGGTCGACCCGCGGGTACGCCCGGACAGCCAGGGTAAACGAGGTTCTGCGAGAGGTCCTAGCGGAGCAGCTCGAACGCATGGAGGTACAAGACGAGCGTCTAGGCATGCTCACGATCACCGGCGTCGAGTGCGAGCCTGACCTTCGCCACGCTACCGTGCTCATGTCTTCGATGGGAGAACCGCAGATCGAAGCCCTAGGGGCCATGCGAGTTTCGCTCCAGGCGGCGATATCTCGTGAACTACGCCTCAGGCGCACTCCGCAACTGCGCTTCACGGCCGACCCGGCTGTAGCAGCAGGTCAGCGGATCGAGGAGATCCTTGCGCAGATCCCTCGTAGCGTCGACGTTGAACCGCCAGGGCGTCTAGAGGAACCGGGAGCCGAAGTGGGAGGAACGGCCGAGACCACGCCGGGTGACGGCGGTGGCTGACGGGCTCGTGGTGGTGGACAAGCCTTCAGGCATGACCAGCCACGACGTCGTGGCCCGATGCAGGAGGATTTTCGGGCAGCGCAAAGTGGGCCACGCCGGAACGTTGGACCCGGACGCGACCGGTCTCCTCGTAGTGGCGCTCGGGAAGGCCACCCGCCTGATGCGCTATATGTCCGGCCTCGCGAAGAGCTACACGACCGAGATCGTGCTCGGAGAGGCGACTTCGACGCTCGACGACTCCGGAGAGGTCACCGCGACGTGGGACATGTCCGGAGTGACCTTGGAGGCCGCCGCGCAGGCGGCTACGTCGCTGACGGGACCTATCCTCCAAGTGCCGCCCATGGTCTCGGCGATCAAGGTGGGTGGCCGTCGCCTGTACGAACTGGCCAGGCAGGGAGTGGAAGTAGAGCGCACGCCTCGGTCGGTGAACATCGAACGCTTCGACCTGAGCGTTGCCGGCGCAGGCCCGCACGGCCCGGTGCTGTCAGCTCAGATCACATGCTCTTCGGGCACCTACGTCCGGTCGTTGGCCGAGGATCTCGGTCGGAGTCTCGGTGGGGGAGCGCACGTGCGGAACCTTCGCCGACAGTCGGTAGGACCGTGGCACCTGACCGACTCTTCGACTCTTGACACAGTCGGCGAAGCCTCTGTCATCCCACTGGCGGATTGCCTACCGTGGCTGGAGGCCGTACCCGTGAGCGTCGATGTCGAACGGAAGGTAAGCCACGGACGTAACCTTTCAGCGCAGGAGCTTCCCACATCCCACCCGGGGCCGTGGCGCCTCGTGTCCGGCGAAGGTTCGCTCCTGGCGGTCTACGCCGCCGACGGCAGCGGCGGTGCACGCGCCGAGGTCGTAATGGAGGCCGCCGGATGAGACCAGACGGGCCTGGCGCCGCTTTATCGGGTTGCGCCCGGGTGCACTAGCCTCCCCGTAGATGCAGGTCCTTTTCTACCCCGGAGAGAGCCGCTCACCGCGCCCGTGCGCCGTGACCATAGGCGCCTACGACGGTGTCCACATCGGCCACCGCCTAGTCATCGACCGTGTGAAGAGCGTTGCCGCCGATCAGGGGCTCGCCTCGGCCGTGGTCACTTTCGACCGGCATCCGGCGTCGGTGGTACGGCCAGAGTCTGCTCCGATGCTGCTAACCGACATGGACCAGAAGTTGGAACTGCTCGAACGCACGGGCGTGGACTACGTGCTGCTGGTGCACTTCGACGCGGAGCGCGCCTCGGAGAGTCCGGTGCGCTTCGTAGAGGAGGTGCTCGTAGGCGTCCTGGACACCAAGGCGGTCGTGGTCGGCCACGACTTTCACTTCGGCCACGACCGGTCGGGAAACGTGATCCTGCTCGGAGAACTGGGCTCCAAGCTCGGTTTCGACGTGACCGGTTTACGGCTCTTCAGCGGAGGGCTCGGACAGGAGCCGATATCGTCGACGCGGATACGGCGGTTGCTCGCACAGGGGTCGGTGGGCGAGGCGGCTTCTCTTCTAGGCAGACCTCACCAGGTTCGAGGGGTGGTCACCGACGGCGACAAAAGGGGTCGCCAACTGGGGTTTCCGACCGCGAACGTAACTTTCCCCGCAGCCATGGCCGTCCCCGCCGACGGGGTCTACGCTGGGTGGTACCAGCGCCATGATGGCGTCCGGCTGCCCGCCGCGATATCCCTTGGGAGGCGACCCACCTACTACGAGGCAAGGGCGGAGCGCCTGCTGGAAGCTCACCTGCTCGACTTCGAGGCCGACCTTTACGGGGAGCAGGCCAGGGTGGAGTTCGTAGCCCATCTGCGCGCTCAGGCCCGCTTCGAATCCTCGCAGGCGTTGGTAGACCAGATGCAGCGAGATGTCGAAACCACCCGTGAGGTGCTGGGGTGGGCGCCTGCCGTCCAGGACCAGCAGAACAGACCGGGGCTGAGCTCTAAGTGACCACCTCCCAGGCGCTCGGCTACCTCACTCTTCACCCGGGGCCGGCCGGCGGCGCTCGAGCTTCTTGATGGAGGTGATCCGCTTAGAGTCGAGGCGACGTCGGGTCGCGGATGCGGAGGGGCGCGTCGGGCGGCGCCGTTTCGGCTCCTCCAGCGCACGCGACAGCCTTGCAACCAGCCGTGCCAGCGCGAGGGCACGATTACGGCTCTGCGACCTGGTGTCGCTTGCGGAGGTCGACACCACCGGCCCTAGTTTGGCGCATATGCGCAACCGTGCCCACTCCGGCAAGCTCGCGGAGGCGGCCACGTTCAGAGTCGCCTCGGCCCTGGTGTGGGAGGTGTTGACGTGCTGGCCTCCCGGACCGCCCGACGTCGAAAATCGCCAAGCGATTTCGCTGCCATCGAGCTCCACACCGGTGGCGAGGTGTAGAGCGGTGCCGCTTTCAGCGTTCACCGTAACACCAAGCAGCGCGACCTTGGAGTGCTACCATGGAGGCACTATCGGCCGGTTCGGTCGCGCCCATATCTCGGTATGCCCCTCTAAGAGTCGGCGGAACGGGAGTTGCCGGGTCGCCGTAAGGTCGGTGTGCCATCGTCGACGATGCCAAGGAACCCTCACTTATGCCAGATAAAGCCGCAACAATAGCGACCTACCGCACGCACGACACCGACACCGGGTCCCCGGAGGTCCAGGTTGCTATCTTGAGCGAGCGTATCGCCCACCTGACGGAGCACCTTAAGGTCCACAAGGGCGACCATCACACCCGTCGTGGCCTGATGAAGCTGATCGGCCGCCGCCGTCGGCTTCTCGACTACGTCCGAAAGAACGACGTCGAGCGCTACAGGAGCCTGATCTCCAGGCTGGGCCTGCGCCGCTAGACCAACCGTCCACCCAGCGAGCGGCCCCGTTTCGGTCAGCTGCCAGTCGACGGTTTCCCGGCGCCGTGTCGGGAGGTCACCGACTGGGAACTGGCCCCCGGTCGCTCCTTGACAAGAAAGGAGCGACCGCGTGGTCGCCAATCCTGACCAACCCATATCCGTGTCGGTGCCTGTGAGCACAACCGACAAGGTTCTGTCCTTCGAGACGGGGCTCCTCGCCCCGCAAAGCCAAGGTGCTGTAGTCGCCAGGCTTGGCGACACGCTCGTGTTGGCAACCGCCAACGCAGCGTCGTCAGTCCGCGACGGCATCGACTTCTTCCCGCTTACCGTGGACGTGGAAGAAAAAATGTACGCTGCCGGGAAAATCCCAGGCTCGTTCTTTCGTCGCGAGGGTCGCCCTTCGGACACGGCGATCCTCACCGCCCGGCTCATTGATCGCCCCCTTAGGCCGAGCTTCGCCGACGGTTACCGCAACGAGACGCAGGTGGTGATCACCGTCCTCGGCGCTGACCTGGAGAATCCCCACGACGTGCTGGCTATTAACGCAGCTAGCGCGGCGCTCATGCTCTCGGGCATCCCCTTCGAGGGTCCTATCGGTGCTGTGCGGGTCGCCTACAGCGCGCAAGGAGTGTGGGAGCCGCACCCGACTTATCAAGAGGGTGACGACTCGGCTTTCGAGCTGGTAGTAGCCGGCCGCCAACTCGAAGACGGCGACATCGCCGTAATGATGGTCGAGGCCGGTGGCACTGAAGGCTCCTGGAAGCTCTACGAGAGCGGCGCACCCAAGGTGACCGAAGCTGTCATAGCCGAGGGTCTTGAGGCATCCAAGACGTGGATCCGCGAGAGCATCGAGGCGCAGCGGCAGTTGTTGGGTAAAGCAGGATCGCGGCCGCCCCTCGAATACGTCGCACAGCGTGACTACGGTGACGACGTGGCCGGCAGGGTCGCGTCCGTCGGGGCTGACCGCATCCGGGCGGCTTCGTCCATCACCGCCCGGGCGGAGCGGGACAAGGCGTTGTCTGACGCTGCCAAGGCGATAGCCGCCGACCTCGGCGAGGAGTTCGCCGGGCGCGAAGGCGAGATCAAGTCGGCTGTGAGATCCCTGACCAAGAAGGTCGTGCGTGAACGCATCGCCAACGAGGGGATCCGAATCGACGGGCGTACCTCCGAGCAGATCCGTCCCCTTTCGGCGAGGGTCGGGCTGATCCCGACAGCGCACGGTTCGGGACTGTTCCAGCGCGGCGAAACGCAGGTCCTGAACATCACTACCCTTGGAATGCCGCGCATGGACCAGCTTCTAGACACCATCGGCGTTGACGACAAGAAGCGCTACATGCACCACTACAACATGCCTCCGTATGCGAACGGTGAGACCGGGCGCGTCGGCAGTCCGAAGCGTCGCGAGATCGGACACGGCCTCCTCGCTGAGCGGGCCCTGCTGCCTGTCGTTCCGCCGGTAGACGAGTTCCCCTACGCGCTGCGTCTCGTGTCGGAGGTCCTGTCCTCCAACGGGTCGACCTCGATGGCCTCGGTCTGCTCGTCGAGCTTGTCGCTCATGGACGCCGGTGTGCCGATCAAGGCGCCAGTCGCTGGCATAGCGATGGGGCTCGTCAAAGTCGACGACAAGTACATAACCCTCACCGACATTCTCGGGGCCGAGGACGCATTCGGCGACATGGACTTCAAAGTCGCAGGCACGGCCGATTTCGTGACAGCTCTGCAGCTTGACACGAAGATCGACGGCCTGCCCGCCCAAGTGCTCACCGAGGCTCTCCACCAAGCGTACCGCGCCCGGATCGAGATCCTCTCGGTAATGGAGAAGGCGATCGCCGAACCGCGCAGCGACGTGCGCGGAACCGCACCTAAGATCGTCAGCTTGGAGATCCCGATTGACAAGATCGGCGAGGTGATCGGCCCGAAAGGTAAGGTCATCAATGCTCTTCAGCAGGAGACAGGGGCCGACATCGCAGTCGACGACGACGGAACGGTGGGTACTGTCACCATCGGAGCCAGAGACGGGGCTGCTGTAGCAGAAGCCCGCCGGCGGATAGAGATGATCCTCGACCCGCCTAAGGCCGAGGTAGGCGCTGTCTATCGCGGCAAGGTTGTAAACGTCACCAAGTTCGGGGCGTTCGTTAACATCCTCCCCGGCCGTGACGGACTCGTCCACATCTCCAAGTTGGGTCGCGGCAAGCGCGTAGAGCGCGTGGAGGACGTAGTCGACCTCGGAGACGAGATCGAAGTTCGCGTCGACGACATCGACCCTCAGGGCAAGGTGTCGCTGTCGGTCGTGGGAAGTCACGAAGATACCCCCGACACGGCGGAATCCCAGGCTTCCCCGGTAGCGCAAACCCAGGAGGACCAGGTAGAGGTGGTCTCCTTCGAAGCTACGTGGGAGGCTGAAGCGGCGGCGACCTTCGGAGACCTTGGACCCGAGGTTGCGTCCGGGGTAGGTGACGCCGAGGCTTCCAAGTCGCCGAGGCGCAATCCCCGCCGCCGGCGGAACTGACCGGGCCGGCGTGAGTCATCGCTCGACGACTCTCGATACTGGGCTGACGGTGCTCACCGAGCGGATGTCCGACGTCCGCTCGGTGAGCGTAGGTTTTTGGGTGGGGACAGGTTCGGTCGATGAACCACCCCACCTGGCAGGTGCCTCGCATTTCCTGGAGCACCTGTTGTTCAAAGGGACCGAGGGTCGAAGCGCGCGTAGCATCGCGTTGGCGGTCGAGTCGGTGGGAGGTGACATGAACGCCTTCACCACCAAGGAGTACACGACTTTCTACGTCCGGCTCCTGTCAGACGACATCGTCATGGGGCTTGAGTTGATGTCCGACATCGTGTGGACCCCCGCTCTGCGCCCGGGTGAGCTCGAGACCGAACGCCAGGTGATCCTCGAAGAGATCCTGATGCACGCCGACGAACCCGCAGACCAGGTGCACGACCTGCTGGCCGAAGCGATGTTCCCTCGGCATCCTCTCGGACGGGAGGTTCTCGGTGACGTCGAGACGGTCAAGGCCATGACTGCCGATGACGTCGCCGGCTTTCACCACCAGCACTATCTTCCCGGTAACGTCGTCGTGGCGGTCGCCGGAGCCGTGGATCACGACCAGGTGGTGGATATCGTCGCGGGCCGCACGAGCCGCAGAGGTGGGGGGCCGCCCGCCCGTACCTCGCCCGTTGCTGCTCCCCTGGCCCGCCAAGACCTGCACAGAGACACAGAGCAGGCGCACCTCGCGGTCGCCGTGCCCGGCCCCGACCGCAACGACGAGGATCGCCACCGACTCGCCGTGGTCGAGCAGGTCCTTGGAGGCGGGATGGCTAGCCGCCTATTCCAAACGGTGCGCGAGGAGCGCGGTCTCGCCTACTCGGTCTACGCCTACCGACTCGGGTTCCAAGGAGCGGGAGCGCTAGCTGTCTACGCCGGGACGTCGCCATCGCGGGCTCCCGAGGTGTTGGACCTGCTGAACGCGGAGATCGACCGGATGGCCGCTCACGGCGTAACACCCGAGGAGATGGCATCGGCCAAGGGTCACATGCGAGGGGCGCTGGCGCTGGGCCTGGAGGACTCCGGGGCGAGGATGAGCCGGCTGGGCCACTCCCAGACAGTCCACGGTCGGGTTCGGCCGCTCGAAGAGGTCGAGCGTGACATTGAGTCCCTCACCCTAGAAGAGGTCAACGACGCAGCGCAGCGCTGGCTGAGCGGCCCCCGAACCGTCGTGTCGATCGGCCCGGGGACGCCATGAGGGTAGCGGTGCTCGGCGCGGGTGGACGCATGGGGGAGAGCGTCTGCGAGGCGGTCAGGGAGGCACCAGACCTGCAGCTGGTCGCGGCGGTCGACCCGTTCGCTGCGTCCACGCTGCCGGGTTCGGCTTCGTCGCCGGAGTCCCCCTCGCTTCGGCGCGACATATCCGCTGTAGCTGAGGCGGAGGCCGCCGTGGCCGTCGACTTCACCGTGGCTTCGAGCGCCCTCGAAAACGCCGAGTGGTGCGCGGCGAATGGTGTGCACCTGGTCATTGGCACGACCGGATTGGGCGCTGCCGGCACGGAACGTCTCGGTGAGTTGTTCCCTCCCCAAGGTCCCCTCGGGTGTGTCGTCGCCGCGAACTTTGCGATAGGAGCGGTGCTGATGATGCGCTTCGCCGAGATGGCAGCACCCTGGTTTGATACGGCAGAGATCGTCGAGCTCCACCACGACGCCAAAGTGGACGCACCCTCGGGAACGGCCCTCGCCACGGCTGAGCGTCTGGCTGCTGCGTCCGCGGAGTGGGGCGCCGACCCGACCGAGCATGAAGTCCTACCCGGAGTGCGCGGTGGGGTGGGTCCCGCCGGGATCCGGATTCACTCGGTGCGTATGAGAGGTATGGTCGCCCACCAAGAGGTGATATTGGGAGCCTCCGGCCAGACGCTCACGATCCGCCATGACTCGCTGGATCGACGGTCTTTCATGCCTGGCGTGCTGGCGGCAGTACGTCGTGTGGCGTCGCGTCCCGGCCTCACCGTCGGCTTGGAGGCGATCCTGTTCTGATACCCGGCGCCTTTGATCTGCTCCCGCCTGCGCGAAACCGGGTCGCCGTGCGGATGAGTAAGGTTGGACCATGACCAATACAGCCACGTTCGGCGCCGTCGGATGCGCCATGGTCACGCCTTTCGACGCGGACCTCCGACTGGACGTGAAGGCGGCAGCGGATTTAGCTAAGTGGCTTTGCCTCCACGGCAACGATTTCTTAGTCGTTTCGGGGACTACCGGCGAGTCGCCGTCTTTAGGCGACGACGAGAAGAGGCGGCTCTGGGAGACCGTCGCGTCCAGCGTGGAGGTCCCAGTCCTGGCTGGGACGTCCACATCGGACACGGCTCACTCCGTCGAGTTGACACGTCTAGCAGTCGAATGCGGAGTGAGCGGAATTCTCGCAGTTACCCCCTATTACAACAGGCCTTCACAGGCGGGCATAGAGGCTCACTTCAGGGCGGTTGCCGCTGCGGCAGGGGACCTTCCAGTGGTGGCATATGACATACCCGTGCGGGCCGGTCGCAAGATCGACCCCGAAGTCATTTTGCGTCTCGCCGAGGACGGTGTGATAGCAGGGCTCAAAGACGCCACTGCCAACCCGGCGGCCACAGCTGAGCTGATCGCCCGAGCCCCGGAAGGCTTCGAGGTCTACAGCGGCAACGACGCCGACACGCTGAGCCTCCTAGCGGTGGGAGCCGTCGGAGTGATCTCGGTCGAGTCGCACTGGGCCGGGATGACGGTATCGGACATGGTTGCAGCCTTCTGCAAAGGCGACGTGGAGGCAGCGAGAGCGCTCAACGCACGTCTGATCGCCTCGCACCGCTTCCAGTCGAGCGACGAGGCTCCCAACCCAATACCTGCCAAGGCTGCAATGCGCGCCCTCGGCCATGCCGTCGGCCAGTGCAGACTTCCAATGGGAGATGCGCCGCCAGGCCTCGACGAAGCCGCCACCAGGTTGGTCGAGACCCTCCGTGGCTGACCCCGTCCGCGTCGTCTTCCTCGGCGGGCTCGGGGAGATCGGCCGTAACTGCGCTTGCATCGAAGTGGCCGGGAGGATCATGCTCCTCGACTGCGGGCTCATGTTCCCCGACTCCGACATGCCCGGCATCGACCTCGTGCTTCCCGACTTCTCATACCTTCGCGACAACGCGGAGCGCGTCGAGGCGGCGATCATCACCCACGGCCACGAGGACCACTGCGGCGGCTTGAGCTACCTTCTGCGGGAGTTGTCCTTCCCGATCTACGGGTCGGCTCTCAGCCTCGGTCTGGCTAGAAGCAGGATCGAGGAGGCGGGACTTCTCGACCGGACTGAGCTCATCGTCGTCTCCGACGGCGAGCGCCGTCAGATCGGCCCCTTCGACGTCGAGTTCATACCGGTCACTCACTCGGTGCCTCACGGCTTCGCTACGGCATTCCACACGCCCAGGGGAGTGATCCTGCACTCTGGCGACTTCAAGATAGACCTGACACCGGTGGACGGCAGGGCGACAGACCTGGCCAGGATGGGGGCGCTCGCTGACGGGCCGGGAGTGCGGTTGCTGCTTGCCGATTCCACCAACGCCGAAGAGGAAGGCCACACCGTCAGTGAGAGCAGGGTAGGGGGTGTCCTCGCCGGGTTGTTCGCAGCGAACCGCGACAGGAGGGTCATCGTCGCATGCTTCGCCAGCCACATCCACCGCGTTCAGCAGATCGCCAACGCCGCGATCGCCAACGGAAGGACGATCGCCACGCTCGGGCGTTCGATGGCCCGAAACGTTGCTCTGGCCCGGTCCATGGGGCTTCTGGACATCCCTTCGGCCAGCCTTGTGGACATCGAATCGGTCAAGGACCTAGATCCTCGACGGGTGTGCGTGATATGCACCGGATCCCAGGGGGAGCCCATGTCGGCGCTCGCCCTAATGGCATCCGGGGATAACCGGTGGATCAAGGTGGGTGACGGCGACTTGGTGGTCCTGTCATCGCACGCGATACCGGGAAACGAAACCAACGTAGGCAAGGTGATCGACGGGTTGATGCGCCGGGGAGCTGACGTGGTGCACTCGGGTCTCGCCGACGTGCACGTCAGCGGGCACGCTAAGCGGGACGAACTTCGGATCCTCCTGTCGCTGACTCGCCCCCACTGTTTCGTCCCGGTCCACGGCGAGTTCCGCCATCTCAGTCACCACGCTGCTCTGGCACGAGAAATGGGCGTAGCTCCGGAGAGGATCCTGCTGGCGGAGGACGGCGACATAGTCGAGTTGGGCGACGACGGGATCGACTTCGCCGGTGAGGTCCCAGCCGGGTACCTCTATGTAGACGGAATCGTCGGCGATGTCGGCCACGGTGTCCTACGCGATCGGAAGCTGCTAGCCGAGGAAGGGGTTGTGGTGGTGGTGGTGACCGTCGACGCCAAGACCGGTGAGATCCTAAGGGCACCTGAGATCATCACCCGGGGCTGGGTTCATGCCCCGGAAGCTGAGAGTCTCCTTGAGGAGGCCGCGAAGACGGTCCTAGACGCTGTCGAAAACGTTACGTCGTCGGGCCCTGTGGACGTCGAAGCGATCCGCAGGCGCGCGAGGGGAGCTCTCGGCCGGTTCGTCTCCCAGCGGACCCGTCGCCGCCCGATGATAGTCCCAGTAGTTACCGAGGTCTGATCCAGCTGCCGCTACTCCCAGCGGTGTTATTATCAGTTTTGCTGTGACTACTGCGACCCGACGGCCGTCAGGTCGACGAACTCCGAGCCGCAAAGCCGCCAAGGCTCGCCCGGTGTCGCGCGCGGCGAAGTCGGACGGCTCCGTAGCCCGCGACGGCCGGCGTCAGGCGAGGCTGTCTCGCCTCATCGGCCGTCAAGCTGACGACGTGTGGGGTCTTGTGCTAATCCTCGTCGGAGCCCTATCAGGTCTCGCCGTGTTCGGGGCTGGTCTCGCTGGTCCGGCCGGACGCGGCCTCGACGAGGTGACTGCCGACGGCTTCGGCTGGGCCCGAGTGTCGGTACCGTTTTTGGTGGCGTGCGTCGGGTGGGTGCTAGTTCGCGAGGTGCATCCCCGCCGGAACCGCTCGACGACGGTCGCCGCTGACCCGGTAGTGCGTCCCCCGGTCCGGGTCGGCGTCGGGGCAGCTTTACTGGTAGTCGTCGCCTCAGCCGTCTTTGACCTCGCCTCGCCGGTATCGCATTGGCGTGGCGACGTGGCGACCCTGCGCGGGTCGGGAGGGCTTGTCGGGATGGGAGTCGCCGGTCCTCTGCGGGCGGCTGTAGGCTCCGCTGGAAGTGCCCTGGTGCTGGCCGTTCTGGGTGCGATCGCCTTGCTGGTCATCACGGGGACTCCGGCGCGAAACGCTATCGGAGCCGTGGCGGCGCTGGCGGGTGCGGCCGCCCACTGGGCGGAGGCCGCAGCCAAATGGGTGGCGAGCCAGCCAGGCCGCTCCAGCCGTCTAGACGCCCACGGACGCCATCCGAGCTCCCCGCCGGGCACCAAAAGGGTGCCCTACGACGCCGAGAGCGATCAGAGCCCATCCACCCGGCGCTCTGGGAGGAGCTCGGCCAAGCCGCCAGAGCCGGGCGGCGAGAAGTCATCCCAAGACGTTGATTCTGCGTCACCGCCAACCGAGCGAAAAGCAGTTCCGATACACCTGCCACCACCGCCTGCGGCGATTGAGGACCCCGAGCAGCTGTCGATCAACCTCGGGCCGGCTGCCGAGGCGGGAGCGTGGCGCCTTCCGCCTGTAGCTCTGCTCAAGCGCTCGAAGGCGACGGAGATAGACCGCAAGGAGATAGAGGCAGCGGGCCGGACGTTAGAGGATGCCCTGGCAGCCCACGGTGTCGAGACCCGCCTCGTCGGAATGACCGTGGGGCCTACAGTCACCCGCTACGAGCTTGAGCTCGGCGCTGGCGTGAAAGTAGCCAAGGTGACGAACCTCCAGCGTGACATCGCATACGCCATGGCGGCGGCTGACGTCCGGATCCTCGCACCGATACCTGGAAAGTCCGCAATCGGGGTGGAAGTCCCTAACCGCCAGCGTCAGCTCGTGGCCGTCGGCGACATCTTGTCCTCCCCCGAGGCCAGGAGCGCCAGCCACCCGTTGGAGGTCGCGATGGGCCGCGACATCGCAGGCAGGCCGGTCCTGGAGAACCTTGCGACCATGCCTCACATCCTCATAGCTGGGGCCACCGGCGCCGGAAAGTCCTCCTGCATCAACTCGCTGATAACTTCGATACTCCTCCGGGCCACACCAGACCAGGTTCGCCTTATCCTCGTCGACCCCAAACGAGTCGAGCTGGGTCAGTACAACGGCTTGCCGCACCTGCTGACGGGTGTGGTTACCAACCCGAAGAAGGCGGCCAACGCATTGGCGTGGGCTGTGCACGAGATGGAACGGCGCTACGATCTGCTGGCCGAAGTCGGCGTACGCGACATCACCGGTTACAACGACGCATTCGACCGGGGCGAACTGAGCTCTGCCGGCTCGGGGATTTCTGCCGGGCCAGAAGAACCAGCCGTGCGCTACGAACGACTCCCGTTCATCTTGGTGGTCGTAGACGAACTGAACGACTTGATGATGGTGGCGGCCCGTGACGTCGAGGAGTCGATCTGCCGTATCGCCCAGATGGCACGCGCCGTGGGCATTCACCTCGTGATCGCGACTCAGCGCCCGTCAGTGGACGTGATCACCGGTGTGATCAAAGCCAACGTGCCGTCGCGCCTGGCTTTTGCGGTCTCCTCCCTCGCTGACAGCAGGGTCATTCTCGACCAGCCAGGAGCTGAAAGGCTCATCGGCAAAGGCGACATGCTTTTGTTGACAGCGTCGTCGAGCGTCGCACGGCGGATCCAGGGTTCCTGGGTCGACGAGGACGAGGTCCGCAAGGTGGTCGCTTACTGGCGCCGGCAGTCCGAACCCCGATACGTAGAGGGAGTTGAGGGCAGCGACGAGTCGGGCTCGGCCAACGGCCTGCCTGACAGTGATGACAGCGACGACCTCCTCGAAGCCGCACGGGACCTCGTGGTCCGCTCTCAGCTTGGGTCCACTTCGATGCTCCAGCGCAAGCTTCGGGTTGGCTTCGCCAGGGCTGGAAGGATCATGGACCTGCTGGAGCAGCGTGGAGTAGTCGGACCCTCCGAGGGTTCCAAAGCCCGCAGCGTGCTCATGACCGTCGAAGAGTTGGAGAACCTCGCAGAGCAGGGCGGGTAGGGAACCGACCGGAAGGCGGTGGCTTCTCAGCCGGACCGCGGCAAAGGCGAACGTTGATCGCCTAGCATCTGTGGTCATATGAAAGCCCGTGCGCCCGGTTCGTCGGCGAACCTCGGACCCGGTTTCGACGTGCTGGCGGTAGCTCTTGACACGTACGTCGAGGTGGAGGTTGATCCTTCACGTCGACTCGAAGTAGTCACCACCGGCGAAGGAGCGGACCTCCCCGCCGACGAGAGCCACCTCGCAGCGCAAGTCGCTGTCAAGGTGGCAGGCAACGACCATCTGAGGATCCGAGTTCACTCCGAGATTCCGATCGGCCGAGGGCTAGGCTCCTCGGCGGCCTTGGCAGTGGCAGCTGCAGCTGCTGCGGGCGCCCCCAACCCGCTTGAGTGGGGCGTCTACGTGGACGGTCACCCCGAAAACGCCGCCGCTTCGTGCTTTGGCGGCTTGATAGCCGCCGCGGTTGTCGGTGGCCAGCCGGTTTGGCGTCGCCTCAGCCTCGACCCAGCCCTTAGTTTCGTGGCTGTCATACCGGACCGTCACCTATTGACCAGCGACGCCCGCGGCGCCCTCGCCGAAACAGTCAGCCGGGGCGACGCCGTGTTCAACCTGGGCAGGATGGGCCTGCTTCTCGCGGGTCTAGCCGACCATCGACAGCTCATCGCGCCGGCCGGAGACGACCGCTTGCACCAGGCGGCCCGCTCGGGGCTGTTCCCCGAGGCGCCAGAAATTCTTGAGGGCTTGCGCAGCGCCGGTGCCCTCACGTCGTTTTGGTCCGGAGCTGGGACAACGCTAATAGGAGTGTGCAGGTCACCGGATGCTGACGCGCTGCGCTCAATGGGTGAGTCGCTGATGGGTCACCTCGGCCTAACCGGGCGCTGTGTCGTTCTTCGGGCGGACCTTCCTGGCATGACAGTGGGGGCGTGACCCAGGTCGAGCGGCAGGCCGACTAGGTTTATCGGGTCCGGATACGTAACAGAGGAGCGATAGCGATGGCCACCTACGAGGGTTACTGCGTGAAGTGCAAGGAGAAGCGAGAGTTCGACGGCCACGAAGTCACTCTGGCTAACGGAAGGCTCGCTGCTCAAGGTACCTGCCCGGTCTGCTCGACGAAGATGAACAGGATGCTCGGGGTCAAAAAGTAGCCTAGATCAGTGCACATTCAAGGGTAGCGAAACCCCCAGGTCGCCTAGGCTGTGAGGTCTATGAAGTACTGGTTGGAGACGCTCGGCTGCCCTAAGAACCAGGTGGACTCCGACAAGCTCTCAGGTCTTCTAGAGGCCGACGGATACGTGCGAGCGGACGGCCCAGGCGGAGCCGATCTGGTCGTTGTCAACACGTGCGCGTTCATAGAAGCTGCCCGCCAGGAGTCCGTCGATGTGATACTCGAACTGGCAGCGCTTCGTCGAAGTGGGGCGCGACTAGCCGTGACAGGCTGCATGGCGCAGCGGTATGGCGAAGAGTTAGCCAGGGCGCTACCCGAAGCAGACATCGTCGCCGGTTTCGGGGCGCCGGTCGACAGGCGGCCCGCCGGCAGGCTCACCCAGCCCGCTGGCCAGCCGGTTGGGCTCCCGGCGAGCGCCCAGCGTCCCTCGTTCGACCTGCTCAACTTGCCCAGGCCCCCGCTCCGCTCGCCGTGGGCCTACGTCAAGGTGGCCGAGGGATGCGACCGCAAATGTGGCTTCTGCGCGATTCCCTCCTTCAGGGGGTCCCAACGCTCCCGGAGCTTTGAGTCGGTGATAGCCGAGGTAGAAGCGTTGGAGGTTGAAGAGGTCGTTCTCGTCGCCCAGGACCTAGCCTCCTACGGTCGTGACCGGGGGCAGGCACGATCCGGCCGTCCGATAGAAGCCCTCGTTCGCGCAGTAGCCGAACGGGTGAGCAGAGTCCGACTTTTATATCTGTACCCTTCGGAGCTCACGGACGGTCTGATAGACGTGATAGGTGGGACCGGCTGCGCTTACTTCGACCTCTCCCTCCAGCACGTGTCGCGTCCGCTTTTGCGGAGGATGCGCCGGTGGGGTGACGGGGAGCGTTTCATGGAACGCCTTGACAGGATCAGAAGCCAGTTCCCGGGAGCAGCGCTGCGCTCCTCCTTCATCGTCGGCTACCCAGGTGAAGCCGAGGAGGACCACGAGGCCCTCCTAACGTTCCTGGCAGAAGCTCAGCTCGACTGGGCGGGCTTTTTCGCCTTCTCCAACGAGGAGGGAACTTACGCCGCAACGCTCCCAGGCCATATCCCTCCTCACCTGGTGGCGGAACGTCTTGGTGAATGCCAGGAGCTTCAGGATCAGATAACCGCCCGCCAGCGTCTAAGCCTGGTCGGTGAGAAGACCCAGGTTCTGGTGGACCTGCCTGGAGTCGCGCGCAGCCACCGGGAAGCCCCGGAGATAGACGGGATTGTGACAGTGCCAGGCGACCGCCCCGCCGGCACATGGGCGGACGTAGTCGTCACCGGCGCTTTCGGCACCGATCTGCGAGCGGAGTGGCTCGCCTGATGGACGGTCGTAGCGGGGCCCGTTTCGAGTCGTCGGCGCTAGCCACCCCGGCTAATGCGATAACCGTCGCTCGGATACTTGCCACCCCACTTATGCTCATACTCATCGTCGATGTCGGGGTCTCTTGGTGGTCGGTCCTCGTGTGGGTTGGCGTGGCGTGCACTGATTTCGTGGACGGGTGGGTGGCGCGCCGGCAGGGGACCACGACCTCGGGAGCGTTCCTGGACCCGCTTGCCGACAAGATCCTCGTGATAGGAGCTCTCGCAGCTCTCGTGTCGGCAGGGCTCGTGGGTGTCGTCCCAGTGGCGGTCATCGCTGGCAGGGAACTCCTCATAAGCGTGTACCGTTCCCTCGTGGCCCGCCACGGAGTGTCGGTGCCGGCTAGGCCCCTGGCAAAGCTCAAGACCGCAACACAGGACCTCGCCGTCGGGTTGGTGCTTGCACCTTCGCTTGCCGGACGCTACCTGTGGGTGGGACGGGACGTGCTGTGGGTGGCGGCGGGATTGGCTGTCGTAAGTGGCGCCCAATACCTACTTGACAGTCACAGCCTTCCCACCGCTACCGTCGCCCAGATAGGTGATACCAAAGGAGAGGTGCCGGCTCCATGACCAGGGTTGAGGTCCTCGCTATCGGTACGGAGCTGCTGTTGGGTCAGGTGATTGACACGAACTCGGCATGGATAGGCGAGCAGTTGGCGCTGAACGGGATCGACTCGTACTACCAGACCAAAGTCGGGGACAACCTAGGACGTATCGTCGGCTGCCTGAGGGCGGCCCTCGCCCGAAGCGACGCCGTGATCTGCTGTGGCGGGCTCGGCCCGACGAAGGACGACATCACGCGTGAGGCCATCGCGGAGGTTCTCGGCGTTCCTTTGGAGCTCGACGAGGAAGTTGCTGTGCGCATCGAGGCTATGTTCGGAGCGAGAGGGCGCCGTATGACGGCCAACAACCTCCGCCAAGCCGAAGTCCCCAAAGGTGCCACTGTGATCACGCAAGAGAGGGGGACCGCTCCTGGGCTTGTGTGCCGTTTTGGGGACAGGAGCATCTACGCCGTGCCGGGAGTGCCCCACGAGATGCGCGAGATGATCAACCGGGCTGTCATACCGGATATCGTCGAACGCTCAGGGGAGCGGGCGGTGATCTACAGCAGGGTGCTTCGAACTTGGGGAATGGCCGAGTCTGCGCTCGACGAAGTTCTGACCGGCCGGATGGCAGCTTTGGACGAAGCCCGTCGACTGGGGCGTCCGGCCCCGACGATCGCCTTCCTTGCGAGCGGGATAGAAGGCCTGAAGGTCAGGATCACAGCGAAAGCCCCGAGCGAAGCCGAAGCCCGCGACCTGGTTGCGGCAGAGGAAGCGGAGGTCCGCGCCGTTCTCGGTGCAGCCGTCTTCGGGGTGGACGACGTCAACATGGAAGCCGCCGTGCTCGGCCTTCTAAGGGAGCGCGGACTCGGCCTCGCCCTTGCAGAGTCTCTGACAGGAGGCCTGGTGGGGAGCAGGTTGAGTGCGGTTCCAGGTGCCAGCGACGTATTCAGGGGCTCCGCTGTAGTGTACGCGTCGGCAGCGAAGCGCTCTGTCCTGGGCGTGTCGGATGGCCCCGTGGTGAGCGAACGGGCTGCGCTCGAGATGGCAGCCGGCGTCTGCCGTCTCTTCGACGCCGAAGTCGGAGTCTCCCTTACCGGGGTCGCCGGCCCCGACGAACAGGACGGCCAGCCGGTCGGCACGGTGTGGATCGGCCTTTCAGGCTCCGCGGTCGGCGGTGACACGGCTCACCTGATCCGCCTCGGTCGTTACGGCGGCGGGGACAGGGATCAGATCCGCCAGATTGCTTCCATCTCGGCTCTGGACCTGCTCCGGCGGAGCCTCATTGCAGAGGACGTTGCCCAATAGCAGTCTACGCAAAGGCGACGTCTGGGGCGACGACCAGCCGCGGCGGACGGTTACAGGCTATTCGCCCGGTAACCTACGTTCGTGCCAGGATCAATTTTAGGAAACGAAGTACGCCGCGTCGAGGACCCAGATCTCCTTCGAGGGAAGGGGACGTTTATCGCCAACATGGCGGTGCCGGGCATGGCTGCAGTGGCATTCGTGCGCTCCCCGTATGCGCACGCCAAGATCGTCGGGATCGAAACGGGCGAGGCTGAGCGGCGTCCCGGGGTCATAGCGGTGCTGCGCTTCGAGGACCTCGGAGTCGACCCTTACCACGGGTTCATGGTCCTAAACGAGGCTGCGGCACGCCCCTCCCTGGCCGCAGGCAAGGTCCGCTTTGTCGGCGAGGCTGTCGCGATGGTCGTAGCGGAGACCGAGGCCCAGGCCCAGGACGCGGTCGAATCGGTAGAGGTCAGCTACGACCCTCTGGGGGTAGCCGCGGACTTGGAGTACGCAGCTTCTCCGGGGGCACCGTTACAATTCGAGCAGCTTGGCACCAACGTCGTAGCCGGCAAGGCCGGTGTGGGCGACCCGCTCTCGGGGGCTGCCCGGGTTATCCGAGCAAGATTGGAGAACCAGCGGGTAGCTGTCGTTCCGATGGAAGGCGATGCCATCGCCGCGATTCCAGGCAACGGCGACGAAGACGGTTTCAAGATGACCGTCTACGTCTCTACGCAGATGCCCCACGGGTTCGCACGCCAGGCAAGCCGCATCCTCGGATACAGCCGCGGCGAGCTCAGGGTAATAACACCACACGTTGGCGGGGGTTTTGGTGCCAAAGCGGGGATCGGCGCCGAGCACGGGGCGGTGATCGCCGCTGCGCGTCTGCTCGGCCGGCCTCTGCGATGGGTGGCCGGACGGTCCGAGAACATGGTGGGGATGCCCCACGGTCGCGGCCAGATCCAGTGGGTAGAGGTGGGTTTCGACACCGAAGGTGCCATCACTGGCATGCGCCTAAGAGTGCTCGGCGACGCTGGCGCCTACGCCGGCTTCGGAGGAGCGCTCGCTCTCGGCCCGACCCGGAACATGGCCCAGGGTGTATATGCCATACCTGAGATCCGCTACGACGTGGCGGCTGTGGTCACCAACACGACGCCAATGGGGGCGTTCAGAGGAGCGGGACGCCCCGAGGCCGCCGAACTTCTCGAACGGATCATGGACATCGCCGCTGACGAAATGGGATTGGACCCTGTCGACATACGTCGGCGCAACCTCCTTCCCCCCTTCGACGCTGACTACACGACTGTGATGGGGACCGTCTACGACACCGGCGATTACTCGAAGGCTCTGGACGAGGCTTTGAGGGTCGCCGGCTACGAGGAGCTTCGCTCCGAGCAGCAGCTCAGAAGGACCCGAGGAGACCGCTTGCAACTGGGCGTCGGCGTGTCCGTCTACGTCGAGGTGACCGCCGGGGGAGGCGGGGAAGAGTACGGGGCGCTCAAGGTGCACCCTGACGGCAGCGCGACGATATCGGTCGGCACTTCGGCGCACGGGCAGGGGCACGCAACTGCATTCGCGATGATCGTCTCGGACCTGCTGGGCATTCCGATCGACAGCATCCGCTTCGTACAGTCCGACACCGCCTTGGTGCCGAGAGGTGGAGGCACCGGGGGATCGAGATCGCTTCAAGTCGGCGGCAGCGCAGTGCTGATGGCGACGGAGGAGGTCCTGCGCCAAGCCAAAGACCTTGCGGCGTCCGAGCTGGAAGCGAGCGCCGCCGACATCGTGGTGTTCGACAGTGGTCGCTTGGGTGTCGCCGGTGTACCATCCCGGACGCTGAGCTGGGCCGACCTTGCGTCACTGTCGCAGTCCGGGCTTGAGGCGTCGGTCGACTTCAAAGTCGACGGGCCTACCTTCCCCTTCGGGGCGCACGTGTCGGTCGTCGAGGTAGACGTGGAGACCGGGGCCGTCCGCCCGTTGCGCCACGTTGCCGTGGACGACTGCGGCAGGATCGTCAACCCCTTATTAGTCCGAGGTCAGCAGCACGGGGGTATCGCCCAGGGTATGGCACAGGCCCTTTGGGAGCAGGTGGTCTTCGACCGCGACGGAAACCCCCTCACCGCCAACCTAGCGGATTATGCCATGCCGAGCGCGGCTGAGATGCCCAGCTTCGAAACAGCCAACACGGTCACTCCCACCCACCGGAACCCGCTTGGGGTTAAAGGCATTGGTGAGTCCGGGACCATTGGGGCTATGCCGGCGGTGCACAATGCTGTCGTCGACGCCGTATCGCACCTAGGAGTTCGACACATCCCCATGCCTTGCACGCCGCAAGCCGTCTGGGCTGCGGTCGAACTAGCAGCAAAGTCTGGGCCCCAGGTCCCCTGGAGCGAGCCGCCGGCTCTCTTCGACGCTCTGGAGGGACCCGAAACCGCCGATCCCGAAGCGGCCAGCGTCGACATATGAGACCTAGCCCCTGGAGCGCTCCCCTCCCTAGTTTCGTGGGACCGCCCGAACGCAGCGGCTCGCAGACCGACTTCAACGCCTCGCAGGCGCTTCGCTGAGTCCAGCCCGACAAAGCACGTATCGAACATGTGTTTGTGTGTATGATCTCGGCAGGGAACTACAGCAGTGCGATTCTGCTTGCGTTGCCTAGGTGATCGCCGGCTACCCGGAGGATGTCACACCCTCTTTGTAGCTTGAGGAGCCAAGAACACACCGACGTGGACATATCGAGAGGAAGCCGAGATGGAACGAGACAAGGCGCTGGACATGGCGATGAGCCAGATCGAGAAGCAGTTCGGCAAGGGCGCCATCATGAAGATGGGCGACAAGCTCGATATGAACATCGAAGCGATCCCGACCGGCGCTCTCGCTTTGGACATAGCCCTAGGAATCGGCGGCCTTCCGCGAGGGAGAGTCGTAGAGATATACGGGCCTGAGTCCTCCGGTAAGTCGACCCTGGCGATGCACGTGGTGGCTGAGGCCCAGCGTAACGGGGGCATCTGCGCTTACATCGACGCCGAGCACGCCATGGACCCCGTGTACGCCGCTGCGATCGGGGTTAACGTGGATGACCTGCTGATCTCACAGCCCGATACTGGCGAGCAGGCTCTTGAGATCGCCGACATGCTCATTCGCTCCGGGGCTTTGGACGTGATCGTCATCGACTCCGTTGCGGCCCTGACCCCTAGGGCTGAGATAGAGGGTGACATGGGGGACTCGCACGTGGGTCTACAGGCCCGGCTGATGTCCCAGGCTCTGCGCAAGCTGACAGCCACCCTCAACCGCTCCAACACGATCGCAATCTTTATCAACCAGCTCCGGGAGAAGATCGGCGTAATGTTCGGCTCTCCTGAGACAACCCCCGGCGGCCGAGCCCTCAAGTTCTATTCTTCGGTCCGTCTCGACATACGCCGGATCGAGTCGATCAAGGACGGGGCGGAGATCGTCGGGAACCGAACGAGGGTAAAGGTCGTGAAGAACAAGGTCAGCCCTCCTTTCAAGCAAGCCGAGTTCGACATCATGTACGGCAAGGGGATAAGCCGCGAGGGCTCTCTGCTCGACGTTGCAGTCGAACTCGGGATAGTAAAGAAGTCTGGCGCCTGGTACACCTACGAAGGGGAGCAGCTCGGCCAGGGCAGGGAGAACGCGAAGTCCTTCCTAGCGACGAACTTGGAGGTGATGATCGAAATATCCGAGAAGGTGCGCCAAAAGGTCGGTATAGGTGACGCCCCAGAGCCCGAGGCGGGGGTTGTCGCACCTGTCGGCGTCCGACTTGACGACGACGAGCCGATCAGCCTTGACGACTGACGGGGATCGCGCCTAAAGCCAGGATCTTCGTCCGACTGTGATATCCACGCCGGGGGCCGACGCTTTCCCGTCCGCCTGTACAATCGGGGTCGTGTCTCGCAGCTTCTACGTCCGTACATTCGGCTGTCAGATGAACGAGCACGACTCCGTGCGGATAGCGTCGATACTCGAAGCCGACGGGATGGTCCCGGCCTCCACAGCCGAGGATGCCGACGTGGTCGTGCTTAACACGTGCTGTATCAGGGAGAACGCCGACAACAAGTTCTACGGTCACCTCGGTGCCCTAAAGTCCGTGAAGGACAACCGCCCGGGAATGCAGATCGCCGTCGCAGGCTGCCTAGCCCAGAAGGACAAAGAGGCGATAGCCGAGCGGGCACCGTGGGTGGACGCCGTGTGGGGAACACACAACACAGCGAGAGCTGCCGAGCTGCTACGTGAAGCTCTCAGCTCTGATGGTGCGGTGTGCGAGATCATCGACAGTCCTGCCGGGGGCTCGGAGCCGCCGCCGGCCCTTCCGGTGAGACGCGACTCGCCCCACTCGGCCTGGGTTACTATCCAGGTCGGCTGCGACAACAACTGCGCTTTTTGCATAGTCCCTTCAGTTCGCGGAGCGGAGGCGAGCAAGTCGTTCTCGTCGATCATCGACGAGGTGACATCGCTTGCGGCTTCGGGGACGGTTGAAGTTACCTTACTCGGCCAGAACGTCAACTCCTACGGCAGGGATATAACCACCTCACTCCGCAGCGATGGCTCGTGGCGGGAGCGGGCCGACTTGGCAGGGCCCTTTTGGGTGGCAGGCGAACGCCCCCGGCCGCGGCCACTGTTCGCGGATCTGCTTCGGGCGGTTGCCTCCGTTCAGGGCATTCGAAGGGTTCGATACACGAGCCCTCACCCCAAGGACCTGAGGGCGGACACGATCGAGGTGATGGCTTCCGAGGAGGCGGTTTGCCCTCACCTGCACCTGCCGTTGCAGTCGGGCAGCGACGAAGTTCTGGCCGCAATGCACCGCGGCTACACCGCCTCCCGCTACCTCGAAAAGCTCGCCGCAGCCCGAGCGGCCGTAGAAGGCTTGGCTGTGACGACGGACATCATCGTCGGGTTCCCCGGCGAGACCGACCGGGACTTCGACGCGACGCTTGAAGTTGTCGCCGAAGCGGCCTACGACAGCGCGTACACCTTCATTTATTCGCCCCGCCCGGGCACGGAGTCGGCAGCGTGGACGGATCGTTTCGTTCCTGGCGACGTGATAGCCGAACGTTTCGAGCGTCTTCGGGTCGTGGTCGAGCGCTCGGCTCTGCTGAAGCATCAGGCCCGAGTTGGGATGATCGAAGAGTTGCTTATCGAGGGTCCATCCAAGCGTCGCCCGGAGATGGTCACAGGTCGCAGCGCCCAAGGGAAGTTGGTGCATTTCGCTGCGGGCGCTGCCGCGATCCCGGCAGGCGCGTGGGCGAACGTGCGGATCGTGCGCGCTGCTCCTCACCACCTTGAAGGCGAGCTCGTAGAAGTCACCGGCTTGCCCCGCCGCAGGACGTCGATCCCAGTGGTGGCAGCCTGAAGCACCTTGCTTTGGTCGGCTGCACTGCGTCGGGGAAGTCGGCACTCGCGGTCGAGCTTGCGAAGCGGGCCGGTAACATCGAGATCCTCAGCGGAGATTCGATGCAGGTCTACCGCTACATGGACATCGGCACGGCGAAGGCCACCTCGAAACAGAGGGGCGAGGTAGCCCATCACCTGCTCGACCTGACCGACCCTGACGACGACTTCGACGTGACCAGGTGGGCTTGCGAGGCGCGCGCGGTGCTAGCCGATATCGAAGCCAGGGGATCGGTAGCCCTGCTGGTCGGTGGTAGCGGCCTGTACATGCAGGCGCTCCTCGACGGTCTCGACCCGCCCGGCAGATGGCCCGAGATCGCAGCTGAGCTCGAAGAAGAACCTGACACCGAGCGCCTATATCGGCGTCTTGTACTGGTTGATCCCCTGGGGGCCTCCAGGATGGAACCGACGAACCGCCGAAGGGTCATCCGGGCATTGGAGGCCACTCTCGGCAGCGGGAGACCTTTCTCCTCTTTCGGGCCGGGCTTGGGCTCCTACCCGCCTACGTCGTGGCACCTCGCGGGTCTGTGGCTGCCCCGTCCAGTGGTAGCGGAGCGTATATCGCTCCGACTCCAGTCGATGCTCGCAGAGGGCTTCGTTGAAGAGGTAAGGACCCTTTTGGAGCGTCCGCAGGGTTGGTCCCGCACCGCCCGCCAGGCGCTCGGGTACCGCGAGTTGGCTGCTCACCTGGAGAGCGACGTGCCGCTCGGGCAGGCCGTGGCCTTGGCGGAGAGCCACACCAGGCGTTTCTCAGTGCGCCAGAGGTCATGGTGGCGGCGCGACCCGAGAATAGCCTGGTATGAGACGGCGGAAAATCCCCTGGCGGTAGCCGACGCAATACTGAGAGACTGGAAAAGACGATGACCTCTACGCCAGTGACTTTGACGAAGATGCACGGACTGGCCAACGACTTCCTGGTCGGCTTGGATGTAGAAGCCGACGAGGCGGTCGCCCGGCGGTTGTGCGAACGACATACCGGGCTCGGAGCAGACGGGTTGATAGTCTCCCGGCGCCTCGGCCCTCACGGGCCCGCCTTCGATTTTCGCCTATGGAACGCAGATGGGTCGCAGGCGGAGATGAGCGGTAACGGGATGCGCTGCCTCGCACACGTCGCCTTGGACGCAGGCTGGATCGGTGAGGAGCAGCCTTTCGAAGTAGCCACCCCGGCCGGGATACGGCGGGTCAGCGTCCAACGGCGCGGTGACGGCATCACCTGGAGCGAGGTCGGCATGGGCACAGTCGGGCTCGAAGGTGCCGGCCCGGTCTGTAACGTCGGCAACGGGAGAATGTTCGTGAGTGTGGGAAACCCCCACCTCGTGGTCCTCGGCCCGGATCCGGCGGGCGTCGACGTGGCCGCGCTCGGACCGATGCTGGAGCGCAGCGTAAACGGTGGGGTCAACGTCGAGTTCGTGACACTCGGCCCCGATCCTGACACTGTCACGATGCGCGTGTGGGAGCGTGGCGTCGGGGAGACACAGGCGTGTGGCACAGGGTCGGTCGCCGCCGCGGCCGCGATGCGCCACTGGGGGCGGGTAGGGTCAGCGGTCACCGTAAACCAGCCCGGAGGTTCGGTCAGCGTGAACCTGAGCGCCGACGGTACTGCCACGCTTGCAGGTCCCTCCCATAAGGTCGCAACGTGCATGGTGAGCCCGTGGTAGGGGGCGGCCGTTGAGCCTCATCGAGCGCAGCTTCCGGGAGAAGATAGTACTAGTGGGTGTGACGGTCCCGCCCGGGTCGGAACGCGACACGGAGATGCACCTCGACGAGTTGTCGCTCCTTGTCGACACCGCCGGGGCGGACGAGGCGGGTCGCGTCTTGCAAAGGAGGGATCACCCCGACCCGGCGACTTTCATCGGCAGGGGCAAGGCCGAACAGCTTCGCGAGGTGTCGCAGGCGCTCGATGCGGATACGGTCGTCTTCGACGACGAGTTGTCGCCCGCGCAGTCACGCAACCTTGAAAAGATCCTCGGGCGCACCGCGATCGACCGTACCGCGGTGATACTCGACATCTTCGCCCAGAACGCCCGTACCCAGGAGGGCAAAGCGCAAGTTGAGCTAGCCCAGCTCCGCTACCGTTTGCCTCGACTGCGCGGGCGAGGCCATCAGCTTTCCCAGCAAGCCGGCGGCATCGGTACGAGAGGCCCAGGTGAAACCCAACTCGAAGTGGACCGCCGGCGCCTTTTGCAGCGGATGAACCGCCTAGAGAGAGACCTGGCGCGCCTGACCGAGCGGCGACGACTCCAGCGTAAGTCCCGCCGGCGCAGCCGTCTCGCAACAGTGTCGCTCGTCGGCTACACCAACGCTGGTAAGTCGACGCTGCTAAATCACCTGACCGACGCCGCGGTAGTAGCCGAGAACCGCCTGTTCGCGACACTCGACCCGCGGACTCGCCGTCTCGAGCTTCCCGGCGGGGAGTCGGTGCTCGTGTCCGACACGGTGGGATTCGTGAGGAAGCTTCCCCACCAGCTAGTTGAAGCATTCCGTTCAACTCTGGAGGTCGTGAGCGAGTCTGACCTGCTCGTGCACGTCGTCGACAGCTCCAGCCCCGATCCCGAATTGCAGATCGACGCTGTCCGCTCGGTGCTGGCGGAGATCGGCGCTTCACAAGTGACCGAACTGCTGGCGTTCAACAAGTCCGATATCGCACCCGACCAAGCCGGCCGCCTCGCCGACCGCAATCCCGGATCGGTCGTGCTGTCGGCAGCGACGGGGCTTGGAGTCGACGACCTCCTCGTGGCTGTGGGTGACCGGCTTCGAGCGCTTAGCGCCGTGGTCGAGATGCGCGTCCCTTACGGGCGCGGCGATGTTCTCGCTGCGGCTCACAGGGAAGGCGAAGTGCTGAGCGAGATCTACCACGAGTCATACGTCACTTTGAAAGTGCGCGTCGACCAGGCGGGGGCCGCCCGCTTCAAGGACTTCGTAGCCGAGCCTCTTACATGATCCCCAGACGTCTAGACCCAGCGAGGACTTCCCAGTGACCAACGCTGTTGCCTTCGTGCCACCCGCTTATCCCTACGACAGGCTCGATGCTGCCAAAGCTGTGGCGCAGGCCCGTTTCGGGAGGGTAATCGACCTGTCGATCGGCACGCCGGGTGATCCCCCGCCCTCTCTGGTCCTGCGGGCACTCGATCCCGACGACGACGCAGACCGCAGCGCCAGGGGGTACCCAGCCTCGATCGGTGGCGCAGACCTTCGACGGGCGATCGCGCAGTGGACTGATAGACGTTTCGGTGTCGCTATAGGTTCCGGCGATGTCGCAGTGTGTGTCGGGACGAAGGAGTTCGTCGCAACGACGCCGCACTGGCTGCATCTTCGAAACCCGACGAGAGACACGGTCCTGTTTCCTGCCGTGTCGTATCCGACCTACGAGATGGGTGCGCTGCTCGCCGGTCTGAGGGCGGTTCCGGTGGACATGAGCGAAGATTGGTCGATCGACGTGTCCTCCATCGACCCGGCGGACGCCCGCCGGGCTTTGATGCTCTGGGTGAACACACCCGGAAATCCCGCTGGAGGCCTCGACGACCTTGGCAAGGTCGCCGAATGGGGGATCGCGAACGGCGTTGCGGTGTTCAGCGACGAGTGCTATGCAGAGTTCACCTGGTCGGTTCCACCCTCGACGATTCTCGGCAAAGGTACGGGTGTGTCAGGGCTGGGAGGCGTCGTGGCAGTCCACTCCCTCTCCAAGAGGTCGAACATGGCCGGGCTTCGCCTTGGCTGGTATGCCGGGGACGCTGACATCGTCGGCTACCTGAGGGAAGTCCGCAAGCATGCAGGTCTGATGGTACCGGGACCAGTCCAGAGCGCCGGGGTCGCAGCCTTGGCGGATCAAAGCCACGTCGAGCTTCAACGGGGCCGGTATCTGGAGCGCATCCAGCGAGCAGCCGAGGTTTTGAAAGACGTCGGTGTAGCAGTGAAGCTCCCACGGGGTGGCTTCTATCTGTGGGCGGCCGCACCCGGGGGTGACGAATGGGCGTGGACGCAGGAACTCGCCGAGAGAGCAGGCGTGCTGGTCTCGCCAGGCTCCTTCTACGGTCCGGGAGGTTCGGGATACGTGCGCCTAGCGATGGTGTGTGGGATCGAGGACATCGAGGAGATGGCGCGCCGTCTCGGAGTCGCCTAATGAGCCGCCTGTTAGCAGACGCAGCAGCCCTGGTGGACGTCGCTTCGGTGAGCCACCATGAGCAGCGCATAGCGGACCATGTAGAAGCACGTCTGCGCTCTTTAGGCGATGGTCGCCTCGAAGTCCACCGGATATCGAACAACGTGCTAGCCCGGAGCAGTTTCGGCCGACCGTCGCGCCTGATAATCGCAGGGCACCTAGACACCGTGCCACCGAACGGCAATGACAAGGCCCGAGTTGCCGGTGACACCTTGTGGGGGCTGGGCGCTTCGGACATGAAAGGCGGCCTGTCAGTGATGCTTCACCTGGCAGATTCGCTTAGCCGATCAGATGTTTGGGGGACCAAACAACCGGCATTCGACGTCACCTTCGTGTTCTACTCGTGTGAGGAGGTTGACAGGAAATACAGCGGACTTCTCGAAATTGAGGGTGCCTCGCCTGAACTCCTTGTCGGCGACGCTGCGATCCTCGGCGAGCCAACAGGTTCCTACGTCGAGGCTGGCTGCCAGGGAGTCCTGAAGGCCTCGGTGACGTTTATCGGGTCCCGGGCTCACACCGCAAGACCGTGGATGGGATCGAACGCTATCCACCGTTCGGCTGACCTTCTCGCCAGGTTGGCTTCCTATCAGGAGAGGCGACCTGTAATCGACGGTTGCGAGTACAGAGAGGCCCTGCAGGCAGTCAAGTTCGACGCTGGAGTCGCTGGTAACGTCGTGCCGGACTGCGCGTCAGTAGTGCTAAATCACCGTTACGCTCCCGACCAGACCGACCTCGAAGCCGAGGAGGCCCTACGAGGGTGGATTGTGCCTTCATTGGATCCGAGCCGCGGTGACTCGGTCAGCGTGGTCGACCGTAGCCCTGCCGCCGCCCCGAACCTTGCCCACCCGGCGTTGTCCGCTCTTGTCCGGGCCAGTGGCAGGCCGCCCAGAGCGAAATTGGGATGGACCGACGTCGCCTTCTTCGCAGAGCGTGGTATGCCCGCTGTAAACTTCGGTCCCGGTGACCCAGAGCTAGCTCACACTAAAGACGAGTTTGTCACCCTCGGTGAACTTGTAGCAGTCAGAGATGCCATCGCAGCGTTGCTGGAGATCGACGCGTCCTAGAGCACAAGCCAAGTGTCCCTACGAAGCAGAGCATTGGCCGCTAAACCTACACCGACCACAACTCTAATCAAAGGCGGCGGAGCACGGTGACGACCTTCCCGTAGATAGTGATGTCTGCCGGGTCGTAGACCATAGGTTCGAGACTAGAATTTGAGGGCACTAGCACGATAGTGGAATCCTTGCGCTGGAACGTCTTCACAGTCGCCTCCCCGTCGGGTATCCCGGCCACGACGACGTCACCGTCGTTGGCTTCGGACTGCTGGCGTACGACCACGAAATCGCCGTCGAGGATCCCGGCTTCGACCATCGAGTCGCCTCGGACTCGTAGCATGAACAAAGTCCCGTCTCCGGTGAAGTCCTCTGGCAGAGGCAGGAGTTCCTCGACGTTATCTTGGGCGAGGACTCCTGTACCTGCGGCGACGTCGCCCACTAGGGGTACGTGGCGCGCCGGTCGCCTCTCGACGGGCGTAGCGGAAAGAGCGTCGTAGCGCACCTCGATAGCCCTGGGCTTGGTAGGGTCCCTACGAAGGAATCCCTGGCGGTGCAGGGTCTGCAGATGGGTATGGACCGTCGAGGACGAAGCTAGTCCTACTGCTTCACCTATTTCCCTTACTGACGGCGGGTATCCCCGCTCACGAACCTGAGCGGAGATGAAATCCAATATCTCCCGTCTCTTACCGGTCGGTTCACTGTCTGCCATGTCGGTGTCGCTCCTCGAAAGCGTTGGGAGGTTCTGCTGCCGGGCGGGCTCAGGGTGACTCGGCGAAGTCCACGCCTGACACCACATTTCATGCTATCACGACTGGAGCCCGGGGGCAAACATCTGTTCGATTTGGTCTTGACACCGAACAAATGTTCTATTAAGTTACGAACGTATGTTTCGCAGCGTGGTCCCAACCTCCGGAATGGCCGTAGATTGTCGAAGCCGGCTCTTCGATTGGGAGGAGGTGCAAGGTGACATCTCCTCGGCTTCGAAGCAAAGTTCTCGTGAGTTCCTAGTTGGGGAGTCCAGGTATCCGACTCCCAGTCCGCCGCTGCGAGGTGCTTGGGCTGCGAACCGAGTGTTGCGCAGGAGCTTGTGGGTGCTAATGATAGGGGTGGCGACCGCTTGGGCGATCGGAACGATCATGTCCGGGCAGCGGGCGAACGCTCAGGCGGGGGCGATTGGCTCGGCGGCGAGAGGCCCACAGACCGAGTCGATCGGCCAGATGAATGCGGCGAGCGAGGTCGTTTACGTGGTTGAACCGGGTGACACACTGTGGTCGATAGCCCACAGGCTCGACCCAGCGGGGGACGAGCGGCCGATAGTTGACCGTCTAGCTTCGCAGTTGCACGGCACGTCGATTTACCCCGGAGAGGCACTGCAGATACCTGATCACTAAAGGCATCGAGGCACACCCAAAGGTGTCTCGATTCCTGTTCGACCGAGCTTCTTTTTCCCGATTGGCGTGTTCGTGGGTCCTTATTCCGCGATTTTGTCATGTATAGCGATACCTTCGAGGGGATGCGCTGTCCCCGTTGCTCCTGCACGGAAGATCGGGTCGTTGATTCGCGTTCCGCCTTAGACGGTTCGGCGATTCGCCGTCGACGGGAATGCGGGGGGTGCGGGGCCCGCTTCACCACCTACGAACGCATTGAAGAGGTCCCGCTGGTAGTCGTAAAGCGCTCAGGTGAGCGCGAACTGTTCGATCGCGCGAAGGTAGCGGCTGGCGTGGCGGCCGCGTCGAAAAACCGGCCGGTAGGAGCGGAGGATATTGCACAGCTCAGTGCCGGCGTGGAGGAGTCGTTGCGTTTCGTAGGCGGCGAGGTGACCTACGAGCAGGTGGGTCTTGCGGTGCTGGAGCAACTCCGGCGGCTAGACGAAGTTGCCTACCTGCGCTTCGCCAGCGTGTACAAGGGCTTCTCCGGTGCCGGGGACTTCAGACGTGAGGCGGGGATGCTCGAACGGGCTTCCGCCGAGCCGTGACGCACAAGGGGCTCGTCCGGAGAGGACCTCACCGGATCTCGAGGGCCTCCTACTGCGATTAGAGTCGGAGGGGTTCTAGGTAGGAGAGGGACATGAGAGTAGGAATGCTTACCGGTGGCGGTGACTGCCCCGGGCTGAACGCCGTTATCCGAGCGGTCGTTCGCAAGGGTGAAGTCCGCTACGGAGACAGCTTTGTAGGCTTCCTCGACGGGTGGGAGGGGGTCATGGACAATCGCAGCACCGAATTGGACGTAGAACGCTGTAGGGGCATTCTGCCCCGTGGCGGAACGATCCTCGGAACGTCTCGGACCAACCCCTACAAGGTCGAAGGCGGAGTGGCGCGATGCCTGGCAACGCTACGCTCCCAGCGAATAGACGCATTGGTCGCGATCGGTGGCGACGATACCCTAGGGGTTGCGCACCGCTTGAGCGGCGAGGGCGTAGCGGTAGTGGGGGTTCCCAAGACCATCGACAACGACCTGTCGGCTACCGAGGTGACCTTCGGGTTCCACACAGCGGTTCAGATTGCCACGGACGCGATCGACCGCCTTCACACGACGGCGGAGTCCCACGACAGGGTCATAGTCTGCGAGGTGATGGGAAGGAACGCCGGATGGATAGCGACCTACGCCGGGATAGCCGGAGGTGCCGCTGAGATCCTTGTCCCCGAGGAGCCCTTCGACATAGACGTGATTTGCACCAAGCTGAAGAATCGGCATGCTAAAGGGCGCTTCGCTTCGATCGTCGTTGTCGCCGAAGGGGCCGTTCCTGCGGACGGCAGCCTGACGTTGGCTTCAGCGGAGCTCGACCAGTTTGGACACCCGAGATTGGGAGGCATAGCCAACGTGCTCGCCGGCGAGATCGAGAGGCGGACTGGCTTCGAGACTAGGGTGACTCTGCTCGGCCACGTCCAGCGCGGTGGCAGCCCCACAGCTTTCGACCGCGTCCTAGCGACACGGTTCGGGATAGCAGCCATAGATGCAGTCCATGACGGCGACTTCTCCACGATGGTGGCCCTCCAAGCTGACAAAATAGTCCGGGTTGCGCTGTCGGCGGCCGTTAGCGTCTCCAAGCAAGTCGACCCTGCGCTGCTCCACGGCGTCGCAGAGGTATTCTGGGGCTAGGAGTCCCATCCCAGTCCCCAAGGACTGGACCGTATCCGAAGGCGACCGAGGGACTTTAAGCGCTGACTACTGCGAAGGAGGGCCGTCGAATGCTCCTGCTGCGCCGAGGAGGTCGCACAGGGGGCCGAAGAGCCCCGGAGTTGCGGCGACAGACGTTCCGTTGGGAAACGAGTGCACTACTGCTCCCGCCTCGTGTGCTACCAGTTCTCCCGCGCGGAGATCCCACGGGCTTAGACCCCATTCGTAGTACCCGTCGAAACGACCCCCTCCCACCCACGACAAGTCGAGCGCTGCCGACCCGAACCTTCTAAGGTCTCTGATCTGGGGGAGGACCTTGGCTGCGATATCTCCTTGCCAGGCGCGCCACTCCGCCTTGTAGGCGAACCCGGTAGCGATGAGCGCCTCGGAGGCACTCACCGAGTTGGGCCTCACTCGGCAGCGGGATCCATTGCGGAACGCTCCGTGATGTCGGGCCGCAGCCCATGTCTCGGATCGGCAAGGGTCGACTACAAGGCCCACCACCGGAGCTCCGTCGATCTCCGCTGCGATCGAAACACAGTATTGCGGTATCGAGAAAAGGAAGTTAGTCGTACCGTCCAGCGGGTCGACAACCCAGCGGACTCCCGTCGTGCCTGCTCGGGCGCTGCCTTCTTCTGCCAACAGACCGTCGTCCGGTCTGCGGCTTAGCAAGACTCGGTTTACCTCGGCCTCCGATGAGCGGTCTACATCGGAGACCATGTCGGTGTTGGAGATCTTCGTCGAGAGTCCAGTGACGACCGCTCCCGAGCCGGGTGCCGCGCCACGAAGGACGTCGGCGCCTGCCATGGCAGCCTCGAATGCGGTGCGGGCCAGGTCTTCTACGAGAGGATCGCGCCAGTCGAAGTCGAAGCCGAAGGCCGCTTCGGCGCTTTCAGGTGGCAGGTCGGTTCGAACGGGTTCAGATTGCGCAGCCATGCAGACGTGTTTAGCCTACTGTCGCACTCGTGGCCGGCCATTTTTTCGACGAGCTTCCAGATGTGGCGCTCGCTATCTATGCTCATCCCGACGACGCCGAGGTTGCTGCCGGCGGAACTCTTGCACTGTGGGCTGCTAACGGGGCCGCTGTACATGTGTGCGTGTGCGCTAAGGGAGACAAGGGGTCATTGGACCCTTCTGCGCTCCCGGCTGAGCTAGCTGAGATCCGAAAGGCCGAGTCGGTTCGCGCAGGGTCGGTGCTCGGAGTGAAAAGTCGTTTCTGGCTCGACCATCCCGACGGGGAACTGGAGGACGGCCTGGAGTTGAGAGGGCAGCTGGTAACCCTTATCCGTGACCTCAGGCCAGACGTGGTCCTCGCTCCCGACCCTACGGCCGTGTTCTTCGGCCAGACCTACATTAACCACCGAGACCATCGCGTAACCGGTTGGGCTGCTATCGACGCTGTGGTTCCCGGTGCGGCGAACCCCCACTACTTTCCCGGTTCGAGACCTGCACACGCTGTCCGTACACTGCTTTTGTCGGGAACTCTCGAGCCCGACGTCTGGGTCGACGTCACAACCAGCATCGGAGCTAAGGAGGACGCCGTCGTCTGCCATGAAAGCCAGATCGGAGACGGTTGGGACTTGGTCAGGCGCTCTGTGCGGAGCAGGGCCGCCGACGCAGGCAAGAAAGCCGGGACGCGTTTTGCTGAGGGTTTCCGCCAAGTTCTTCTCGGGTAGGCGGCGATCTGCTCAATACAACAGTTGGCGATCTGCGCAATACAATAGTTACGGTGGGAGAGGGCTCGAGGAGATGGGTGCTTCATGTTGACATGGACGCTTTCTTCGCCTCGGTGGAGGCCGTCGACGACCCGAATCTGGTGGGACAGGCCGTCATCGTCGGAGGCGAAGGCCGCAGGGGCGTGGTCGCTTCGTGCAGCTACGAGGCGCGTTCGTTTGGGGTCCGATCGGCAATGCCCTCCGTCGAGGCTCGAAGGTTGTGCCCTTCGGCTGTCTTCGTGGCTCCGCGCCACGGTCGCTACGCGCAGGTGAGCAGGAAACTCCACGAAGTCTTCGCTGGGTTCACGCCGTTAGTGGAAGGGATATCACTCGACGAGGCATTTCTCGACGTGACCGGAGCTGAGGGGATCTACGGCCCGCCTGCGACGATCGGGGCGCTGATCCGCAGTCGAGTCTTCGAATCGACAGGTTTGGTCTGCTCAGTTGGGGGCTCTCGAGTGAAGTTCGTAGCCAAGATGGCCTCCAAGGCTGCGAAGCCGCAAGTAGCTCGCAGTTTTGAACGGCGACACCGGTCGCATGAGACCGCGAAGACACCTTCGCGGTCCGACGGATCCCAAGACAGCGGGGCCGCAGACAGTGGCGGACCCGGGTCAGGAGTCTTCATAGTCCCCGAGGGCCAAGAGGTAGCGTTCTTACATCCTCACCCAGTCGAGGCTTTGTGGGGGGTCGGGCCCGCAACGTCGTCGCGCTTGGCACGGATGGGGATCAAGACGGTTGGTGACCTTGCCTCGGTGCCTCCCCGGACCCTTGAGGAGGTCCTCGGGCGGGCCAACGGGGCTCACCTCGCCCGGCTCGCCCGGGGCATAGATGAGCGGGTGGTGCAGCCCGAGCGCGCGACCAAGTCGATCAGCCAGGAGGAGACCTTCGGCGACGACCGTTTCGGCGTCGACAGTCTCAGAGTGCCGGTGCTGGGCATGGCAGACTCTGTGTCGAGTCGGCTTCGGCAAGCGGAAATGCGCGCAAGAACCGTTACGATCAAGGTCCGCTACCGTGACATGACGACTCGTACTAGGTCCCACACATTCAAGGGGCGAACCGACAACAGCACCGACATCGCAAGAGCAGCCCTCGGTCTGCTCGCCGAAGCGCACTGTGAGCGGGGTGTCAGGCTGATCGGGGTAAGCCTCACGAACCTAGCCGAGCATGCCGGGACCGAAGCGTCGCAGCTAAGTTTGGACCTTGGGGGCGCAGCGGGAAGCAGCCCGTCGCCGAGCCAGGCGGCCAGCATCGCCGTGGACGAAGTGCGCCGCAAATTTGGTCCCGAATCGCTGACCACAGCCGCCCTAGTCGGCCCAGCGCGCCGCAATGTAGGACTTTCATGAGGATCGCGACACAAGGAGCCCGCGTTGCCGTACCTTTTCCGTGGTGAGATGATGGAGTTGGAGGCTTAAGGTGCCGCTCAACGAGAACGAACAACGAATACTTGCCGAGATCGAACGTCAGTTCCACTCGCAAAACCCCAAATCGGCTGAACTGCTCGCTTCGACGACCCTTCAGCGCTATTTGGCTCGCAAATGCAAGTGGGCTGCCCTCGGTTCTGTCGTGGGCCTGGCCTTGCTTCTGGGAGCCTTCGCGTTCAACTGGCTGCTAGCGGTCGTCGGGTTTCTCATTATGCTGTCCAGCGCAATAGTCCTCGCAACGAACCTCATACGCATGAGCAGGCTAGGCGTAGAACAGATGACCCAGACCATACGTTCCCGTAACCCGAACCAGTCGCTCTCCGAACTGGCGCGTAAGTTCCGGGAGCGCTTCGGCGGTGACGGTCGGATCTGACCTCAGCGCTCGGATCTGATCTTAGAGGATCGCTCTAGTCGGGGTCGGACTAGCAACCAGCGCCGTACCCTTTGTCGGCGGCTCTGATTTCTTGTAAGCGCTCTGGCAGTTTCGGAGGACAGGTTGAGCGCGGCTTTCGCCGAAGCGGTATCGAAAGTCTGTGCGAAGGATGCCCGTTCAGCGAGACCTGCAAGCTCGGACAATCTGGTTAGGTCGCTGGTCGAAAAGACGCTCCTCCGAACAGAAGCGGCGGCACCGACCACTGCGTGGTCGGTGCTGGGAACCTGGGAAGTAGATACGCTGAGCGAAGGCTGCCGCAGGCTGAGCTTGGCAACAAGTTCGCCGACCGTCTCGGATTCGTGCCGGCTCACCCCCAGCCAGGCCAGCTCCTCTTCCGCCTCCTCCCAGGCGGCAAGGGCGACGCTACGCGGCCCCGCCATCGACGCCAGGACGCGTCTGATTCGGCGTCGTGTGATGCGGGCGGCGCCGGCCAGCCCAATCCAGGCCAAGACGAGGCCGGCGAGGGCAAGGGGCGCCAACCACCATGGGGTCGAAGAGCCTTTGGAGTTACCTGTAGCCGTCTGAGCGTCGGCGGCCGATCCGGAGCTGCTGCTCTGCCCCGCGGCCGCCTTCGCGTGCCCCGCTGGGACTGTCGCCGAGGGGTTGGCCGGTGCCGCAGTGTTAGGGCTTTGAGGGGTTAGCTGAGCGGAGGAGGACGCGACCGGGTCGTAGCCGTTGGCTCCCGGGACGGAGAAACCTGGTGTGGGCTCGAAGGGCACCCACCCGTACTGGGGGCCGAAGTACACCTCGGGCCAGGTGTGCGCGTCCGAGTCGAGGACTTGGTAGCCACCTGTGACAGCGTTCCCGGTGGCAAAGCCGACACCGAGCCTTGTAGGGACGCCGACCTCGCGTGCCAAGACAGCGAAGGCTGCGGCGAACTGTTGGCAGTAACCCGCCCTGGTGTCGAAGAGGAACGTGGTAAGCGCTGTAGTGCCGGAACCGTCCGTTGGCGGCTGAAGGGTGTAGCGAAATAAGGGGCTGGTCAGGTAGCCCTGTATGGCAAGCGCCTTGGCGTACTGGCTGGAGGCGTTGGCGGTGATCTGCTGCGCAAGCAGCTTGACGCTCTGAGGGACGGAGCTCGGTAGGGCCGTGTCGACTGCGGGAGCCTGTGTGGGAGCCGCTGAGGCGAGATCAGCGGCGCTCAGATCTGCCAGGTAACGGTACGAGGTGACGGTATAGGACATGCCGTTGGACGTAGATCCGGCGACCAGGAGGCTGTCGCTGCCGGCATCGTAAGACACTCCCTTGGCACCTTGAACCGATATCGGGTTGAACTGGTCCGGAAGCCACACAGAGTCGAGGTTCTGTATCGTGAAAGTGGCCTTATCCACTTGAGTGCCGCTGGGGACCTCGGCTGCGCCCGGGAGCCTCGAACTGAACCCACTGTAGGATCCCTCGGAGCTCCAAGTCGTTCCGTCGAAGAGGTCCAGGGTGGTCAGCTGCCAGTAGGAGCCGACGCTGGCTTGAACCTTGAATACCGGAGTGTTGGACTCGTCCAAGAGACGGGTCTGCAGTGACACCAGCGGGTTAGGCACTATCCGCTGCCCCGCCCCGCCACTAGCACCACCCCACCCGAGGACCCCCGACCCGTCGACTCCGGGCAGCAGGACCGTAACGGAGGCTGCAAGGATCACGCTCGCCAGGGTGGTGATCACAGCGGTGGATCCCCTGGACGCTCGCCCTCCTCGACGAACCCCGCCGAACCACGTGATCGGCCTGGACAAGGCTGAGTCCGCGTAGAGGTAGCCGCAGGCGGCCACGCAGTACGACAACACGACGTAGAAGCGTCCGCCTCCGCGTGCGGCTGGGATCGCTGCTATAAACATCGCCAGCGACGGGAACAGCGCCAGGACGCTCGCGTGGCGCTGCGACGCCTGCACGACAGCAGCGATCGTCAAAAGGCCAGCTCCGCCGGCCGCCAGGAGGGCGAATCCGGGGGTGACATGGACCGGAGGGGCGGAACTTGCGATGTCCGGACCTATGCTGTCCAGCGCGCTGCGCAAAGCCTTTAGCGTCGAGGAGGTTGGAACACCCCACGTCGTGGTCGTAGGAAAGACTGTCCAACTTACCGCGAGAACGGTCGCGCAGATCCCTGCCAGGGCCCCCCAGACGGGCTGCCCCCAACTTAGCGCTATCACCCAGGCGGCGCCGGCGGAGCACACCACCGTCAATGACACTGGGCCAACCCAGCCTGTGCCGACAAAGACCCGGAATAGGCCGGCGGAACTAGCTAACATAACCCCCGTCAACGCGACCAGCCGGCCGTATCCGAACCGATCTCTACCCGCGCGGCTGGGGGGGCGACCGCGAGACGAGTCCCGTAGCGGTCTCATCTCGCGCCGTCGCCCCGTGCCATCTGACGCCCGAGGGTGCTACCTACCGGCACGTAGAGCGATCGGTGCACGTTGGCAAGATTCGCTAGAAGACCGGGGTCCCCGTCGTCGGGAGAGTGCCTGCCGTTCGCTGTCTCGTCGAAGCCTTCGCCAACCGTTGCTATGACCACTACCGTGTCGCTCTGAGCCGGTTGGCGTCCGGTTAGGTCGCCCAAAAGAGAAGGCGTGCACCTATCGGTCGTGACGATCGTGATTGGTATGCAGCCCGCTGAAAATCCCAGCCGGACGGGCGGGCCGCCCGGAGCGTGGGGCTCTGAAGCCGCGAGGCCGTCGAGGATGGCCGTGAAGTGACCAGGGCCGCAGCCCGGCCCCGAGTCGTAGCCGGCACTGGTCAAAAGGCGGACTTCGCTACCAGAGCGGATCCACACTGAGCAGATGGTCGCAGCTGATTCGAGGACGGCTTCGAACGCGTCGTCGACGGCGGACCGCGCGGTCTCACTCTTGTCCATGCGAAGGTCGGCGACGACTACGACTAGGTCGTTGCCTCGGGGTTCGTCTTGGCGGAGAGTGAGCTCACCTACGCGGGCCGTCGTGGGCCAGTGGACTCGTCTAAGGTCGTCTCCGGCGACGTAGCGGCGGAGAAGGAAACTGTCTGGATCCGGGCCGCCAGCTAGCCGGACGTGACCGAAGGAGGGGCGGCTTCCGGAGTGCAGCGAGGTGTATGGGAGGACTTCAAAGCGTGGGTGCACCACCAGTGTCGCCTCACCCGCGCTTCGTTGCTCCAACTCTGCCAGGCCGAATGGATCGCCCACGAGGACGCTAAGGGGACCGAGCTGGTACACCCCTCGTCGTAAAGGCGGCAGCTGGTAGGTCGTTCGTCTTTCTTCGCCGGGCTGCATCGATGCGATGTTGAATCGGGCTGCCCGTCCGCTGCTACCCAACGGGTCCCTGCCCTCGGCCTCGGGGGAGGGTTTGGAAGCGCTATTGCGGGCCACGAGCTCGACCCGGCTGCTTGCTCCGCTAGAAAAACGTGTGGGCACGACGGTACGCGTGACCGACACGTTCCAAGACACCGTCCTCAACCGCACCCATGCAACGGTCACCAACACCAGGCAGGCAACGGCAAGACCGTACAGCTCGACGGCCCCCGAAAGGAAAGCCCCCAAAGCGAGAGCTCCGCCCGACGCCGCAAGCGCCTGACCCCGCGTTGTTAGGTACGGCGACCTCCTCCTATCGCCAGAAGACCCCGTCGGGTGCGATCCAAGGGTTGGAGCTTGGCTTCGGAGGGCCTTATAAAAAGCCAATTGGGCGGCTCCGAGGTCCAGTCAGATCGCCGAGGTCCGCCCGGCGGGAACCCGGATCGACCGTTCGACCTCACGGAGGATGTCGCCGACCTCCGCTCCCGAGGCCACTAGCGACGGTTGCAGGACAATCCGATGCGCTACAACAGGGGCAAAGACTGTCTTGATGTCGTCTGGCGTTACATAGGTGCGCCCCGCAGATGCTGCCAGCCCTTGCGCTGCGCGCTGCAAGGCCAGCGTCGAGCGAGGTGACATGCCAAGCGTTATCGCAGGGTTGTGACGGGTGGCGCTGGCGAGCTCGACTATGTACTCGCGAAGGGAGCCCGCCACGTAGACGGCTTTGACTGCACGGATCATCGCAAGAACCGTTCCCCTGTCGGCTACTACAGGTAGAACCTCCGGACCCGCAGAGACTTCGCCGGCTGCGACGAGCATCGCCAGCTCTGACGCCTTATCTGGGTAGCCGAGGCTTAGCCGCATCAGGAACCTGTCGATCTGACTTTCGGGCAGAGGGTAGGTGCCCTCGTGCTCTACCGGGTTTTGAGTGGCAACGACCATAAAAGGCTCCGGTAGGGGCCTTGTCATGTCGTCAGTTGAGACTTGGCGTTCCTGCATCGCCTCCAAAAGGGCTGACTGGGTCTTGGGCGACGCACGGTTAATCTCGTCGGCAATGACGACGTTCGCGAAGATCGGACCCGGTCGGAAAGAAAATGACGTCGTATCCCGGTTGTACAGGCTCACCCCGGTCACGTCAGAGGGCAGGAGATCGGGTGTGAACTGAATCCGATGGCATTCCAGGTCGAAGCTTCTCGCTAGGGCCTTTGCAAGCGTGGTCTTTCCTACGCCGGGAACGTCCTCTATTAAGAGGTGACCTTCGCTGAGAAGGCAGATGACCGCAAGTTCGACCGTAGAGTCTTTGCCGCGTACGACCGTGGCCACGTTCGCCACGATGGACCGGAACAACTCGCGGAACGGTTCGACCACCACGGCGGTCGCGGGTTGTCGGTCCATCAAGTCCTCCGCAGCGATTCTTCTTTCGTTTAGCGTAGTAGGTGTGCGGCCTAATACTTTCGCCACTGCCGGCATCGCAAAGGCACTTCTTCGCCGTCCTGACCTGTGGGCGGTATTGACGAGGTTCGTTCCGCATCGTTGGTGGGTCACGTGGCCGCCGATCCCGTTACCTAGGCTCGACTACCTACGGTTTCGCTTGCAGACGATGTACGGGCATGAGGACGAGGCGGCCTCGGGTGACGTGATCGACTATCTAGAGTGGTGCAAGCGGATGACTGCGGGTGCAGACTAAGATCAGAAGTCGTGAGCATACGAAGCTCCCGCCTCGCTCGACGAGCGATACTTTCAGCCGACCCGTTGGGGCATTCCAGGCGATAAGAGAAGAGTGGCATGACGCAGGCTCTTGTCCTCAATGCCACCTATGAGCCTCTTTGCGTCGTGTCGTCTCGGCGAGCCCTTATGCTGACGCTGGAGCACAAAGCCGAGTTGCTCCACCCTTCAGATCGGGTGCTTCGATCCGAGAAGCTTTGCTTCGAGGAGCCGTCGGTGGTGCGGATGAGGTACTACGTGAAGGTCCCCTATCACGCCCGGGCCGCTCTGAACCGCAGGGCAGTTTTCGCCCGGGACGGTCATAAGTGCCAGTATTGCGGTGCGGAGGCCGAGAGCATCGACCACGTGGTGCCCAAGTCCAGAGGTGGGGGCCACTCCTGGGACAATGTCGTCGCAGCGTGCCGCGCGTGCAACTTTCACAAGAAGGACCGGCTCTTGGAAGAGATCGGGATGCGGCTGAGGCATCCGCCGACCCCTCCGCGCCAACGTACGTTTCTGCTGGTGGCGAGCGCGAGGATGCGCAGCGAGTGGAGCGCGTACCTTGGGTCTGGCGCTGAGAGCGTTCTCTCGGCTTGACCGTGCGATCTTGATCCCCGGTCTCGGAGCCGATCTACAGCGCTACAGAGACTGGACGGTGTTGCGCCGCAACGGGCCAGCCGGCGCATTGCATGACGCATCCATCGCCTCGATGCGAGAATCCGTACGGCTGGTCTCAGTCCTAGAAGCGTCGAAGCGGGCGCTGGTGCTCGGAGCTAGCCAGTCGGCGGCAGACGTGAACGAGGACGTTGCACGGCGGGCTGACGTGGACATCGCACGTAGGCGCAGCGGAGGTAGCGCCGTGCTGGTCGGACCCGGGGAGGTCGTCTGGGTCGACGTGTTCGTGCCGGCAGGTGACGTCCTGTTCCAGCCCGATATCTCGAAGGCCGCAAGATGGCTGGGAGGGCTCTGGGCGAAAGCCATTGGCGCCTCGGCGATGGTCTGGGACGGTCCTATGAGTCATAGCCCCTGGTCCAAGGTGGTGTGCTTCGCTGGTCTGGGGCCGGGCGAGGTCACTTTGGGAGGGCGCAAGGTCGTGGGAATATCGCAGCGGCGCACGCAGTCCGGAGCTTTGTTCCAATCTGCCGCACTTTTGAACTGGGATCCCGGACTGCACGCCGCTTTACTCAGAAAGCCGGAGGAAGCCAAGCTAGGACAGCTGACGGGGGTGGCCTGCGGCTTGGGCAAGCCATTGGGGGAGCACCTTGCGGCGGCGTTCGTGGGTCTGTTGTTAGACGAGTAGAAGGCCAAAGCCACCGAGGCGGTCGCCTTGCATATTGCCTCTTGCGTCGCAGGCTGAGGCGCTCAAGTGGTACGCGTAGCGGAGTTCCCTCAGCCGGTTCCGCCGCGGTCGACAAGCGCGTTCCAGTCCTAACTGCGCGCCTCGCGCCCAACAACGATTGACACGGTGGGGGAACAGGCCATAAAGTGGGGCATGGTGGCGCGAAAGGGAGGGACCCTGTGCGCTCAGAGGACGGAGTCAGTGGCACGTGGAAACGAAGTTCGTAGGGAGATACGAGCACTCCCTGGACGGGAAAGGGCGGATCATCTTGCCGCGCCGCTTCCGTTTGAGCTTCGAAGCTTCAGCGGTTGTGTCCAAGTACAACGAAGGGTGCCTGGCCGTCTGGACTCCAGCGGCGTTCGAGTTGAAAGCCGCCGAGATGGCACCGCTGTTGGACGGCAGCACCGAGGACAGGAACCGCGCTCGCGCCTTCTCGGTGGGCTCTACGGAACTCGACTTGGATGCACAGGGACGTCTCGCTCTACCAGCCTACCTCCGAGATTTTGCCCGTCTGGGGGAGGGTTCGACTGTGTTGGTGATGGGTGCTCTCACCCACATAGAACTGTGGAACCCGACGGCGTGGGCCGTTCAAGAGGCGGCGGGCGACGCCATGCTCGGTGTAGGGGTCTGATACTTCGTCATGGCCTACTCGCAAGGTGCCAGCATCGGGCTATGCGCAGCCCTCCGACCAGCAGGGCGGGAGTCCCCTTCTCCGTCTCCTGCTCCCGCTCGCCCGAACCGGGGAGACATCCCGACGGCTGGCTGGTCGAGGGGCTGCGGATTGCCCGAGGCCCAGCGGTGAACGGCTTTACGCACGAGCCTGTGATGCTCTACGAGGTGGTCGAGCTCCTAGCGAACACTCCCGCCGGCATCTACTTGGACTGCACTGTCGGAGGGGCTGGCCACGCCAAGGCTCTCCTGGAGAAGGCGCCGCAACTAGCGCTCGTCGGTATCGACAAGGACCCCGATGCCCTGCACGCAGCCCAAGAGGCCCTGACCGGCTTTCAGGACCGGATCCAGCTCGAGCGGGGGAGCTTCGCCAGAGCGCCCGAGATCCTTGAGGCCGCAACGAGAGCGCCTCTGTCGGCCGTTCTAATGGACCTGGGTGTCAGTTCGCCCCAACTCGATCGCGGCGAACGTGGCTTTAGCTACAAGCTGGATGGTCCCCTTGACATGCGGATGGACCCTTCGAGCCCGCTTAAAGCTGAGGCGATAGTCAATGGTTGGTCGGCGGCTGAGCTGGCACGCCTGTTCAGCGAGCACGGCGAGACCCGCATGGCTGGGAGAATAGCGAGGGCCATCGTCGATGGGCGCCCGCTGAGCACGACGACCGCTTTGGCGGACGTCGTCACCTCCGCCATACCTGCCGCTCTACGGCGAAGCGGAGGTCATCCGGCTCGGCGAGTGTTCCAAGCGTTGCGCGTGGCCGTCAACGACGAACTGGTCCTCCTCGGCCCTGCCGTGGACTCTCTGATTGGTCGCCTGGCACCAGCCGGCCGTTTCGTAGTGCTTTCGTACCACTCCGGCGAGGACAGGATCGTCAAAGACCGTTTCCGGTGGGCCTCAACCGGCGGTTGCACGTGCCCCCCGCAACTTCCATGTATGTGCGGCGCAGCGCCGAAGGTGGAGTTGATGTTCCGTGGTGCCCGCAGACCGTCGCAGTCGGAGCTACAGCGAAATCACCGAGCTAAGAGCGCTCGGATGCGCGCCGTCGAAGCGGTCGTAGGCGGAGGGTCTAAGACATGAAGGCTATGGAATCATGAGCCGGGCTGCATCGGAGCTGCGTTCCCGGGGCAATAGCAACGCGATGGGATATGCCGGGCCCTACTCAGCAGGTGAGCCGCTGTCGGCGGCAGTCGACGCCCCGCGCAAGCCCGGTGAAAGTCACCTGCGCCTCCTTGAGATGGGCAGTCGAGCTCGCTACCGTCCGACTCCCCGAGCGGCACTGGCCGTCTCGATAGTCGCAGCGACTCTCGTCTGCCTGGCGCTCGTGTACGTCCACGTCGTTCTGGCTCAACAGCAGTTCTCCCTCGACAGAACCAACGCCCAGATCTCCCAACAGGAGACTACGTATCAGAACCTGCGGCTGAAGGTTGCCCAACTGTCTTCTCCGGCCAACATCATCTCAACGGCGGAAGGCAAGCTGGGAATGGTTCAGCCGTCTTCTGTCAAGTACCTGACTCCGTCGCCGGCTGATCAACCTGTCGGAGTCGACTCGACTGGATCGGCCTCAGGCCCGAATGGAGCCCTCCAACCGGCCGCAATGACACCGAGCAGCGACAGCAACTGGCCGAAGGTCAAGTCGCTCATGGCGGGTCAGCCGTGACAACTAGGCCATGAGCGGCTGGTATGGTGCTTGACGACAGTGCAGCTCGGTGAGTTAGTCCAAGCAGCCGGCCTCGACGAGTTGGGCCTCCTAAGCCGAATCGTTGGTGACGTGACAGTCGATGTGTCGAGCGTGGTGATCGATTCGCGCCGCAGTGGTGTTGCTTCCATGTTTGCGTGCATACCCGGCAACGTCGTCGACGGACACTCGTTCGCTCCCGAGGCGGTAGCGAACGGGTCGACCTCTCTTCTTTGCGAGCGCGAGCTCGACCTAGAGGTTCCCCAGGTGGTCGTCGCCTCGGTAAGGAGGGCTCTCGGGCCGATCAGCGACGTGGTTTGGGACCGGCCGTCGGCCGGGCTGCGTGTGGTCGGAGTGACAGGTACCAACGGCAAAACGACAACCGCTGCGATGCTGCGGGCGATTTTCGACGCAAACGGTTGGAAGGCGATGGCCATAGGCACCCTTACCCAGACCAGGACCACCCCGGAGGCGCCCGAGCTTCAGGCGCTGCTGGCGGATTGGCGTGGGACAGGAGGGCAGGCCGTCGCCATGGAAGTGTCATCCCACGCCCTTGACCAACACCGCTGTGACGCCATCAGGTTCGCTGCAGGGTTGTTCCTAAACCTGACTCCAGAGCACCTCGACTACCACGGAGACATGGAGTCATACTTCCAGGCTAAGGTCCGTCTGTTCGAACCAGGGCGTATTGGTGTCGCGGTAGTAAATAGCGACGACCCCTGGGGTCAGAGGCTGGCCGAGATGCTCTCGGAAGGTTCTACCCCGGTAGTGACCTTCTCTACAGGGCAGATCTCCGGCTTGGAGATGACCCCTGCCGGCAGTAGCTTCCTATGGAGAGGTCAGAAGGTTAAACTGTCCCTGGGAGGACATTTCAACGTGTCCAACGCCCTCGGCGCGGCAACTTGTGCGGAGGCATTGGAGGTCCCAGCCGATGTGGTCGCCCAGGGGTTGTCCGATCTAGAAGGAGTTCCCGGGCGATTCGAGACGGTCGACGCCGGGCAGCCCTTTAGCGTCATCGTGGACTACGCACACACTCCTGACGGTCTGGCCAGCGTGCTCGGCGCCGCCCGCCAGATTTGCGACGGACGTCTGATAGTCGTCTTCGGGGCGGGCGGTGAAAGGGATCGCTCGAAGAGACCGATGATGGGTTCGGTCGCATCGAGGCTCGCCGACCTGCTGATAGTTACCTCGGACAACCCTCGATCCGAGGATCCTGATGCAATCGTTGCGGAGATCCTGCAGGGCGTCTCCGACTCCGAAGCTTCTGCCTTGTCGCAGTTGGATCGCGCCGAGGCTATCGCCACATCCCTGGCGACAGCGCAGGCAGGTGACGTGGTGGTCATCGCCGGAAAAGGCCACGAAAAGTACCAGGAAGTAGGGGGAAAGCTGATCCCGTTCGACGACGTCGCTGTCGTCAAAGAAGCCCTGACCCGCATACATTCGACCCGTCGCGCAGGCCTGTGAGCGACCTCCTAGCAGCGGGACTGGTCGGCATGGTTATCTGCATGCTCGCGACCCCTGTGCTGATCGGCCGCCTCGTGCGACGAGGTATCGGCCAGCAGATAAGAGAGGACGGACCCAAGCAGCACCTGACCAAGGCAGGAACTCCGACCATGGGAGGGATTGCCCTAATCGGGTCAGTCGTCGTGGGCTATGTCGTGGCCCACTTCGGTTCGGCTTTCACGACCCGCGGGATTGCAGCAATGGCAACGATCGTAGCGGCCGCAGGTATCGGCCTAGTCGACGATTGGATAAAGGTTCATCACCAGCGAAGCTTGGGGTTGAACAAGCGGGCAAAGGCCGGAGCTCAACTCGTCGTAGCCCTAGCTTTCGCCATCAGTGCTGTCACCTGGTTGAAAGTCGACACTCATCTCTCGTTCACTCGGTACAACTCGACCGGAATAGACCTTGGCAAGGTGGGCTGGGTCATCTTCGCCGTGCTGGTGATAGTCGGGTTCTCGAACGCAGTCAACCTCACCGATGGCCTTGACGGTCTCGCCGCAGGGTCGTCGGTCTTCGCCTTTGCCGCCTTTACGATCATAGGCTTTTACCAATTTCGACACTTTCCGATCTACCAGAACCCGGCACCGCTGGACGAGGCAGCCCTTGCGACGGCCTTCATTGGTGCGTGCGCCGGGTTCCTGTGGTTCAATGCCGCTCCCGCCAAGATCTTCATGGGTGACACGGGTTCTTTGGGCATTGGAACGGGTATCGCTGTTCTTGCCCTGCTAGAGAACGTCGACCTCCTCGCGTTCATCATAGGGGGACTCTTTGTCATCGAGACGGCATCCGTCGTCTTGCAAGTGGCGAGTTTCAGGCTGTTCCACCGCAGGATCTTGAGGATGGCCCCCGTCCACCATCACTTCGAACTTCTCGGCTGGCCCGAGACCACCGTCATCATACGCTTTTGGATCCTTTCGGGCCTGTTCACTGCTGTCGCGCTCGGGTCGTTCTACGCTGACTTCCTGGCCAGAGGCGGCGGAGGGTGAGTGGCGCCGAGCAACTCCTGCAAGTAAGAAGTCCGGTCTATCGTTCGAACGTGGAGGCGTAGCAAATGGTCGCACCGACCAAGAGTCCCCTTGCGGGGAGCTCCAAACGACTCAGAGCAGCTGCTCCTAAGACCTCGCCTGGTCCACGCCGGCACGGGCCCTCTGCGTCGAGTCCCGCAAAGGCGCGAGCGTCGGTTTCGCACGGCGGGAATTTCTGGCTTCTCATAACCCTAGTTGGGGTTCTGTGCATGATCGGCGTGGTCATGGTCTTCTCGGCCTCTTCGATCACCAGCCTTCAGCTGTTTGGCTCCCCGTGGCACTATCTCGTGCGGGAGTGGATATGGCTCGCGTTGGGCTGGGCCGGGCTTTTTGTGGCCTCCAAGGTCCATCACGGCGTCTGGCGTCGGATCACCCCGGTCTTCATGTGGGGTTCCGTGGCGCTGCTGGTAATCGTCCTGGTCCCCGGTGTAGGTGTCAGCGCCGGGGGGGCTACGAGATGGATCGGGACCTCGACCGTTCAGATCCAGCCCTCAGAGTTCGCCAAGCTGGCATTGGTGTTCTTCGCGGCCGACGTATTAGACCGGCGTGCCGGTCGAGGGCCCTGGCTATACCAGGCGGCTCCCGTGTTCTTGGTCCTCGCCCTGGTCGGGGCTCTTGTGATGGTGCAGCCGGATATGGGCACGACGATGGTCGTAGCGGTGGTAGCAGCTTCCATGCTCTTCGCCGCGGGAATTCCGGGGAGATGGATGGCGGGAATGGGAGCATCAGCGGTGGTGGGAGCGTTCGGTCTCGCAAAGGCATCTCCTTATCGCTGGAGTCGCATAACGGCCTTCTTGCACCCGTTCGCTCACGCCTATAACAGCGGATACCAATCCGTGGAAGGACTCGTGGCGTTGAGCAACGGTCATCTCGTCGGTGACGGCATCGGGGCGAGCCTGGCAAGCTACGGATACCTGCCGAACGCCGAGACCGACTTCATCTTTGCGGTCATAGGGGAGGAAACCGGCCTTGTTGGTGGCCTGTTCGTCAGTGGGCTGTTCGCGAGCCTCGTCCTCGTTGGCGTGCGGATAGCAGCCAAGGCCCCAACGCGCTATGCCTATCTCCTCGCCACCGGTATCACGGCGTGGATCGCCAGTCAGGCCGTGATCAACATCGGCGCCGTAGTCGGCGTCTTCCCGGTGACCGGGGTGCCACTCCCCTTCGTGTCCTTCGGTGGTTCGGCGCTGGTGATTTCCCTATTCGGAGTGGGCGTGCTCGCAAACATAGCCAAGAACCCGCGAGCGTAGGCGCTTGATCAGCCGCAGACGCCGTGGCGTCGTGGGAGCCCGCAGGTGGTGCGTGATCGCCGGGGGAGGGACCGGGGGGCACGTCGTCCCTGCGATCGCGATCGGGAAGGCACTGGTGCAACTAGGTCACGACCCCTCGACGCTTCTCTTTGTCGGATCGCGTCGTGGGATCGAGGGTCGAATGGTGCCTGCGGCGGGCTTCGATCTCGTGACTCTGCCAGGCAGGGGAATCGCCCGTCGAGTCAACTTCACCAACGTGGTGTCAGTGGCCGGGCTCGTCGCCGCCGCGGCGCGAGCCTTGGTGATTGTGGGAAAGGCACGCCCTTCGGTCGTAGTAGTCGTCGGAGGGTATGCGAGCGTCCCCGCTGCGCTAGCTGCGGTAGTCTTGCGCGTGCCGGTAGTCGTGTCGGAGCAGAACGCAGTCCCTGGTCTGGCGAACAGGCTGGCTGGTCACTTTGCAAAGGCGTGCGCCGTAGCTTTTCCTGGAACTCGGCTCCCCCGTGCCGTTGACACGGGCAACCCGGTAAGAGCTGAAATCGCCCGCCTAGAACGCACCGAGTCGTCCCGGGTCGAGGCGCGCCGAGAGCTTGGCATAACGACGGACGCAGCTGTGGTGGCGGTGGTCGGAGGCTCTCTGGGGGCGCGCAGGATTAACGAAGCGGCCGTGGGCCTGGCTCGGTCCTGGAGATCGCGTGGCCGGGTGAGCATCTACCACGTGGTGGGCGAGCGGGACTGGGCTGATATTTCCGCCCTTTCCGTGGAATCAGGGGTTGGGGGAATTGAGTACAAGCGGGTCCGCTTCGAGGATCGGATGGACCGACTTCTGTGCGCGGCTGACGTCTTAGTAAGCCGCGCCGGAGCCACAACCGTCGCCGAGCTGACGGCGGTCGGCGTCGCTTCTGTCCTCGTGCCTCTCGGAGGATCTCCCGGAGACCACCAGTCCCACAATGCAAGAGTGCTGAGCGACGCTGGGGCAGCGATCACGATAGCCGACTCGGAACTTGACGCCGATACGCTTGCAGAGCAACTAGACAGGCTGCTGTCGGACCGGTCGCTCCTAGACGAGATGGCCGCTGCCGCCCGTGTCCTAGGGAGGCCCGAAGCGGCGATCGCCGTGGCCCGTCTGGTAGAGAGAAATTCCCGTGGCTGAATTGCCCCCAGCGCCGCCGGACGAGCGGAGAGTTCCACTTGAGGCTGCTAGACGTGTGCATGTCGTGGGCGTCGGGGGATCAGGGATGAGCGCTATAGCGAGAGTCCTCGTCGGGATGGGCTTCGAGGTCTCGGGGTCCGACGCGCATTACTCCGCGACGCTCGACAGTCTCGTCGCCATAGGCGTCGACGCTCGCGTAGGCAACTACCGAGAGGCCGCTGAGAATGCCGACCTGCTAGTGAGCTCCACGGCGGTGCCCGCAGGCGATCCCGACATCGACGCAGCGAGGCGCGCCGGGGTGCCCACCTGGAGTCGCGCCGAAATGCTTAGCGCGGTCTGCGCCACCAAGCGGACTATCGCAGTGTCGGGTACGCACGGCAAGACGACGACGTCGGCGATGACCGCCGTAGCTCTCAGTGAGCTCGGTTGGCGCCCGTCTTGGATCGTCGGGTCCGAGATCAACGGCTTCGGTCCTGGCGGGCACTGGGATCCCGACGGGGACTGGCTGGTTGTCGAGGCTGACGAGAGCGACGGGACGTTCACAAGTCTGCCGGCCTACGCAGCAGTGGTCACCAATGTCGATGCAGACCACGTCGAGTTCTACGGAAGCGTAGAAGCCTTGGAGGCCGAGTTCGTTCGTTTCGCCGCCCAGGCAGGCGCACTGAGCGTCGTGTGCGTTGACGATGCCGGCTCTCGCCGGGTCGCCGAGTTACTCTTCGCTGTCCCCTCGCAGGGTCGGCCACGCCGGCCGTCGATGGTCACCTACGGGATGTTGCCGTCAGCAGACGTGACGGTCAGTGCTCTCGAGATGGACGGACGGGGATCACGCTTTGCCGTTCACCTCGGTGTTGCCTCAGCACTCGTGGGGGATCGGACCCCTGACAGGCCGCTTGAGGCCTCGGGGCCCGGCTTGGCGGGTAGCGGGCCTCCGGATGGGGGCGTCGTCCAGGTAGAGCTGGAAGTTCCCGGCGCTCACAACGTGCTCAACGCCACAGCGGTAGTAGCCCTCGTAACCATGCTTGGGGCTCCCTCCGCTCAGGTCGCCGACGCTGTGGGGTCCTTTAAGGGAGTTGCGAGGCGCTTCGAGCGTCGCGGAGAGGTCTCTGGCGTAACGTTCGTGGACGGCTACGACCACCTTCCCGGTGAAGTGTCGGCTGCGATCGCCACGGCGAAGCTCGGTACCTGGTCGCGAGTGGTCGTGGTGTTCCAACCCCACCGGTATAGCCGTACAGAGGCGCTGTGGGCACAGTTCGGTGCCTGCTTCGCCGGAGCGGACGTCGTGGTGATCACAGGACTGTACCCCGCAGGGGAGAGCCCAAGACCCGGTGTGGACGAGAGGCTGATCTTCGACGCCCTCCGATCCGCCAACCCTGAGATCGAGGCATACCACTCGCCCGGCCTGAGCGACACGGCCGACCTGCTTGCCAGCGTCCTCAAACCCGGGGACCTGTGCCTCACGCTCGGAGCCGGCGACGTCACCGACGTTGGCGACATGGTCATCGCGGCACTAGGCGGGGGACAGAGTTGACGCCGGTCAGTCTGTGGGAGTCGGGGATTGCCCCAGACGTCGCAGCAGCGCTGGCGGTTCTGGTGCCTCTGGGTGCCAGGGTACAAGCCGGTGGGCCGGTTGGGGCCCTCACGACGTACCGCGTCGGGGGCTCTGCCGCGGTTCGCGTAACTGTGGAGACGTCGGCGGACCTCGACCTTGTTGCCGACTCGCTTGCTGTGAGCGGCCTACCGTCGCTTATCGTCGGTAGGGGCTCGAACCTGCTCGTGGCCGATCGCGGCTTTCGCGGGGTAGCGGTTCTGCTCGACACGGCTCGCTTTGGTTGGGTTCGTTTCGATTCGTCCAACGTCGACGCCGGAGCGGCTGTCGCTCTACCCGCTCTTGCAAGGCGAAGCGTGGAGGCGGCCCTCAGCGGTCTCGAATGGGCAGTGGGCGTTCCTGGTTCGGTCGGGGGAGCCGTCAGGATGAACGCAGGGGGGCACGGCGCTGACATGGCGCAGTCCCTGAGATACGCCACCGTGTTCGACCTCAGCGCCCCGAGAGGTCATCGACTCCTTCGGAAAGGGGCGCCGGAGCTAGGTCTGGGATACCGCACCTCGACCGTCCACAGTGCCGAGGTGGTTACTGAAGCCGGCTTCGCCTTGAACGAAGGGGACCCTGTCGTAGGCCGGGCACGCATAGCCGAGATAGTTCGATGGAGACGGGCCAACCAACCGGGAGGCCAGAACGCTGGCTCGGTGTTCCAGAACCCGCCGGGATCGTCGGCTGGCAGGCTCATCGAGGATACGGGTTTGAAGGGCTTCCGCTTCGGTACAGCGAGCGTGTCGACCAAGCACGCCAACTTCATACAGGCTGACGACGGCGGCTCAGCTGACGACGTCGCGCGACTTATCGAACTGGTTCGTAGTCAAGTGCTGGACCGCTTCTCGGTCGAGCTCAAAACCGAGGTCAAGATGATCGGGTTCGCAGAGTCATGAGCGCCGCTGGACGAACCACTGCTGTACCCCGGACTGAGCCACACCAGGACACTCTAACTCTCAAGCTTACGTTGAGATCCTGGTCGCTTGTTCGGGCTTCAAGCTTTCAGAGGGGAACATCTATATGACAGACGTTTTGAGCAGGCCTCGTGTGGATCCCCGGATCGCAGGGAGATGGATAGAGACGCGTCGCCAGGAAGGGCGTCGTCGTCTTCGGAGGGTGATTGCCGTCGGTGCGCTGATAGGACTGGCTGGCGCCGCGGGAGGGTCCCTCTACAGCCCGATCTTTGAGCTACGCCACGTCAGGGTTGTTGGCGCCGGCACATATAGCGCTGCCGACATTGCGGCCATCGGCGGGGTTAGGTTGCACGAACCGTTGATCGACCTGGACTCGGCGACGATCGTGTCCAAACTCGACGCCACTCCAACCCTAGGGGGGGCATCGGTGCGTGTCTCGTGGCCGGGAACCCTAAGAGTTGCGCTCTCGATCCGCTCGCCGCTGGCTGTCGTAGAGGTTGGGGTACCCAAAGGTGGGGCTCGCCTCGCCGAGGTGGACCGCAGCGGGAGGCTGCTCGGGTACGTTACGCCCTCCGACTCATCTCTGCCTGAGGTGACTGGTTTCGCCGCCAAGGCGGAGATCGGAGCCTGGCTTCCGGGATCACCCGGGGCTGCTGGGGGAGCGAAGGGACCCGTCACTGGCGCGCCTGTCGACTTGCAGGCACCAAGTGCTACAGCACCGGACGCAATCTCTGCGGCGCTCGGCTTTCTACAGGCGATGCCGGCTGCCAGGCGGGATATTGTCAGATCCCTCGACGTCGCCGGGGGGAAGATCTCGGCGCAGGTGTTGTCTGGCGTGACCAGCCAGCCAAATGGGGCGACCAACAAGCCGACCGCAGCCGGTGGGCAGACCCAGGTTTCTGGGCCTAGTTCAGCGGCGGGCACTGGTGGGCAGGTGATTAGAGTTAACCTCGGCGACGGGTCAGACCTGGCAGCAAAGGTCGTGGCTCTTCTTACAATCGTAGACCAAGGCCCAGTCTCGAGTGTCACCAGCATAGATCTGAGTGTGCCAGGGCGTCCGGTTCTAGGCGGTCCGGGCATCGCAAGTACGAATAGCACACCGCCGTCTTGACGCCGGAGCAAAATTTCGGCTAAGGTCTATACCATTTGCGTAGGTTGAGGTCAAGTTTAAGTCTTTACTTGAGGTTTGGTTGCGGTTGGTCGTCTCGCTCGGGCTCGTCGGTCTACTGGAACAGCGCCCCGAAGTTGGGAAGGGCGATTCCGTCAGCATCCGGGATCGCGGGTTCCCGGCGTGGCACTCTTAGAAGAAGAACACAAATAGACGCTCGGAACGGTTCCGACGTGTCGTACACCCCTGGAGGGTTTCGATGGCTGGTGCCGCCCAGAACTACATCGCCGTAATCAAAGTTGTCGGGATCGGCGGCGGCGGAGTCAACGCCGTCAACCGGATGATCGACGCCGGCTTGAAAGGGGTCGAGTTCATAGCGGTTAACACCGACGCCCAGGCGCTTCTCATGAGCGACGCCGACGTGAAACTCGACATCGGCCGGCAACTGACCCGTGGTCTCGGCGCAGGGAGTGACCCCGAAGTAGGCAGGGCCGCGGCCGAAGAGCACCGCCAAGAACTTGAGGAGGCTCTCAAAGGCGCGGACATGGTCTTCATCACCGCAGGAAAGGGTGGTGGCACTGGGACAGGGGGTGCACCTGTCGTCGCCGAGATCGCCAAGTCGCTCGGCGCGTTGACGATAGGCGTGGTGACGAGACCTTTCGGCTTCGAGGGCCGCAGGCGGTCCACCCAAGCCGAGGCCGGCATCCAGCGTCTACGCGAGAAGGTGGACACTCTGATCGTCATCCCCAACGACAGGCTGCTCACGGTCTCCAATGAGAAGACCTCCATGGTCAACGCTTTCAAGATGGCCGACGAGGTGTTGCTGTCTGGAGTTCAAGGTATAACCGACCTCATAACCACGCCGGGTCTGATCAACACCGACTTTGCCGACGTGAAGATGATCATGAGCAACGCCGGCACTGCGATCATGGGCATCGGCACGGCGTCGGGAGACAACAGGGCAGTTACCGCTGCGAAGCTCGCTATTACCTCACCGCTGCTCGAAGCGTCGATCGAAGGAGCGCAAGGCATCCTCCTCAACATCGCGGGCGGAAGTGACCTGGGTCTGTTCGAGGTGACCGAAGCCGCTGAGATCATCCACGGGGTTGCTCATCCGGAGGCTAACATCATCTTCGGTTCGGTTATCAACGACTCGATGGGCGACGAAGTGCGTGTCACGGTGATAGCTGCAGGTTTCGACGGCTGGGAGCGGCCGACCGAGCCGGAACGCAAGGTGCAAAAGAGCGGGCTCGGTCTGCTCGCCACCGAGAGGGAGCTTCGCGATAGCGACGACCTCGGCCTCATAGGTGACGAGTTCGACGTGCCCGACTTCTTGAAGTGACCGCCTCAGGCACCTTTTGAATTGAGCCGAACAGGTGATCGAACATGAGCTCCGCTGTAGAGCAGCCCGCCGCTCGAAGTCGACCTGTGGCGACGTGGGATCTGCCCGGCGGAGCCAAGGTTGTGTGCACGGGGTGGGGCCAAGGTGACATGTCCGGGAGCACCGAGAGGGTCTTGAAGCGGCGCCACCAGGTGGTGGACCTGCCGTGGACCGTCCTAGACCAGGTTCACGGTTCGCGCGTCGTGACTGTGGAGGAGCCTGGAGCCATGGCAGGTGAGCCGGCCGACGCGGCGGTGACTTGCCTGCCAGGCGTCGCCTTGGGTGTGCTCAGCGCTGACTGTGCACCGGTCGCCATGTCAAGTGCCGAGGGCGTTATCGGTATCGCACACGCAGGTTGGCGTGGACTGCGAGCAGGAGTAGTGGAATCGACAGTGCAGAGCATGAGACGTCTGGGTGCCACCCGGATCTATGCGGTCTTAGGTCCGTGCATCCACCCGTGCTGCTACACCTTCGCCAGGGCGGACCTCGCTGAAGTCGAGGCTCGTCTGGGCTGTGCTCTAGAAGGTCGCGACACCCAGGGTGAGCCCTCCTTGGATCTACCCGCAGGTGTCGGGGCTGCTCTTCGAGCAGCGGGAGCTTCCCTGGTCGGCGCTTCCCGGGAGTGCACCGGCCACAGCGAAGGACTTTGGTCCTGGAGGGGGCAGTCGACCCAGCGACGTCAAGCCACGGTGATATGGCGGGTCTGAGTTAACCCGGTGGGACGGGACGAGAGTGACCTTGCCGCACGCCTAAGCGAGGTGCACGAGAGGATCCGATCCGCCGGGAGGTCCCCCGGCGAGATTCGTATAGTCGCAGTGACGAAGGGATTCGGAGTAGATGTCGCTGTGGAAGCCCTGGGCGCCGGCATGCGGGACCTTGGCGAGAACTACGCGCAGGAGCTTCTCGCCAAGGCTCGTAGCGTAACTCAGGGGCCGAGGTGGCACTATCTGGGCAGCCCGCAGCACAACAAGATCCGTCCGTTGGCAGCAGTGGTCAGCGCATGGCACGGCGTCGATCGCCCGCGTTCGCTCATGGCGATAGCCGAATCCAGCCCTGACAGCGAGGTGTTCCTCCAGGTCAACGTGGCCCGGGTGCCCGGCAGACCGGGCTGCGATCCCGACGACCTCGACTCGCTAGTCGAGCTCGCTGAGCGCAACTCTGTTGCGATCAGCGGGCTAATGACCGTAGCTCCGCAGGACTCGCCCGACGAGGCAAGGCGCTGCTTTGCCTGGTTGGCCCGCCGAGCTGAGCTTCTGGGCCTTTCGGAGCTTTCCATGGGCATGAGCGATGACTTCGAGATCGCAGTCCAAGAGGGGGCGACGGTGCTCCGGCTGGGTCGCGTCCTGTTCGGAGAGCGACCCTCCCGGCAGGGTGTGCGCAGCTACAATAAGAACTGAGGAGGATCTCGATGGCTGCAGGGATCATGAAGAAGGCCATGGTTTATCTAGGTCTGGCCGACGACGAGTTTGACGACTACGACTACGACGAACCTTCGGGTCCGTCGCGGCGCTACGTCGAACCCGAGCCGGCGGTGTCCTCGGTGAGACCTGTCGCACGCGAGTCGGCCGGATGGGATCCGAGCCCACGCGACGGCGGCCACAGGGACTCTGGCTACCGGGAACCCGGTGAGTCGGCGGTCGCATCAGTGTCGGTGACTCCGAGGGCGGCGGTCGTGCGACCGATAAGCCCCGTGCACACCGCAAAGCCTCACGTGGTGGAGCCGACCAGGTTCGCCGATGCCCAGCTGATTGGGGACCGCTTCCGTAATGGCCAGCCGGTCGTGGTCAACCTTCAAGATTGCGAACGAGAACTGGCCAGGCGGATGATCGATTTCTGCAGCGGTGTCACCTACGCCCTCAACGGAGGGATGGAGAAGATCGACGAGAACGTTTTCCTCCTCACTCCTTCCAGCGTCGAGGTGTCGTCGGAGGAGCGGCGCCGCCTCCAAGAGCGCGGCTACAGGTCCTGAGCCTGCAAGGTGTTCTTCAACTTCCGTTCCGGCAATCCCCTCTTCGACCTAGGCGAGATCTACGTACTCATTCTCTTCGCGCGGGCACTTTTGAGTTGGTTTCCGTACAGCCCGAGCTCCCCGCTCAACCCAGTCAGGCGGCTGGTGTTCACCGTAACTGAGCCTGTGCTGGCCCCTTTCCGCAGGATAGTACCTCCGATAGGAATGATCGACCTGTCATTTCTCGTCGCAATAATCGTTGTACAGATCTTCGTCAACGACGTACTAGGTCGACTTCCCATCTGAGTCGACTTGTCGGGTCGCTCTGATGTGCGATCGGCAGATACCGGCGCCTGCAGCGGCGCTGGTCTAGGATGGGGGAATGGAAGTCTCGCCCAAGACACTCAGAGAAGTCGAGTTCCGGGAGAAGATGAGGGGTTACCACCCCGAGGACGTCGATCAGTTCCTGGAGCAGGTCGCCGCCGGCATCGAGGTCCTCCAGGACCGCCTTCGACAGGCGACGGAGCGGGCCCAGCGAGCTGAACAAGCGGCCAGCGACACGGGCGCCACCGACGATACGCTCCGACGTACGCTCGTTCTGGCGCAGCGCACCGCCGACATGGCGGTAGCCGAGGCACGAGAGCAGGCGTCAAGGATCATAGGGTCAGCCCAGCAGCAAGCTGACAGCATCGTGGCAGACGCCGAGCAGCAAGGGCGGCGCACCCTTGAGGACTCGATTTCCGAGGCGCGGTCAGAGCTGTCGAGGCTCGAGTCCCAACGGTCGCAGGTGCAGCTGGAGGTAGAAACTCTCCAAAGGTGGCTTGAGGAGCACAAATCCCACGTCGTGGAATCTCTGACCGAGGCTCTGTCGGCGGTCGAGCGGCTCGGCACGATGTGGCCGGCACCCACCTTGCGTGGCGGCGACAGCCTGTCCAGGCGCAACGCTCCCGTCCCGGCGAGCTCGGCGCCTCTAGCTTCGGCCGCGGCCCCGGTCATACAGGTCGACAGTGACCAACCGACCCGCCAACCGGCCCCTTCGGATACGGCCGCGTGGCCGGCGGTCGATGCCGAGGCGACTCAGCTTCTGCCCACCCAGTCAGATGACACTGACCCAGGTTCTTCTGGCGTCGGGGACTCTTATGACGACGACCGGGCCATGGACGACTTCTTCGACGACAACGACCGCTACGGCGACGACCACCGCATCGGTGGCCGACTGAGGCGACGACGCTGACGTTCGTCAGCTACATCCCGCTCAGCCGGCCCGCTCGACGAGGATCGAAGCGGCAGTTCCGTCGGCCAGGGTGACCGTAGTCCAACCGGTACCGAAGTCAGTCCCGTCGACCTGTCGCAGCGAGGCGGCGAGCACTTGCTCAGCGATCCACTCGTAGTGAGCTTCGACGGCGACCTCTAGCATCTTGTCCCCTGAGACGCTCAGGTTGATGCGGTCCGAAACGTCCAGGCCGGCATCGCGGCGTAACCGTTGGACCTCTCTAACCAGGTCCCTTGCCCGACCTTCGATCTCGAGCTCTGGCGTGAGTTCCAGGTCGAGCACAACGACCCCCGCCATTCCTGCCAGTGGACGGGTGTTCGACGCGTCTAGCGGACTGACTTTCATGTCGAACTCGCCTGGTCGGAGGATCTCGCTTCCGACCCGGGCGGACCCGTCTGCGAGGATCTCCCAGTCGCCTCGCTTGGCAGCGGTCGCAACCGCTTGTATCGCAGCTCCGAGCCGGGGAGCAGCTACCTTGAAGACGACGCTGAGCTGGGGGTTCGCAAAAGGCGTTGGGTCGTCGGTCAGGATCACGGAACGGACATTGACCTCGTCGGCGATCAGATCGGCGAGCTCGGCGAGCTCGCCTGCGTGTGGTCCCGCCACCGTCAGCTGCGCAAGTGGTAGCCGGGCTCGGAGTTTGTTCGCTTTCCTCAGCGAGTGCGCAGCTCCGCACACTTCGCGGGCAAGGTCCATTCTGGCCACGAGCGCCGGGTCCTCCTGGAGCTCGCCGGCTTGTGGCCAGTCAGCCAAATGCACCGAATCCCCTCCCGTGAGGCCCTGCCACACGACCTCGGAAACCATCGGCATCAAAGGAGCGACGAGCCTGCTGAGCACCTCCAAGACGGTGGCGAGAGTATCGAAAGCGTCCTGGGTGTCAGCCTCCCGGCCCTCGCCCGTACCCCAGAATCGGTCCCTGCTTCGGCGGATGTACCAGTTGTCGAGCGAGTCCAAAAAGATTTCTATAAGCGACGTCGCGCCTGACAAGTCGTAGCAGTCCATCGCCTCGGTGACGGCGTTTACAGTCCCCGCGAGTTTGGCCAGCACGTAACGGTCCAAAAGGTTCGGGGAGTCGACCCGGCGTTGATTCGCCCGTCGGCGGTCGGCGTTGGCGTAGAGGCTGAAGAAATACCAGGCGTTCCAGTAGGGAAGCACCCCGGATCGCACGGCGGCTTTTATCCCCGACTCGTCGACGATCATGTCGCCACCTCGCATGATCGGAGATCCCAGGAGAAACCACCTCATAGCGTCGGCACCGTATAGGTCGAACATCGCCTGAGGGTCCGGATAGTTGCGGAGCCGCTTGGACATCTTCGCTCCGTCCTCGCCTAGAAGTATCCCGTGGGCCAGGCAGTTGGAAAAGGCGGGACGGCCGAACAGGGCCACGGCCAGCACGTGCAGCGTGTAGAACCAGCCCCGGGTCTGGCCGATGTACTCGACGATGAAATCCCCAGGGAAATGGGTCTCGAACCACTCTTTGTTCTCGAAGGGGTAATGCACCTGAGCGAAAGGCATGGAGCCGCTCTCGAACCAGCAGTCGAGGACGTCTGGGATCCTGCGCATCGTCGACTTACCAGTCGGGTCGTCAGGGTTCGGGCGTGTTAGCTCGTCGATGGCGGGCCGGTGAAGATCGGCTGGGCGAACCCCGAAGTCCGCTTCTAGCTCGTCGAGACTCCCGTAGACGTCCACCCGGGGATAGTCCGGGTTGTCGCTCTTCCAGACCGGTATTGGCGAACCCCAAAAGCGGTTTCGGGAGATCGACCAGTCCCGCGCGTTTTCAAGCCAGCGGCCGAAAGAGCCGTCTCTCACATGCTCGGGGACCCACCCGATCTCCTCGTTAGCAGCGAGAAGCTGGTCCTTGATCGCCGTCACTTTCACGAACCAAGACGACACGGCCCGGTAGACGAGAGGAGTGTCACTCCTCCAGCAGTGCGGGTAGGAGTGCACGTAGGAATCGAAGCGAACGAGAGACCCCTTGTCCCTGAGAGCTCGAATCACAGGCTGGTTCGCTTCGAAGACCTGCAGGCCTTCGAAGTCAGGGACTTCGGAGGTGAAGCGGGTACGTTCGTCGACAGGGCAGACGACAGGTATGCCCGCTTGGGCACATACCGTCTGGTCGTCCTCGCCGAAACCCGGCGCCATGTGAACTATCCCGGTACCTTCCTCAGTGTTGACGAACGCAGCGGCGAGTACGACGAACGCGCCAGGCGTTTCGGAGAAGAACCCGAACAGCGGTTCGTAGCTACGCCCGACCAGGTCGGCGCCCCGAAGAGATCCTACCCGCGTCGCTCCAACGAGCGACTTATCGTAGGCGTCGACGCGCTCCGCGCCCAGAGCGAACCGGCGGCCGTCCCTCTCGAAGACCGCGTAGGTAATTTCAGGACCGACCGCCAGGGCAAGGTTCGAGGGCAACGTCCACGGGGTAGTCGTCCAAACCCACAAGTCCATCGGGTCGTCCCCGTCTAGGTGGAAGGCGACAGTCACGGCTGGATCCTGACGGTCACGATATGCGTCGTCCTGGCGGGTCTCAGAGTTCGACAGAGGCGTCTCGCATTCCCAACAGTAGGGAAGGACCCGGTAGTCCTCGTAGAGCAGACCCCTGTCGTAGAGCTGGGCTAGTGCCCACATGACGCTCTCCATGTAGGGCAAGTCCATGGTCTTGTAGTCGTTGTCGAAGTCGACCCAGCGGGCCTGGCGAGTCACGTACCGGCGCCACTCCTCGGTGTAGCGAAGAACTGAAGTGCGGCAGTAATCGTTGAAAGTTGCTATCCCGTAGTTGCTGATGGCAACGTGGCCAGAGACGCCTAGCTGTTTTTCGGCTTCCACTTCGGCGGGAAGGCCATGACAATCCCAGCCGAAACGGCGTTCCACGACGCGGCCGCGCATCGTCTGGTAGCGGGGAACGGCGTCTTTGACGAAGCCTGTAAGCAGGTGGCCGTAGTGCGGCAAACCGTTGGCGAAGGGAGGGCCGTCGTAGAAGACGAACTCTTTGCCGCCTCGGCGACTCTCGACGGAACGCTCAAAAGTCCCCTTCGCCTTCCACGACGCGAGCACGCCCTCCTCCATGCCAGGAAGGTTGGGAGATCGCGGTACGTCTGGGTAAGCGGGTGCTCCGCCTACCACGGCCTCGTCAGTTTGCAAATCACGGTCGCCGGGCACCTTTCCAACCTACCCTCCCGCACGGAGCGACCCGTGTATGGCCAGCTCACGCGGAGCGAGCGCCCGCCGTGGACTCCCGCGATGACGGCCGGTGGGTTCTTGGACGGGATTACATTCGTTGCCCCAAGTGTTATCGTTACTCGCCCGGCAGTCAGGCTCGGGTGGAATTTCAGGTCAGTTCTAGTGGTGCACAAGAAGGCTTCGATGTCAGGTACCGACGGTGACGTGGACGTAGCGGAACAGACCGTTGCGCCATCAGAGAACCCTGCTTCAGTTGGGGTAGAGCCCACGCCGAGCCAGCGTAAGTCGGCTCCGCGCAAAAAGGCCGGCGCGACGGAGGCGCACCACAAGAAGTTCCTAGAGTCTCAGCGGGAGACCCTCCTAGCGGAGAGAGCAGAGTACATCGGCTCAGCGGAGGCGTTGAAAGCGCAGGCCGATTCGCTCGCTCTCGAGCACGAGCCGGGCGACGTCCAGTTCGACGAGGAGGGAGGCGAAGGCGGCACCGCGAACGTAGACCGCGAGATAGACCTTTATTTGTCCGCCCAGGCTCGGGCTACGGTCGCTGAGATCGACCGGGCGCTTGCCAAGATCGACGGCGGCACGTACGGAATCTGCGAGCACTGCGGCCAGCCCATACCCGAGGCCCGTTTGGAGGCCCTGCCCTACGCGGCGTTGTGCGTGTCTTGCAAAAGCGGGGGCCTGTCGTCGAGAAGATAACCCTGCGGTGAGCTCACAGGTGCGCCGCGGTGGCTTCGAGGCGAACACAGCGCTACGCCGAGGGAGGGTCGGGCTGGTCCCGCTGGTCGCGGCGGCGGTCGTCGTTGCCGACGTCGTGACCAAGGACTGGGCCTTGTCCAGTCTCTCTCCCGGCCAGCCCCGTCATGTCATCGGCCCCTCGAACTTCCTCCTAACATTCAACACCGGAACGGCCTTCAGCCTCGGGCGGGGCGTCACCCCCATACTCGAATCGGTGGTGGTCGTCGCCGTGTGCGCGCTCGTGCTTTTCACCAGAAGGATATCGGCTGGGGCGAACGCTGGAACGCTGGTTGGGTTGGGCCTCCTGCTCGGCGGGGCGCTCGGAAACCTCGGGGACCGCGTGTTTCGCCACATCCCCGGTTACCCGGGCGGCGTGGTGGACTTCATCCAAGCGGTTCGTTGGTGGCCGGTGTTCAACGTCGCGGACAGCTGTGTCGTCGTGGGTGTGATAGTACTGCTCATCTCTTATCGTAATCCCCAGGGGCGCAGTCGTGACTGACCCGGAGCGCTGGTCGGTTCCTCCCGCCCTCGACGGTGAGCGGATCGACAGGGTCATATCCCTCGTCAGTGGGCTCCCCAGGAGCCGGGTCAACGAGATGATCACCTCCGGGGCGGTAAGCGTGGGAGGTCGGGTCTTGACGCAGAGGAGCCGAAAAGTCCGGGAGGGAGAAACGGTAGCGTTGAGTGTCGGTTCCGATCCCGACCAGGTGTGGGACCGTCCTTTGAGTGCCGGCCCTATCGACGCAGCGTGGCCTTGCGACGGCTTTGACCGTAACGCCTTAGAGGTGATCCATGTAGACGACGAAGTGATAGTCGTCGACAAGCCGGCTGGCTTGGTCGTTCACCCGGGAGCGGGCAACGCCGCCGGAACGCTTGTGCAGGCTCTGTGCCACATGTTTCCTGACCTCGCAGCCATGGAGGGTCCCGGCGGGGAAGGCAGGCCCGGCATCGTGCACCGCCTTGACAAGGGTACCTCCGGGCTGCTCGTCGTCGCCCGGACCGAAAGGGCGCGCCAGTCACTGGTCGGGCAGTTCACGCGCAGGGCCGTTTCACGTCGCTACCAGGCGTTGGTGCGCGGCCGGCTCGAATCGGACGCCGGGATGATCGACGCCCCTCTGGGCCGTTCCCCTCGGGACCCTACCCGCTTCAGTGTCCGCGCCGGGGGGCGCGAGGCGAGGACGCGCTACGAGGTGATCAGCAGGTTCGGGGGAGCAACCGAGTGCACGCACTTGGCGTTGACCCTCGAAACGGGAAGGACCCACCAGATCAGAGTGCACGTGTCGGCGATCGGCCATCCCGTTGTAGGCGATGCCCGCTACGGGGGCCGCTCCGGGCCCTTCAAGGGTCTGTTGCAGCCCGAAAGGGTATTCCTCCATGCGGGTACTCTCGCATTCGACCATCCCGGCAGCGGCCTTCGGATGGAGTTCTCGTCGCCCCTGCCGGCGGACCTTTCGGGGGTCCTTGCTGGCCTCAGCTAGCAGCTAGGCGCTGGACGGCGTTCAGTGCTGCTGCAGCGACGGGGCTGCCGCCCCGTTCACCCGAGTTGGTGATCGAAACCTCGGCCAGAGAGGACCCCCACAATCGCCGCTTGGCTTGCTCGGCGCCGACGTAGCCGACAGGGACGCCGATCACCGCCTCGGGTTCGAGCAGGCCAGCCTCGTGGAGATCCAGCAGCATCACCAGAGCGCTCGGAGCGTTACCGATCACCCACAGGGCTCCCTGGGTGTATAGATGGGCCGCTTCGCGTATTGCTGCGGCGGACCGGGTCTCCCCGGAGGCTGACATCTCGGCAGGGGCCTTCACGCCGTCGATCAGATCAAGGGCGCACACGACCGTGTTGGTAGCGCCGAGAGCGGGTACGCCCGCTACGACCATCCGGGAGTCGCACACCACGGGCGCCGAGGATCGGATCGCCTTAATCGCCCGTTGGACAGACCGTGATCCGATCAGAGCCGACGAGGCGAAGCTCTCGTCGGCTGTGGCGTGCACCATGCGGGCGACCACTGACCTGGCAGGCTCTGACCACGATGACAGGTCGACACGCGACGCCATGATCAAGTAGGACTCGATCTCGATCGGATGGATCGGTGTCGACTGTGAGCTCACGTGGAGACCGCCAGAATCTCAGCGTCGAAACTCCTTATTGCGTCGGCGGGGCATACCTCGACGCAGGAGAGGCAGTCGTTGCAGACCCCGTCCGTCACGCCCAGGCCCCCCGCCAGGGCGGCGATCGCCCCCGTGGGACAGGTGGCGACGCAGGAACCGCAGCCGCTGCAATAGGCGTTGATGCGCACGGTCACGGCCTGTAACCCCTCGGCGTCACCATGCTGTCTCCGATCCAGCGGCTTGTCGTGGACCCGACCACGACAAGCGAGAACATCCCTACCGTCCGGGGGTCGAGATCTCCGAGTACAGTCCGGATGATCATCTGGGTGGGGCGTCCGGCATCCGTCACGACCGCAGCCGGTGTAGCAGGAGGTCTGTGTCGGGACAGGATCTGCAAAGCCGCCGGGAGTTGGGTGGACCGTCGCTCAGAGCGCGGGTTGTAGAACGAGACGACAAAGTCCCCTTCGGCGGCTGCGGCGACCCGCCGTTCGATGTGTTCCCACGGGGTGAGAAGATCTGACAGTGATATCGTGGCGTGGTCGTGCCCGAGGGGCGCACCGAGAAGCGCCGCTGCGCTCAACGCCGCCGTGACTCCCGGTACGACGCGTACCGCGGGCGTCAACTTCGGGCTCCTCTTGGGGCGAGCTCCCGGTCGCCACCCAGTTTCAAACGGCCCGGCCTCTCGTGTCTCGGACTTTTGCGGCCCAGACTCAAGCGGGGTGCTGATCGCCGAGATCTCCTCGGCGACTTCGAAGGTAAGCGAAGCCAAAGCGTAGATCCCGGGATCACCTGAGCAGACGAGGGCCACTCTGCGGCCCTGCGCCGCAAGTTCCAACGCGTGGCGTACGCGGTCGACCTCGGCGCCTATAGGGTATGCGACGACTTCCTGGGAGTTTGAAAGCAGGTCTCGGGCACTGTCTATGTAGCCGCTGTATCCGACGACAACCTCGGCATGCCTGACAGCGGCAGCAGCCTGGAAGGTTCTCATGGCAGGATTGCCAGGGCCGAGACCGACGACATGAAGCGACCCGGTCGGGTATGGCCTCCGCGCGACAGCGACCGTGGAGTCACGGGTGGCGCTGACGGTCTTCATCGACACTAGACGGGACCCAGGGCCAGCGGCGACGACAGCCGCCGCCTCGGCTACTGAGGGTGTGCCCACGGCGTGCCTGACGATCTCGCTCGGGTTGGGCACTTCGACAGAGGCGAGCACGAGCGCGTCGAGTGCAACGATCCCCACTCCAAGGCGCTCCGCCAGCTCCACGATTGCTGGTTCGTTCGCCTTGGCGTCCAGGGTGGCGACGTCAGCCACGGCGGACGCGTCCAAGCCAGCGGACCCCAGAACCTGGCAGACAGCCTCGTATAGGCCCTCAGTCGACGCGCCCTTGCTAGCTCCGACGCCGACCACCAGGCACCGAGGGATTAACACGACCTCGCCGGGAAGGGTCTCAGCGGTGCTGTCGGTTACTCTGAGCTTCGGCGAGTGGCCCACTTGGCTCTGCTCAGCGGTATCGGTTCTTGCAAGGCCGGCTAGGCGTAACGGAAGCGGCCATGACTCAAGGGAATCGTCGACGTTCAGGGTTGGAGAGTCGCCGTCCAGCCACTTCCGCGCAAGCCCGGCTACGTCTCCTCGAGCGGTGAAACCTTCGAGAGCGTCGACGGCGGGTAGACCCGCAAGATCGGTGGCGGTCGAGATTACTGGTGTAGCGCCCGTCAGCGCCGCAACCTGGCGCGCAAGGTCGTTGGCGTTACGTCGGTGGCCGCCGGCGAGCACTACCGCGTGCTGACCCGCTTCGTCGACGGACACCACGGCCGGGTCGCGGTTCTTGTCGCCGAGCAACCCTGCCATTGCCCGGACGACTACGGCGGCTGCAGCGAAGACGATAAGGCCGTCGCTGCGCTCCCACTCCTCGCGTACGGTGTCCATTAGCCTTCCGTGGCGGTGCTCGTAGGGGAGCTTGGCCGCCAACGCAGCACCCCTGTCGGTAATCGACACAGATACGAAGCGCGGCTGGCTCCCGGCTCCGCTCATCTGTCTCGTCCAGGTTCGCTACCCGGGCCCCAGCAGACGAATACGGGGTTTTCGGATTTCAAGCGAAGAGATCCCTCTTCGCCGATCGGCACGGCGCGGCTGACGGAGACCTGGACCATGGCCCCGAGTCTTTTAGCTCCTTCGACGGCGCGACTCATCGATGCGTACACGGCGACCATTCTTCCTCCGGGGCGCAGCCTTGCAAGCGCCGAGTCGAGCACCGAAATTCCGCCGCCTCCAACGAAAACCCTGTCGGGGTCGGCGAGAGCATCGAAGGCTTTCGGGGCTTCACCCTCGACCACTTTGACCTGGGTCCCTGCTGTGTTGGAGCGCAGAACCTCTAGTTGAGACGGGTCCCTTTCGAGGGAGTACACGCAAAGGCCGGGGGCGATGGCGGTGGCTTCTACAGACACCGAGCCGGACCCGGCCCCGACATCCCACATCACGCCAGCGGCGGGAAGCTCGAGCTTAGAAATTGCGATCGCCCGGACCTCCGCCTTGGTGACCATGCCTCTTAGGTGGGCGAACTCCTCCTCAGGGCGACCCCATCTCAGATTCGGCCTCGAACTTGCCGGTGTGCTGACGGTAGCAACCACGACCGAGGCGGGGTCAAAGTCACCTCTGGCGAGGCCTTCTAGGTCCCCTCGCCATATCTTCTCGCCCTTTTCGCAAAGCGACGTTCCAACGAGCACATCCCTGAAGCCCGCCCCAGCCTCCAGGGCGAGACGTCCGATCAGCTGAGGTGGCGAACTAGGTCCGCAAAGCGCCGCTACCTTCGGATGACGCAGTATCGCCTCTGCGGCGCTTTGCGTTCCGCCGGGACGGCCGTGAGCGGAAATCACGACGGCGTCCTCCCAGTTCGTGCCCGCTCGGGCGAAGGCCACCGACACCGAAGACGGAGCGGGGTGCACTCTCAAAAGCTCTGGCGGTACCAGACGGGTTGCGAGCCGGGCAAGACCGAAGAAGCCGGGGTCGCCGCTGCATAAGACGCAGACCTGTTCGCCGTTAGTGGCTTCGCGCGCCAAGCTTTCGAGCATGCCGGCCAGGTTCGCTTCCAATGCAACCACCCTTGCGCCACGAGGATGTACCACCGACTTCAGATTCGAGGCAGAACCGGTTATCACGGTGGCGGTCCTCAACGCTTCACGAGAAGGGGCGGCGAAGCTTTCTCCGCCCAGAAGTCCCACGAGGTGCACCATTCCAGTTCCGCTATGTCGGGTGCCGTCATGCACGGGCTATGACCTCCACCCCTTCGAAGTCGACCATGACGACACTGACTTTAGGAGTGGTACCTGATGATGCCGACATGTGCACTGCGCAGTTTCGCGCCGCGCGAACACAGAGCTCTTCGAGGACGGTGATTGCGCCGACTTGTAGGCAGGTCTCGGCGAAATGCCGGGCGGTGGTGGTGGCGGTGGCGGCTTCAATGACACGCCGAGGAGCGCCGCAAGCTTGCGCAATTTCGGCGAGCAGCGCTGAGTCCACTTTCGAACGCCGGTAATGGGTCATCATAACCCCAGCGGCTAGCTTGGCGATCTTACCGGCCATCCCGACGAACGTCACGGAAACGATGCCAAGCGATGCGGCCTTGCGCAGAGCTATGCCTGTGAAGTCGCCGACCTCGACGAAGCAGACCTGGGAAAGCTGCGGATAGAGGCGCTGGGCGGCGGCGTCGGTGCGTCCTCCGGTGGAGAGGACCACTTCGGTGCTCCCTTGCGCAGCGGCTACCTGCACCTGCTGGACGACGCTGGCCCGCCACGCAGCCGTCGAGAAGGGCCTCACTATACCTGTCGTGCCGAGGATGGAGATGCCGCCTACTATCCCGAGTCGCGCGTTCGAAGTGCGTGCCGCCATCGCCTCTCCTCCGGGCACTGACACTGTCAAAGACAATGGCATTGGAGTCACTTCGCGGACGGCTTGGCGAATCATCCGCGCCGGCACCGCGTTCACAGCTGGCGAGCCGATTTCGAGCCCGAGGCCTGGCAAAGTAACAGTCCCTACTCCCGGTCCTGCGAGTATCTCCACCGAATCATCTGATTTGCTATCGGATCCTAACCGGCTGGCTCGTACTGTGATGACAGCTCCGTCTGTCACGTCGGGGTCATCGCCGGCGTCTTTGACTACAGCCGCGACGGTCGGGTCCGACGGGTCAGGGGACAGCACCTGGAAAGTCACGCGCCGCCGGTCCGGCAGGGCGATCTCTACCTGAGGAGGCACCTCGCCTGTCGCAAGTCCGATCGCAGCGGCCTTCGCTGCCGCTGAGGCGCACGTGCCTGTTGTCCAACCGGTGCGCAGACCTTTCGCGGCTCTGACTTCCGGGGCCATCGGCGGCTCGTGGGGTTCGACGCCGGCGTGTGCTTGGGGAGTATCGCTGTCGTAGGAGGTCAACGCCGGTTCGCGGAGGGTCTGCCCGACGTGGTCCCAGGGGCGGATCGCAGGCGGTAGGCGGTGGTGAAGCTCGGAGTGTATAGGTGTGATCGCAGAGCTACGGGCGATTCTCTAAGCGCTTCGCCGACGAGGACCAAGACGGTCAATGTGGAGCCGGTGGAGCGTATGGCGTCGGCCAGCTCGCCCACCGTCGTGGATATGACCCGCTCGTCAGGCCATGTGGCGCGTTCGACCACTGCGGCGGGTGTCGATGCTGTGTAGCCGGACCCCGCGCATAGAAGCTCGTCTTGCAACTCTTCTGGGCGGGCTGCTGACAAGAAGACGGCGAGCGTGGTGGCGTGTGGAGCGAAGGCGGCGGGTCCCTCGCCGGCTGGCATCGACTTGGCGGTGCGACCGGCAAGTCGTGTGATAACCACACTCTGGGCTACACCAGGTTGTGTCAACTCCCGGCCGAGCACAGCGGCGGCCGCGGCGAGCGACGTCACTCCGGGGACGATCTCCCACGGTCGACCGTTGGCTTTGCACCAGTCGATCTGCTCACCGATGGACGAGTAGATGGAGGTGTCACCCGAGTGAAGACGAACTACGGCGATAGGCTCGGGATTAGACTCATAGACGGCGAGTACGTCTTCCAGCGTCATCACCGAAGAGTCATACACCGTCGCAGCGGGCTTGCAGTGGTCCAGCAGAGCCTTGGGAACCAATGACGACGCCCACACGACGACGTCGGCGGCTGCGAGGCGCTGTGCGCCCCGCAGCGTCACGAGATCGGCGGCGCCTGGACCGGCGCCGACGAAGGAGATCATCCCATCTCCCAACGGTCGTGATGAGCGCCCTCCTCGGTGGTGGCAGCACTGAGACGAGTGAAAGGAAGGATCACCGTGGCAAGGTAAGAGGCCGGACCCCGAGCGGCAATGTCTGCCAACGCTCCGACGCGCTCTCCCTGCATTCCCAATAGCTCTCCTGCGACAGCACCACGGTCTCGGCCGAGGATTGAAGCTACGTCGGCAACCTCGGGAAGGCGGCGGCCACCTTTGTAGACGACGAGTGTCGTGTCCCCGTCCTCCATGTCGGGTCCGAGGTCCTCGCCGTCGAGGGCAGTTCGGATGGTCACCCTCGTGCGTTCGTCAGCGACGACCGTAGACGTCCGCGCCGCCAGCGCCTGGAATGCCATGATCCCAGGCACCTGGCACACGACGGTTGAAGGCCTCAGGCGCCTTACCGCTTGGGCCACAGAGGGGAAGGTCGAGTAGACCAGCGGGTCGCCGAGAGTGATCCAGGCCACCTCGTTGCCCGCTTCGCAGAATCCGGATACGACACTGGCCGCCTTGTCGACGGATCGGTCCCTGGCTTGCCTGGAAGGGGCCATGTCGAAAGCCACCCTCACGACGGCGACCTCAGGCGCAACCTCACGCACGATTGCCTCGGCGCGTCCTACGGCGTCGGGGGCGCTGCTCGGGGCGACGACGACGTCCGCGCGCCTCAGAGCTTCGACGGCTCTGACGGTTATCAGGTCCGGCTCACCAGGGCCGACGCCCACGCCAACGAGGCGCCCTGGTACCGGCCTGTTGTCCATTCGGGAGGCCCGAACGTCGCGTGTCCTTCCCGATTCTGCTGGCTGCGGCGAGGGTTGCGACAAGGCTCTTTCGAGGGCCCCGCGTATCAGTTGGGCCTCGGACAGTCCTGCCCGCTTGGCTTGTCGTCTCAGAGCAGACTTGGTTTCCTCGGGCAGGTAGATACTGCTCTTGCGCACACCTTTGAGACTAGCGGAATCCTGCCCTACGCGATGCCCTACGTATGGCAGCTCTGGTTGCGAAGGACTCGAGTGGAGCTGTGTTGCCGCCGGGATGGTGGTGCAGATAAGTGGCGATAAGGGTCTCGGTGGCATAGCCATCGTGGCCTTCGCCGAACCTCGCCCTCATCGCCAGAGCGGAGCCCGCCGGTGAGACGCGTGAATAGTGGAACTCGTGGCCGCGCAGGACGGTTCCCTCAGGGCCTAGTGGCGATAGAGTCGTCGAGACGGCACTGCGGTATCCGAGGGTCAAAGTATTGGTCATTTCAGCGTGCGCAGGCAGGACACCTGCTAGAGGATGGCCGTCGAGGCTCTCGCACAAGACGAGCAGTCCGCCGCACTCGGCCCAGGTGACAAGACCCGCAGCGATCTCCCGTTTGATCCCGTCGAGGAGTTGTCGGTTCGCGGAGAGGGCCGGAGCGTAGACCTCGGGAAATCCTCCGCCTATCAAAAGACCGTCGAGTTCGCCGTCGTCGCAGCCCGCGGGATGCGACGACGATTGCCTCTTCGCCAGGGAAGGCTTCGAGTAGGGAAGAGTCTCGTCTACTAGGGGGTCGAAGCTGACCACTTCGGCGCCAGCGGCGCGCAGGGTTTCAACGGTGTCGGTGTAGGTGAAGCTGAAGGCCGGTCCTGCGGCTACGGCGATGCGCGAAGGTCCGATCCTCTTCGGGATTTCTAGAGGGCCAGCCTCTAAGGGTTCGGCCCCTCGTGCCATGGCGACTACAGCGTCCAAGTCGACGTAGGTTTCTATGGCGGAGGCGAGTCTGTCGAGCGAGGATCGGACCCCAAGTGGGTCTTCGGATACGGGGACGAGACCGAGATGGCGGTCCCTCCACGAAAAGCGCTCGTCGCGTCTGAGAGCGCCTACGACGGGTATTCCCAGGCCGGCGACTGCTTCTTTGAGCATCGTCTCGTGACCGTCGGAGCCGACCCTGTTGAACACTATTCCCGACACGGCTATCGATCGGTCGAAAGTGGCGAAACCGTGAACGACAGCCCCAGCAGAGGCGGCCATCGCCGACGCGTCGACTACGAGGATCACAGGGGCTCGCAGCACGCGAGCCACGTCAGCGCTCGACGAGGCTGTCCCGTCTGCGGCGCCGTCGAAGAGCCCCATAACTCCCTCTGCTACCAGCAGGTCCTGCCCCTCAGCGGCGCGTGCGGCCAGGGAGGGCATGCGGTCCAAGCCGCACATCCAAGCGTCAAGGTTCCGGGGCGGTCGACCGCACGCCGCGGCGTGGTAGCCGGGATCTATGAAGTCGGGACCGATCTTCGCCCCGGCAGTCTTGAGGCCCCTGCGAGCGAGCGCCGCCAGGATACCCGTGCAGACGGTCGTCTTGCCGACCCCCGACGAGGTCCCTGCTATTACAAGCCTCGGTCCGAGAGTGGTCACCGACTCAGATCCGTCCTGGGTTTGTCACGGTTAAAGACCTGCGCCCGTCCGGGGGTTGATCCAGTGACACGGCAGGTGGCCGGCGTGGGGCGCCTTCATAGCGGGGTAGATCATGCCATGTGCCGGGGTGATCACACTCCAGGCTCCTCCAACCCGAGGGCGCGGGCGGTGGTGGACGTCTTTTCGCCCCGTCAGGTCGGGCCGCTACCCTGTCCGGATGCGACCTAAGCGCTTCTGCGAGGTTACCGCCCTCAGCGCTCGCCGGTCTAGTGGGGAAATGCAGGAGTTCGATGTGGACATCGACCCCGACTGGACTATCGGCGGCAAACCGAACGGCGGATACCTGTTGGCGCTGCTCGCAAGGGCGGCGCTGGACGCTACGGGACGGACCCACGTGCTGGCGACGGGGGCGACGTACCTGCGGCCGCCCGACTCCGGGCCGGCGACTGTGTCGACGGCCGTGCTGCGGGAGGGTAGATCAGCGACCCAGGTGCGCGCATGGATCTCCCAGGAAGGTAATACCTGCGTGGAGGCCCACGTAACGGTCGGACGCATCGACCCTGTCAGCACCCCTTATTGGTCGGCGCCGGTAGGTCTCGCACCGGCCTGTGATTTCGAGGACTGCCTAGTTGTCAGGGAGGGTCCACCTGGAGGGCACCGGGTCGCGATCATGGACCAGGTGGAGCTGAGACTCGACCCGAAATCGCTTGGCTACATGAGCGGAGACCCGTCAGGCAAAGGTGAGGTCCTGGGGTGGCTGACATTGCCGCTCGGGGAGGCTTTCGACTCGGTGTCTCTGCTTTTCGCCGCTGACGCCTTGCCTCCGGCTACCTTCGACATCGAGATGGCCGGATGGGTTCCCACTTTGACGTTGACCGTCTACGTGCGGGCCGTCCCCGCACCCGGACCCGTTCAGGTCCTCCAGCGTGCCCAGCTGATACAGGGCCGGTTGGTCGACGAAAGCTGCTACGTGTGGGACGCGAAGGGCTCGCTTGTAGCCCAAGCCACGCAACTCGCCGGAATACGGCTCGGCTAATGCCTTGGACTCCGAGGCTAAGTTCGAGCCTGTGAACTTCGAGCCTGTGACACACGAACCGTCGACCGCCGCAGAGGCGAGCGAAGGTCTCCTTCTGGTAGGTCACGGTTCCAGGTCCTCTGAGAGCGCCCAAGAGATGCACAGCCTCGGGGCGCTGGTAGCGGAGGCTTTGGCCGGTGTAGACGTGCAAGTGGGATTCCTGGAGATGACCGAACCGCCGGCTGGGGCGGTGATCGATTCCATGGTCGCACGTGGTGCTCGGAGAATAACCGTGCTGCCTCTGGTGCTTCTCGGAGCGGGCCACGCTAAGAGTGATGTTCCTGCGGTTGTGCTCGAAGCCCGACTTCGCCATCCAGGTACTTCGATCGCGTTCGCGAGCCCGCTCGGGGTGGTAAAAGCGGCAGTAGAGATCTTAGGCGAGGCTGTAGTCCGTTCGAGCGATGTTGACACGGCGCTGCTGGTCGTTTCGAGAGGAACTTCCGACCCGGACGCGAACGGCGACTCCTACAAGGCGGGCCGCCTCGTATCCGAATGGTGCGGAAACCGGACTTTTAGCGTCGGTTTCAGCGGTGTAACCCGTCCGACGATCCTTGAGGCCGCCAAGATGCTCACGGCGCTCGGCCACCGGCGATTAGCGGTCAGCTGGTGGTATCTGTGTTACGGGCTCTTGATAGAGCGCGGACGGACACAACTTCGCTCTTGGGCTGACGCTGCCGGCGTGGAGCTGATCGACTGCGGCTACCTCGGCCCCGACGTCCGTCTTGTGGAACCCATCGTAGAGCGCTTCAACGAGTCCAGGGTGGGAACCCCCCGGGTAAACTGCGATGCCTGCTCGTATCGGTCTCCGTGGCCGGGACTCGCCGGCCGAGTCGGCCAGCCGGTCGGAGTCGGCCACTCTCACTTGGCGGAGCAGCACCGCCACCACCACCATCACGACGGCGGCCTCGACGACACCAACCGGGGCAGCTTGCAAGGCGCAGCCGCATCCCCGATTGGACCTTAACTAGGGCGGGTTCCCCGAGCCCGGTCTGCCATGTCGGCCAGCGAGAAGGAGTCGAGGTGTTCGCGCATGTGTCCACCCACTTCCGACCAGACCGCAAGGAGCACGCACTGGCCTTCGTGGTCGCATGCTCCGTTTTGGTGGGGCTCGCCGAAGTCGCCGGCCTGGATCGGGCCGTCCACGGCGCTTACGATCTGGCCCAGAGTGATGTCGGCCGGCGGACGGGCCAGTACATAGCCCCCACCTACCCCTCGCTTAGAGCGGACCAGGCCGGCTCCTTTGAGCGCTAGCAGGATCTGCTCCAGGTAGGGCTGGGGGAGACCGGTCCGCTCTGCCACGTCGCGAACCGAGGTCGGGACGCTCTCCCCATCGTGAAGCGCCAGAGACAGCAGTGCCCGGCTGGCGTAGTCCCCGCGGGTAGAAACCTTCACCGTCCCATCGTAGCTCTAGGGTGGTGTGGTGACCCTGATACAGACCCACGTGCCGGCCGCGGTCATACCCGATTATCTAGGGGCGAACCTCGCCGGGGTGGTGCCGGCGTTGCTGTCGAACTCCCCAGAGCGTCCGGGTTGGCTTCCCCGTGCAGCGCTTGGGGCCGAGCAGGTCGTTCTTCTCGTCGTCGATGGTCTTGGATGGCTGCAACTCTCGGAGCGTCTGGTAATGCTCGAGAACCTGGCGGCCCTAGAAGGCAGGCCGATCACCACGGTTGCACCGAGCACCACGGCGGCGGCCCTAACGTCGCTCGTGGTAGGGGCTCCGCCGTCTATTCACGGGGTCGTGGGCTACAAGGTCGTCGTCGCTGGGCCGGGTGGGCCGGAGGTTATGAACGTCCTTCGCTGGAGGACGAAGGCGGGAGACGCAAGGTCCTACGTGGACCCGGTCAGCTTTCAGAGCTGCGCTCCTTTCGGCGGGGCCGACGTTCCCGTGGTCAGCAAGGCTGACTTCGTTGGGACCGGCTTTACTGTCGCCCACCAGCGCGGCGCACGTCAGGTCGGCTGGCATCAGGCATCGGGAATGGCTGTCGACGTCAGGCACCTGGTGGAGAGTGGGGAGAAATTCGTGTACGCCTATTACGACGGGGTCGACAGGATCGCTCACATGAAAGGTTTCGGAGAGCACTATGACGCAGAGCTCGTCGCTTTGGACCGGGTGGTAGGCGACCTGCTCGAGGTGCTCCCGAAGAGCGCCGCACTGGTTGTAACGGCCGATCACGGTCAAGTTAGCGTCGGCTCGAACCTTGTCGAGGTCGACCCGGCCAGCATCGACGGGGTGGCGTTCAGTTCCGGCGAGGCCCGCTTTAGGTGGTTTCACGCGTCCGATGCGGCCCCGGCCGCAGCCGAGCGCCTCTCGGCGACGCTCAAGTCCAGGTTCGGCCACCAGGCGTGGGTCGTTACCCTCGAAGAGGTGATCGCTCAAGGTTGGCTGGGAGGAGAAATGAGTCGGGTCAGTCGCTCTAGACTGGGCGATGTCGCCATGGCGGCGTTCGATCCGGTGGCTTTCGTCGAGCCGGGCGACTCGCCGGAGAGCCGAAAGCTGGTCTGTAGGCACGGTTCGCTGACGCCGGCTGAGATGTTCGTGCCCCTCGTCGGCAGTCGCGGCAGACTGTAGGGGCTATGACAAACTCAGAGATCCCAGAGCCGGTGTCAGACAAGGTCTTCGTGGTTGGGGAGGATCCCGGCGTCGAACGGCTGGAAGGCTCCTCGGAGTCGGTGGAGCAGCCTGCCAAAGTGATGCGGATCGGGTCGATGATCAAACAACTCCTCGAGGAGGTCCGCCAGGCTCCCCTAGACGACGCGTCCAGGACGCGTCTGCGGGAGATCTACGACACTTCCGTCGCTGAGCTGTCTGAGGGACTTTCCGCTGACTTGAGGGACGAGCTCGCAAGGCTGTCGTCGCCGTTCGGCCCGGGGGAAGTGCCTAGCGACGCCGAACTGCGCGTAGCTCAGGCCCAGCTGGTGGGATGGCTGGAAGGGCTGTTCCATGGTATTCAGGCGACCCTGTTTGCCCAGCAGATGGCGGCACGGGCCCAGCTGGAGCAGATGCGCCAGCGTAGTCTTCCCGCTGGTTCGCCCGACGAGGCGCCCCGCAGCGGGATCTACCTGTAGGCGACCGGAAGTCGTGGGAGCGTCTTTCACCCATCTTCATCAGCACACCGAGTTCTCAATGCTCGACGGGGCGGCGCGCGTCCCCGATGTGATAGCAAGCGCCGTCCGGGACGGTCAGCCGGCCATCGGCATAACCGACCACGGGAACATGTACGGCGTTCTCGACTTCTATAAGGCTGCCCGTGAAGCGGGGATTAAGCCGATCATAGGGACCGAGGCCTACATGGCCGGGGAGTCGCGCTTCGAGCGACCGGTGCGGCGGGGCCGTATCGACGACGGGGGAGGCGAGGGTGAGACAGGAGAGAAGCTCTACTACCACCTTACGCTCTTAGCCGAGACGGGAACCGGCTATAAGAACCTGCTCAAACTCTCCTCCGACGCCTACCTCGAAGGCTATTTTTACAAACCTCGATGCGACTGGGAGCTTCTGGAGCGTTACCACGAAGGTCTAATAGCTACCACCGGCTGCCTGGGCGGGGTGGTCCTACAGGCGCTTCTTCGCGACGACACCGAGCGGGCCGTCAAGCTGGCTGCCCGGTTACAGGACATCTTCGGAAGGCAGTCGCTGTTCGTCGAGTTACAAGACCACGGGCTTCCCGAGCAGCGACGGACCAACCCGAAGCTGGTAGAGCTTGCGAAGCGTATAGGGGCACCACTGCTCGCTACCAACGACAGCCACTACGTGTCACGCTCGGACGCCGAAGCCCACGACGCTCTCCTCTGCGTGCAGACAGGGTCGGTGAAAGACGATCCCAAGCGTTTCAAGTTCCACGGTGACGAGCACTATCTGAAAAGCGCCGCGGAGATGCGCGCCCTGTTCGCGGAGCTTCCCGAGGCTTGCGACAACACCCTTTGGATCGCCGAGCGGGCTGACGTCGAGATAACGTTCGGTAGGCCACAGCTTCCGTCGTTCCCCCGTCCGGAGACTTTCGCCGACGCCGACGCCTATCTGCGTCATCTCAGCCTAGAAGGGGCTAAGCAGCGCTACGGAGACCCGCTGCCAGCCGAGGCGGCGCAGCGCCTGGACTACGAGCTGGCGGTCATATCGGACATGGGCTTCTCGGACTATTTCCTCGTCGTGTGGGATCTCATCCGCCACGCCAGGGAGAACGGCATTCGCGTCGGCCCAGGGCGTGGTAGCGCGGCGGGCTGCTGTGTCGCCTACTGCCTACGCATCGTCGACTTGGACCCAATCCGATACCAACTACTCTTCGAGCGCTTCTTGAACCCGGGCCGTAAGCAGATGCCCGACATAGACATGGACTTCGACGAGCGCTTCCGCTCGGAGATGATCCGCTACGCAGCCGAGCGCTACGGATGGGACCGGGTGGCGCAAATCGTCACGTTCTCGACTATCAAGGCTCGTGCCGCCGTACGTGACGCAGCTAGAGTCCTGGGCTACCCATATGGCCTCGGGGACCGGATAGCCAAGCTGATGCCACCCTTGGTGATGGGGAGAGACACCCCTTTGTGGGCGTGCCTGGAGGAGACACCCAAGTACTCGGACGGCTTCAAGCAGGCGGCCGAGCTGCGCGAGTTGGTGGCGGTGGATCCGGACGCAGCGAAAGTCGTCGAGGTAGCGAGAGGCCTCGAGGGAATGCGCCGCCAGGACGGTATCCACGCAGCCGCGGTGGTCATTTCTGGAGATCCACTCACCGATCACCTGCCCATCCAGCGCAAGCCTGAACCTGGCGGCAGAGTCGAAGACGCCCCTATCGTCACCCAGTACGAAATGCACGGGGTCGAGGAACTCGGCCTGTTGAAGATGGACTTTCTCGGGTTGCGAAACCTGTCGGTGATCGAACGGGCGCTGGACCTGATCGACGCGACAACCGGTTCCAGGCCCGACATAGACCGGGTGCCTCTCGACGACCCGAAGGTCTTCGAGATGTTGCAGCGGGCTGACACCATCGGGGTGTTTCAGCTCGAAGGCGGTCCGATGCGCAACCTGGTGAGATCGCTTGCGCCGACCGAGTTCGAAGACGTGGCTGCGCTCGTGGCGCTATACCGGCCCGGGCCGATGGCCGCGAACATGCATAACGACTACGCCGACCGGAAGAACGGGCGTAAGCCGGTCGTCTACCAGCATCCTGACATGGAGGAGGTGCTGGGAAACACCTACGGGCTTTGCATCTACCAGGAGCAGATGATGCTTCTAGCGACCAAGTTCGCCGGCTACAGCCTCGCCGAAGCCGACAACCTGAGGAAGGCCGCCGGAAAGAAAATCCGGGAGGTGATGGCGAAAGAACGCGAGAAGTTCGAGGAGGGCTGCGAGGCAAACGGATATGGCCGTGGCGTCGGCAAGATGCTCTTCGACATCATCGAACCCTTCGCTGACTACGGCTTCAACCGGAGTCACGCTTTCGGATACGGTTTCGTCAGCTACCAGACGGCTTGGCTCAAGGCAAACTTCCCAGCCCAGTACCTTGCCGCCCTGCTGACCAGTGTCAAAGACGACAAGGACAAGACGGCCGTCTACCTCGCCGAGTGCCGCTCGCAGGGCATAGAGGTGCTGGTCCCCGATATCAACGTGGCCACGTCAGAGTTCGCCGCTACTCAGGTAACCGACCCCAAGGGGGTGAACCGATGGGTCATACCGTTCGGGCTTTCCGCCATTCGTAATGTCGGGGAGGGCCTCGTCGAGCGGATCATCGCAGAACGACGAGAAGGGGGCGCTTTCAGCGACTTCTACGACTTCTGCTCGCGAGTAGACCCGGCGGTACTCAACAAGCGAACCGTAGAGTCGTTGATAAAGGCGGGGGCTTTCGACTCTCTTGGCCATCCTCGCCAGGGTCTTATGCTCGTATACGAGTCGGTCATCGACCGCACCCTCGCTCGGCGCCGAGAAGCCGACCAGGGGGTTATGAGCCTCTTCGGTGACCTCGGAGCGCAGACGGCGGTGTTCGACGACGCCAGGATCGATATCCCCGACCAAGATTTCGACAAGGCGACTCGATTGGCCTTCGAGAAGGAGATGCTCGGCCTTTACCTTTCGGACCATCCCCTCAAGGGTCTCGAAGCGACCCTGGCCCGTAGGTGCGACGTTGGCATCGCCGAGCTTCGCGAGCAGGCGGGGCGGGAAGTAGCGGGCGAGACCGTTGGCCGGGTGGCGGGCTTCAGGGGTCGTGACGGCGAGGCTCGCTGCATCGGAGGGGTCGTCACCGGTCTTGTCCGCAAGTACACCAAGCGCGGCGACATGATGGCCACCTTTACTTTGGAGGACCTTTCCTCGTCGATCGAGGTCTGGGTTTTCCCCAAGACGATGGCCGCTGTCGGTCACCTGCTCGCAGACGACGCAGTCATTGTCGTGAAAGGCCGTCTCGACCAGCGGGAGGAGACTCCGAAGCTGATATGCCTCGACGTGGAGAGGGTCGAGATCCGAGACGACGACGTTGAGCCACTCCATCTGAACTTACCCCTGCAAGCTTTGAGCGAGGACCGTGTCGCGCGTTTGAAAGGCGTTCTCAGTGGCCACCCGGGCGTATCCCCGGTGTTCCTGCACGTAGGGGATAAGTGCATCAGATTGGGCCCGCAGTTCTGGGTTGATCGCTCTGGCGGTCTCGCCGCCGAACTGCGCGAGCTGCTCGGGGCGAACTGCCTGAGCTCCGGCTGAGGTGGCGCAGCTGAACGGTTGCAGGCCTGCATTGCAGGCCTGGCGGTTTCGCTACTGCGTCCGGACGGCCTAAACTGGTCCAGCGGAGGACAGCGGGTGAGGAGAACGATCTACGCATGAAACTTGAAGCGGAAACGAAGGACTGCACCGCACTTTCGGACGCCGAGCTGGCCGAGATGGCTGACCTCGTGACTGACGGTCCTGCCGGGTTCGACATCGGGCTCATATCCAAGCAACCCGAAGCCTGGGTTCTCATAACCCAGGTGAGGGACGCCGGCAGTCTTCGTGGCTTTTCCTTCTGCACATTAGAGCGGATAGGAGGCACCCCCTGCGTGCTATGGGGGTTGGCTTCGGTAGGCAGAGGTCCCGGCGCTGCGGAGGTCTTGGAGGAGATAAGAGCAGCACAGCTTCACAAGGCGGTACTGGCTTTCCCCGATGAGGACGTGCTTATCGGCACTCGTTTCATTAATCCCGGAGCTTTCGCGACCTTCGCCAGCTTCCAGGACATCTGCCCCAGGCCTGGACACAAGCCGACCGGTGAGGAGAGAGCCTGGAGTAGGCGTCTTGCGAAGCGCTTTGGGGCGGAGGGCCGCATAGACGACCGGTCCTTCGTGGTCTGCGGGGACGGCAGTCCTGTGGGTGTTTTCGATTTCGAAGTTGACGATCCCAGCAATATCGATGCCGAGGTAGCTGAGTTGATGGGGCCGCTAGATCCGGTACGCCGAGACGTCCTGATCGCCTTCGGCTGGGCGATGGCTGAAGACTTGGCCGCGAAATACTCCGGTTAGCACAACTTTCAGGGTCTTGGTAGCAGCGATTCCACGACCTTGTGGCATCGCCCTTCGATGGGAGGGGTGAAAGCGACGAGCAGCCGGCTGCCTTTCGGTGCCATCATACGTTTCATCCCGGCCCGGTCCATCTGGCCCGCAATCTTGCGGTCCAAGCAGGGAAGTTCCCGCCGATGGCCCTGCCAGTCGAACACGCAGGCGAGGTAAGAACCTTGACGTGAGAAAGTCACGGACCCGCCTGGGTCGACGACGGCAACCGAGGGATGGTCACTGCGGCGCTCCCAGAAAGGTATAGCCGTCGATGGGTTGTTGAGCAGGGGCCTGTCTTTAGGGTGCAGCAACGCTCGCAGCATCTTCTCGCAGCGTCGTCCAGTTAGCCTGTCGATGGCTTCGGGTTGCGCTTCGATCACCACCGCCTCGGGCTGTGCCGGGTCGGGCAGGACGTCGGCGCTGCCGCTGCCGGCGATGGTCACCTCGACCACGTCGTAGATGGATAAGGCTGCCTCGAAAGGTTCGGTCGCCCACCCCCGGACGAGCGTGCCCGACTCGACGTCGATACCAGTGCAGTGGCGCTCGTCGCTGGACAAGACGACGAGGCGTAGAGTGACTCCCGCGTCTACCCTGACTCGGGGCATCTCCTTAATTACAGGACGGTAGTCAGGTGCGGTGACCGCAGCCCCGAACGACGACGGCCTGACCTTGTCGGTGATCAACAACCTTTCGAGGGCAGAGGTGGATGTCACGATCTCTAATACTTGTCCTTGCGTCGGTCGAATTGGTGGATGCTCGGCGGTCCGGCAACTCCGAGCTGAGCTAGAAGGGTTTCAACGTCCCCTGCCGGCATCTGGCAAGCGTAGTCGCGACAGACGTAAGCGAGGCCGTCGGACGAAGCCGTCGGGCTCCCCTCGCCGTCTTGTAGGCGCCGGCCCTCCCAGAGAGGGGAATCGAAGGGTTCCCCCCACACGACGACAGCCCCCGGAAGGTAGCGGCTCCGCAGCGCTCCTAGCAGGTCGGGCCTGGAACCACTGACCACGACTTCTGTGACCCCTCTGCGCCGTAGGTCTGCGGCGACGACCATACCTGTGAAAGATAAAGGTGACTTCGACATCGCTGGGGCCATAGCTTCTACCAGTACCCTGGCGTGCTCGCCGTAGCGGCGCTCACCACTTATGGCGCCGAGGCGTAGTAATGCTGTCGCAGCCACTGAGTTCGCCGAGGGAACCGCCCCGTCGGAGGTGTCGAGAGGGGCTGCTATCAGGGCTTCGGCGTCCACTCCGGAGGTGGCGAACGCCCGGCGCTCGTCGTCCCAAAACAGCTCGATCAGGCTGTCGGCGGCCTTGCGGGCTTCGGCGAACCATTCGGCTTGGCCGGTTGCTTCGCCCAGACGGCAGAACGCCTCTACCAGCCAAGCGTAGTCAGAGCTATAGGCGAGGTGCCGTGCGGTTCCGTCCTGCCAACTTCTAAGCCAGCGGCCGTCCGCTCTGCGGGAGCTCGCCAACAGGAAGCGCCCGACAGACTCGGCTGCGTCGAGCAGCCGAAGATCCCCAATCGCCGCGCCTGCTTCGGCGAGCGCCGCGACGGCCATGGCGTTCCACTCTGTGAGCACCTTGTCGTCGAGTCCCGGCCGGGGCCTGGTGTTGCGGCGTTGCAGGAGGGCCCGCCGGCCGTCCTCGACCGTAGGGGGTGGGGCCAGCCAATCAGTGTCCGACGGCCAAAGCGTGGCTTCGCCCTCGGCGCTTCGACGCGGCCGGTGAAGGATGTTCCTGCCTTCCCAGTTCCCGGCTTCGGTCACTCCATACCAGGCGGCGGTATCAGGTCCTGCGACATCGAGAACCTCGTCGTGGTCCCAAACGTAGAAGCGGCCTTCGACTCTTTCGCTGTCGGCGTCTTCAGCTGACGCGAAGCCGGCGCCGGCCACCCGAAGCGGAGGGCTGAGCAGGTAGTCGACGGTCTCTTGTAGGACCTGCAGATAGGCGGGCCGTCCAGTGACTTGCCACGCGTGCAGGTAGACCCGCACGAGTAGGGCGTTGTCGTAGAGCATCTTCTCGAAGTGCGGTATCAGCCACGTGCGCTCAGTGGAGTACCTGGCGAACCCCCCACCAACATGGTCGTAAATGCCTCCGGCCACCATCGCGTCGAGAGTCGTGGTGAGCGCTTCGAGCAGGTCGGGACGCTCGTAGGCGACTGCCGCCTGGAGGAGCGCTTCGAGCATCGGCGGCTGAGGGAACTTCGGCGCCCTCCCGAAACCTCCCCATTCAGGGTCGAAGCGAGCTAGAAGGGCGTCGCCAGCACGCTCTAGAAGCTTCGGGTCGCCGGCCGCGCCCGCGTCGCCGTCCCTGGCCCAGCTCGCCGAGGGCAGCGAGGTGTGAGACCTGACAGCCTCGGCGAGCTGGGAGGCGGCCTCCTCTAGATCAGCGCGCTGATCGCGCCAGAGTTGACCGACCCGTCCAAGAAGGGCTAGGAACTGGGCCTTGGGATAATAGGTTCCCCCGTGGAACGGCCTGCCGTCAGGTGTGAGGAAAACTGTCATCGGCCACCCTCCGCCGCCGGTAATCGCTTGTAGCGCCTCCATGTACACGCTGTCCACGTCGGGGCGTTCTTCCCGGTCGACCTTGACACAAATCGCAAGGTGATTCATTACCTCAGCGACTTCGGGATCCTCGAAGGATTCGTGCGCCATCACATGGCACCAGTGGCAGGCGCTGTAGCCAACGCTCAGCAGGATGGGCACGTCCCGGGACTTCGCCGCCTCGAACGCCTCCGGCCCCCACGGGTACCAGTCGACCGGGTTCTCTGCGTGTTGGAGCAGGTAGGGGCTGGATTCCCGGGCTAGATGGTTCGCGGTCGGCACCCCTCCCAACCTAGCGGTAGTTCCAGCGACATCCGGCCCCGGTTCATCCGTGGGAAGGGCCCTCCTCCGTGGACGGCTCCTCGGCGCACAATCGAAATGGCATCCCGAGCCTCACCCGTTCCGGGGAGCTGGCGGGCTCCGCCCGGGAGCCTGAGGGGCCTCTCTGACGTTTACGAAGCGCACGCCCGAGCGGTCTACAGCTTCGCCTACTACCTTTTCGGACGGCCCAAAGCCGACCAGGTTGCACAGGACGCGTTCGTGTGGTGGTGGACTCGCGGCGAAGGCCGTGACACCTGCGGCACGACGCAGCGGGTGAGCCTCCTGGCATCGGTATACAGGAGCGCTTTGCGAGAGGCGGGCCTGTCTGGCAGATCGCAGCTGCCAACGCAGGAAGCTGCAGTCGGCCTCGCAGACTTCGGCGGCCTTGCGCGCGATCAGATAGCTACGATACTGGAGGAACCTAGTGAGGCCGTCAAAGTTCACATCCAAAGTGGCATGTTGCGACTTCGACCGGTTAGATCGGCTGCGACGAAGGAGGAACTGTGACTGGTTTAGCCAGGACTTTCCTTCACAGATCCTGTCGGGTGGTCTCAGGCCACGGGGCTATCGCGGCGGCTACGACGCCGACGCTAGCCGGCACGACATTTGGCGGACCAGGCGCCCGCTGGAATCCCCAGCGCTGGCACCTGTGGTTGCTCGCTGTCGTCTCGACCACCGGATTCTTAGTCGGGACCTATCCCCAGGCTTCGACTGGTAGCGCCAGCCGAGACGCGGTCCTAGGAAAGCCGACTACTGCGTCGGTTGCGTCAGGTTCAATCGACGTGGTCATCGTAGCCGCATCTCCAGTTGTCCCGGTTGTGGTGATGATGTGCGTCGCCGTCAAAATGTCTCGCCGGAGGCGTCTAGGAAGCAATGCCTTCGAAGGCGCGTTCGAGCTGGAGGATCGTGTCTTCGTCGAGAGCGTCGAGAACTTCGACGGCGGCCATGTTGTCACGGACCTGGTCAGCGCGGCTGGCGCCGGTGATCACAGTCGACACGTGAGGGTTGTGGGCGCACCAGGCGATCGCCACCTGGGAGGGGGTAGCACCGAGACGCTCGGCGACGGCGGACAACTGCTCGACAGCCTTGTTCGCAGCCGGGTCGGTGAGCCGGTCACGCAACCACTCGTAGCCCGGAAGGGCGGCCCGGGATCCTTCAGGGATCCCGTCGCGGTACTTGCCGGTGAGCAGCCCTGAAGATAGAGGGCTCCACGTGGTCAGGCCGAGGCCAATCTCGGAGTACAAGCGAGCGTACTCGCGCTCGACTTTTGCCCGGGTTAGCAGGTTGTACTGGGGTTGTTCCATGACCGGTTTGTGAAGGTGATGGCGTTCGGCGATCTCCCACGCGGCGCGGATCTCGTCAGCCGGCCACTCTGACGTCCCCCAGTAGAGCGCTTGACCTCGTTCGACCATGTCGTGCATCGCCCAAACCGTCTCTTCTAGAGGGGTGTGGGGGTCATGGCGGTGGCAGAACACCAGGTCGACGAAGTCGAGGCCGAGACGCTCAAGGCTGCCTTCTATAGCCTGGCGCAGGTATTTGCGGTTCAGTGTGTTGCGCATGTTCACCGCAGGGTGCAAGCCCCAGAACAGCTTCGTCGATATCACGTAATCGTGGCGAGCCCATCCGAGGTCGGCGATGGCCTGACCCATGATCCTCTCAGACTCGCCACCTGAGTACGCCTCGGCGTTGTCGAAGAAGTTGACGCCGGCGTCATGAGCGGCCTCGAGGCATTCAGCAGCCCCCTGACCGGCGAGCTGGGGCCCGAACGTGACCCACGACCCGAAAGACAAAAGGCTGACGCGCAGACCGGAACGGCCAAGGTTGCGATAGGGCATCTTCATGTCTTGCAACTTACCGGCCTTCGGGCTCGCCCCGGTCGAGACGGTCCCGGCGGATCTTCCCGATCGCCGTCCGAGGGATCGAGTCGACCGCCACGACCTCCCTAGGTGCTGCCCAGCGGGCAAGGCGGGAACCAACCAGGTCGCGCAACTCCGCAAGGTCAGGGAGGGGCCGGCCCTGCGCTGGGACAACCCATGCGACGACCCTCTGGCCCCACTCGGGGTCAGTCCTGCCAGCTACCGCCACGTCGGCGACGTCGGGGTGTTCGACCAGGATCTCCTCGATCGGCGCCGGCCAGATCTTCTCGCCCCCAGAGACGATCATGTCGCCCATTCTGCCGGCGACCATGAGACGCCCGTCAGAGTCGAATTCGCCTGCGTCGCCGGTCGGAAACCAGCCGTCGGGTCCGAAAGGGGCCGCGCCGTCGCGATAGCAGCGCAGCAGCATTGGTGCTCGTAGGGAGATCTCCGACGTCCGGGCGTCGATCCTGATCTCGACGCCTTCGAGAGGGAACCCGTCGTAGACGACGCCACTGGCGGTCTCGGTCATCCCGTAGGTTCCCACGACGTTCGCTGGCCGGTCAGCGGGGTAGGAGGAGCCTCCCAGCACCACCGTGTGAAAAAGGTCAGCCGGCGTCCGGGCGAGCGCCGTGGTCACCAGCGACACGAAGCAGTCCGGGCCGCTTAGCTCCCGGACACGGTCCGCGTCGAAGCCGGCCAGCACCTCGAAAGGCGTCCCGGTAGCAAGGCTGCGGGTCACCACCGCCAGACCCCCTATGTGGTTGAGAGGCAGGCAAGCCAGCCAACGGTGCCGGGTGGGGTCGACGCCGAGCCTGCGGCTGGTAGCTGCTGCAGAAGCGTCGAGAGCTCCGTGGGTCAGAACCACCCCTTTCGGGCGGCCTGTCGTCCCGCTGGTGGCCATCACTAGGGCGTCACCCGGCTCGACGGGGGCTCCACCCTCCAGTTTGTGACGCTCGCCGTCTGGGCCGACTACAGCGGATGCCCGTAGCGAGCGGATCGTGTCCGCCTGGGCGCTAGCGGCCAGGCGCTGGTCTACGGGAAGTGCCGCATCACCGGCGTCCCAGATCATGCGTAGTGCTGTCACGAACGCCGGTCCGCCCGGAAGGTCGATTGCCACGAGAGCTGCCATCGGCGGTAGTTTGCCACCCGGTGAAGGTTTCGCAACATCCGTGGGTGCTCGGCGCCCGCCCGAGGACGCTCCCGGCGTCGGCCGTTCCTGTGGTCATCGGTACTGCGGTGGCAAGGGCCGGCGGTCAGGTGATCTGGTGGCGGGCGGCCCTTGCGTTGGTCGTGGCGTTGGCTCTCCAGGTCGGTACGAACTACGCCAACGACTACAGCGACGGTGTCAAAGGCACCGATGTCGACAGGGTTGGGCCCCTGCGGCTTGTAGCGTCGGGCCTGCGAAGTCCGGCGGCAGTCAAGAAGGCGGCGCTCGCGTCTTTCGCCGTGGCCGGAGCTTGCGGCCTCGTGCTAGCAGCGTTCGCCGGCTGGTGGCTGGTAGCGGTCGGGGCGGCGTGCGTAGCCGCCGGTTGGTTCTACACGGGCGGGCCCAGACCGTACGGTTACGCCGGGTTGGGAGAGCTGTTCGTGTTCGTCTTTTTCGGCCTGGTAGCTACCGCAGGGACTGCGTACGTGCAACTCGGACGTCTCGATGCTCTGAGCGCTGTCGCTGGGGCGGCTTCGGGCCTGTTTGCCGTTGCCTTGCTGGTGGTGAACAACCTCCGTGACATAGACGGTGATGCGTTGTCGGGCAAGCGGACTCTGGCGGTGAGGGTGGGGGCGGCTCCGACGAGGGTGATCTACTCGGCGTGCATGGCCGGCCCCTTCGTAGCCGCAGCGTTGATGGCGGCCTGGCGGCTGGGCGGACTTGTTGGCCTGGTGGCTCTGCCGTTTGCAGTCGTGCCGGTTAGGCGTGTCCTGGCAGGTACGACGGGACGGGACCTGATCGAGGTGCTCGGCGAAACCGGTAGGGCGCAGTTGGCGTTCGGAGCTGCCGTGGCGGTCGGCTTGTGGATCTGACCAGCCGAGGAGCAACGCCGTGGGGCTCAGGGTCGACGGGCCGTCAACCACCTCTGTACCAGCCTGTGGAATACAGTCGGGGCCTCGAGGTGGCATGCGTGGCCGGCGTCGGGAACGACGGCCAGTTCGGCGTTGCCGCCGATCGACTCGACGAGCCGGTGGGCGAGGTCGCGGTACTTGGCGTCGAGGTCGCCTGCGACGACGAGGACCGGCACTTCGATGTTCCCAAGGCGGTCCCACAGAGGCTGCTGCGCTCCCGTCCCGGCGAGTCGGAGGCTCGAAGCCAGGCCCGCCGGGGAGTTGCCCATCCTCCCCTCGAGGTTAGCCGCTTCAGTCGGAAGGGTGGAGAAGATCGGCTGCGACAGCCACCAGGCGAGGAAGTCGCCCACGCCGTCGCGTTCGACGCGACGTGCTACGTCGGCGTCGGAGCGCCTTCGCGCCTGGCGCTCGTCGGGGTCGTCGATGCCGGCGGTGGAGCTGACCAATATCAGGCTCGTTACCGCCTCTGGGTGAGCGAGAGCCACGTGCAGGGCGTAGCGGCCACCCATGGAATAGCCGATCCACGACGCCGGGCCGCCGGAGCCCGCTTTGAGCACCGCTGCTGCCATCATCTCAGCCCCGTCCACCAAGCCGGCTTCGACGGCAGCGGAGCGTCCGTGCCCAGGAGCGTCGAGCGCGACCGTCTCGAAGCTGTCGTCGAGGCTGTCGACAAACGGTCCCCAGGAAGCCGCCGACTGCGTGAAGCCGTGTACGAGCGCCAGACGGTGACGCGCAGGGGCGTTGCGCACGAGGACTCCAAGCTCGCTTCTCATGCCGCAATGATGCCATGATCCCGTCGCCCACCGTCTCTGCAAGCGTTGCGTCCCCAGGAGGTGCCCCATGACGCTCGAAGATGTCAAGCGGGCTGACGTCCAGGCGGCGTTCTGCTCGGTGCTGTGCGACGAATGGCACCGAGCAGGTGTCCGCGAAGCTTTCGTCTCACCCGGATCACGCTCCACCCCAATGATCACAGCTCTCCAGACCCAGGGGGCGATCCGGGTGAGCGTCGTGTTGGACGAGCGTTCGTCGGGGTTCGCAGCGCTTGGAGCTGCTCTCGCCACTGCTAGGCCAGTTATCGCCGTCACGACGAGCGGAACGGCCGCAGTGGAGATGCACCCTGCGGTGGTAGAGGCCTCTCAGGCGGGTGTCGCCCTGATCGTCGTTAGCGCAGACCGCCCCCCCGAGCTGCACGAGGTGGGCGCACCCCAGACGGTCGACCAGCAGGGCCTCTACGGCCGGTCGGTTCGCTGGGCCTTCGAGCCAGGCGTCGCGGAGCTCGCGTCGGCCGGGATGTGGCGCTCTGTGGCTTCTCGTGCGGTGGCCGAGGCGCTCGAAGGACAAGGCCCGGTCCACCTCAACTTGGCGTTTCGCGAGCCCCTTTTCGGCGACGGGTCGGGAGTTCCGGTCCCGCTGGGACGCCCGGGGGGCAGGCCCTGGCACGCCGTAGGGCGCTTGGCGCGAAAAGTGACACCCGACTCGGCCATCGTCGATCTGATCAGATCCCAAAGTGGCAGGCGCGGGCTCATAGTCGCCGGGGAGGGCGCGGCGGCCTCCGAGGAGGACAGGGAGGCCGTGTTGGCGATAGCTCAGACGATGGGATGGCCGGTCCTGGCCGATCCCCGCTGTGGGCTTCGCGTGGAGCATCCCTTCGTGGTGGCAGGAGCAGACCTCATGTTGCGCTCCGAGTTCGTGCAGAACCTCGAGGCCGACTTCGTGCTGCGCTTCGGAGCACCTTGGTCGTCTAAGGTGCTTAACACATGGCTCGGGGGCCTCGGCGGGGACGTACCTCAGGTGCTCGTCGATCCTCGCGGACGCTGGGTAGACCCCGAGCGAACCGCATGGGAGGTGTCGACCGCCAACGCGGTCGACTTGGCGGGAGCGCTCAGTGCGTCGACCGCTACCGACGTGGTTGGGGCGGCAGGCGACTGGCTTTCGCTGTGGAAGCGGGCAGACGAGATAACCCAAGCGACCCTCGACGATCTTCTAGCGCTGGGGACGGCGTTGGAGATGTCCGAGCCGGCGGTTGCCAGGGCTGTCACGGAATCGCTTTCGCCTGGCTCTCAGCTGTTCGTGTCGTCTTCGATGCCAATACGCGATGTCGAGTGGTTCGGGTCGCCTCGTTGCGAGGGTCGAGTGATGTCCAACCGTGGAGCGAACGGTATCGACGGGGTGCTGTCAAGTGCGCTTGGAGCTGCCATCGGCGCCGGACAGCCGACCGTGGCTCTGGTAGGGGACCTCGCATTCCTATACGACGCCGGGGCGCTCCTATGGGCGGCCGAGCGGCCGGCCCGGCTGAGCGTGGTAGTAGTAGACAACGACGGGGGTGGGATCTTCTCATTCCTGGCCTACTCGGATGTCCTGGAGCCTGAGCGCTTCGAACGCTACTGGGCTACGCCGCACGGGGTGGACCTCGTAGCGCTTTGTAGCGCCTACGGTGTCGAAGCGACCCGCATCGACACGAGGATGGACCTGGAAGGTTTCCTCGAAGCAGCCGACCTCCCCGAGCCTTGCAAAGCTGTGCGGGTCGGGATCGTGACATCGGACAGGCGGCGCAACGTCTCCGACCACGACCGGCTCGTAGCCGCCGTCGACGCCGCCCTGACTGCAGGAATGGTGACCTGAAACCAGCCTCGACCGGCTTCTGGTAGGCGCCGAGGGCATTGTCCGGTCCTTGACTGGTAAAGGGGCGGGCCGCTAAGGTCAACTCGATGTGCTTGGGCTCCAAGCCGGCTCGGCGAGATAGGGAGGAACCACAATGTCGGCTGGAAGCGAACCCCGAGTCCCGCGCCGGCGTAGAGCTCGTCGCCGGGTAGCAGTCAGCCGTGCTGGTGTCGCGGGCACCGTCGTCGGGCTCATAGCCGTCTTTGCTCCGACTGTTTCGGCCAGTGCTGCCGGCGCTACGCTATCGCCCCAGCAGGCGCCTGTGAAAGTGCCGATCGGCCACGCGATCGCCGCGCCAGTCCAGGCGAAGGACCTCGGACCTGAGGACACGACGACCACGCTTCACTTGGACGTGAGCCTCGCCCCGAGGGACCCGGCGGCGCTGCAGTCGTTCCTCTCCGAGGTCTACGACCCGTCTTCGCCCTCGTACCACCACTTCTTGGCGCAGGGCGAGTTCGGCCCCACGTTCGGTGCTTCTGCAGCCACGATAGCGGCGGTCGACTCGCAGCTCGTGGCGTTGGGACTCCAACCGGGTCCGGTCAACCCCGACGACGTGATCATTCCCGTGACGACCACGGTAGGCCAAGCCGAGAAAGCTCTCGGAGTAACGCTGCACAGCTACCGGCTGGCCTCCGGCCGGGTCGCTTACGCGAACACCACCGCTCCGCTACTGCCATCTGCGATTGCGCCGTCTGTCGTGGCGATAACCGGGTTGTCGACCATCTACCAGCTGAAGCCCCAAGACCTGGCTTCCAGCGCACCTTCCGCAGCGGAGACTCGAGCGTCGGGTTCGGCGGGAGCCGCCGCAAAAGTGTTGCCGCGGATCGCCGGCCCCGTCGGGTGCCCGAGCGCGCAGGCAGCCGGGGGTTACACCGGCGACCAGCTGGCTACGGCCTACGGCTTCACGGCGGGGGCGTACTCGAAGGGGATGCTCGGCTCGGGCGAGACGATCGCCCTCTACGAGCTGGAACCCTACGCACCCTCGGACGTCTCCACCTTCGATTCTTGCTACGGCGTCAACCCGACGGTGAACGAGGTGAACGTGGACGGCGGAGCCGGCACCGGGCCGGGGTCGGGGGAGTCGATCCTCGACATCGAGAACGTGATCGAGCTCGCCCCCCAGGCGACACTTGACGTCTACGAGGCGCCCAACGGCGGGAGCGGTCCTACCGACGAGTACACCCAGATAGCCGACGACGACACAGCGGAAGTGGTCTCTACCAGCTGGGGTATCTGCGAGCCCCAGGAGGGCGAGGCGGGGGCGCAGGCCGAGGAGATTGTTTTCGCGCAGATGGCCAGCCAAGGCCAAAGCATCCTCGACGCTGCCGGCGACGCCGGCGCCGAGGACTGCTACGGCGGTGCCGGGACCTCGACGGCCTTGGCCGTGGACGATCCGGGCAGCGACCCGTACGTGACGGCGGTCGGAGGCACCACGCTCACCCTGAACACTAACCACACCCTCCAAAGCGAGACGGTGTGGAACAACGGCGGCACCCCCGGGAACGTCTCCGGGGGCGCCGGAGGGGGAGGTGTCTCCACCTTCTGGTCGATACCGTCATGGCAGACCGGAACCGGGGTGTTCGAGACCGGCCTGTCGCAGAGCGGAACCTACTGCGGGGCTGCGACGGGGACCCACTGCCGTGAGGTGCCCGACGTGGCCGCGGTAGCGAACCCCGACAGCGCCTACAGCATCTACGACAGCGTTTCGGGCACCGGCCAGTGGACGGCGGAGGGAGGCACGAGCGGCGCGGCCCCGGTTTGGGCTGCCCTGACGGCTCTCGCCGACGAGTCCTGCGGGGCGACGAAACCCGCCCAGGCCGCCGGTCTCCTAAACCCGGCGCTGTATCGGAACCCGTCTGACATGAACGACATCACGTCGGGTAACAACGACTACACCGGCACGAACAACGGAGACTACCCGGCGGGAACCGGCTACGACATGGCGTCGGGTCTGGGCTCTCCGACGGCGGCCCTGTTCGCCCCGGGGGTGCTGTGCGTCAACAAGAATTCCATCGTCACCGCAGCGACTGTGTCGGCATCCAACCGCCAGCAGGCGGCCCAGAGCAACTGGACGTACACCTTCACGACCGGCGGCACAGGGTCGCTCGCGGCCAACACCGCCACGGTGACTCTAGGCGCTCCCGCCGGTACCTCCTTCCCGGCCCAGCCGTCGGACTACACCGTCGACGGGACGGCCGTGACCGGCACGGTAACCGTCGGAGGTACTCAGAGCGCCCCGACCGTGACGCTTACCACGCCGGTGGCGGTGGGCGACGGCACCGCCGTAACCGTAGTCGTCGACGGCGTGATCAACCCTACGGCCGGCGTCGACCCCGCCAGCGATTTCACAGTCGCCACCAGCTCGGACACGGCCACCCAGACCGTGTCCGCCGGCCTCGACTTCGGCTCCGGTGCCACCGGATTGGCAGTTACCTCCTCCTCCGCAGCAGCGGGCGGTTCGTCGACTTGGACCTACGACTTCTCCACCAGTTCGTCTGGCGCGTTGGGCTCCGGTGACACGGTGACGCTCGTCGCCCCAACCGGCACGACCTTCCCGACCGCAGCGGCCGACTACACCGTGGGTGGGATAACCGTAGGTGCGGTCAGCGTGACCGGCCCGGCCAACAGCGTGACTCTGACCGTCCCGGCTTCGATCGCAGCCTCGAGCCCGGTGGACGTCACAATCGGCGACGTCACCAACCCCCCCGTCGGCACATATTCCAACACCGTCTTCAGTGCTTCCACGATCGCCGACTCAGCTACCAACGCATCGGCCGGCCTGACCTTCTCTTCGGGTGTTACCAACGTGTCGTACTCCGCGACGGTCAGCCAGGCTGGCCAGCAGGAGCAGTGGCTCGTCGGTTTCACCACGAGCAGCACGGGGTCCCTCACCTCAGGTAACACGGTGACCCTGACCGCACCGGTCGGAACGGTCTGGCCGGCCGCGGCGGGCAACTACCTAGTGGGCGGCTCAACCCCGTCGACTGTAAGCGTGGCGAACCCCGCCAACAGCGTCACCGTAACCGTGCCGACGGGCTTTACTGCCGTCGGAGCCGGGGTCGTTGTGTCATTGACCGTGTCCGACGTCACCAACCCGCCACCTGGGAACGACCCGGCCAGCGCCTTCGAGGTGGCGACCAGTGTCGACACCATCGCCGGCCAAGCCGCCACGGGCATCTCGTTCGGCTCGGGCGTCACCAGAGTCTCCCTGTCAGCCACGTCCAGTGTGCCCGCCGCCAGTGACGTCGACTGGACCTACGACTTTCAGACGAGCGACACCGGGGCGCTGAGCCAAGGGGACTCGCTGACGTTGGAAGCCCCCACGCCGGCGACGTTCCCGACACAGTCGAGCGACTACACCATAGACGGGGTGAAAGCCGGCGCAGGGGACGTGAGCGTGACTCCCGGGACTCCTAACACGGCGACTATAACGCTTTCGTCGTCGGTGGGCGCTTCTACGCAAGTCAAGGTGGTCGTGTCCGCCATGACCAACCCCGCCCAAGGCTCCTACCCTGCAACTGATTTCGAGGTGTCGACCACGGCTGACGCCGCAGGCGGCCCGGTCAGCCAGGTCAGCTTCCCCTCGGCGCTGAGCGGCGTCGCCGTCGCCTCGTCGTCCACGTCGGCCGGGGCCGTAGCGACTTGGACCTACAGTTACACCAGCGGAGCCCTGGGAGGCTTAGCGGCCGGTCAGCCCATAGAACTAGTGGCGCCGAGCGGCACGACACTGCCGTCAGCTACCTCCGACTACAGGGTCGACGGTACCGGCGTCCACGTAGTAACTGCGACGGCCGCCAATAGCGTCGAGGTCGACACTCCTATCGCTATCGCGGGCGGTTCGTCGGTCAGCGTGGTCGTGTCGGGCGTGACCGACCCGCCGGCTGGGACATACCCGCCGGGCGACTTCGCCGTAAGCACCGCAACCGACACCGGTATCGGCCACCCTGCCATGGGTTTGACGTTCGTGAACCCGCCCCCGTCGGGTTACCGGCTTGTTGGTGCTGATGGTGGGGTGTTCTCGTTTGGGGGTGCTCAGTTTTACGGGTCGGTGCCTGGTTTGGGTGTTCATGTGAGTGATGTTGTTGCTGCGGTGTCGACGCCTTCGGGTAATGGGTATTGGTTGTTTGGTGCTGATGGTGGGGTGTTCTCGTTTGGGGGTGCTCAGTTTTACGGGTCGGTGCCTGGTTTGGGTGTTCATGTGAGTGATGTTGTTGCTGCGGTGTCGACGCCTTCGGGTAATGGG